>NZ_JBICXW010000004.1:0-399645 GCF_043200475.1 Kitasatospora sp. NPDC048407 | reverse complement strand
CGGCCGGCCAGTCCAGCACCCGGGCGCCGGCCGCGGCGGCCTCCTGGGCGAGCCGGGCGCCGGGGGGGCCGGGCCCCCCCCCCCCCCCCCCCCCCCCCCCCCGCCCCCCCCCCCCGGCGCCCCCCCCCCCCCCCCCCCGCCCGGCCCCGCCCCCCCCCCCCCCCCCCCCCCCCCCCCCCGCCGTACGGCTTGCTCGATCCGGAACCCTTACTGGTTCTGGTTCTCGCCGCGGTAGAACTCGAAGACCCAGCCGAACAGGCCGATCAGGATGACCGGGATCGACCAGAACAGCAGCCACCAGCCGAAGATGACGCCCAGGAAGGCCAGCGCGCCACCGAGGGCCAGGGAGAGCGGCTGCCAGCTGTGCGGGGCGAAGAAGCCCAGCTCGCCGGCGTCGTCCGAGACCTCGGCCTCGGGGTTGTCACCCGCACCGGTGTCCACCCGCTTGGCGGTGAACGCCAGGTAGAAGCCGATGAAGGCGCACAGGCCGAAGGCCAGGAACAGCGCGGTCGTACCGGCGGCCTCCAGGCCGTGGTCCGACTTGGTCGTCCACACGAAGTACGTGATGGCGATGGCCAGCGTGAAGACGGCCAGACCCGCGAAGATCTTTCCCTGTTCCTTCATCGGGCGTCACTCTCCTTGCCCTTGCCCAGGGACGGGCGGTCGTACTGCGCGGGCGTGACACCCTCGAAGTGCTTCGCCGTCTCGCCGTGGTTCTCCAGGTAGTCCAGCGCGGCGATCTCCGGGTGGTGCAGGTCGAACGCCGGGGATTCCGAGCGGACACGCGGCAGCGTGGTGAAGTTGTGCCGCGGCGGCGGGCAGGAGGTCGCCCACTCCAGCGAACGGCCGTAGCCCCACGGGTCGTCGGTGGTGACCTTCTCGCCGTACTTGGCGGTCTTCCACACGTTGTAGAGGAACGGCAGCATCGACAGGCCCAGCAGGAACGAGCCGATGGTCGACACCGTGTTCAGCGTGGTGAAGCCGTCCGAGGCCAGGTAGTCGGCGTAGCGGCGGGGCATGCCCTCCGCGCCGAGCCAGTGCTGGACCAGGAAGGTGGTGTGGAAGCCGAAGAACAGCGTCCAGAAGGTGATCTTGCCGAGGCGCTCGTCCAGCATCTTGCCGGTCATCTTCGGCCACCAGAAGTGGAAGCCGGCGAACATCGCGAAGACGACGGTGCCGAACACCACGTAGTGGAAGTGCGCGACGACGAAGTACGAGTCCGAGACGTGGAAGTCGATCGGCGGGGAGGCGAGCAGCACACCCGTCAGACCACCGAACAGGAAGGTGACCAGGAAGCCGACCGTCCAGAGCATCGGGGTCTCGAAGCTCAGCGAGCCCTTCCACATGGTGCCGACCCAGTTGAAGAACTTCACACCGGTCGGGACCGCGATCAGGAAGGTCATGAACGAGAAGAACGGCAGCAGAACCTGGCCGGTCACGTACATGTGGTGCGCCCACACCGTCACCGAGAGGCCGGCGATGGCGATGGTCGCGGCGATCAGGCCGGAGTAGCCGAACATCGGCTTGCGGCTGAAGACCGGAATGATCTCCGAGACGATGCCGAAGAACGGCAGCGCGATGATGTAGACCTCGGGGTGACCGAAGAACCAGAACAGGTGCTGCCACAGCATGGCGCCACCGTTGGTCGGGTCGAAGACATGTGCCCCGAACTTGCGGTCCGCCTCCAGGGCGAACAGCGCGGCGGCCAGCACCGGGAAGGCCAGCAGGATCAGCACGGCGGTCAGCAGGGTGTTCCAGACGAAGATCGACATCCGGAACATCGTCATGCCGGGGGCGCGCATGCAGATGATGGTGGTGATGAAGTTGACCGCACCGAGGATGGTGCCGAAGCCGGAGAAGGCCAGGCCCATGATCCACATGTCGGCGCCGATGCCCGGCGAGCGGACGGCGTCCGACAGCGGCGAGTAGGCGAACCAGCCGAAGTCGGCGGCACCCTGCGGGGTCAGGAAGCCCGCCACCGCGATGATCGAGCCGAACAGGTACAGCCAGTAGGCGAACATGTTCAGACGCGGGAACGCGACGTCGGGGGCACCGATCTGGAGCGGCATGATCCAGTTGGCGAAGCCCGAGAACAGCGGGGTGGCGAACATCAGCAGCATGATCGTGCCATGCATGGTGAACGCCTGGTTGAACTGCTCGTTCGACAGGATCTGGGTACCCGGCCGGGCGAGCTCGGCGCGCATGATCAGGGCGAGCACGCCACCGATCAGGAAGAACGCGAACGAGGTCAGCAGGTACAGGCTGCCGATCGTCTTGTGGTCAGTGGTGGTGAGCCACTTGATGATCGTGTTGCCCGGCTTGCGCACACGCGGAGTCCCCGAGGTGACTGCCCCGGCTCCCCCAGCTGCCGCGGCGGGCTCGTTGAGGATGGTCACTTCACTTCACTACTTCCCGTGGGGAGGATGCCTGCGGGAACCGCGCCGGCCTGGCCCTTGTCGCGGAGTTCCTTCAGGTGCGCCTCGTACGCGTCGTGCGAGACGACCTTCACGTTGAAGAGCATCCGCGAGTGGTCGACACCACAGAGCTCGGCGCACTTGCCGCGGTAGGTGCCGTACGCCGTCGGGGTCACCTCGAACTCGTTGACCACACCCGGGACGACGTCCATCTTCATCAAGAAGTTGACGGGCCAGAAGTCGTGGATGACGTCGTTGGAGGTCAGCTTGAACTTCACCGACTCGTTGATCGGCAGGTAGAGGGTCGGAGCCTCCTTGGTGCTGCCGACCTCGTACGCCGCCGTGGTGCTCGACGGGTCAGGGATCTCGCTGTTCTCGTAGTTGAACGCCCAACTCCACTGGAAGCCCACCACGTTGATGGTGTGCTGGGGCTTCTCGGAGACCTTCGTCAGGGTGGACTCGTCGCGCGCGACGAAGTAGAACAGCACCGAGACGATGACGAGGGGGACCGCGGTGTACAGCGCCTCGATGGGCACGTTGTACCGGGTCTGAGCAGGGACCTCCACCTTGGTGCGGCTGCGCCGGTGGAAGATCACGCTCCAGAGGATCAGACCCCACATCAATGCACCAACAACCAGAGCCGCGATCCACGAGCCCTGCCACATGTGAAGGACCAGCGGGCCTTCCTTGGTGACGGGACTGGGGAGGCCAAGCCTGGGCAGGTCGTTGGCCGAGCAGCCGGTGGCGGTCGCGATGACGAGGCCCAGTGCCAGCGCCTGAGGCAGCTTCCGCCGCATCGTGCGCCGCGGCGAGCGGTCGGAGCCGTTGGGACTCACGTAGCGCCTTCCCGAAGTCTCGCCCGCGAACGCACCACCCTCAGGAGTCCTTGTCTGGTCTCCCCGGCGGTCCGGCCACGGGCACGGTTTGAATGCTTATGCGGGCCAAACGCTACTCCATCCTTATGCGGCACTCACGGGCAGCCCCCGCTAACGCGCCGCCCGGCTACCCGATCAGCCCCCGAGGGGTGAAGCGCCCCGGAAGGGCGGACGGAGTCGCAGGTCATGGCGGACTTCTGAGCCTCCCACGACCGAACGGGCGACCGCACTGCGACACGCGGGTGACGGGCCGTCGACTCCCTCGGAAGCCGGGAGGAATCCCCCCGTATGGGGCGTCGTCTACGGTGGCCCCGTGCCCTACTTCGACGCCGCTTCCACCGCTCCGCCGCACCCCGTCGCCCGGCAGGCGCTGCTCGCCGCCCTCGACGAAGGCTGGGCCGATCCGGCCCGGCTGCACCGCTCCGGCCGGCAGGCCCGCATGCTGCTCGACGCCGCCCGGGAGACCGTCGCCGAGGTCCTCGGCGCCCGGGCCGACGAGATCGTCTTCACCGCATCCGGCACCCAGGCCGTCCAGTTGGGCATCCTCGGGACCCTGCGCGGCAACCGCCGTCGCGGCGCCCACCTGGTGCACTCCGCGGTCGAGCACTCCGCCGTGCTGCACACCGCCGAACGCTGGGAGGCCGACGGCGGCAGCGCCACTGCCGTCCCGGTCGACCGTCACGGCCGCGTCGACGCCGCCGAGTTCGCCGCCGCGCTGCGGCCGGACACCGCGCTGGCCGTCCTGCAGTCCGCCAACCACGAGGTCGGCACCCTGCAGCCGGTCGCCGAGACCGCCGCACTCAGCGGGGACGTCCCGCTGCTGGTGGACGCCGCGCAGAGCGCCGGCCGGCTGCCGGTGCCCGCCGGCTGGTCGGTGCTGACGGCCAGCGCCCACAAGTGGGGCGGCCCGGCCGGCGTCGGGGTGCTGGCCGTCCGCAAGGGCGTCCGGTACGTCTCGCCGCTGCCCGCCGACGACCGGGAGAACGGCCGGGTGCCGGGCTACGTCAACGTCCCCGCGATCGTGGCCGCCGCCGCGTCGCTGCGCGCGGTCCGGGCCGAGGCCGAGGCCGAGAACGCCCGGCTGCGCGCCCTGGTCGAACTGATCCGGCACCGGGTCCCGCAGCTGATCCCCGAGGTCGAGGTGGTCGGCCACCCCGAACTCCGCCTCCCCCACCTGGTCACCTTCTCCTGCCTGTACGTGGACGGCGAGGTGCTGCTCGGCGAACTCGACAGGGCCGGATTCGCCGTCAACTCCGGCTCCTCCTGCACCTCCAGCACGCTGACGCCCAGCCACGTCCTGGCCGCGATGGGCGTCCTCACCGAAGGCAACGTCCGCGTCTCGCTCCCGCCCGGCACCGCCACCGCGGACGTGGAGCGCTTCCTCGACGTACTCCCCCGCGTCGTCGCCGACATCCGCGCCCCGCTCGGCCTGGACCTCCCCGCCCCGGCCACCACCAGCGACGCCCTGGTCCTCGACACCCTCGGCAAGCGCTGCCCGCTGCCGATCATCGAACTCGCCAAGCGCATCCCCGCCGTCGCCCCCGGCGGCCGCATCGCCGTCCTCTCCGACGACGAAGCGGCCCGCCACGACATCCCCGCCTGGTGCGACATGTGTGGCCACACCTACGAGGGCGAAACCCCGGCCACCGAATACGGTGCCACCCACGGCACGGCGTACCTGGTGGTCAAAGCGACGGAGGCATAAAAAGGGGCTCGGGGAACGGCGAGGCCATGACTGCTGGCGGTCGGAGCCCATCGGGAGGTCGTGCTGCGTCGGGTCAAAGACAGGAACCCGAAACAACCCGACGCTCTACGCCCCGTTGCTCACCAGCAGTCTCGGCCCCGCCGTTCCCCGGGCCCCTGAAAGACAGACTTACAGGTTGCCGCGGATCTCAGCGGCCGCGTCCGCCCCGTAGGCCGCCTCGAAGCGCTCCAGGAAGTGGCCGCCGCGCAGCTCGTACTCCTGGGTGCCGACGGTCTCGATGACCAGGGTCGCCAGCATGCAGCCGACCTGCGCGGCGCGCTCGAGGCCGAGGCCCCAGGAGAGGCCCGCGAGGAAGCCGGCCCGGAAGCCGTCGCCGACGCCGGTGGGGTCGGCCTTGCGCTCCTCGGTGGCGCAGCCGACCAGGATGTCGGGCTCGCCCTCGCGCTGGATGCGGACGCCCTTCGGGCCGAGGGTGGTGACCCGGGTGCCGACGCGGCTCAGGATCTCGTCGGAGGACCAGCCGGTCTTGGACTCGATCAGCGCGGCTTCGTACTCGTTCGTGAACAGGTAGGCCGCGCCGTTGACGATCTCCCGGATGTCGTCGCCCTCGAGGCGGGCGAGCTGCTGGGAGGGGTCGGCGGCGAAGGCGTAGCCGCGGGTGCGGCACTCCTGGGTGTGCCGCACCATCGCGGCGGGGTCGTCCGCGCCGATCAGGACCAGGTCGAGGCCGCCGACCCGGTCGGCGATCGGCTTGAGCTCGATGTTGCGGGCCTCGGCCATCGCGCCGGTGTAGAAGGACGCGATCTGGTTGTGGTCCTGGTCGGTGGTGCACATGAACCGGGCGGTGTGCCGGGTCTCGGAGATGTGCACGGACTCGGTGTCGACGCCGTGGCGGTCGAGCCAGCTGCGGTACTCGGTGAAGTCCGCGCCGGCCGCGCCGACCAGGATCGGGTGCAGGCCGAGGACGCCCATGCCGAAGGCGATGTTCGGGCCGACGCCGCCGCGCCGGATGTCCAGGGTGTCGACCAGGAACGACAGGGACACCGTGTGCAGCTGCTCGGGGACCAGCTGGTCGGAGAAGCGTCCGGGGAAGGTCGTCAGGTGGTCGGTGGCGATCGAGCCGGCGACGGCGATGCGCACGGGGTTCTCCTCGGGCTGCCCGGCGGTGGCCGGAGCGGCGGACATCAACTCACCTAAGGTACCCGCCCGATCCGGTACTACCCATGGGTAGGCCTGTTGCGGGTGGCCGGAGCGTCCTAGGGTCGCGAGTACGGGGGCCGGACGCGGCCCCCGTCCAGTCCGCGGTGCCGTGGCCGCGGCGCGGCGATCGGAGCTGGTTCCGCATGGTGATCGATCACTCCCCCCGCCAGCTGTTCACCGGCGCGTACGACGTCGATGCCGAATCGCTGGCCGATCTGCTGGACTCCTCGCGCAGGCTGGGCCGGTTCTGGCCGGCCGCCGGTCCGGGTCCGGTGCGGTCGGTGCCGACGGTGCTGGGCGTCGAGGTACCGGTGGAGGCCCGCCGGGTGGTGGCGGGGATGCCGGAGTTCGGCGAGTAGCGGGAACCGGTTTCCTCCCGGGCACGTCAAAGCGACGCGGTGCCGCTCCAGCGGCGCCGCGTGACCCCCGGGAGGAACGCAGATCATGGACGACAGGACCGCAGCCGTCTCCGCCAAGCCCTCGCACGCGCGCCGGACCGTCCTGGCGCTGGCCGCCGCGTCCCTCGCCGCCGGGCTGCTGACCGCGTGCGGCAGTTCCGGCACCCCGGCGATCGCGACCGGATCCGGCCCGACCGCGGCCACCGACGCGACTCCCGGCCCGGGCACCGCCGCCCCGGACTCGCCGACCGCCACCCCGTCCGCCGGTACCGGCAGCAGCCCGCAGTCCTCGCCGACCAGCCCGGGAATCGCCGTCGGCGAGCACCCGCCGACCGCGGTGAAGATCCCCGTGACGGGTTACCGGCAGGACAGCCCCACCCAGTTGACGGTGTTCTACACCGCCGGGGTGTGCGACAAGTACGGGGTGCGTCTGGAGGAGGACGCCCCGCCGACCGTGAAGCTGCGGATCGTGGTCACCAAGACCGCCGAGCCCGGCAAGGCCTGCCCGCAGCTGATGAAGGAGCAGGAGGCGACGGTCACCCTGCCCCGGCCGATGAACGGCGGCGGCGTGGTGGACACCGCGACCGGCGACCAGGTGCCGCCGCAGACCGGCGGGGTGGGAGCCGGAGGCCCGCGCTGACCCCGGAAAGCCCCGAGGGCGGCCCCCCTGGTGGGGAGCCGCCCTCGTCGTTCGCGCCGTAATAGGGCTTAGCTGAACGAGTCGCCGCAGGCGCAGGAGCCGGTGGCGTTCGGGTTGTCGATGGTGAAGCCCTGCTTCTCGATGGTGTCGACGAAGTCGACGGTGGCGCCGCCCAGGTACGGGGCGCTCATCCGGTCGGTGACGACCTTGACACCGTTGAAGTCCTTGACGACGTCGCCGTCCAGCGAACGCTCGTCGAAGAACAGCTGGTAACGCAGGCCCGAGCAGCCGCCGGGCTGCACGGCGACGCGCAGAGCGAGGTCCTCGCGGCCCTCCTGCTCCAGCAGGCCCTTGACCTTGGCCGCGGCGGCATCGGTGAGGAGGATGCCACTCTCGACGGTGGTCTCGTCCTGGACGGTCATGCTTACTCCCGGTCTGTGACGACTGTGATCCGCCAGTGCCAACCAGCGGCCTCCCGGATTCATTTCCGGAAGGTGGTGCGTTCGGGGGACATTTTTCGTCGCCCACTCCCCCACGTACCCCATGCTCGCACACCGGGCGGGGGCGGTCACCGGTCGCTCGGGCAAACCGCTACCGCCCGCACGGCGGGCACAGCAGGATGTGACGGTGATCATTCGTCAGCTGAGAGACACCGCCGAGGACGCCGAAGCAGTGAACCGGGTCTCCCGGGCGGCGTTCCGCGACCTGGACGGCCGGCCGGCGGACGCCGAGCCGGAGCCGGCGGACGCGCCGTCCCGGATCCGCCGGCTCGCGCGTTCGCGGCACCTGGCCGTCACCGACCCGCAGGGGTGCTGGATCGCCGAGCAGGACGGTGAACCGGTGGGGGCGGCGCTGTCGCTGCGCCGTGAGGGCGTGTGGGTGCTGGCGCTGTTCGTGGTGCTTCCGTCCGCGCAGGGGCAGGGCGTGGGGCGGCTGCTGCTGGAACGGGCCGCCGCGTACGGGCGGGGCTGTCTGCGCGGGATGCTGTGCGCCTCGCCGTCGCCTGCGGCCGCGCGCCGCTACCGGGCAGCCGGGTTCACGCTGCACCCGACGATGCGGCTGACCGGCCGGGTGGACCGGGAGCGGCTGCTGGACCCGGGGGACATTCCGGTGCACGCGGGCAACGCCTCGCACCTGCACCTGCTGGACTCGGTGGACCGGCGGCTGCGGGGCGCGGCGCACGGCCCGGACCACGCGTTCATGCTGGCGCACTTCGAGGAGCTGCTGATCGCGGACACCCTGGCCGGCACCGGCTACTGCTACCGGGACGGCGGCACCGTCCAGCTGGTGGCCGCCACCTCGAAGCGGATCGCCGCCCGGCTGCTGCGGGAGGCGCTGGCCCGGGTGCCGGAGGGCACCGACGCGGACGTGGAGTTCCTGACCGCCGAGCAGGAGTGGGCGGTGGACGTGGGCCTGGACCTGGGGCTGTCGCTGACCACCCGCGGCTACCTGGCGGTCCGCGGGATGCGCCCACCGGCCCCGTACATCCCGAACGGCGGCTACCTGTAGCCGCCGTTTCGGTCCGCCGACCGGTCAGCGCATGGTGTCGAGGATCTCCTGGACCATCTCCATGGTGGTGCCGGGGTGCAGGAAGGCGAACCGGGCGACCGTCTCGCCGTCCCAGCCGGTGGGGGTGACGAAGCCGATCTGGTCGGCGAGCAGCTGCCGGGACCAGCGGTAGTAGTCGTCGTGGGTCCAGCCGGTGCGGCGGAAGCAGACCGCGGAGAGCTGCGGGTCGTGGAGCAGTTCGAGGTGCTCGGTGTCGCGGATCAGCTGCGCGGTGTCCTGGGCCAGCCGCAGGCCGGTCTCGATGGCGTCGGTGTATGCCTGGACGCCGTGGACGGCGAGCGAGAACCAGAGCGGGAGGCCGCGGGCGCGCCGGGTGAGGTGGTAGGCGTAGTCGGTGGGGTTCCACTCGTCGCCCTCGGTGTGCAGGACGTCCAGGTAGCCGGCGTCCTGGGTGTGCACGGCGCGGGCCAGGCGCGGGTCGCGGTAGAGCAGCGCGGCGCAGTCGAACGGGGCGAACAGCCACTTGTGCGGGTCGACCACGAAGGAGTCGGCGTGCTCGATGCCGTTGTAGCGCTCGCGCACCGAGGGGGCGAACAGTCCGGCGCCGCCGTACGCGCCGTCCACGTGGAACCAGAGCTCGCGTTCGCGGGCGACCTCGGCGATGCCCGCGAGGTCGTCGATGATGCCTTCGTTGGTGGTGCCGGCGGTGCCGACCACGGCGATGACGGTCTCGGGGTGCGGGTCGGCGTCGAGGGCGGCGCGCAGGGCGGCGCCGGTGAGGCGGCGGTCGACGGCGGGGACGGGGAAGGCCTCGACGCCGATGATGTTGAAGGTGTTCTTGACCGAGGAGTGCACCTGGTCGGCGACGGCGATCCGCAGCCGGGCCTCCGGACCGACGCCCAAGCGGCGGCGGGCGGTGTCGCGGGCGACCACCAGCGCGGACAGGTTGCCGGCCGAGCCGCCGGAGACGAAGACGCCACCGGCGGTGGCGGGCAGGCCGGCCCGGTCGGCTATCAGCCGCAGCACCTGGTTCTCGGCGGCGATCGCGCCGGCCGCCTCCAGCCAGGAGATGCCCTGCAGGGAGGCGCAGGAGACCACCATGTCGAACAGCAGGGCGGCCTTGGTGGGGGCGCACGGGATGAAGGACAGGTAGCGCGGGCTGTCGGCGGAGATGACGGCGCGGGACAGCTCGTGGTCGTACAGCTTGAGCACGTCGGCGGGGTTGTTGCCGTGGTCGTTGAGCAGTCCGGCAAGGACCTCCCGCAGGTGGGCGCCGTCGCCGGGGTGGTCGAGCGGCACGGGGTCGTACCGCAGCCGTTCACGCATGTAGTCGAAGACCAGCTCGACCAGTTCGGCGTCCGGCTTGTGCATGCGGTCGGGGGCTGCGTACACGGGTGTCCTCTTCGCTGCTGCGGTGCGTGGGGGTCATGATCAGCGTAGGCAGCGGTGCCGGGCGGGCGCGCGTCGGAACGGGGCCGGTCAGGGCCGGTTTCGTGCGTGTTCGAGGGGGGCCGCGCAGGATTCCTGCGTCAGATCAACTGGGAGAGCACGACCGAGGAACGGCTGCGCTGGACGCCGGGCTCCTTGCGGATGCGTTCGATGACGGCTTCCAGGTGGCGGGTGTCGGCGGCCCGCAGGTGGACCAGGGCGTCGGGGTCGCCGGTGACCGTCCAGGCGGCGGCGACCTCGGGGAACTGGCGCAGCGAGGCGAGCAGTTCCTCGGGCGAGGTGCGGGGCCGGCAGTAGACCTCGACGAACGCCTCGGTGCCCCAGCCGAGCAGCGCGGGGTCGAGCACCACGGTGAAGCCGCGGACCACGCCGCGCGCCCGCAGCCGGTCGATGCGGCGGCGGACGGCGGTGGCGGACAGGTTGGTAAGCAGCCCGATCTCGGCGTAGGAGGCGCGGCCGTCGCGGCTGAGGTGCTCCAGCAGGAGGCGGTCGGTGTCGTCGAAACCCGCCTGGCCGAGGTCGGGCGGCCGGTGGGTGCTCATGGCGGGGCTCCACGGGTGGTACGGGTGTGAGGGTGGGTCGAGCCGCGGCCCCCGCACAGGGGCGGACTCTGCGGGCCCATTCTCGCCGACGCCGGGTGTCCGTTCAGTCCACCAGCAGAACGATCTTGCCGCGGGTGCGCCCTTCCGCGTTGAGGGCCTGGGCGGAGGCGGCCTGGCCGAGCGGGAAGGTGGAGGCGACCGGGACGGTGAGCAGCCCGTCGTCGGCGAGCCGGGCGACGGCGGCGAGGTCGTCGGGGTCGGGGCGGGTCCAGATGTAGTGACCGCCGAGCCCGGTGACCCGGTAGTCGACGGTGGAGGCGATCCGGGCCGGGTCCTTGACCAGGGCGGTGGAGACGTCGAGGGCGTCGCCGCCGACCAGGTCGAGCACCGCGTCCACCCCGTCGGGGGCGAGGGCGCGGACGCGTTCGGCCAGGCCCTGGCCGTACTCGACGGGTTCGGCGCCGAGGCCGCGCAGGTAGGTGTGGTTGTGCGGCCCGGCGGTGCCGATCACCCGGGCCCCGAGGGCGGTGGCGATCTGGACGGCGAGCGAGCCGACGCCGCCCGCCGCGGCGTGGATCAGCACGCTCTCGCCGCGGCGCAGCCGCAGTGCGTTCACCAGCGCCTGTTGCGCGGTGAGCCCGGCGGTGGGCAGGCCGCCGGCCTCGGCCCAGCCGAGCGCGGCGGGTTTGCGGGCCAGCGTGCGGACGGGGGCGGCGACGAGTTCGGCGTAGGTGCCGTAGCCGATGACGTCCTTGCGGACGTAGCCGATCACCTCGTCCCCGGGCCGGAACTCGGTGACGGCCCCGCCGACCGCCTGCACCACGCCGGCCAGGTCGAAGCCCATGATCAGCGGGAAGCACACGTCGAGGATGCCGTCGAGGTGCCCTTCGCGGATCTTCCAGTCGACGGGGTTGACGCCGACCGCGCGGGTGCGGACGAGTACCGAGTCGGGGCCGACCTTGGGGTCCGGGAGTTCGGTGTACTCGACCACGTCGGGGCCGCCGTAGCGGTTGATCGCGATTGCCTTCATGGGTCCAGCCAACCGGGGGCACGGCAGGTTCTCGCGCGGGAAGCATCCATCCCGGTGAGCGGTTCTCGTCACATCGACAGAATGGCCATCGTCAGGCTGACGAGAACCGGTTATCATAGATAGCGTCAGATAGACGAGAAGGCTGTGTTCGGGAACGATCCGGCCGCATCAGGAGGGCAGCCGCCCGTGACCACCACCACCGAGACCTACGGCGTCGACCCCACCGCCTCGCCGCTCGCCCTGCTGCTGCTCGGCCGGGAGGCCGACCCGAACAGCGAGCGCGGCGTGGAGTGCCCCGGCGATCTGCCCGCCGCCTCCGACCCGGACCTGGTGGCGCGCGCCCGCGCCGCCAAGGAGAAGCTGGGCGACCGGGTCTTCATCCTGGGCCACCACTACCAGCGCGACGAGGTCATCGAGTTCGCCGACGTCACCGGCGACTCCTTCAAGCTGGCCCGGGACGCCGCGGCCCGCCCGGAGGCCGAGTACATCGTCTTCTGCGGCGTGCACTTCATGGCCGAGTCCGCCGACATCCTCACCTCCGAGCGCCAGCAGGTCGTGCTGCCGGACCTCGCCGCGGGCTGCTCGATGGCCGACATGGCCACCGCCGAGCAGGTCGCCGAGTGCTGGGACGTGCTCACCGACGCGGGCATCGCGGACGTCACCGTCCCGGTCTCGTACATGAACTCCTCCGCCGACATCAAGGCCTTCACCGGCAAGCACGGCGGCACCATCTGCACCTCCTCCAACGCCAAGCGGGCGCTGGAGTGGGCGTTCGAGCAGGGAGAGAAGGTGCTGTTCCTGCCGGACCAGCACCTGGGCCGCAACACCGCGGTGCTGGAGATGGGCTTCGCGCTGGAGGACTGCGTCCTCTACAACCCGCACAAGCCGAACGGTGGCCTGACCGCCGAGCAGCTGCGGGACGCGAAGATGATCCTGTGGCGCGGCCACTGCTCGGTGCACGGCCGGTTCAACCTGGACTCGGTCAACGAGGTCCGCGAGCGGATCCCCGGCGTCAACGTCCTGGTGCACCCCGAGTGCCGGCACGAGGTGGTCACCGCCGCCGACCAGGTCGGCTCGACCGAGTACATCATCAAGGCGCTGGACGCCGCCGAGCCCGGCTCCAAGTGGGCCATCGGCACCGAGCTGAACCTGGTCCGCCGCCTGGCCAAGGCGCACCCGGACAAGGAGGTCGTCTTCCTCGACCGCACCGTGTGCTTCTGCTCCACCATGAACCGGATCGACCTGCCGCACCTGGTCTGGGCGCTGGAGTCGCTCGCCGAGGGCCGGGTCCCGAACGTGATCACGGTGGACGCGGAGACCGAGAAGTACGCCAAGGCCGCGCTGGACCGCATGCTGGCCCTGCCGTAACGGTTCGCCGCGAGCCGGCTTCGGGCACGCGAGAGGGCGGGCACCCCCTGGGGGATGCCCGCCCTCTCGTCACGAACGGCGCCCGAACTACTCCGGGATGCCCGGGATCAGACCGTCACCCTCGGCGCGCAGCAGCTCGCGAACCTGCTCCAGGGACGCCTCGGCGTCCGGCAGGATCAGGTCCGACGGCTCCAACGACTCCGCCGGCACCGGCGTACCGACCTCCCGGACGGCCGCGAGCAGGCTGCCGAGAGCGGCCTTGAAGGCCTCCTCGTCGCCCGCCTCGACGGCCTGAAGCAGATCGTCGTCCAGCTGGTTCAGCCGGTTCAGGTCGCCCTCCGCGACCTCGAACTGCCCCTCACCCAAGACCCGCATGATCATGCTGGTGCGTCTCCCCTGCTCGCGGGCTTACTTGCGGTAGTTGATGGTGGGCGGCGGCGGGGTGTCGTTCTTCCCCTGCTCGATCGCCTGCGGCTGCGAGGCGGGGGTGCCGCCCGTCAGCTCGGCCTTCATCCGGGCCAGCTCCAGCTCGACGTCGCTGCCGCCGGCCACCCGCTCCAGCTCGGCCTCGATGTCGTCCTTGCGGCCGAGGCCGCTGGCGTCGTCGAGCGCGCCGGAGGCCAGCAGCTCGTCGATCGCGCCCGCGCGGGCCTGCATCTGCGCGGTCTTGTCCTCGGCCCGCTGGATCGCCAGGCCGACGTCGCCCATCTCCTCCGAGATGCCGGAGAAGGACTCGGCGATCCGGGTCTGCGCCTGGGCGGCGGTGTAGGTGGCCTTGATGGTCTCCTTCTTGGTGCGGAAGGCGTCCACCTTGGCCTGGAGGCGCTGGGAGGCGAGCGTGAGCTTCTCCTCCTCGGCCTGCAGGGCCTGGTACTGCGTCTCCAGGTCGGTGATCTGGGACTGCAGGTTGGCCTTGCGGCTGAGCGCCTCGCGCGCCAAGTCCTCACGGCCGAGGGACAGCGCCTTGCGGCCCTGGTCCTCGTACTTGGAGGACTGCTGCTGCAGCTGCGTCAGCTGGAGCTCCAGGCGCTTGCGGGAGGTGGCCACGTCGGCGACGCCCCTGCGCACCTTCTGCAGCAGTTCCAGCTGCTTCTGGTAGGAGTAGTCGAGCGTTTCGCGCGGGTCCTCCGCCCGGTCCAAGGCCTTGTTCGCCTTGGAGCGGAAGATCAGCCCCATACGCTTCATGATTCCGTCGCTCATGGGCCTCGATAGCCCCCTTCTTCGGGCCTGGGTTTGCGTCTCGTGACAGGTCGAGTGTATGCGCGACGGGGTCCCCGGCGCAGTCCACCAGCCAGCAACAATGCTGCTACAGCGAGCGGCCGTTCGGCATCGTCCTCACGATCGATATCGGTTCGCATCCGGGGCCGGGCCGGAAAGCGGCCGGTCAACCCGTACGCTGGGAGTGTGTTTCGACGCCGCTCCGATGACTCCGCCGCCTCCTCGTCCGTCACGTTGACGAAGGAGGAAGAGCGGCTGCCCCGCGACCCGCAGGCCCCGAAGGGCCGGCCCACGCCCAAGCGCAGTGAGGCCGAGGCCCACCGGAAGACCCGGGTCTCCGTTCCCAAGGACCGCAAGGAGGCCGCCAGGCAGGCCCGCGAGCGGATGCGCGCCGAGCGCGAGAAGCAGCGCACCGCGCTGCTCGAGGGTGACGAGCGCGCCCTGCCGGCCCGCGACAAGGGCCCGGTGCGGCGCTACGTCCGCGACTTCGTGGACTCCCGCTGGGCCGCGGCCGAGTTCTTCCTGCCGTACGCCGTCGTGGTGCTGGTGCTCAGCATCACCAAGGTGCAGTCCCTGCAGCTGATGTCCACGCTGCTGTTCATGATCTTCTTCGTGGTGGTCATCCTCGACTTCGTCCGGCTCGGCTTCACGCTGCGCAAGGGCCTCGCCGAGCGCTTCCCGAACGACAACACCCGCGGTGCCGTGATGTACGGCCTGATGCGCACCCTGCAGATGCGCCGCCTGCGGCTGCCCAAGCCCATGGTCAAGCGGGGCGAGCGGCCCTGACCGCGGAAGCGGTTCCGCCGTACTGGGCCCCGCCGGCGCAGCAGCCGGTCGGGGCCTTCGGCACGCCGGGCATCCCCGCCCAGCACGGGCTGCCGCGCGGCCGGCACGGCCGGCTGCCCGCCCGCGGCGGGCCGTACCACAGCGGGGCCGGCGAATGGCTGGAGCGGCACGGCGGACTGCACAACCTGGTCCGCCAGGAACTGGTGACCCGTCAGCTCGCCGAACAGCTCACCCGCGGCACCGCGCTGCGAGTGCTGGACGTCGGCTGCGCCGAGGGCACCCAGGCGCTGCGCCTGGCCCGCGCCGGGCACTTCGTCACCGGCATCGACCCGGACCCGGAGATGCTCGCCGTCGTCCACGAGGCGCTGGCCGCCGAACCGCCCGAGGTCCGCGACCGGGTCCAGCTGCTCACCGGCGACGGCCACCAGGTCGGCCGCTGGTTCGGACCGCGCAGCTTCGACCTGGTGCTCTGCCACGGCACCCTGATGTACCTGCCCGACCCGGACCCGATGCTCGCCTCGGTGGCCCGCATCCTGGCCCCCGGCGGGCTGCTCTCCCTGCTGGTCCGCAACGGCGACGCGCTGGCCATGCGGGCCGGGCTGACCGGCGACTGGCGGGCCTGCCAGGAGGCCTTCGACAGCACCCGCTACACCAACCGCCTCGGCCTGCCCGCCCGCGCCGACCGGCTCGCCGAACTCTCCACCACGCTCGCCGAGTTCGCCGTCCCCGTCCGCCACTGGTACGGGGTGCGGGTGTTCACCGACACCATGCCGGACGAGGCCGCCCCGGTGGACGGCCGCCAGCTCGGCCAGCTGCTCGACGCCGAGGAACGGGCCGGCAAGCAGGACCCGTACCGGCACGTCGCGGCGCTGCTGCACGTGGTCGGCGCCAAGTAGCGCGACGGGCGTCAGCCCTCGTGCAGGCTCATCGGGTAGATGTCGCGGCCGTCCTCGACCAGCACCACCCGGTCGACGCCGTCGTCCAGCAGCGTCTTCCACTCCTCGCCGATCCAGGTCTCCGCGTCGCCCTGGCTGGAGAACTCCTCGGCGCCGTCCTGGGCCACCACGGCGCCGTCGCTCTTCTCGTACCGCCAGGTCCACACCATGCCGGGCTCCTCCGGGTCAACGCTGCTGCTGAAGGGTTGCGACAGTAGCGTGCCCAGCTGGGATACGGGCATGCGCCGTCCGGCAGGATGATCGCATGGCACTCCCCCGCACCCTGCTGCTCGGCGGCGCCCGCTCCGGCAAGTCCACCCACGCCGAACAGCTGCTCGCCCCGCATCCCGACGTCCTGTACGTCGCCACCTCCGGCACCCGCGACGGCGACACCGACTGGGCACACCGCGTCGAACTGCACCGCTCCCGCCGGCCCGACGGCTGGCGCACCGCGGAGACCTGCGAGCTGGAAGCCGTGCTCGCCGACGACACCGACCCCGCACCGGTACTGATCGACTGCCTGGCGCTGTGGCTGACCGCCGTGATGGACGAGCACGACGCCTGGGACGACGAACGGTGGACGGCCGGCGGCCGGGAGGCCGTCGAAACGCGCTGCGCGGCACTGGCCGCGGCCTGGGCCGCCACCCGGCGAACCGTCGTCGCGGTCTCCAACGAGGTCGGCATGGGCGTCGTCCCCGCCACGGCCTCCGGGCGGCGCTTCCGGGACACCCTCGGACGGCTCAACATGGCCGTCGCCGACGCCTCCGAGCAGGTGCTGCTGGTGGTCGCCGGACAGGTGCTGACCATCAAAGCGGTGGCCGTGTAGATTGCCGAGCGATGGACACCACCGTGGATCTCGACACTTTCTCCTCGCTCGTCGAACGGCCTGACGAGAGTGCGCGGCGCGGCGCCGAGGAGCGCTGGCAGCAGTTGGCCATGCCGCGCGGCGGCCTGGGCCGGCTCCAGGAGCTGGCGGCCTGGCTGGCGTCCGCGCAGGGCGAGGCACCGACCCGCCCGCTGCGCAACAGCCGGGTCCTGCTGTTCGCCGCCGACCACGGCGTCGCCTCGCTCGGCATCTCCACCCTCGACGCCCGCGGCGGCACCGCCGACCGGGTCCGCGCCGTGCTCGACGGCACCGCGCCGGTCTCCGTACTGGCCCGCCGCTACGGCGCGGACGTCCGGGTGGTCGACATCGCGGTGGACGCCGACCCCGCCGAGTTCCCCGAAGAGGTCGTCCGCCACCGCGTCCGGCGCGGCTCCGGCCGGATCGACATCGAGAACGCGCTCAGCCTCGACGAAGCCACCCGGGCCTTCCGGGCCGGCATGGCCGTCGCCGACGAAGAGGCCGACGCCGGAACCGACCTGGTCCTGCTCGGCGACCTCGGCGTCGGCTCCACCACCGTCGCCGCCGTCCTGATCGGAGCCCTCTGCGGCACCGACGCCGCCGCCGTCACCGGCCGCGGCTCCGGCATCGACGACCGGGTCTGGATGGTCAAGTGCGCCACCATCCGCGACGCGCTGCGCCGGGCCCGCCCCGTACTCGGCGACCAGCTCGCGCTGCTCGCCGCGACCGGCGGCGCGGACTTCGCGGCGATCACCGGGTTCCTGCTGCAGGCCGCCGTCCGCAAGCTCCCCGTCGTCCTCGACGGGGTGGTCACCGCGGCCTGCGCGCTGGTCGCGCAGCGGATCGCCTTCCGCGCCCCCGAGTGGTGGCAGGCCGCCGCGCTCACGGGCGAGCCTGCCCAGGCCAAGGCGTACGACCGCCTCACCCTGACCCCGCTCCAGGACACCGGCGTCACCATGGGCGAGGGCATCTCCGCGGTGCTGGCGCTGCCGCTCCTCCAGGCCGCGACCGACACCCTCGCCGAGCCGACGGCCGTCCCGAGCGCGAAGCCGCTGCCGCCGCGGGCACCGGCGAAGCTGCCTACGGCGGCGGAGCTGTTGGGGCGGTACTAGCGCGGGCGGGTGCGAGAAGCGCGTGGGGGTACATCCCGGCCCGCCAGGGCTGGGGGAGAACTGCGCGAAGCGGGAGAGAGCCGTCGAAGAGCCCTTCGCCGATGA
Source organism: Kitasatospora sp. NPDC048407 (assembly GCF_043200475.1). Classification (NCBI taxonomy): domain Bacteria; kingdom Bacillati; phylum Actinomycetota; class Actinomycetes; order Kitasatosporales; family Streptomycetaceae; genus Kitasatospora; species Kitasatospora sp. NPDC048407. The sequence goes on along the minus strand of NZ_JBICXW010000004.1, from coordinate 381,515 downwards.
GAACTTGCACGTGAAAGGGCCTGGCTGGTGAGCAACGAGAACGCGCAGCGGGGGGCCGAGCGCGCAGAGAGTCTCTCGGTGGGGCGTGGTGGAGCGGTCGCCGGGCTGCGGTTCGCGTTCGGGACGTTGACGGTGTTTCGGGTGCGGGTGCACCGGTGGGACCGGGCGGCCGGTGGGGTGGCCATGGTGGTGGCGCCGGTGGTCGGGGTTGTGGTCGGGGTGTTGGCGGGCGCGGTGGGGGCGCTGGTCGCGTGGCGGGGCGGGTCGTTGTCGGGGGCGGTCGCGGTGGTGGCTGTCGGGGCGGTGGTGACGCGGGGGCTCCATCTGGACGGGGTCGCGGACGTCGCGGACGGGCTGGGGAGTGGCAAGCCTGCCGAGGACGCGTTGCGGATCATGAAGCAGTCGGACATCGGCCCGTTCGGCGTGCTGACGCTGGTGCTGCTGATGTTCGCTCAAGTTGCTGTGCTGGCAGGCCAGTTCGGGGTCTCGCTGTGGCGCGGGGCGCTCGCCGCGGCCGTCGCGGCGACTGCGGGGCGGGTCGCGCTGGCGTGGGGGTGTCTGCGGTCGGTACCGGCCGCCCGGCCCGGGGGGCTGGGGGCGATGGTGGCCGGCACGGTGCGTCCGGTGTCGGCGGTCGTCGTGACGCTGCTGGTGGCGGGTGCGGCGGCGGCGGTGCGGTGGCAGTGCGGGGTGGCCGTGCTGCTCGGATCGGTGGTCGCGGCGGGCCTGTTGCGGCGGTGTGTGCGGCGCTTCGGCGGGGTGACGGGTGACGTGCTGGGGGCGCTGGTGGAGACCTCGGCGACGGCGGCGCTGGTGGCACTCGCGCTGACATGACGGCGCGTCCGCGCGGGAACTCACGCACCGTCACGAGTTGCGGCGGTTCGTGCACGGGGGTAGGCGGGGCGGCGAGATCCCAATATGCGGACTACCATGCGGTGAGCACCCTGGCCCCATGCCCCGTTTTGCCGCGGAGTCTGCCTGGGTTTGCCGGTCGGCAATGGAGCCGTCACCGGCCGTGGACCGCGAAAGAACAGGACGCATTTGCCGTGACTGCACTGTCTGTGAGCACCTCCTCCGCCGCGAGCCTGCGCGCGGATGCCCTGGTGATCGGTGTCGCGAAGGGCCCCAAGGGCCTGATCGTGGCAGCCGGCGCCGAGGCGGTCGTCGAGGCGTTCGAGGGCAAGCTGGCCGAGGTCCTCACCACCCTGGGCGCCACCGGTGCCGAGGGTGAGGCGGTCAAGCTTGCCGCTCCGGCCGGGCTGAAGGCGCCGCTGGTGCTGGCCGTCGGCCTGGGCGACGCCGCCGACGGCGCGTTCGGCGCCGAGGAGCTGCGCAAGGCCGCCGGTACGGCCGCCCGCACCCTGGCCGGTTCCAAGAAGGTCGCGCTGGCGCTGCCGGCCGCCTCCGCCGAGGACGTCGAGGCGGTCGCGCTGGGCGCCCTGCTCGGCTCGTACGCGTTCGGCACCTACAAGGCCGAGGTGGCGAAGGCCCCCGTCGCCGAGCTGGTCGTGCTGGCCGACCGCAAGGGCTCGAAGGACGCCAAGGCCGCCGTCGAGCGCGCCACGGCGCTCGGCGAGGAGATGAACCGGGCCCGTGACCTGGTCAACACCGCCCCGAACGACCTGAACCCGAAGTCCTTCGCCGCGATCGCCCAGGCGGCCGGCAAGGAGCACGGCCTGAAGGTCGAGGTGCTGGACGAGAAGGCGCTGACCAAGGGCGGCTTCGGCGGCATCCTCGGCGTCGGCACCGGCTCGGCCAACCCGCCGCGGCTGGTGAAGGTGGCCTACACCCACCCGAAGGCGCAGGCCTCGCTGGCGTTCGTCGGCAAGGGCATCACCTACGACTCGGGCGGCATCTCGCTGAAGCCGGCCGGTCACAACGAGACCATGAAGTGCGACATGGCCGGTGCCGCCGCGGTGTTCGCCGCCGTGGTCGCCGCCAAGCGCCTGGGTCTGCAGGTCAACGTGACGGCGTGGCTGGCGCTGGCGGAGAACATGCCGTCCGGCACCGCGACCCGCCCCGGCGACGTGCTGCGGATGTACGGCGGCAAGACCGTCGAGGTGCTGAACACCGACGCCGAGGGCCGCCTGGTGCTGGCCGACGCGATCGTCCGGGCCGGCGAGGAGCAGCCCGACGTGATCATCGACGTGGCGACCCTGACCGGCGCCATGATGGTGGCGCTGGGCAGCCGCACCTTCGGCGTGATGGCCAACGACGACGAGCTGCGCACCAAGCTGCACGAGACCGCGGGCGCGGTGGGCGAGGCCTCCTGGCCGATGCCGCTGCCGGCCGACCTGCGCAAGGGCATGGTCGAGTCGACCGTCGCGGACCTGGCGAACATGGGCGAGCGGATGGGCGGCGGCCTGGTGGCCGGTCTGTTCCTGAAGGAGTTCGTCGCCGAGGGCATCGACTGGGCGCACCTGGACATCGCCGGCCCGGCGTTCAACGAGGGTGCCGCGTCCGGCTACACCCCGAAGGGCGGCACCGCCAGCGCGGTGCGCACCCTGGTCCGCTTCGCGGAGGACACCGCCGCGGGCAAGTGACCCGTTGATCGACGCGTGGGGCCCGGCACCGATGGTGCCGGGCCCCACGTGCATTACCAGCCAGTAGCAGCCGCGCCAACCCGGCCGACTGTTCGCCTCCGGCGAAACTTGATTCCGCAGAGCGGAACTGCTACGGCGAAGCCCCCCGAACGGACTACCTCCGATTGCCGATTTCACGGCCGTGAGCTGGGACGATACCTCCGAGAGCGGGTCACCCCACCGCTCCGCGCGCCGCACCGGGCCCGGGCCGGGGCACCCTCCGACGCCACCCGCCGCCAACAAGTGCAAAGATGTATTTCCGGCACGACTGGGCGCCCTTACAAGGGCTCTCACCCACCGGACCGCGACCGGCCCGGCGATCCGCACCTTTTGCATGGAGGACGTGACGTGGCGAACGACGCCAGCACCGTTTTCGACGTAGTCATTCTCGGAGGCGGAAGCGGCGGCTACGCCGCGGCCCTCCGCGGCGCTCAGCTGGGCCTGAGCGTCGCGCTGATCGAGAAGGGTGAGCTGGGCGGCACCTGCCTGCACCGCGGCTGCATCCCGACCAAGGCGCTGCTGCACGCCGCCGAGGTCGCCGACGAGACCCGCGAGGCCGCCGACTTCGGCGTCCTGGCCACCTTCCAGGGCATCGACATCAAGGGCGTCCACAAGTACAAGGACGACGTCGTCGCCGGCCTGTACAAGGGCCTGCAGGGCCTGGTCGCCTCCCGCAAGGTCACCTTCATCCAGGGCGAGGGCCGGCTGTCCTCGCAGACCTCGGTGGACGTCAACGGCCAGCGCATCGAGGGCCGCCACATCGTCCTCGCCACCGGCTCCGTGCCGCGCTCGATCCCGGGCCTGGACATCGACGGCGACCGGATCATCTCGTCCGACCACGCGCTGAAGCTGGACTACATCCCGAAGTCGGCGATCATCCTCGGCGGCGGCGTCATCGGCTGCGAGTTCGCCTCGGTCTGGAAGTCCTTCGGCGTCGACGTCACCATCGTCGAGGGCCTGCCGCACCTGGTGCCGCTGGAGGACGAGAACTCCTCCAAGCTGCTGGAGCGCGCGTTCCGCAAGCGCGGCATCAAGTTCGAGCTGAAGTCCCGCTTCTCCGGCGTGGAGTACACCGCCGAGGGCGTCAAGGTCTCCACCGAGAACGGCAAGACCATCGAGGCCGACGTGCTGCTCGTCGCCATCGGCCGCGGCCCGGTCTCGACCGGCCTGGGCTACGAGGAGCAGGGCGTCGCGATGGACCGCGGCTACGTCCTGGTCGACGAGTACCTGCGCACCAACGTGCCGACCATCTCCGCCGTCGGCGACCTGGTCCCGACCCTGCAGCTGGCCCACGTCGGCTTCGCCGAGGGCATCCTGGTGGCCGAGCGGATCGCCGGCCTCAAGGTCGTCCCGATCGACTACGACGGCATCCCGCGGGTGACGTACTCCAACCCGGAGGTCGCCTCCGTCGGCCTGACCGAGGCCAAGGCCGTCGAGCAGTACGGCAAGGAGAAGGTCGTCACCCTGAAGTACAACCTGGCGGGCAACGGCAAGAGCAAGATCCTCAAGACCGCCGGCGAGATCAAGCTGGTCCAGGTCAAGGACGGCGCCGTCGTGGGTGTCCACATGGTCGGCGCCCGCATGGGCGAGCAGGTCGGCGAAGCCCAGCTGATCTACAACTGGGAGGCCCTGCCCGCCGAGGTCGCGCAGCTGATCCACGCGCACCCGAGCCAGTCCGAGGCCCTGGGCGAGGCCCACCTCGCGCTGGCCGGCAAGCCGCTGCACGCGCACGACTGATCGCGCCCCCGTCCCCCTTCATTCCTGAACGCAAGACTTGATAGGAGTCGCTGGAACCATGGCGGTCTCAGTAACACTGCCCGCGCTGGGCGAGAGCGTGACCGAAGGCACCGTCACCCGCTGGCTGAAGGCCGAGGGTGAGCGCGTGGAGATGGACGAGCCGCTGCTCGAGGTCTCCACCGACAAGGTCGACACCGAGATCCCGGCGCCGGCCTCCGGCATCCTGGCCTCGATCAAGGTCGGCGAGGACGAGACCGTCGAGGTGGGCGCCGAGCTGGCGGTCATCGACGACGGCTCCGGCGCCCCGGCTGCCGCTCCGGCCCCGGCCGCCGCCGAGGCCCCGGCCGCGCCGGTTGCCGAGGCCGCTCCGGCCGCTCCGGTTGCTCCGGTTGCGGAGGCCCCCGCGGCTCCCGCGCCGGTCGCCGAGGCCCCGGCCGCCGCTCCGGTTGCCGCCGCTCCGGCCGCCGACGCCACCCCGGTGGTGCTGCCCGCGCTGGGCGAGTCGGTCACCGAGGGCACCGTCACCCGCTGGCTGAAGGCCGAGGGTGACACCGTCGAGGTCGACGAGCCGCTGCTCGAGGTCTCCACCGACAAGGTCGACACCGAGATCCCCTCCCCCGTGGCGGGCACCCTGGTGAAGATCCTGGTCGGCGAGGACGAGACCGCCGAGGTCGGCGCCCAGCTGGCGCTGATCGGCGCCGCGGGTGCGGTCGCCGCCGCCCCGGCCCCGGCCGCCGCTCCGGCCCCGGCCCCGGCCGCTCCCGCTGCTCCGGCCGCTCCGGCTCCGGTGGCTGCTGCTCCGGCTCCGGTCGCTGCCCCGGCCCCCGCGCCGGTCGCGCCCGCCGCCCCGGTCGCCCCGGCCCCGGCCCCGGCCCCGGTCGCGGCTCCGGCCGCTCCGGCTCCGGTTGCCGCCGCCCCGGCCGCTGCCGCTCCGGTCGCGGACGCCGGTGACGCCTACGTCACCCCGCTGGTGCGCAAGCTCGCCGCCGAGCACGGTGTCGCGCTGGCCTCGGTCGCCGGTACCGGCGTCGGTGGCCGCATCCGCAAGCAGGACGTGATCGCCGCCGCCGAGGCCGCGAAGGCCGCGCCGGCTCCGGTCGCCGCCGCCCCCGCTGCCGCCGCTGCCCCGGCGAAGGCCGCCGCCGCGCCGTCCGCGCTGCGTGGCCAGACCGTCAAGATGACCCGCATGCGCAAGGTCATCGGCGACAACATGATGAAGGCCCTGCACGAGCAGGCGCAGCTGACCAGCGTGGTCGAGGTGGACGTCACCAAGATCATGTCGCTGCGCGCGAAGGCGAAGGACTCCTTCCTGGCCCGCGAGGGCGTGAAGCTGTCCCCGATGCCGTTCTTCGTGAAGGCCGCCGCCCAGGCGCTGAAGGCCCACGCGGGCATCAACGCCCGGATCAACGAGGCCGAGGGCACCATCACCTACTTCGACACCGAGAACATCGGTATCGCGGTGGACTCCGAGAAGGGTCTGATGACCCCGGTCATCAAGGGTGCGGGCGACCTGAACATCGCCGGTATCTCGAAGAAGACCGCGGAGCTGGCGTCGAAGGTCCGCGGCAACAAGATCACCCCGGACGAGCTGTCCGGTGCGACCTTCACCATCTCCAACACCGGTTCGCGCGGTGCGCTGTTCGACACCGTCATCGTTCCGCCGAACCAGGCCGCCATCCTGGGCATCGGCGCGACCGTGAAGCGCCCCGTGGTGATCGAGGCCGACGGCGGCACCGCCATCGGCATCCGCGACATGACCTACCTGTCGCTCTCCTACGACCACCGCCTGGTGGACGGCGCGGACGCCGCCCGCTACCTGGTCGCGGTCAAGGAGATCCTGGAGGCCGGCGAGTTCGAGGTCGAGCTCGGCCTGTAAGGCATCCCCGGTTTCGTCCGGAAGCCCCGCACCGTCCCCGGACGGTGCGGGCTTCGGCGTGTCCGGGCACTTGTCGGGCTGTGCCGTCAGCGGTGCGATCGGGTGCGGGCGCGGTGCGGATTGTGGATGCTGGAGCGGTGATGGACGAGACGGCATTCTGGCAGCTGATCGACGACTCCCGGGACGCGGCCGGGGGTGACCCGGACGAGCAGGCGCAGTCCTTGGTGGAGCGGCTGATGGGGCTGACCCCGGACGATGTGCTGGACTTCGCCCGGCAGTTCGAGGCGCGGTTCCAGCGGGCGTACACGGTGGAGCTGTGGGGCGCCGCGCACCTGCTGCTGGGCGGGGCCTCCGAGGACAGCTTCGACTACTTCCGCTGCTGGCTGATCGGCCAGGGCCGGGAGGTGTTCGAGGGCGGGGTGCACGAGCCGGACCAACTCGCGGGCCTGCTACCGGACTTCGACGACGAGGAGGACGGCGACGCGGAGGAGCTCGGGTACGCCGCCGACGAGGCGTACGAGCGGCTGACCGGGCTGCCGCTTCCGGACCTGGGGGTGCGTCAGCCACCCGCGCCGCAGGGCGTCCCGTTCGACTTCGCGGACAAGGCGGCGATGGCGGCCCGTTACCCGCGGCTGTGGGAGCTGTACGGGGACTGACGGCCTGCCGGGCGGGGCGGGTGGCGGCCGTCCGGGTGCGGGGCGGGTGACGGCCTGCCGGACGGGGCGGGTGGCGGCCGTCCGGGTGCGGGGCCGCCACCGGCTCCGTGCGGTCAGTGCAGGGCGCGGCCCATCCAGACGTCGTCCACGTAGGCGCCGTCCAGCAGGAAGTGCTCGGGCAGCACGCCGAGCACCTGGAAGCCGTTGCGCTCGTACAGGCGGCGGGCGGGCGCGTTGTGGCTGAGCACCCGCAGGGTCATCCGGCGGGCGCCTGCGGTGCGGGCGGCGTCGCAGGCGGCGGTGATCAGGGCGTCGCCGATGCCCCGGCCGCGGGCCTCCGGGTGCACCGCCAGGCCCTGGATCTGGCGGACGTGGGCGCTGGAGGCCAGCGGGATCTCCTGCAACTGACGGATGTAGCCGACGATGTGGCCGTCGAGTTCGGCGAGCAGGTACTGCTCGGGCGGGTGCTGCTGGTCGAAGACCGGCGCGTCGGCGGCGCCCTTCGGGGCGACCTCGCTGAGCGTGGACCAGGTGGCGTGGTCGAGGGCGCGGATCGCCTGCTCGTCCTGCTCCGCAGCGGGTCGGATGATCGGATTGGTCGATGGCATGGCGGCCATGCTAGGCGCTCACCTGCGGATCCTGCCGGGAATTGTCGCCCCGCTCGCGGGCGGGCGGCCCGGCTGCCCGGGCGGGCCGGTAAGGGCTGCGAGGATGGCCGGTATGCGTATCGCGGTGACAGGTTCCACGGGGTTGATCGGGTCCGCGCTGGTGGGCTCCTTGGTCGGGGACGGGCACGAGGTGCTGCGGCTGGTGCGGCGGCGTTCGCGCACCGGCCCGCAGCCGGACGGGACGGTCGGGGTGGGGTGGAACCCACTCCTGATGCAGATCGACGACGCCGCGCTGGAGGGCGTCGACGCGGTGGTGCACCTGGCCGGGGCGGGCGTCGGGGACCGGCGCTGGTCGGACGCCTACCGGCGGGAGATCCGGGACAGCCGGGTGCTCGGCACCGAGACGCTGGCCGCCGCGCTGGCCCGGCTGAAGACCCCGCCGAAGGTGCTGGTCAGCGCCTCCGCGGTCGGCTGGTACGGGCAGACCGGGGACCAGCTGATCGACGAACAGGCGCCCAGCGGCAGCGACTTCCTGTCCGAGGTGTGCCAGGAGTGGGAGCGGGCCGCGCAGCCCGCCGCGGCGGCCGGGATCCGGGTGGTGCACCCGCGCACCGGGCTGGTGCTCGACCCGAAGGGCGGCGCGGGGGCCCGGCTGCTGCCGCTGTTCAAACTCGGCCTGGGCGGTCGGCTCGGCAACGGCAAGCAGTACTGGAGCCTGATCTCGCTGGCCGACGAGGTGGCCGCGCTCCGTTTCCTGATCGACCACCAGGACATCAGCGGCCCTGTCAACCTTGCCGGGCCCGATCCCGTCACCAACGGTGAGCTGACCGCAGAGCTGGCCAGGCAACTGGGGCGACCCGCGGTGTTCGCGGTGCCGGAGTGGACACTGCGCGCAGTGCTCGGGGAGATGGCGGTCGAGGTGGTCGGCAGTCACCGGGTGGTACCGAAAGCCCTGGTGGAGGCGGGATTCGAGTTCCGTCACCCGGATCTGGCGTCGATCGTGGCGGCGGCGCTCGGGCGGCCCGGGCACTGACGGAGCGTCGAGGGGGCGCACGGGTGCACAGGGACGGCGCGTGGGGCGTGAACGGTGACCGTGCGCGCCCACTCCCGCCTCGCGCGCCCCGTTTGGCGCACGGTGGGTGACGGAGCCGCCCCACCGTGTCTCCCCCGCCAGTGGTACGAACCGATTGGGTGGCGACCGGCGGTCTGGGTGACCGGGTGACGGGGCATCACCTTCGACGGACCAAGTTGTCCTCGCTCCCCGCTGCCCGCCCCGGCACCCACCCGCTCACTCGCGGGCGCTGCCGCGCGCGGCGGCAGCGGAGGGCTCCGCCAGGGAGGGAGCACCCACTCGTGCCCGCACATGACTTCATCAGCCGTGTCCACGCCACCGACCCCGACGCGATCGTGGTCGGCGCCGGCGTCGCCGGGCTGACCGCCGCCACCGCGCTCACCGCCCAGGGCCTGCACGTCCAGGTCCTGGAGGCCACCGAACGCGTCGGCGGCCGCACGGCCACCCGGGAACTCGACGGCTTCCGCCTCGACCTCGGCGGCCACCTGCTGAACACCGCGTTCCCCGAACTCGGCCGCCACCTGGACGTCGACCGGCTGGACCTACGCCCGCTCGCCCCCGGCGTCCTGATGCACAGCAGCGGCCGCACCTACCGGGTCGGCGACCCCCAGCTCACCCCCGCCCGGCAGGCCGCCACCCGCAGCCCGCTCGGCACCCCACTGGACCGGGCCCGGCTGGCCGGCGCACTCGCCCGGCTCGCCGCCACCCCCACCCCCCGGCTGCTGACCCGTCACGAGACCACCGCCGCCCGGGCGCTGGCCGACCGCGGCCTGCCCGGCCGCACCGTGGACGGCTTCCTGCGGCCGCTGCTCGCCGCGCTGCTCTCCGACCCGGCACTCGGCACCTCCAGCCGGGTCGCCGACCTGGTGCTCCGCGCCTACGCCCGCGGCCGGCTGTGCGTCCCCGCCGCCGGGATCGGCGCCGTCGCCACCGAGTTGGCGGCGAGGCTCCCGGAGGGCACCCTGCGTACCGGCGTCACCGTGACCTCGGTCGGCACGGACGGCGTGGAGACCGCCGCGCACGGCCTGATCCGGGCCCGCGCGGTGATCGTCGCCACCGACGCCGCGACCGCCACCACGTTCCTCCCCGGCCTGCGGCAACCCGGGTTCCACCCCGTCACCACCTACTACCACGCCGCCAACCGCTCGCCGCTGGGCGAACCACTGCTGCTGTTGGACGCCGAACGCACCGGCATCTCCCACTCACTGGTCCTCAGCGACGCCGACCCGTCCTACGCCCCCGACGGCCGGGCCCTGATCGCCACCACCGTCCTCGGCCGCCGCGCCTTCGACTCCGGCGGCCCGTCCGGCGACGAGCCGGTGGTACGGCGGCGGCTGGCCGAGCTGTACGGCACCTCCACCGCCGGCTGGGAGTTCCTGACCGTCCGCCACGTCCCCGACGCGGTGGTCTCGATGCCCCCGCCGCACCACTTCCGCCGCCCAGTCCGGCTCCTGGCCGGCCTCTACGTGTGCGGCGACCACCGGGACACCGGGACCATCCAGGGCGCACTTGCCTCTGGCCGGCGGGCCGCGAGCGCGGTGCTGCGCGACCTGGGGCTACGGGCGGAACCCTCGGTGGTGGAGGCGGCGGCGTAATCAGGGGCTCGGGGAACTGCGACGCCGAGTCGAGGGTGGTCGGGGAGAGCGGTGCGGCCATGACTGCTACCGGTCAGAGACGGGAACCAGAAACGGCGGAACCCTTCTCGCCCCGCTGATCACCAGCAGACTTGGCCCCGCCGTTCCCCGGGCCCCTGATGGCTCGTCCCCCTGGCCCCTGCGGGACCCTAGATCACTCCCGCCTGCCGGGTTGCCTCCTCGAAGGCGCGCGCCGCAGGCGTAGTGCGGTACGGGGCGAGGCGGCGGTGGAAGTCGCGGAGGTATTCGACGGTGCGGGCGGAGCGCATTTCGCCGGCGGCGCGGAGGCTGTCGGTGGCCATGGAGCAGGATTCGTCGACGTCTCCCATGCCGAGGCGGGCGGAGGCGAGGACGAGGCGGCACAGGATGCGGCTGCGGGCGTAGGCGGGGGCGCGCAGGCGCAGGGACTTTTCGGCGTGCTGGGCGGCGGGGCGCCACTGCTGGAGGTCGCGGTAGCAGTGGGCGAACTCGTCGGCGAGTTGGGCGTCGTCGAAGTAGCGGGCCCAGGACGGGACGTCGTCGCCGCTGCGGGCGGTGGCGAGGGCCCGTTCGCAGCGGACCAGGGCGGTGGTGCAGGCCCGGACGTCGCCGGCCAGGGCGTGGCCGCGGGCCTCGGCGGCGTGCATCAGGGCCTGGACGACGGGTGCGGCGGTGGTGCCGACGCCCTGTTGGGCGACCCGGGCGAGCTGGATGGCTTCCCGGGCGTGGCCGAGGTGGACGGCCTGTTGGCTCATGGTGGTCAGGACGAAGCCGCCGAGGATCCGGTCTCCGGCCGCCTGGGAGAGGCGCAGGGCCTGGACGAAGTAGCGCTGGGCGAGGCCGTGCGCGGCGATGTCGAAGGACGTCCAGCCGGCCAGCCTGGTCAGGTCGGCGACGGCGCCGAACAGGGCGCGGCCGATCTGTTCGCCGTAGCGGCCGCGGAGCATGGGTTCGGCCTCGCTCTCCAGGTAGCGGACCAGCGCCTGCCGGGCGTGGCCGCCGCCGTAGGCGTGGTCGAGGGCCCGGAAGAGGTCTCCGACGGCGCGGATGGCGGCGATGTCGCCGCGGCCGACCCGGACGGGGGGACGGGCCTCGCGGGGGTCTGCGGCGGCGGGTTCGAGCGTGCCGCCGGTGGGGCGGCGGGCGCCCTGCTGGGGGACGCGGGGGCCCGGCGGGGGTGTGCGCAGTTCCTCGGCGCTGAGGGTGGTGCCGTCCCGGGCGACGCGTTCGTCGGTGCGGCCGATCAGCCAGTCGCGGCTGGGGACGACCAGTCCGGCGGGGGTGAAGGCGATCTTGCGCAGTTCGGCGTAGGGGCCGTTGTCCTTGCGCCACATGGAGGCGACGATGTCGACGGCCTCCTGCGGGGTCTCGGCGAACTCCAGCCCGGCGTAGACCGGGGCGCAGGCGTCCAGCCCGACGTCCTGGGCGGTGAGGCGGCGGCCGAGGCGGCGGGTGAAGACCTCGGCGATCAGCGCCGGGGTGGCGCCGCGCGGCTGCTGGCCGCGCAGCCAGCGCGTCACGGAGGTCTTGTCGTACCGCAGGTCGAGGCCGTGTTCCAGGCCGAGTTGGTCGACCCGGCGGGCGAGGCCGGCGTGCGAGAAGCCGGACTCCTCGATGAGTGCCGCGAGTTGGGGGTTCTGGGCGCGCCCGCCCGACGCTGCGTCGGCCGGCTCGGCGGCGCGCGAAGGGGTCTCGGCCGCTCCGGTTTGACGCGGGTCGAGCGGGTCGAGCGGTCGGTACGCCGGGCTGTCGATTACTGGCCGTTGGGGCATAGCAGTCCACACCTCTCAGGCACCGTTCCGGCCCCTCCTGCCCGGGACAGCGCCCCCTGATCGGGAATCGGCGCGAATGTAGCGAGCATTGGGGCGCTATGGGTGGATTCGGCCCATCGATCCTCCGAACGGGTGAACCAGGCCCGCCCGTTCTGAGGAAGCCCGGGTGCCGCGTGTTTGAGTTCGAGGGCCGTTGCCCGCGTTCGGACGGCATGGCGCATGCCACCATGCAAGGCGGGGATGCTGTGGTGCTCGCCCACATCGTTGCGGGGGCCGCGGATTCCTACCGTTCTCGGCCATGGACACCACTTCTGCCCCCCTCCCCCAGCCCCCGCTGCTCGGCCGCACCGCGCTGGTCACCGGCGCCGCCTCCGGCATCGGCAAGGCTTGCGCGGAGGCGTTCGCCGCGGCCGGCGCGCGCGTGTACGTCGTCGACCTGGCCGCCGCGCCCGCCGAGGAGCTGGCGGAGCGGATCGGCGGGGTCGCGCACGTGACCGACCTGTCGGACCCGGAGGCGGTGGACGCGCTGCCCGCCGACGCGGACATCGTGGTCAACAACGCCGGCCTGCAGCACGTCGCGCCGGTGCACGAGTTCCCGATGGAGCGGTTCACGCTGATCCAGCGGGTCATGGTGGAGGCCCCGTTCCGGATCCTGCGCCGCACCCTGCCGCACATGTACGAGCGCGAGTGGGGCCGGGTGGTCAACATCTCCTCGGTGCACGGCCTGCGCGCCAGCGCCTTCAAGTCGGCCTACGTGACGGCCAAGCACGGGCTGGAGGGCCTGAGCAAGACGGTCGCGCTGGAGGGCGCCCCGTACGGGGTGACCAGCAACTGCATCAACCCGGCGTACGTGCGCACCGCGCTGGTGGAGAAGCAGATCGCCGCGCAGGCGCTGGCGCACGGCATCCCCGAGGACGAGGTGGTGGAGCAGATCATGCTCGACCGCACCGCCGTGAAGCGACTGATCGAACCGGAGGAGGTGGCGCAGCTGGCGGTGTGGCTGTGCACGCCGAACGCCTCCTACATCACCGGCGCGAGCCTGCCGGTGGACGGCGGCTGGACCGCGCACTGAGTCCGGCCGAAACGGGCCGATAGGGTCCTGACTCTCCCTCACCCCCACCTCCTGCAAGGGGACATCACTGATGGCTGCCTCTCCCGACGTCGCGAGACCCGCCTCCCTGCCCCGGGTGGTCGCCGCCTCGCTGATCGGCACCACGATCGAGTGGTATGACTACTTCTTGTACGGATCGGCGGCGGCGCTGGTCTTCGGGCACGTGTTCTTCCCGAAGTCGGATCCGCTGACGGGCACTCTGCTGTCCTTCCTCACCTACGCGATCGGGTTCGCCGCCCGGCCGCTGGGCGCGCTGGTGTTCGGGCACTTCGGCGACCGAATAGGCCGCAAGAAGCTGCTGGTGCTGTCCCTGCTGCTGATGGGCGGCGCGACCACCCTGATCGGCTGTCTGCCGACGTACAACCAGATCGGCGTGGCGGCGCCGGTGCTGTTGACGGTGCTGCGGCTGGTGCAGGGCTTCGCGCTGGGCGGCGAGTGGGGCGGGGCGGTGCTGCTGGTCTCCGAGCACGGCGACCAGAAGCGGCGCGGTTTCTGGGCGTCCTGGCCGCAGGGCGGCGCGCCGGCGGGCAACCTGCTGGCGGCCGGCGTGCTGTCGGTGATGACGTCCGTCCAGTCGGACGCGGCGTTCCTGGCCTGGGGCTGGCGGGTGCCGTTCCTGCTGTCGGCGGTGCTGGTGATGGTGGGCCTGTGGATCCGGCTGGCGGTGGACGAGTCGCCGCTGTTCAAGGCGGCGCTGGCGGCCGCCGAGCAGCGCGCCGAGAAGGAGAAGCCGCCGCTGGTGGCGGTGCTGCGCGACCACTGGCGGGACGTGCTGGTCGCGATGGGCGCCCGGATGGCGGAGAACATCTCGTACTACGTGATGACCACCTTCGTCCTGGCGTACGCCGTCGGCCACGCCCACCTGCCCAAGCAGACCGCGCTGAACGCCGTACTGATCGGCTCGGCGATCCAGTTCGCGCTGATCCCGCTGTTCGGTGCGCTCTCCGACCGGATCGGCCGCAAGCCGGTCTACCTGGTCGGCGCGGTCGGCGTCGGCATCTGGGCCTTCGTGTTCTTCGGCATGGTCGACACGAAGAACTTCACCTCGCTGGTCACCGCCATCACCGTCGGCCTGTTCTTCCACAGCATGATGTACGCCCCGCAGGCCGCGTTCTTCGCCGAACTGTTCGCCACCCGCACCCGCTACTCCGGCGCGTCCATCGGCGCCCAGTTCTCCTCCGTCGCGGCCGGCGCCCCCGCCCCGCTGATCGCCACCGCGCTGCTCAAGGACTACGACAGCGCCACCCCGATCGCCGTGTACGTGGCGATCGCCGCCGCGATCACCGTCCTCGCCGTGCTGTGCGGCCGGGAGACCCGCGGCACCGACCTCGCCGAGGCGGACGACGCTCGGGTGGACTCCGTGAAGGCCGCTACGACGGCCTGAGCACTTCCGACAAAATCAGGGCCGCGTCACCGGGCAATCCGCCCGGCGGCGCGGCCCCGGCCCGTTTCGCGACAGCGCGACAGCACGACAGCGCGACAGGCCGCGGGCAACGGGGGCCACGGGGGGCACGAGTGACAGGGAAGACCGAATGGACCGCCACACCACCGCCGCACCGGCGCTGCGCCGACTCCTCGACCTGCTGGCGACCGGCGCCGCCACCGAGGACTTCGGCGAAGTCCTCGCCGACGCCCGCCGGCAGGGCGCACCCGCCCAGGTCCTGACCGAGATCGACGACGCCACCTGGCAGGCCCTGCGGGTGCACCGGACGATGCGTCAGCACCGCCGCCGCGAAGCCGAACTGACCGCGCTGTTCGACACCGCCGGCGACCTCGCCGCCTCTCGCGACCTCGACGCCGTGCTGCAGGCCATCGTCCGCCGCGCCCGGATGCTGCTCGGCACCGACACCGCCTACCTCACGCTCCCCGACGAGCAGGCCGGCGACACCTACATGCGGGTCACCGACGGCTCCGTCTCGCCGCTCTTCCAGACCCTGCGGCTCAGCCTCGGCGACGGCCTGGGCGGCCTGGTCGCGCAGACCGCCCGCCCCTACGCCAGCCACGACTACCGCATCGACGAACGCTTCCGGCACACCGGTCAGATCGACGCGGGCGTGCTCGACGAGGGCCTGGTCGCCATCATCGGCGTGCCGCTGCTGCTCGGCGGCACCGTGATCGGCGTGCTGTTCGCCGCCGACCGCACCCCCCGGGCCTTCTCCCCCGACGAGGTCGCGCTGCTGTGCACCCTCGCCGCGCACGCCGCGATCGCCCTGGACACCGCCAAGTCGCTGGCCGACACCCGCGCCGCGCTCGCCGAACTCGCCACCGCCAACGCCGTCATCCGCGCCCACGCGGGCTCCGTCCAGCGCGCCGAACAGGCCCACGACCGGCTCACCGACCTCGTCCTGCGCGGCGCGGAGGTCGGCGACGTCGCCGCCGAGGTGGCCGCTCTGCTCGACGGCGAGGCCTCCGTCCACGACGCGGAGGGCGCCCCGCTCACCGGCCCCGGCGGCACCCCCGACGGCCTCTCCGACGCCGTCGCCGCCTCCCGCGCCGGCGGCCACGCCGTGCGGCACGGCGCCGAGTGGGTGTGCGCGGTGCTGGCCGGCCAGGAACTGCTCGGCTCGCTCGTCCTGCACGGCAGACCCGAACTCGACGACGCCGACCGGCGGGTGTTCGAACGCGCGAGCGTGGTCACCGCGCTGCTGCTCCTGCTGCGGCGCTCGGTCGCCGAGACCGAGAACCGCGTCCGCGGCGAACTGCTGGCCGACCTGCTCACCGCCCCCGACCGCGACCCGGCCGGCCTCACCGCCCGCGGCCGCCGTCTCGGCGTCGACCTGGGCCGCCCGCACCTGGTGCTGGTCGCGGTCGCCGCGGACGTCAGTGCCCGGGAACGGCTGGCCGGTGCCGCGGCCCGGTACCTGTTCGGCTCGCGCGGCATCAGCGCCGAGTTCGGCGACGGCGTGGTGCTGCTCGTCCCGCACGACGGCACCGGCGACGGCGCGGTCGCCGCCCTCGCCGCGGAACGCCTCGCCCGGCTGGTAGGGGTGCCCGTCACCGTCGGCACCGGCCGCGCCGCCAGCGGGCCCGTCCCGCTGGCCGCGGCCTACGCGGAGGGCGTGCGCTGCGTCCGGGCCCTGCGCGTGCTCGGCCGCGAGGGCGACGGCGCGTGCGCGACCGACCTCGGCTTCCTCGGCGTCCTGCTCGGCGACGGCCACGACGTCGAGGGCTTCGTCCGCGCGACGCTCGCCCCGCTCCTCGACTACGACGCCAAGCGCGGCACCGAACTCGTCCGCACCCTCCGCGCCTACTTCGACTGCGGCGGCAGCCTGACCCGGGCCAAGGACCTGCTGCACGTCCACGTGAACACGGTCGTCCAGCGGCTCGACCGGGTCGAGGTGCTGCTCGGCCGCGACTGGAACCAGCCGGAGCGGGCGCTGGAGCTCCAACTGGCGCTCAGGCTCTTGCTGTTGGCCGGGGAGTAATCAGGGTGCGAAACCGGGGGCGCGTGGGGGTACCTCCCGGCCCGCCAGGGCTGGGGGAGAACTTCGCGAAGCGGAAGGCGAGCGTCGGCAGGATCGCGCCCCCGACGGCCAGCTGCGCGTGGGCGCGACCAACGTGCGGGAAGGTCGCGCCCGAGCGCAGGCGTACAGTGGCGAGGTTGGGCTGAGCCGGCCGGCAGGGAGCATGCAGTGAGCGAGAACGTGCGGTTCGTGCGGATGGGGATAGGCGAACGGACCGTCCCCTACCAGGAAGCGTGGGCGGAGCAGCAGCGGCTGCACGCGTTGCGGGTCGCGGACGAGATTCCGGACACGGTGCTGCTGCTGGAGCACGACCCGGTGTACACGATGGGCAAGCGCACCAACCCGGAGGACCTGCCACTGGACGGGACGCCGGTGGTGGAAGTGAACCGTGGTGGGGAGATCACCTGGCACGGCCCGGGCCAGCTGGTGGGGTACCCGATCGTGAAGCTGCCGGACCCGATCGACGTGGTGGCGTACGTGCGACGGCTGGAGGAGGCGCTGATCCGGGCGTGCACCGAGTTCGGGGTGGAGACCACCCGGATCGAGGGCCGCAGCGGGGTGTGGAAGCTGGGCGCGGAGATCCCGGGCGCGGTGGTGGACCCCTCGCAGGTGGTGGAGATCGGCAAGCTGACACTGCGGATGGGCCTGCCGCTGGGCATCGACCCGCGTCTCGCGGGCCCCGAGTACGCCCCGTCCAACGCGGGCCAGCGCGGCGACGACCGCAAGCTCGCGGCGATCGGCGTGCGGGTGGCGCGCGGCGTGACCATGCACGGCTTCGCGCTGAACTGCGACCCGGACATGACGTACTTCGACAAGATCGTCCCGTGCGGCATCCGGGACGCCGGCGTGGCCTCGCTGAGCGGCGAGCTGGCCCGTCCGTTCGCGGTCGCGGACGCCGTCGGGACGGTGGAGCGGACGCTGACCGAGGTGTTCGCCGAGCTGCCCGAGCCGGCCGTCAAGGTCTGATCGCGGGCCGGTCGCGGAATTGGCGCGCCGCGCCCGGTGTTGCCTTCCGAATAAAGGCCCGGGGCCCGGCGCAGGCCATCGAAGCAACGGCGTACCCTTTGGGGTACCCCGTCTAGTTCTAGGAGTCGCACGTGTCCGCTGTCGCACCCGACGGCAGGAAGCTTCTCCGCCTGGAGGTCCGCAACAGCGAGACCCCCATCGAGCGGAAGCCCGAGTGGATCAAGACCAGGGCGAAGATGGGGCCGGAGTACAACGCCCTGCAGTCCCTGGTGAAGAAGGAGGGGCTGCACACGGTCTGCCAGGAGGCGGGCTGTCCCAACATCTTCGAGTGCTGGGAAGACCGCGAGGCGACCTTCCTGATCGGCGGCGACCAGTGCACCCGCCGCTGCGACTTCTGCCAGATCGACACCGGCAAGCCCGCCGAGTTCGACCGGGACGAGCCGCGCCGGGTCGCCGAGTCCATCGTCACGATGGACCTGAACTACGCCACCATCACCGGCGTCGCCCGCGACGACCTGGAGGACGGCGGCGCGTGGCTGTACGCGGAGACCGTCCGCCAGGTGCACGCGATGACGGCGGCCCGCGAAGCCGGCCGTACCGGCGTCGAGCTGCTGATCCCGGACTTCAACGCGGTGCCGGAGCAGCTCGCCGAGGTGTTCTCGTCCCGTCCCGAGGTGCTCGCGCACAACGTCGAGACGGTGCCGCGGATCTTCAAGCGGATCCGCCCCGCGTTCCGCTACGAGCGCTCGCTGGACGTCATCACCCAGGCCCGGGCGGCCGGGCTGGTCACCAAGTCCAACCTGATCCTGGGCATGGGCGAGACCCGCGAGGAGGTCAGCGAGGCGCTGTCCGACCTGGTCGACGCCGGCTGCGAGCTGATCACCATCACCCAGTACCTGCGGCCCTCGCTGCGCCACCACCCGGTGGAGCGCTGGGTGAAGCCGCAGGAGTTCGTCGAGCTCCAGGAGGAGGCCGAGGAACTGGGCTTCGCCGGTGTGATGTCCGGCCCGCTGGTGCGTTCCTCGTACCGGGCCGGCCGGCTGTACCGGCAGGCGCTGGAGCGTCGCGAGCAGGCGGCGGTCTGAGCACAGTGCATCTGGAGGGCGGGCCCGATCGGGCCCGCCCTTCGGCGTACGGGGAGGTACCCGCGGGCCCGGGCGCGGGCGGGGCCGACCGGACTAACCGCCGACGTTTCACGTGGCATTGACGGTCGGGTCACCGTACGGTAACGGGCGTCCGGGACGCTCGAGCGGTACCCGGGTCGAGGAGTTGGTGTGGTCATGCGTACCGGACTCAGGACCGCCCTGCGGCGGGCCGAACAGTTGTTGCTGATCCGCGGCGCGCGCCGCAACGCGTGGGCGGCGGTGTGCGAGAACCGCCGGTTGGCGGGCGAACGCGAGCGGTCCGAACGGGTGCCCGAACGCAGCGCGTGAACCGCTGGTGACGCCGGGGTCGGCATCCGGGAAAGTCCAGGGTCACGGAACCGGCACCGCTTGGATGATCACCCCTTATGCCACGTACCATGAGCGGTATGGCGAGGCAAAAATCCGATACTCCTGGGCGGCTCGCACAGATCCGCCAGGCATATGTCATGACCAAGCAGGTCGACTCCAAGATCGGCCTGATCATCGCCGGCGTCGGCCTGCTGACCTTCGGCGTGTTCCTCGCCATCGGCTTCGCCCTGGATCACCCGGTCTACCTGGGCATTCTCGGCTTTGTGGTGGCGGTGCTGGCAGTCGCGATCGTGTTCGGCCGTCGCGCCGAGCGGGCCGCGTTCGGGCAGATGGAAGGCCAGCCGGGCGCGGTCGCCGCGGTGCTGGGCAACATCCGCCGCGGCTGGAGCGCCAACCAGACCCCGGTCGCGGTCACCCGCAGCCAGGACGCGGTCTACCGCGCGGTCGGCCGGGCCGGCATCGCGCTGATCGGTGAGGGCAACCCGAACCGGGTGCGTCCGCTGCTGGCGTCCGAGAAGAAGAAGATGTCCCGCGTCGTCGGCGACATCCCGGTGCACGACATCATGGTCGGCAACGGCGAGGGCGAGATCCCGCTGAAGAAGCTGCAGATCCACCTGATGCGACTGCCGCGGTCGATCTCCGCCGCCCAGGTCACCGAGACCAACGACCGGCTGCGGGCGCTCGGCGACCTGCTGTCGAAGGCGCCGATCCCCAAGGGCCCGATGCCGAAGGGCGCCCGGATGCCCAAGGGCGGCGCGCGCTAGCGTTCACTCCCCCGTAGGACACCACGGCCCCGCTCGCGAGATTCCTCTCCGCGAGCGGGGCCGTTCGACGTTCCATGGCCTTGGCGGGCCTTGTGGCGGGCCTTGTGGCGGGCCTTGTGGCGGGCCTTGGCGACGTTCTATCGCTCTGGCGGCGTCAGATCCGGACCTCGACGGTGCCGACGGCCTTGTCGTGCAGGCCGCGGGTGTCGCGGTCCCAGACGGCGGCCGGAATGATCAGGCACAGCAGGAAGGTGCGCAGCAGCACCTGCGGGATGGTCGCGCGGCGGCCGTCCAGCCGGACCACCCGCAGGCCGAACAGGCGCTTGCCGACGGTGGTGCCGGTGGTGGCCAGGAACAGCACGGTGACGGCATAGAACAGCGGGGTGGTCCACAGGTTGGCCGAGCCCTGGTCGCCGTGCGTGATCAGGCCGTAGGCGACCAGGCTGACCAGCCAGCCGTCCACGAACAGGGCGCCGATCCGGCGGCCGGGGCCGGCCATCGAGCCGGGGCCGGAGCGCGGCAGGCCGAGGCGCTCGCCGCGGTAGCCGAAGTCGGCGCCCATCTTCTCGGCGGCCGCCTTCGGGCCGTCGATCCACGATCCGAGTGCTTCTCTGGTGTCCACGGACCCACCCTAACCGGGCTTACCCGCCGATCCGGCGGCGGGCCCGCGGGCGGGACGCGCCGGGGCGGGCTCCCGCCGGGGTGAAACGGATTCCGCCGACTGCCGTGAATGGTCTCGACATGTCGGGGTACACGGGCGCTGCTGACACCGGCGATTTGCCCGGGACCGTACCGCTTTGCGGCCCGCCCGAGCGGCCTGGTTAACATGTGGGAAACAGTCGAGTCACGATCGGGAAACGGTCGATTCCTATCGTGAGCCCCCTGCGCGGGGGCTCCCGTCGCCCCTGACGGAGGCTCGGACCGCACGTCGAGGAGGAGTACGGATGTTCACCAACGCCGACGAGGTCAAGCAGTACATCGCGGACAACGACATCAAGTTCGTCGACGTCCGGTTCTGCGACTTGCCGGGCGTGCTGCAGCACCTCGCGGTCCCCGCCGACACCTTCGACCCGACCGAGACCCTGATGTTCGACGGCTCCTCGATCCACGGCTTCCAGGCCATCCACGAGTCCGACATGGCCCTCGTCCCGGACCTCGCCACCGCCCGACTGGACCCGTTCCGCACCGAGAAGCACCTCAACATCAACTTCTTCATCCAGGACCCGATCACCGGCGAGGCCTACAGCCGCGACCCGCGCAACGTGGCCCGCAAGGCAGAGGCCTACCTCGCCTCCTCCGGCATCGCCGACACCGCGTACTTCGGGCCCGAGGCCGAGTTCTACGTCTTCGACTCGGTGCGCTTCGAGACCAGCGCCAACGCGTCCTACTACCACATCGACTCGGTGGCCGGTGCCTGGAACACCGGCTCCGCCGAGGGCGACGTCCGCGGCTACAAGGTCAAGTACAAGGGCGGCTACTTCCCCGTCCCGCCGGTCGACCACTTCGCCGACCTGCGCGCCGAGATGTCCCTCGAACTCGGCCGCGCCGGGCTCACCGTGGAACGCCAGCACCACGAGGTCGGCACCGCCGGGCAGGCCGAGATCAACTACCGGTTCAACACCCTGCTGCACGCCGCCGACGACCTGATGCTGTTCAAGTACATCATCAAGAACGTCGCCTGGCGGGCCGGCAAGACCGCCACCTTCATGCCCAAGCCGATCTTCGGCGACAACGGCTCCGGCATGCACGTCCACCAGTCCCTCTGGACGGCCGGCACCCCGCTGTTCTACGACGAGCAGGGCTACGCGGGCCTGTCCGACATCGCCCGCCACTACATCGGCGGCATCCTCAGGCACGCCCCCTCACTGCTCGCCTTCACCAACCCCTCGGTGAACTCGTACCACCGCCTGGTTCCCGGCTTCGAGGCCCCCGTCAACCTGGTCTACTCGCAGCGCAACCGCTCCGCCGCGATCCGCATCCCGATCACCGGCTCCAACGCCAAGGCCAAGCGCATCGAGTTCCGCGCCCCCGACCCGGCGTCCAACCCCTACCTGGCCTTCTCCGCCATGCTGATGGCCGGCCTCGACGGCATCAAGAACAAGATCGAACCCGCCGAGCCCGTCGACAAGGACCTCTACGAACTCGCCCCCGACGAACACGCCGCCGTCCCCCAGGTCCCCGCCTCCCTCCCCGCCGTCCTCGACGCCCTCGAAGCCGACCACGAATACCTCCTGGCCGGCGGCGTCTTCACCACCGACCTGATCGAAACCTGGATCGACTACAAGCGCACCCAGGAAATCGCCCCGATCGCCCTGCGGCCGCACCCGCACGAGTTCGAGCTGTACTACGACCTCTAGAGACCCCTTCTGACCTGCGGAAACGCAGGTTGATCTCTCATCGTTTCCGCAGGTCAGGCATGGTCCTGACCTGCGGAAACGCGCAGTGAGGGGGTCTGCTGCGGCACCTCTGAGGCTCGCGATGTGAAATGAGTGTGAAATGAGCACGAGTAGATCAAACTCGCGATGATCCTCTCTTGCCCTTGCCAGCACTGGGCAGTACGCCGTCCCGCCACTCTCAGTAATCGCCGTTCGTGGCTGTCGGCTCGCAGGTTCGATCTCTTGCTGGCACTGCTGCTGCTGGATCAGCGGGGTCCGTCGTCCGGGCGGGACTCCGGGGCGTGCGGCAGGAGCAGGCGGAAGGTGGAGCCCTCTCCGGGGCGGGTGTCGAGTTCGAGGCGGCCGCCGTGGGCGGTGACGACGGCGGCGGCGATGGCGAGTCCGAGGCCGGTGCCGGGTTCCGAGGTCGGGTCGGCGCGGTAGAAGCGGTCGAAGACCCGGGGGGCGTCGTCGGGGTCGATGCCGGGGCCGTCGTCGGCGACCTCCACCACGCAGACCGGCGTGCCGGGCGGTGGCAGCGGTCCGCGGCCGGGGTGCGGGCCCGCGGTGGCCCGGGTGGCGCCTACCCTGACCCGGACGCGGCCGGTGGCGGGTGTGTGGGTGACCGCGTTGGAGAGCAGGTTGCCCAGGACCTGGGCGAGTTGGTGGGAGTCGCCGGGGGTCTCGACGATGTCGAGGTCGCCGTCCGCCCCCGTCGAAGGGGTCGGCAGCGGCTCCAGGGTGATGACCCGGCGGGGGTGGCGGATCGCGGTGGTGGCGATGGCGTCGGCCGCCAGCGAGAGCAGGTCGACGGGTTCGCGGTGGACGACGGGGGCCGCGCCGAGTTTGGCGAGCAGGAACAGGTCGTCGACCAGGCGGCTCATCCGGTCGGCGTTGTGGGCGATCAGCGCGTGTGCCTCGTGCCGTCGGTCGGCGGACAACTCGGGCGCTTCGAGGAGGAGTTCGGCGAAGCCCTGGATCGCGGTCAGGGGGGTGCGCAGTTCGTGTCCGGCGTCGGCCATGAAGTGGCGCAGTCGGGCCTCGGACGCCTCGGTCCGGTGCAGGGCGGTGCGCAGCCGGTCGAGCATGGTGTTGAGGGCCAGGCCGAGTCGGCCGACCTCGGTGTCCGGGTCCGCCACCGGGACGTTCAGTTCCAGCGCGCCGGCGGTGATCCGCTGGGCGGTGTGCTCGACCCGGGTGAGCGGGCGCAGCCCGAGCCGGACGGCGCCGTTGCCGAGGAGCACGACCCCGGCCGCGACGACGCCGCCCAGGCCGAGGGAGAACCAGAGCAGTTTGGTGGTCACGCCATCCACGGCGTCCAGCGGCAGGGCGACCACGGCGCGCATCCGGTCCGGTCCCTGGTAGGAGACCGCCCGCCAGCCGGAGGCCCGGCCGCCACCCTCGGACGGGAGGGTGCCAGGCTTCCCGTCGGCCAGCGTCAGGTCCGCCGCTCGCTGTGGGAGGCGGGGGCCGGGGCGGCCGCCGTCGGCGCTGCTCAGCGAGGAGGCCAGCAGGTTCCCGTCCCGGTCGTAGAAGAACACCCGGTAGTCCGAGGGCAGCGCGCCGTCCGGCCCCGGCGGGGGCGGGCCGTCGGTCCCGGTGGCGCCGGGGTAGACCTGCGCCGGGGGCCGGAAGTGCGCGAGCCGGGCGTCGACCTGGTCGGTGAGCCAGTCGCGCACCACGGCCAGGCCCGCCGACTGGCACAGCAGGACGACTCCGGTGGCCAGCACTCCCGCGATCAGCACCAGTCGGCCGCGCAGGGAGCGCGGGCGCGGCCCCCTCACCGGTCGGCCTCCGGGGGCGTGCCGGGACGCGGCAGGCGCAGGCAGTAACCGACGCCGCGCACGGTGTGGATCAGTGGGGGCTCGTCCCGGTCGATCTTGCGGCGCAGGTTCTTGATGTAGGTGTCGACGATCCGGGTGTCGCCGACGAAGTCGTAGTTCCAGACCTTCTGGAGGATCTCGGCCTTCGTCAGCACGCGTTCGGGCTGGGCCAGCAGGCACGCCAGCAGCCGGAACTCGGTGGGTGACAGCCGCACCGGCAGGTCCGCCCGGTGCACGTCGCGGGTGGCCTCGTCCAGGGTGAGGTCCGCGTAGCGCAGCGGCGGGTCGGGAGCGGTGGCCGGCCCGGGGGCGGTGCCGCGGCGCAGGATGGCCCGGACCCGCAGCAGCACTTCCTGGACGTGGAACGGCTTGGTGACGTAGTCGTCCCCGCCGGAGCTCAGACCGGCGATCCGGTCCTCGACGTCCGCTCTGGCGGTCAGGAACAGCACCGGTGTGTGGACGCCCCGGGCCCGCAGCGCGCGGGTGAGCCGGAAGCCGTCGGTGTCCGGGAGCATCACGTCCAGCACGATCAGGTGGGGCCGACGGCGCCCGACCTCGAACATCGCCTCCCGCCCTGCGGACGCGCACACCACCGTGTAGCCGGCCACCCCGAGCGCGGAGGCAAGCAGGGTGCGGATGCTGGCGTCGTCCTCCACCACCAGGACGGTGTGGCCCGCGGTCGTGCGGGCAGGGCTGTAGGGGTCGGTCACGTTCTGGCACCTCGGGGTCCGGACGGGCGGGAGCCGCACGGCCCCGGGACGGTCGTGCGGCGCGGTCACGGCCGGGTGCCCCGGGCGGCTCCTCTGCCGGAGGGCCGCCCGGGGCACCCGGCCCTCAGCCGGTCACCTCCGGGTCCTTCGCCAGGGCCGCGGTGCGGTCGGTGACCGTCCCCGCGAGCTTGGCCACCGCGGCGTCCAGTTCCGTGGAACCGGCGCCCGCGGCGCGGGCCTGCTGCGCGACCGCGTCCAGTTGCCGCGACGCCGCGCCCGAGCCGTAGAACTTCTCGTACAGCTCCCGGTACGCCTTCTTGTAGACGCCGTCGAAGGCGTCGGAGGCGAGGAACTTGGTCTTCAGGGCGTGCTGGGCGAACCCGCCCATGCCGCCCGGGCCGCCCTTCCCGTCGGGCACACCCTGGGGCACGCCCTGGCCTTGGCCCTGGCCCTGGGGTCGGCCTTGGCCCTGGGGCACGCCCTGGCCCTGACCACCCGGCATCATGCCACCGCCCATGCTGATCGAGTCGTCCGGCCCGGCGGTGGCGTCGCCGCTGAAGGTCAGGTTGTAGTCCCAGCCCAGGACGGAGAACTTCTTGGTGTCCAGGTCGTACCGGAGCAGGTAGTTCTTGCCCGGTCCGGCCATGTCGTCGAAGTTCAGCAGCAGGTTCTGCGCGGCGACGTAGGAGGCGAGGGACTCGACGTCGACGTACTTGTCGAGGTTCCGGGCGAACTCCTCGTCCGAGGCGCTGTCGACCCACTTGATGAGCTTCATCACCGGTTCGAGGTCCTGGCTGCCCTTCTTGTTGAGCTGCTTGAAGGAGTCCTCGTACTCGCTGGGGTCGTCGCCGCGGTACGCGAAGCTGCCGCCCGCCCTGGCCTTGTACAGCACGCCGTTGCCGTCGCCGGTCTGCTCCGCGTAGTCGGTGTCGGGTGCCTCGACCATGAGGCGGGCGGCGGCGGGCCGGTCGTTCACCTTCAGCTGGGTGAAGCCGTAGCGCTCGGCCCGCTGCCCGCTGCGCTCGGTCAGGGACAGCGACAGGGCCTCGTTGAGGGGCAGTTGGCTGTTGCTGCCGGGGCGCAGGGAGATCTCCCGTTCGCCCTGGTAGGCGCGGCCCTTGACGTACTCGTCGATCTTGACGAGCCAGGGCAGTTCCTCGGGCTTGTCCGCCGAGAGGTTGTACTGCACCATCCCGCCCGGAGCGCCGCCCGCGCCGGCCGGGCCTCCGGCCCCTCCGGCCTGGGCGCCCTCGGGGAGTTGCATCCCGTCCGGGAGCTGGGGCATCCCGCCCCCGCCGGGGAACTGCGCCCCGTCGGGCGGTTGACCTCCGCCCGGGAACTTCCCGCCCCCGGGGAACTGGCCGCCGCCCGGCATGCCCTTGTTGCCGCGCAGCGAGGACAGGGTGGAGTTGCCCTTCAGTCGGATGCCGACGTTGTCGAGGCGGACGCCGTCGATGACCAGGTCGGCCTCGATGTACTCCTTGGTGCCGTCGTCCTTGAACTCCTTCATCATCTTGTCGAAGTCGGTCTGGTGGTAGGTGAGTTGGATCGAGTGCGACACCGAGGTGTCGTACAGCCCGACCGTGCCGGGAACGTCCTCAGTGATCGCGTCCGCCTCGACCCGGGAGGACGAGGTCACGTACGGGGAGATCCGCGCGTCACCGAGGAACCAGACCATCGCGGCGAGCCCGACGCCCAGGGTCGCGGCCGGCTTCCAGTGGTGGCGCAGCCGGACGGGCACCCGGTCCTTCAACCGCCTCCGGCGCTGCGCGGGGATCTCGCCGTCCATCACAGGTCCGTGGTGTCGTAGCCGGTGAGGACGGTGACCCGCTGACCGGAGGTGCGCTCCTGGAGCGCGCTGACCAGGTCGCCGGGTTCGGCGCCCTTCTTCAGGCGCACCGTGTAGAAGACCTCGCAGAGCGCGCCGCCGCGGATGGTCTCGGTGCTGACCAGTTCGAACTCGCTGGTGTACTTGATCAGCACGTCGCGGATCTGCGGGGTGTGGTCCTCGCCCGCCGGGACATGGACCTTGACGACCTGGCGCTGCACGTTCAGCGCGAACCAGTTGAACTTGGACATCAGCAGGACGACGGCGCAGATCACCACGGCGCCGACCGCGGCGAGGGTGTAGAACCGGGCGCCGCAGGCCATGCCGATGGCCATCGCCAGGAAGATGAAGCCGACGTCCCTGGTCTCCTTGACGGCGTTCCGGAACCGGACCACGGACAGGGCGCCGACCAGGGAGAACGCGCGGGCCAGGTTCGAGCCGACGACCAGCATGATCAGGGCCACGACCATGCCGACGATGACCAGCGTCTGCACGTAGGACTGGCTGTAGGAGACGTTCCGGTGGGTGTACCGGTACACGTAGCCGACGAGGACGGACAGGAGGAACGAGAGCGCCATGGCCGCTACCACGTCGGCGACGCTGAACGTCCCGCTCAGTTCCTGCAGGTCGAAGTTCACTGTGCTCCTGCCTTCAGCGGCGCGTCGTCGCGCGCCGACCGCTCGGGGGTGGGGGTGGGGAGGGGGACGGGGGGCGGGCAGTCCTCCTCGCGGACGTGGAAGACCGAGCGCGGGGCCAGGCCGAACGCCTCGACGGACTGCACGTACTTGGAGACCCGGATCAGGCTGAGGTTGCGCCGCGCGGCCAGGTCGGTGATCCAGTGCGGGGTGCGCTCGTTGACCTTGATCTCCATCACCGACATGTGCGGCGGGAGGGTGAACCGGTTCTCCGCCCCGGGGGTGCCGAAGTGGAAGTCCCGGTCCCGGCCGCGGATGCGGCGGTCGAAGGTGACCCGCAGCCCGGTGTCGGCGTCCCGGCCGACCAGGGCCTCGCGCTGGTACCCGGTGATCGCGGTGGGCCGCAGGTCCAGCCGCACGACCAGGTCGAGGACCTCCTGGACGAAAGGGCTCTCCTTCGGCGTGTGCTCCACCATCTGCCGGGCGTCGCACAACTGCCGTGCCACGGCGTACGGGAGGGTGATGCGGCGCTTCTGGGTGACCCGGTTGACACGCTGTTTGATCTCCACGCAGACCGGCGACTCGTCGCTGACCAGGTCGAGGTCGCCGTAGTGCCGCACGCGCAGCTTGCGGCGGAACTTGAGGCCCTCGATCTTCTCCCAGTAGAAGCGGAGCTGCGGACTGTCGTAGTACAGGCTCCACACGCCGTAGCCGCCGACCGGGCTGTGCAGGTCCCGGTCCATCCGCTCAGCCAGCTCGTCCCGGATCTCGGCCGCCTGCTCCACCGGGACCAGGTACTTCAGCTCGAACCGGTTGAACGCGTGCAGCCGACTGGCCACGTGCAGCGGCTCCTCCTCCGCACTGCTCCCGCGCGCCCCGGTCGCCTCCGACAGCGACATCGCGCACCTCCTGACTCGTTCGTTGCGTACCGACCGACAGCGGTCACACAACCAACGGCGCATGAAGGGTGAATGAAAATCCCGGGTTGATTTAAGGAGTATTCGAAGTGGCAAAAAAATGCACACAGGGTGTCCGATCGGTGAACGGCACGGGTCGCAGCAGCAGCAGCGCCTTCCTCGACCACGCAGCGGGCCGGGCGCCGGCAAACTTCCGGCCCCGGTCAGCGGTGCGTGTGCCACGAGGGACAGTAGGAGTCCGCCGTGTCCTCCGACGCTCCCTCACTCCGACCGAAGCGGCATCGCGGGCATGCCTCTCGGCAACGACCGGTCTCCCGCAGTACGTACTCCCAAGGTTCGACCCGGGCCGCCGCCGAGCACCGCCTTGCCGCCTTCCCGAGCGGGACTTGAGGAGATTTTGTTCCACCTGTCGTTCCAATGCCGGTTGATCCGGCCGTTGTTGGCGGAGACATCCGATATTCTGATCGGCTGTCCACTCGGGTGGCATCCCCATCGGACGGAGGCACGCTCACTGATGAACCCCGACAAGCAGTTCACCTCCCACACTCCCCTCACCCCGCCCCACGGATGGAACGCTCCCGGGGAAACGGTGGTCCTGTACGACGGTGAACTCGCCGGGTTCAAGCGGGGGCCGCGGCAAGGCCGGGTCGAGCTCACCTTCGGATCCAGGCCCAGCCTGGAGTGGACGGTCGAACTCCGCGAGGAGGACTACTGGGGACTGGACAACAACGGCTCCGAAATCACGACGGTGGACCGCACGCCGGCCATCACGTTCACCGCCAACACCCGCCGCAACAACGCCGGATGGATCAACTCCACCCACCTGGGAGACCAACAGGTCCGCCTGGGACGGATGGTGGCGCAGTGGGTGAACCTGCCGCTGTCCGTCGGAAACGCCACCCTGGAGGAGAGAAAGGGTGAGCGCACCCGCTACTGGAGGGGACGGTGGTCCTTCGACGTCGACGGATGGACGGTGACCACCGACGAACGCCCCGACCTCTCGGACGCCTTGCGGACCGCCAGCGATCAGCTCAAGACCGTCCTGACGCACGTCATGGAACTCAAGCGCACGAACGGTGAGGAGTTCTCACTCGCCAAGGGCCGGGAAGTCCTGGAATGCCTCCGCGTCAGCCTGTCGTTCGGGTTCGGCCGCAAGGTCGTCCCCGCACTCCCCATCGGCTACGACACGAACGGGGAGATCGTCTGGGAACAGTGGTTCTCCCCCCTCCTTGACCGGGCCCAGACCATCGGCTCGGAATGGCTCCACCACGGCAGTCCCGACGACTGCACCGAACTCGTCACGCGCGCCCTACGGGCATTCACCGACCCCTCCCTCAAAGGCACCACACGCTTGCAGATGCAGATGGCCACCGAAGCAGTGGCCACGGGCTTCGTCGAACAGCGGATCCTCTCCGCCGCACCCGTGCTGGAGAACCTGGCCTGGACGAAACTGGTCCTGGGGAATCTGATGACGCGGGAGGATTTCAAGAGCTGCCACGCCGAAGACAAGCTGCGCTATCTACTGGCCTCCGCCGGCGAGCCGACCTCGATCGACCCGGCCGCCCTCCCCGCCCTGGCCAAGTACGCAGCAACCCACCGAATCGACGGCCCCACAGCCGTCACCCGCATCCGCAACCGGCTGGTCCACCCCGAGATCCTCGCCGACGACCTCTACGCACACGAAGGACTGGCAGCCGAAGTCTGGCGGCTCTCCCTGCACTACGCGACCCTGATGATCCTCCACCAAATCGGCTACCGCGGCTCCTACCAGAGACAGGTACAGCTCGACAGGTGGGCCGGGGACACCCAGCCAATGCCGTGGGTGGATCCGGCAACAGCGCCCACGGCGCCGGCCCCTCTCCCGCCCATACGGCGCCAGCGCCCTCCTCGCCGTAGGCGCTGAGTCCTCCCGACAACCCTGGGTAGCAGTTGGTCCGGGCAGCCGCCACGGTGCGCTCATCACCGCTCGACACTTCTCACCGCAGCCCATCGCCATCAGCACCGCGTGTGCACTGGTTGTGAAATGATCTTCCTGGAGGGCCGTATTTCCGCAGTTCAGGGGCATGTTCGATCAGAACTACGACCTGTAGGAGCGCCGGACCATCGGCAGCCTCCTCGCGGGCAACGGTGGGGCCAGCCTGCCTCCCAACGCCGACCACATGCCTGACCTGCAAAGGGAATCGCTTCTTACCCCACCCTCACCCCGTCCACATGGGTCCGTGCGGGGTCCAGGCATCTGGCGGCCTGGGTCACCACCTGCTGGAGAGTGGGGATGAGCTCCTCGCCCAGGGCGTAGACCAGGGTCTGCGCCGCGTGTTCGAGTGCCGCCATGATCACGTGCCAGCCGCATTCGGCGGCGCGGCGCACGAGCGCGGGCAGGCGCTCCGGGGCGACGAATGGGGCCATCCGCAGCATCGACGAGAAGCACTCCACATTGAAGACGGTCTCGTCGAAGTCCAGGCCGGGGAGCCCGTGGCCGGGCGCGGCCGCCTCCAGTTCGTCCAACAGGTCCCGGCTGGCGAAGTTCTCGGCAAGGACGAGCATGGCGCGACGACGCTGATCGCCTTCGGCTTCGGAGGCGATCCGCCAGGCGTCCTCGAACAACTGCTCCGACATGGCGTCGGAGGTGAGGAACGCCAGATTGGTCGCCACCTTGACGAGGTGCCAGGGCTCGGGCTCGGGGCCGAGGGTCTCGAAAGCGCCGGTTATGGCAGCGTCCGGGTCGGGCTGAAAGGGCGCCAGCCTGACGCGCGCGACGGCCCGGTAGACCGGTACGTCGATCAGCTCAGTGAGCCTCCACGCTTCCTCGGCATCGATCTCGGCCATCACCGGAAGGATCTGGCACAGCGCGACGGCAGTGTAGTGACTGTTTCCACTCCCCACCGCCCGTTCCACCTGCCGCAACACCCCCGGGCGGAACTCCTGCGCGTCGTGCTTGGTGCTCCGGTTTCTGATGGAGAGGGCGACAGTCTGCGGCAGGGCATCCGCGAAGAGCCCGGGAAAGAGTGCTGCCGCATCCTCTTCCGCCAATAGCCGCCGGGCCAGTTCCGGATCCTCGGGGCAGACGACTGCCGCAAACTCCGCGGTGGTCCGGCAGCGGGGGTCCCACAGCGCGCTCAACTGAGAGGTCCTCAACGGATCGTCGTGCCCCAGCACCCACTCGTGTACGGGGACCTCGGCAAGGGCAACCCCAGCCGCTGCCCGCAGGGAGCCCGCCGCCGGATGTCCGGCGCGCGCTGCAAGCACGGAGATCTGGGCAAGGCCCACGGCCCGCTCGGCGGGGTCCAGGAGGCGCTCCAGGTGGGCTGCCGCCGCTACCGGGTCGGTGGGTGTGCAGCCGGCGAGGAAGCGCAACGCGCGCCCCCAGCCGGCGGTGGTGAGGCGCGGCCCCGGCGGGGGCTGAACACCGGAATAGAAGTCGTTGACCGTCGAATACCACCTCTTGTCGGCGTTTTCGACGAAGCTGTTCCACACAACATGCACGTAGGCGACCTGATCAAGAAGCCAGTTGTGAAAAGCACGTTCACCGCTGGGGGGCTGCCAGCCACTGAGCTCGTAGCCCGGGCCGGTGGCGGTGACGGCTTCGCGGCCGAGACGTTTGTCAACCGGATGGCCGACGATCTCGCCCAGAATCGCCTCGGCCCGCGTCGGCTCGGTGTCAAGGACAGCGAGGCCGACACGGGCCATCAACGAGGCCCGGTCGACGTCCCGTTCAGGCCACCTGATACCGAGCGGCGTCCAGGAAGGTGCTTCTCGGGCGATACGCAGGGCCCGCTCCGGCTGCCAGTCGGCCAGCGCCCGCACGATGTCGAGCGAACCATCTGCCGCGTGACCAAACATGTCCGGAGTCTCACGCACCGCTACCAGCGCCTCTTCCGCCAAGGCGAGAGCGCGGTCCATCAGAGCCTCGGCCTCTTCATGACGGCCCGCCCCGCGATGCAGCAGCGCCAGTCGGCAGAGCCCCTCGATGACAGCCGGCCGCTTCAGCCCCTCAAGGGCCGCCTCTCCTCGCCGCAGCGCCGCCTGCGCCAGTTGAGGGTGGCCGAGCTCCTGCCAGCAGCGGGAGACCGGTTCCCACAGCGAGGAGTCGCTCTCCTCCAATGCCTCCAGCACCTGGACGGAGAAATCCGCTGCTACCCCATGGAGCACCTCGACCACCGCGCACCACTGGTTCTCCAACGGTTCCGACAGCCCCGTCTCGGCCTGCGACTCATGACGGCTGCTTCGGGCCTTCCATGCCTCGAACCGGAGCTCCAAGAGCCGCAACCAGTACGCGAATTCCTGGCGGTCGCGCGGAAACCACGCCGCCGCCAGGCGCGCCATGGCTTCCGAGGTCCGCCGCACGCCGTGGCTGTCCCAGGCATGATCCTGCGGCCGCGACGGCACGGGCTCCGCCGCGGTCAGCAGTGCGGCGGCTTGGCGCAGCAGGCCAACAGCGAAGACCTCGTCCCGCTGCGCCAGTTCCAGAAGAACCAGCGGGGCATGTGAACCGCACTCCATGGCCAGACGGCATGCGTCGGGGAGCGGCGCGCGCCGCGCGACAGCCGCCAGTGCCCTCTCCCGCGTCCCCGGGTCGCTGTTGGGCGGGAAGGGGATCTCCTCGAACAACCGCAGCAGCTCGGCCATGTCCTCAGTGGGCAGAACAGCGGCCAGTTCGACCACAAGCTGCGCAGCCGGAGTGGTCACGGCTTCGGGTTGTGACATCAACTCCCGGGCCAACGCCAGCAGCCGTGGCGTGCCTAGGCGACTACGATGCGCTTCCCGCTCCTGCTCACTCGCCCGAGCGTAGATGCGGAGCAGGCCGTGCCACTGGTCCTGCACCGGGACGATCGTCTCAAGTTGGTCCAGCGCCTGGTCGACCTGGCCGAGAGCCGCCATCAGCTCCAGGGCGTGGGGAGCCAGCGCGCCATCCCTCCGCTGCAGGTGGGCGCGGAGTGTACCGGTGAGGAGGGCGGTCCCCACGGCCCCGAGCAGGTCCCCGGGTTGGGCCGGGAACTCGTCGGCAAGGTTCAGCAGGTCATGGAAGGCTCGGTCACCGCCGGTAGCGCGGCGAAGGGCTCGGCGGTACCCCTCGCAGGCCAGCTCACGCACCTGATGGGCTGCGCTCGCGTCCCGCAGCACCAGATGCGAGGGCAGGTGCGCGAGGCCGTACTCGTCCATCACCGCCCAGTCAGCCTCCGCCCAGGAGTGCGCTTGGGCGCGGTAGTGCCGCACGATCCGGCCGTGCCAGTGCGGGCAGTCGACGGCATCCTCGGCCAGCGGCTCGGCGGCCTGCTCCGAGCCGAGGTACTCGGAGAACGAGGAATGGAACCACTGGACACCCGCAGGCCCGTTGTCCAGCAGGGAGGCAAACCGGTTGAGGACGTTCAGTGCGTCGCTGCGGGAGACCTGCAGACCCGCCAGGCGGAACAGCGCCATCGACGGCAGTGGAGCACGCGCCACGGTCAGGAGGGCGAGGATCGGTTGGCCGACGCCCTCCCACGCGGGCACCCGGCCCACTCCATCCGCGTTCGCCGCCGGCAGGAAGGTACCCAGGCGCTCAACCCGGCTGCGCACCACGCCCACCAGGAACCGGTACAGGCTCTGCAAACTGTCCGGGACCTCGCTCAGCGTCAGCAACCGCACCAGAGCATCGTCGTCGGGAGCGGCAGCCTGGTCCATCACCGCTCGGGCGTAGGCGACGAGGTAGGCGAAGTTGCCGCGTGACCGGTCTGCCAGTTCGAGAGCGAATCCCTCCACGTCGAGTCCATGACGGGCCAATGCCCCGGCCGTCTGCGGTTCCGCGAACGTCGCCGCGAGATAGGCCCGCGCGTCCGCGTGCACCCGTGGGTCAAGGGGGTCGATCCGGACTTCACGCACGCCGTCGGACCGACTGTGGCGAAGGCGGTCCAGGGTGCGGTGGGGGCGGGAGGCGACCACGAACCGAACATTGGCCGGCAACTGCGGGCCATGCACCAACCAGTCGAGCAGCCCGCCGTGGTGGTTGTCGGCGACCTCGTCCACCGCGTCGAGGACTACCACGATGCGGTCTTCGGGGGCGGTTGCCGCGAGGACCGTCGCCGGGCCGAACAACGCGAGCCAGGCGAGGTTGTCCGGGTGCAGGAGTCTGGGTTCCACCGTGATCCGGCCTGCTCGGACGGCGGTCATCTC
The DNA here is from genome assembly GCF_043200475.1 of Kitasatospora sp. NPDC048407. NCBI lineage: Bacteria > Bacillati > Actinomycetota > Actinomycetes > Kitasatosporales > Streptomycetaceae > Kitasatospora > Kitasatospora sp. NPDC048407. Next base: position 347,402 of record NZ_JBICXW010000004.1, on the reverse strand, counting down.
GCCGTCCAACCGGTCGGCTCGCTGCCGTACCGAGACCGCTGTCCGCAGGAACGGAGAGGCGACAAAGTCGTCGACGGAAAGACCGACCATGCGCCCGCCGGGGCCGACCTCCCCGCTGACCTGCTCGATCTCGATGGCCAGCCGCTGCGGGTCAAACAACTCAGGGCGCTGGAAAGCCAGTTGATGCCCAACGGCCAACAGGAAGCCTTCCAGGTCGCCACCATGAAGAGCCGACCGGCTCCCGGCGCGAAGGAAGTGGCACACCCACCCGGGGTGCGCCTGGGCCAGCTGCGCCACAAGTCCGCTCTTTCCGGCCCCGGTTGCCGCCTCCACCACGATCCATTGCTCGTCGCCGGAGACCGCTTGCTCCACCAGGTCGGCCAGCCAGGCACGGTGAACGAAGTACGGGTCGTCCACGTACTGGGAGATCACCGCCGACGTGGCCGGCTCCCCTGGAATCGCTGTTCGGTTCCGGCCATCGTCCGCTGCGGCGGCCATGTTTCGGCTCAGCCCTGGATATCGTCGAGGTCCACGCCGATCACTTCGGCTCCCGAGCCGACGTGATCGGTGTCGGTTCTGACCCGCAACTTTGCGCCACCGGACAGCTTCTTGGCTCGGACTGCCGTCAATCTCCCTTCGACCTCCCGGGCCACCGCCTCAACATCGATGGTGGAGCCGGTCTTGCCGCGCGACTCGCCACGAAACGCGATCCGCTGCCCATAGAGAAGCTCCAGCAGGCCCCGCAGTGCTTCTACTTGGTCCCGCAGCGCGGCATCCCGAGGGTCGGCTGCCAACTCGCCGTGGACGTAGGGCGTCAGGACAGTGCGCAGTCCCTCCAGCGCCGCCGCGTTCCGTTCGACCACCGCCGATTCCACCGACGCTGCAGCCAACTGGCTCCCCAGCACCGGGTCCTGAGCGGCCTCCAGCTCCAGTGCCTCCGACCGGCGGGCCGCCCGGCGCTCCCGGGCACGGTCAAGGATCCCACCGGCCCTGTCATAGAGGAATTTGATGCCCTCGGTGAGCGTCACGCTGCTCAGCAAAGCAAGGCTCAACGGATCCGCCATCCCCACCCCTTGGGTCCCTGCACGGCCACAGCCGCGCACACCTTGTCCACAGGATGCCCAAACTGCCGCCACTATGCTTACCACATCGGATCCCGGTGGCGGATCCACCAGGCATCAACTCAACCCCGTCGTGATCCTGGCCGCCCCGGCGAGGCAGCCGTTGACGAGGCACGGGCGGTACTGGATCTACTCGAGCTTGCGTTTGACGGCTCGGGTGAACCGGTCGAGGTTCACAGCTGCCAGGTTGCCGATGTCGCACTTGGCCGGCGACCAGATGCCTTCCTGCGAGTTGAGGTCCAGCGCGCAGGTGGGCAGTTGGAGGATCCCGGAACTCGCGACAGGCGAAGCCCTTCGGCTCGCCCTTGCGGCCCGCTACTCGCAGATCGCGTAGATCAGACGGGAGCGTTCGCAACGGGCCAAGTCGGAATTCGTGCTCGGCGACGCCATCAACAACGACATCCTGGTCATGAAGACGAGCGAATCGTCCTGGAGGTCGACGGCAAGCATCACTACGCCGAAGGCAACACCCGCTCCACACCTGTACTCCCCTGGTCGCCGGGCTGATCGGAGTCCCGGTCGGGATGGCGGTGGAGAACGTGACGCTGAGCCGGATGGGCAGCGCGATCGGCAGGAACCTGCCGGCGAGCCTGAGCCACGTCTACACCGCCGGGATGCTGCTCCCGCTGCTGGTCGGCGGGATCGCGATCGCCCTGCTGCCGGCCGGCTGGGCGGCCCGCTCCCGGACCGCCACCGCGCTGCGGACCGAGTAGCACCTTCCGTGCGGCCCCCGTTTCGCTGGGAGGGGTGCGGTGCCCGGACCCGGGCGGATCCGGGCACCGTACCCGTGAGGGCGATCGGTCAGCAGGTAAGGACCGGGCCCGCCCAGTCGGCGTGGTCGCTGTTGTTGCCGTCGCCGCCGTCGGTGACGACGAGGTGGAGTTCGTTGGCGCCGGTGAGGTCGGCGGTGAGGTGCTTGGCGCCGGCGGTGGCGTTCAGCACGCCGCTGTCGGCGACCTTGGTGCCGTCCTTCCAGATCTGGAAGGCGACGGTGCCGCGGCCCATGGCCTCGGCGTCGACGCCGACGTCGGTGGTCAGGGAGGTGCAGGTACCGCCGAGGTAGTAGACGATCTCGCTGAACGCGTTGGTGCCGAGGCCCTTGGCGTAGGTGGTGCCGTTGATGGTGATGGTGTGTCCGTCGCCGGACTGGTTGTCGCCGTTGCTCATGTCCTTCTCGACCTGGCCCCAGCCGTTGCTCGCGGAGGTCCAGGTGAGGTCGGAGAGCTGGTGGGCGCCGGCGGTGGGGCCGTTGCCGCAGGCGATCTTGGCGTCGGCCCAGTCGGCGTGGTCCCAGCTGGTGCCGTCGCCGCCGTCGGTGACCGCCAGGCGCAGGGTGGTGGCGCCGGTGAGGTCGACGGTGAGCTTCTTGGCCGGGTCCTTGCCGGTGAGCTTTCCGCTGTCGGCGGCGAGGGTTCCGTCCTTGAATATCCGGAAGACGGCGGAGCCGTTGCCGGACGTCTCGTCGTCGATGCCGACACTGGTCACCAGGTTCTTGCAGGTACCGCCGAGGTTGAAGCTGATGTCGCTGGCGGCGTTCGTACCGATGCCCTTGGCGTACGTGGTGCCGCGGATGGCCAGGGTGCGGCCGTCACCGGCGGCCCAGTCGCCGTTGCTGTGGTCGCGCTCGGCCGGGCCCCAGCCGTTGGCCTGGGCGAGGAACGGCAGGTCGCTCAGGTAGCTCATGCCGGTGGGCGGCGGGACGGGCACGCTGGGGGTGACCCGGAACATCGCGGTGCCGTGGCCGGGGACCGTGGCGCTGATCGTCCCGGTGCTGATGGTGGTCTTCTTCGCCCACAGGTCCTTGACCGTGTACGAGGGCGCGCCGGCGATGCCGACGGCCTGCACGGTGGTGGTGATGGTGGCGTCGTAGGAGCCCTCGTTGGTGAGGGTGACCGCGCGGCTGCCGTCGGCCAGCGGCTTCGACATGACGACCAGGCCGTGGTCGCTGGAGACCACCGAGCCCTGCTTGCCCAGCGGATCCTGGTCGATCGCGATGACGTCGGCGTTGGTGAGGATGTCGAACGTCTCCTGCTTGGCGGTGCGCAGGTCGGCGCCGATCAGCAGTGGTGCGGCCATCTCGGCCCAGAGGCTGAAGTGGGTCCGGTACTCGGTGCCGGTCATGCCGCCGTTGCCGACCTCCAGCATGTCCGGGTCGTTGAAGGCGCCGGGCTTGGCGTAGGCGGACAGTCCCTGGTTGGCGTGCGCGATGGAAATCATGCTCTGCCAGGTGTCGCTGATGTCGCCGGTGGTGCGCCAGGAGTTGCCGACCGGCTGAGCCCAGTTCCACGGGCCGCTGGAGCCCCAGTCGCAGATGCTGTAGAGGATCGGCCGGCCGGTCTTCTTCAGCGCGTCGCCCATGGCCTTGTAGCGGGTCTGTGCGTCGACGCCCATGTTGTTGCAGTTGTCGTACTTGAGGTAGTCGACGCCCCAGGAGGCCCACAGGTCGGCGTCCTGCTGCTCGTGGCCGAGGCCGCCCGGGAAGCCCTGGACGTCGCAGGTGTGGATGCCGGCGCTCGAGTAGAGGCCGAACTTCAGGCCCTTGCCATGGACGTAGTCCGCGAGCGCCTTGATGCCGTGCGGGAACCGGACCGGGTCGGGCACCAGGTTGCCGGACAGGTCCCGGGAGGGCATCGCCCAGCAGTCGTCGAGGTTGATGTACTGGTAGCCGGCCGCCTTGAGGCCCTTGCTGACGAACAGGTCGGCCATGCCCTTGACCAGGTCCTCGTTGAACTGGGACCCGCACCAAGTGGTGTTCCAGTTGTTGAAGCCCATCTGGGGGGTCAGGTTGATGCCGTTGTCGAGCGCCATCGCCGGTGGGGCGGTGGCGAGTTGGGCGCCGGCGACGAGCGCGCCGCCACCGGCCAGCAGGGTGAGGGACGTTAACGCCGCGCTGATGCGGCGGGACAGTTTTGCGCGTACGGATTGCAAGGTTCCTCCCCGGGAACGGACATGCGGGACTCGACCACACGGAAAGTGGATCGCTGTGGGGCCGCCGCGTCAGGACATCAGGCTCCAGGACTGGCCTGCGGCCGATCCGTCGGGCTGGTCGAGGACGACGGCGGACGTGGGTGTGGACTGCGGGGCGTCCAGTGCGAGGCCGGTGGCCACGTTGGTGATGGTCAGCGCACCGGTGGCGGTGTTCTGGACGACGCGCCACTTCTGGTGCGGGCTGTTGGGGTCGTAGCTGTTGAGGACCCACGCCGGATTGCCGGGCGTGGCCGGCCCGGTCAGGGTGCCGTGGACCTGGGTGCCGGTGTAGCAGTCGTCGGTGATGTGCACCGTGCCGTCACCGTTGGCGTCGAAGCGCCACCGCTCCGAGGTGTGCCAGTCCCACCAGGTGTTGATGTCGGTGGTCGAGCCGTCGGGGGCGCTGCACGTGCCCCGGACTTCCAGGACCTGGCCGCCGGTGCCGCCGGCGCTGATGCCGTGGTAGCGGCCGTCGCCGATCACCGTCGCGGGGACGGTGACGGGCAGGGCCTTGAGCCGGTACATGGCCACGCCGTGCGGGGCGACCGAGGCGCCGAGCGTGTCGGTGACGTTGCCGGTGGCGCCGGTCCACAGCTCCTTGGAGGAGTAGCCGGGACCCGTCAGTCCGAGTGCGCTCAGGGTGGTGGAGACGGTCCGGGCGGAGTTCGGGTCCTGGTTGACCAGCAGGACGGCGGTGTCGCCGTTCGCCAGCTGCCGCTTGAGGACCAGCGGGGCGGTGGGGCTGTTCGGCGGGTTGCCGACCAGGGTGGCGGGCTTGGCGAGGCTGTCCTGGTCGACGGCGATGACGTCGGCGTTCTTGTAGATGGCGAGCGCGGAGTCGCTGATGCCCGTGGACCAGGTGTAGCCGCGGTCGCTGTGCTGGGAGTCGGCGGCGGTGCGCAGGTCGGCGCCGGAGATCAGCGGGGCGGCCGCCATGGCGAGGATCGACATCTCGCTACGCGATTCGGTGTCGTTCATCGGCTTGTGGCAGGTGCAGGTGTCGGTGGTGCCGTAGAGGCCGTACGGGTCGAGCCAGCCGGCGAACATCATGTCCATGTCGTTCCAGCTGCCCGGCCGGACGTTGCCCGGATACTGCAGCGCGGTCTGCAACTGGCCGTTGTAGAGCACGCCTTCCAGGTCCGGACCGCGGTCGCCGCCGATCCGGCAGAGGTTCGCGACCTGACCGCACCAGATGCCGGTCGGCGCGTAGCCGGGGGCCTGCCGGGCGGGGGTGCCGACCGCCCGGATCACCGGGTCGGTGCGGGCGGGGTCGTCACCGGCCAGCAGGTACGGGAGGCCGGTGTGCACGGGCTGCGCGGACACGCTCAGCGTGACGCGCGGTCGGCCCCGGGCGGCGGAGGCCGCGTCCAGGGCGCGCTGGAAGTCCTGGGTGCGGGCGTAGAGGGAGCGGGTCAACTCCCGGCCCTCGCCCTGGGTTCCGTAGTTGTACCCGTCCGGACCGGTGATCGGCGGGCCGTAGGGGCAGTCGTCGTACTTGACGAAGTCGACACCCCAGGCGACGAAGTCGGCGGCGTCGGTCGACTCGTGCCCGAGACTGCCCGGGTGCCCCTGGCAGGTGGTATAGGTGCCGGTGGCGTAGAGGCCGAACTTCATGCCCTTGCTGTGGGCGTACCACGACAGGTACTGGATGCCGTTCAGGGTCTGCCCGTTGACGGTGTGCGCCGGGAAGTGGTTCGGGTCCGGTATCAGGTGTCCCGTCGTCAGGTCGAAGCCGTTGCCGTCGGTACCGCTGACGGGGTTGCGGTTGGCGTCGTACAGCTGCATCGCGCCGTAGGAGTTCTTGACGAGGTCGGTGGTCTGGCCGTCGCGGTGGGACAGCGACCAGCCGTCGTCGATGGTGACGGTGTCGTAGCCGGCCGCCACCAGGCCCTTGGACGACATGAAGTCGATGGTCTGGACGACCTGCTGCTGGGTCACCGCGGTGCCCAGGATGTTCCAGGAGTTCCACCCCATCGGCGGAGTGAGGGCGTTGCCGTTGTCGAGGGCCGCGGCGGGGGCGGAGCCGGCGACGACGGCCGTGAGGCCGGATGCCGCGAGGGACAACGCCGCGAGGGCGTGCAGCAGGGTGCGGGGCATGGATGGACGCATGGGGGCGCTCCAGGTGAGCCTGCGGGGGATGTGACATGCCGGTGGGTTCTGTTGAATCCATCTCCAGAGATCGACGGCTGGAGGAATTTTCGAACAGAAAGCAACGCATGGTAGCCAGATCGGAAACAAGCACTCAAGACCTCGAACACGCCGTCTTCAGGAAGCTTCAGGCCGAACTGCCGTTGAATGCAACGGATAACTTCACGGGCGGATGTCCATGCCCCCGCCCTCTTGACATGCCCGTGCAATGGCACTGTGATATGTCGGGTCGCGTTTGAGCATGTTGGTTTCTGGTGGTTTGACGGGCCGCCGGAGCCTGTGCGCGACGGAGTCAGGAGCCCTCTCCCCCTCTCGCGTTCGACGAAAAGGAGCCTCCCCTCATGTCCCGTGCCATCAACTGCCGTGCCGCCGCAGGACTCCTGCTCGCCCTGGGCCTGACCACCACCGCCTGCTCCACCGGCCAGGAGTCCACCTCCGGCGCCCCCGCGGTCGCCCCGGTCGGCGGAAAGATCTCGATCACCTACCTGCAGAAGCAGGGCGACCAGGAGTACTTCGTCGGCGAGGCGGCCGGCGCGAGAGCGAAGGCCGCCGAACTGGGCATCGACATCAAGGTGGTGAACCTCGGCAACGACGCCAACAAGACCATCAGCGAGGTGCAGTCCGCGATCGCGCAGAAGACCAACGGCGTCATCGTGGTCGTGCCCGACCCGGCCGTCGGCCCGCAGGTCGTGCAGACCGCGCGGGACGCGAAGATCGCCCTGCTCACCTCGGACGACCAGGTATGCGCCACCGGACCCGACCCGGCGAAGTGCGCCAAGTCCGACCTGGTGCCGCGGATCGGCTTCTCCGGCGCGCAGATGGGCGGCGAGGTCGGCAAACGCGCCGCCGAGGAGTTCAAGAAGGCCGGCTGGAACGCCGCCGACACCCGGATCATCTCCGCCTGGAAGCAGGACGTCACCGTCTGCGGCGACCGGGTCAAGGCCGCCAAGGAAGCCTTCGACTCCGCCGTCCCCGGGGTCCGGAACATCGACGTCGCCACCGACAACACCCCGACCGGCGCACAGGACAAGGTCGCTGCGACGGTCACCGCCAACGCCGGGGTCAAGCACTGGGTGGTCTGGGGCTGCAACGACGAGAACGTCCAGGGCGGCGTCACCGCCCTGCAGAACGCCGGCGTCAGCCCCGGCGACATCGACGGCGTGGGCCTCGGCGCCTATCTCGCCTGCAAGAGCTGGACCGGCGGCAAGCCCTCCGGGATGAAGGCCGCGCTGTTCATCAACGGCAAGGACGTCGGCGCACTCGCCGTCCAGACCATGTACGACCGGCTGAAGAACAACAAGGAGATGCCCGCCGAGGCGTTCGCCCGCACCACCATGGTCGACGCCGCCACCTGGAAGGGCGCCGGCGTCACCTGCAACTGACCGTCGTTCCCCGCGGTCGCCGGTGGGGCCGGCGGCCGCCTCCACTCCTTCGCTCCACTCCTCCGCTCCACTCCTTCGCTCCATTCCTGAGGTGACCCAGTGAACAGAGCACGCCCCTCGACCCCGATCTCCCGACCGCCCTCCACCGCCGGGGCGCGGGTCGAGGGGATCACCAAGCGATTCGGCGCGGTGCAGGCCCTGAGCGACGTGACCCTCGACCTCCCCAGCGGCAGAGTCACCGCCCTCATGGGTGAGAACGGGGCCGGCAAGTCCACTCTTCTGAAGATCCTCGCCGGCGACCACCGGCCGACCGAGGGACGCGTCCTCCTGGACGGGCGACCGGTCGACCTGCGCTCCCCGGCCGACGCACGGGCCGCCGGCATCCGGATCATCCCGCAGGAACCCGAGATCATCCCGCACGTCCCGGTCGCCGAGAACGTCTACGCCGGATCCCTGCCCCGCCGGGCCGGCCGCCGCCTCGACCGGGCCGAGCTGCGCCGCCGGATCACCGCGGACCTCACCCGGTTCGGTTTCGCCGACGTCCTGGAACCCGATCTGCTCGGATCACAACTGACGGCTGCCCAGCGCCAGTTGGTCGAGATCATGCGAGCGCTGACCGGCGGAACCGCCGCCCGGGTCATCGCGTTCGACGAGCCGACCTCCTCGCTGTCCGAGCACGAGGTCGACGCGCTGTTCGCACTGATCAACCGCTTGCGCGACCAGGGCGTCGCCGTCGTCTACGTATCGCACCGGATGCAGGAGATCTTCCAACTCGCCGACCGCATCGCCGTCCTGCGCGACGGAGCCCTGGTCGGCGTCCAGGACGCCGGGACCACCACCGAAGGCGACCTGGTACGCCTGATGGTCGGCCGCGACCTGTCGGCGATGTCCGTCCGCCGCCCCGTCGTCACCGACCGGGTCGTCCTGGACGTCCGTGACCTGACGACGGACCGGGTCCACGGCATCGACCTGCGGATCCACGCCGGCGAAGTGGTCGGCCTCGCCGGACTGATCGGCGCCGGACGCTCCGAACTCGCCCTCGCGCTCGCCGGGGACCTGCCCGTCCGCTCCGGCAGCGTCACCCTGGACGGGCAGCCGCTGCCGTCCGGCAACCCCGGAGCGGTGATCCGCGCCGGCCTCGGCCTGGCCCCGGAGGAACGGAAGGCGCAGGCGCTGTTCCTGCACCGCACGATCCGGGACAACACCTCCATCGCGGTGCTGGAGCGACTGCGCCGCTTCCGCTTCGTCAGGCGAGGAGCGGAACGCGAGCTCGCCCAGGAGTACACCGACCGCCTGCGGGTCCGCGCACCGTCCGTCGAGCACGAGGTCCGCAAGCTCTCCGGAGGCAACCAGCAGAAGGTCGTCCTCGCCCGCTGGCTCGCCCGCAAACCCAAGCTGCTGATCCTCGACGAGCCCACCCGCGGCATCGACGTCGGCGCCAAGGCCGAGATCTACCGGATCATCGCCGACCTCGCCGAACAGGGCATCGCCCTGCTGGTGATCTCCTCCGAACTGCCCGAACTGCTCGGCCTCGCCGACCGGATCGTCGTCATGCAGAACGGCCGCACCACCGGCGAGCTGAACCGTGCGGAAGCCACCGAGGAGGCCGTCCTCGCCCTCGCGATGGCCGATGACATCAGCACGAGCGCCCCAGGAGCAACCTCATGACAACCGCCACCACACCGCCTGCCCTCTCGGACGACGGAGGCCGGCGCCGGCCCTCCGCGAGGATTCCCGTCCTGGGCGCCGTCGGCGGGCAGAACCTCAGCCTCATCGGCGCCCTGGCCGCGGTCCTCACCGTCTTCGGCCTCCTCAACGACAACTACCTCAGCCTCACCAACATGCAGGTGATCGCCGAGGCCGCCACCATCACCGGCCTGCTCGCCGTCGTCCAGACCGTCGTCATCATCTGCGGCGGACTCGACATCTCGGTCGGCTCCCAGGCGGGCGTCGCCTCCGTCGTCAGCGCCATGGCCTTCACCTCCGCCGGCTCCAACGCCTTCGCGGGCATGGCCGCCGCCGTCGCCGTCGGCCTGCTGATCGGCATCCTCAACGGCGCGGTCATCGTGTACGGCCGGGTCAACCCCACCATCGCCACCCTCGCCGGCCTCGCCGCCTACAAGGGCCTCGCCCAACTCCTCTCCGACGGCCGGGCCCAGGGCTACGTCCTCAACAACGCCTTCTTCGTCTTCCTCGGCCGGGGCAGGATCGCCGGACTCCCCGTCATGGTCTGGATCCTCATCGCCGTCGCCCTCGCCGTCCACGTCCTGCTCACCTACACCGACATCGGCCGCAACGTCTACGCCATCGGCGGCAACGACACCGCCGCCCGCCTCGCCGGCATCAACATCAACAAGTACCTGGTCGCCGTCTACGCCCTCATCGGCACCGTCGCCGCCATCGCCGGCATCCTGCTCACCGCCCGCACCGGCAGCGGACAGCCCACCTCCGGCAGTGAAGGCCTCGAACTCAAGGCCATCACCGCCGCCGCCCTCGGCGGCTGCGCCCTCAAAGGCGGCAAGGGCACCATCGGCGGCACCCTCCTCGCCGTCGCCCTCCTCGGCGCCCTCGAGAACGGACTCACCGTCCAGGGCATCAACTCCTTCTGGCAGAACGTCGCCCAGGGCGCGCTGCTCGTGGTCGCGGTCGTCATCCAGCAACGCCGCACCAGGGAACGCGCCGTCGGCCTCCCCGCCTGACGCGGAGGGCCGTCAGAGGCCGAGGATGCGGACGAGGCGGGCGGGAAGGTCGGGGTCGATGGGGAGGCCGGTGACGAGCTGGCGGTAGAAGACCGCGCCGGCCAGGGCGTCCATGAAGAGCTCGACGTCGGTGTCCGGGGGCAGGTCGCCTCGGGTGATGCCGCGGTGGATGACGGTAGCGCAGTTGGCGCGGCGTTCGGTGAGGAAGGCCGAGCGAAAGGCGTCCAGGGCGCCGGGGCGGCCGGCCAGGTCGGCGATCAGGGCGGGCATGGTCGCACCGGCGGGGGTGGCCGTGTAGTTGGCGATGGTGCCGCGCAGCCAGGTGGTCAGGTCGTCGCGGGTGTTGCCGGTGTCCGGGAGCGGGCCGGTGTCCATCCGGGAGGCGAGGGCGTCCGCCACCAGGGCCGCCTTGTCGGGCCACCAGCGGTAGAGGGTGCTCTTGTGGACGCCGGAGGTGGTGGCCACGCCTTCGACGGTGAGTCGCGCGTAGCCGGTCTCGCTGAGCAGGGCGAGCGTGGCGTCGAGGACCTGGTCGCGGCTCCGGGGGCCTCTGGGCTGCGAGGGGGTGGGCGGTGGGGTCATGTGGTCCACCCTGCCATAATGCGACGCGACGTCGCGTCGCATTTGGAGGATTGATGCGCTTCGCAGTGTTCGCCGGATCCGCCACCGGCACCCGCGCCGAGTACGCCGCCCTGGCGGCCGCCCTGGGCACCACGCTGGCCCGCCGGGGCGTCGGCATCGTCTACGGGGGTGGAAAGGTCGGGCTGATGGGCGCGCTGGCCGACGCCGCGCTCGCCGCCGGCGGCGAGATCGTCGGGATCATGCCGAAGGCCCTGGTGGACAAGGAGATCGCCCACCGCGGCCTGACCCGCCTGCGGGTGGTTGAGGACATGCACCGGCGCAAGGCCGCGATGGCCGAGGCGGCGGACGGGTTCATCGCACTGCCCGGTGGCGCCGGCACCCTGGAGGAGCTGTTCGAGGCGTGGACCTGGCAGCAGCTCGGGCTCCACACCAAGCCCGTCGCACTGCTCGGCCCGCCCGGTTTCTGGCAGCCGCTGACCGCGCTCGCCGACCACCTGGTCGACACCGGCTTCGTCCGCCCCGCGTACCGGAACCTGATCACCGGGACGGACCCCGGGGCCCTGCTCGACGCCATGGCCCGGTGGCAGCCGCCCACGCCCAAGTGGGAGACCCCGTCGGCGGACGATGCGCTGCTGGACTCCGTGGGCTGGATCTGCGTCCGCGACCGGCGGCTGCTGGCCGTCCGGACACACGGCAAGGACGCCTTCTACCTCCCCGGCGGCAAGTTGGAGCCCGGAGAGACCCCGGCCGGGGCGCTGGCCCGGGAGCTGCGCGAGGAACTCGGCCTGACCTGCGCACCCGAGCGACTCGCCCACGCCCACACGGTCGAGGCCCCCGCCCACGGCCGCCCCGGCGTCCGACTGCGCATGCACTGCTACACCGGCCCGGCCGACGGCATGCCCACCCCCGGCGCGGAGATCGCGGAACTGGCTTGGCTCACCGCCGCCGACACCGACCGCTGCGCGCCTGCGCTGCGGGAGGTGATGGCCCGACTCGATCTGGCCTCGTAGCGCGGGTCCGGGCCGAGGTGTCAGCGGCGGTGACGGGAGTGGCGGCTCGGGGTCAGTGGGAGAGGCGGGCGACGAGTTCCAGTTCGTCCGCCAGGAGGGCCGGGTCGCGGGGGCCGAGGTGGGGGGCGCTCAGGGAGCGGACGCGGAAGCGGTTGTGGGGGGTGACCTCGTCGGCCTCGCGGATCATGAGGTCCTGGAGGGAGAGCGGGATGGTGTGGTCCTGGGTGTAGCGGACGAAGGTGCGGGGGACGCGGCCCCAGGTCGCCGGGAGGCCGCGGGCGTCCTCGGTCAGGCCGATGGACGCGGACTCGTCCGGCTCCAGGATGTTCATCAGGGTCCGGACTTCGGCGTCCGTGCGGTCGGCGGCGAGGGAGTCCTTGACGATCGCGAAGAAGGCGGGGTCGGCGGAGCGCCAGTTGACCCGGTTGACGCCCAGCTCCGGCGGTGTCTGGACCGGGGGAATCCGGAACATGGAGCTGCCGGCCCCCTCGGGGGTCAGGACCAGTTGCAGCACCGAGGGGTGCTTGGTCGGGCAGAACGCGGAGGTGTACACCAGGTGCGCGATCAGCTCGGGCACCTGGTTGGCGACCGCGTTGAGAGTGGCGCCGCCAAGGCTTGCGCCGACCAGCACGACGGGGCCGTTGCGGCGCGCCTGCCGGACCGTGGCGATGACGTGGGCGGCGAAGTCGGCCAGCGTCACCTTGGACAGCGGGGACGGCTCGGTGCGCAGCCGGTCGAGGTCCTGCGGGGACTGGTAGGACTCGGGGAGGTACGCGCCGAGGCCGTGTCCGGGCAGGTCGACCGCGATCGCGCGGTGTCCGCGCAGTCCCAGTTCGCGCAGCAGGGGCTGCCAGGCGAAGGAGTTGCTGCCCGAGCCGTGGACGAGGACGAAGGTCGGGGCGCCCCGCCCGGGCCCGTCCGCGTGCGCGGCGGGGGTGGCTGCGCCGAGGGCGGCGATCGTCCCCGCGCCGGCCACGGCCGCCTTCAGCGCGCTGCGCCGCGACGTCCCACCGGCCTGCGCGTCGCTGTGCTGTTCCTTGGTCATTTACGGCCTCCCCCTTGAGAGTTGAAGGTTCTCGACGGATTCTTTCAGCCCTGACAGCAGAGAACCGGACGGGGCTACCTCGCGTGCAGGGCGGCCACCACGGTCATGCGGCCGACGCGGCGGGCGGGGAGGACGGCGGCGGCGAGGCCGATCAGGACGGTCAGGGCGAGGGAGGCGAGGACGAGGGGGATCGGGGGGCCGCCGACGGTTCCGACGGTGGAGGTGACGGAGCGGGCGGCGGCCCAGCCGTAGGTCAGGCCGAGGGTGGTGCCGGCCAGGGCTGCGGCGAGGGAGAGGAGCAGGGCTTCCAGCGTGAGCATGCGGCGCAGTTGGCGGCGGGACATGCCGATGGCGCGGAGCATGCCGATCTCGCGGGCGCGTTCGCTGACGCTGAGCATCAGGGTGGCGGCGACTCCGAGGCCGGCGATGGCGACGGAGAAGGAGAGCAGGGCCATGCTGACCTGGGTCATCCGGTCGAGGAGGGTGCGGATGGTCTGGGCCTGGGCGGCGGTGTCGGTGACCTGGATCCCGGGGTGGCCGGCCAGTGCGCGGTCCATGGCGCGGCGGGTGGTGAGGTGGTCGGTGCCTTCGGCGGGGCTGATCCAGACGGTGGTGGTGGGTGCGCCGGGGGCGATGCGGTCGAGGGTGGCGGGGGTGACCAGCAGGTAGGCACCGCTCTGCATGGTGAAGGGCAGGCTGCTGCGTCCGGGGGCGGTGCGGAGGGCGGTGGCGGGCTGCCCGGGGGCGGTGACGCGGATGTTCTCCGGTCCGCCGCCGAGGCCGCTGAGCGCCGTTCCGTCGGGCAGGGTCCGCGCTCGGTCGACGCCGTCGGCGCGGGGGTTGAGGCCGGTCGGGTCGACGGCCGCGAGCAGCGTCGGGTGTCCGTCGACGTCCACGGTGGTGGAGCGGACCTGGGTGACGGCGAGTTCGGGCTGTCGGCCGAGGGCGGCGAGTGCGTCGGCGGGCAGGGCGCCGCCGGCCGCGGGGGCGGCGGCGAAGACACCGGGCTGGCGGGCGGAGACCACCGGCACCAGGGAGTTGGAGGTGATGTCGAGGGCGGTGACGGCGCCGACCATGACGGTGACGCCGAGCAGCAGGGCGGATCCGGTGGCGCCGGTCCGGACCGGGTTGAGGCGCAGTTGCCGGGTGGCGAGCCGTCCGGCGGTGCCGCCGAGTCGGCGGGCCGGGGCGCCGAGGGCGGCGACCACGGCGGGCAGCAGTCGGTGGCTGAGTCGCAGCACTCCGAAGAAGCTGCTGACCGCGCCGAGGGTGACGGCGAGCAGCGACAGCGGCGGAGGTGTCAGCACGCCCAGCACCAACGAGGCGGCGCCGGCCAGCAGCAGCGCCGCGGACCAGACCGCGGCGCGCAGCCGGGCCGCGGTGCCGCCGGTGGCGACGGCGCCGCCGAGTGCGGCCACGGGCGGCACCGCGGAGGCCTGCTTCGCCGGTCCACGGACGGCCAGCAGGGTGAGCAGCACGCCGAACAGGCCGGCGAGCGCGCAGGTGGCCGGGGCGGGCAGCAGGTCCAGGCGCACCGGCCCGAGGTCGGCGTACCGGGCCAGGCCGGTCGCGGCGGCGCAGAGCCCGACGCCGAGGAGTACGCCGACGGTCGAGGCGCCGGTGCCGAGCAGCAGGCCCTGGCGGCGGATCAGTCGGCGGATCTGGGCCCGGTCGGCTCCCACGCAGCGCAGCAGGGCGAGTTGGCGGGTGCGCTGCGCCAGCATGACGGAGAAGGTGTTGCTGACCACCATGCGCGCCACCGCGAGCGCGATCAGGACGAAGGACAGTGCGGCGATCAGGACCACGCCGTAGAGGGTGGTGCTCTGCCGGGTCGCCTCGGTCACGGAGGCCGCCCGGGTGCGGATCACGGGTGCGTCGCCGAGGGCGGCGCGCAGTGCCTCGGTGGTGTGCGTGCGGGAGGCGCCGGGCTGGAGTCGGACGTCGAGTTGGGCGGCGGTGACGGCGGCGGCGTACTCGCCGACGGCAGCGGCCGGGACGGCGATGATCGGGTGCCCGGCGAAGCTGGGTGCGCCGCGGCCGTCGAGGGTGCCGACCAGGCGGGCGGTGGCGGTGGTGCCGTCGGGGCGGGTGAGTCGGATGTCCGAGCCGGGTGCGGCGTCGAGGCGGTGGGCGGTGTCGCTGTCGAGCAGTGCCTCGCCGGGGGCGTCCGGCCATCGGCCGTCCTTGAGCAGTTGCCAGCGCAGGGCCGGGTCGGCGGCGACGGCGGTCACGGTGGCGGCGTCGAGGGGCTGCCCGTCGGCGGCTTGCAGTGCGCCCTGGCCGGTCAGTCGGAGCGCCACGGCGGCGACTCCGGTGGCCTGTTGGGCGTGGGCGGCCGCGGTGGCGTCCAGGCCGCCGTTGGTGGCGGGCCTGGTGACCTGGATGTCGCCGGGGCCGACCTCGGTGGCGGCGGTCTGGCTGAAGGAGTCCACCAGGGCGCCGCTTCCGCCGACGGAGGCGATCAGGAAGGCCACGCCCAGGGCGATCGCGGCTCCGCTCAGCACCAGCTGCCGCAGTTGCCCGCGCAGTTCGGCCACGGTGTATCGGTAGGTCGTCATCGTTCCTCGGTTCGCACGCCCCTGACCAGTGGTGATGTGGCGTCAGGTGGCCGTCTCCGAGCCTATGGAGGGCGGTGGCGCGGGCCGTAGGTACCAGGTCGTGATCTTGATCGATCCGCAGGGTGAGGGCTTCGTCCACGCTCTCCTCCTGTGGAGGTACGCCGACCCCGAACGGGGCCCGCGCCCGGCTTGTTGCACACTGTGTGCAACTGCAAGTCTGATGCGAGAGTGGTGCGGGCCGATGCCGGAGTCGCCGGTGGTGCTGGGAATCGAGTCGTCGTGCGACGAGACGGGGGCGGGGCTGGTCCGGGACGGAGTGCTGCTCGGGCAGGCGGTGGCGTCGAGCATGGACGAGCACGCCCGGTACGGCGGGGTGGTGCCGGAGATCGCCGCGCGGGCGCATGTGCACGCGATGGCGCCGGTGGTGCGGGAGGCACTGGGGCGGGCGGGGCTGACACTGGGGGACGTCGGGGCGGTCGCGGTGACGACGGGGCCGGGGCTGTCGGGGGCGCTGCAGGTGGGGGTGGCCGCCGCCAAGAGCTACGCGTTCTCGCTCGGGGTGCCGCTGTACGGCGTGCACCACCTGGCCGGGCATGTGGCCGCCGCCGGGCTGGCGGGCGGGCCGCTGCCGGATCCGTGCGTGGTGCTGATCGTCTCCGGCGGGCACACCTCGCTGCTGCTGGTCCGCGATCTGGCCCGCGACCCGATCGTGCATCTCGGCGACACCCTGGACGACGCGGCCGGCGAGTGCTTCGACAAGAGCGCCCGCATTCTCGGCCTGCCGTACCCGGGCGGTCCGGCCATCGACCGGGCCGCCCGGGACGGCGATCCGGCCGCGGTGCGGCTGCCCCGTCCGCTCACCGGGGCGGGCGACGACCCGTACGCGTTCTCGTTCTCGGGACTGAAGACCGCCGCCGCCCGCTGGGTGGAGGGCCACCGCGCGGCCGGCCGCGAGCTGCCGGTGGCGGACGCGGCGGCCGCGCTCCAGGAGGCGATCGCCGACACGCTGACCCGCAAGGCCGTCCGGGCCTGCGTCGACCACGGCGTCGGGACGCTGGTGGTGGTCGGCGGGGTCGCCGCGAACTCGCGGGTCCGGGCGCTGACCGAGCAGCGCTGCGCGGCCGCCGGGATCACGCTGCGGGTGCCGCCGCCGGGGCTGTGCACGGACAACGGCGCGATGGTCGCCGCGATCGGCGACCTGCTGGTCCGTGCCGGTGCCGAGCCCGCACCGCTGGACGTGTCGATCGACCCGTCCGCGCCGCTGGAGTTCGCCGCACTGACGCCGCGGGCCCGGGCAGCCGCCTGACGGCCGTCAACTCTCGTACTGCGCCCTGCTTTTCGGGGCCTCGACGGCGAGGAACCGGGCCCTGCGGGCAGAGCAGTTCGGGGTCGAGCGATCGTTGAAACACCAGTGCGACAATGGGCCGGGCCCTGGATGTGCCGGGCGGGAGTGCACAGGAGGGGTCGGGGTGGCGTACGAGCTTGCCGGGCGGCTGGTGGTCGGCGTCGCCTCCAGCGCGCTGTTCGATCTGACGGACTCGGACCGGGTGTTCCGCGAGGACGGCGAGGACGCCTACCGGGCGCACCAGGAAGGCCACTTGGACGTCACCCTGGCGCCCGGGGTGGCCTTCCCGTTCGTCAAGCGACTGCTGTCCCTGAACAACCTGGGCCCGGAGGACGATCCGCTCGTCGAGGTGATCGTCCTGTCGCGCAACGACCCGGACACCGGGCTGCGGGTGATGCGGTCCATCCGGGCGCACAAACTGCCGATATCCCGGGCCATCTTCAAGCAGGGCCGCGCCCCGTACAGCTACATGCCGGTGCTCAACATGTCGCTGTTCCTGTCCGCCGACGAGGACGACGTCCGCGAGGCGGTGGCGGCCGGGCTGCCGGCCGGGCGGGTGCTCGGGCCGATGCAGCGGGACGACGAGGACGACACCGACCTGCGGATCGCGTTCGACTTCGACGGCGTGCTCGCCTCCGACCAGTCGGAGCAGGTCTACCAGCGCGAAGGCATCGAGAAGTTCCGCGACTACGAGGTGGCCCACGCGGACGTCCCGCACGACGCGGGGCCGCTCAAGGACTTCCTCGCCGGGATCAACCGGATCCAGCAGCGCGAGGAGGACCGGCGCCGCACCGACCCCCGCTACCGCCTGCGGGTGTCCGTCTCGATCGTCACCGCCCGCAACTCCCCCGCCGACGAACGGGCCGTGAAGAGCCTGAAGCGCTGGGGCGTCCGGGTCAACGACGCGTTCTTCCTCGGCGGCATCGACAAGGGCCGGATCATGGAGGTGCTGCGTCCGCACATCTTCTTCGACGACCAGCGCGTCCACCTCGACAGCACCGCGCGCACCACGCCGAGCGTGCACATCCCGATCGGTCAGATGAACGAGCCGGCGCGGACCGACGAACCGTCGCAGCTGGACGAGCCGGCGAACGCCGGCGGTGCGGTCGGTTAAGGCCCGGGCACGACAAAGCGCCGGCCGAGGTGGCCGGCGCTGAGGTGGTGCGGGGAGGAGGGCTGGGACGGCCCTCCTCCCGTTCAAGCGTCAGGCGTCGGTCTTACCAGCTCGCGCCCGCGTCGGTGGCGCCACCGAAGACGCCCTCGTCGCTCGCGACGACAACGCCGCTGGCGTGCTCCACGCCGTCCGGGCTGACGAACGAGGCGGTGAAGGCGAGGGCGGCAACGTCCTCGTTGGCGGCGAAGTCGAAGTCGACGAAGTGCGCCTCGGGCCGGTCGCCCATTTCGTCGATGCCCCCGCCGTCCCCGGCGAAGGCCAGGCCCGCGCAGCCGAGCAGGACGGGGGCGGCGAGGCCGAGGGCGGCAACAGTACGAGTCAGAGCACGCATCAGAAAACAGTCCTTCCGAGAACGGAACTTGAGTCGGGAAGCAGTGGGCTTCCCTGCACTCAAAGAGAAACGACAGCGGCCGCGGCTGCCAGTCGGTACGAGTCCGATTGCTCCCCATGGCCGAGCAGCCCGATCTGGGGGTTTCCGGCCCGCCCACCCCCGTCGCGGCCCGCCGGAAGGCGCCTCGGACGCTCCCGCTCCCCAGCCTCAAGGCCGCTTCTCCGGACGGGAGTTGGCGCACGTCGCGGTCCGGGCCCGGAGGGGACACCGGTTGGCGTGTCGACAAGCCTAGGATACCTTGGCTCAAAACTAGGACTCCTAGGGATGGGTGGGGAAGACATGCGGGCACTGACCGACGCGGAGATCCGGGCATCGTTCGTCAACTGCACGAAGGGGGAGGCGAGTCGGGCCTGGCTGCCACGCGGGCTCGGCGAGCTGGACTGGGCCGGACTCGACTTTTTGGGATGGCGGGAGGCAGGGGCACCCGAGCGGGGGTACTTGGTCGCCGAGTTCGAGGGGCGGACGGTCGGGGTGGCCCTGCGCCTGGCGCAGCGGCCGGCGGCGGGGCGCGGTGGGGCGATGTGTTCGATCTGCCTGACGGCGCATCCGGCCTCGGGGGTGGCGCTGATGACGGCGCGTCGGGCGGGTCGGGGGTCGGCGGAGGAGTACGCGTCGGCGGGCGAGTACTTCTGCGGCGACCTGGCGTGCCCGCTGTACGTGCGGGGGCGCAGGCGGGTGGCGGCCGGCGGGGCGCGGATGACGGAGAGCCTGGACGCGGAGGCGCGGGTGGCCCGGATGCGGGCGAACCTGGCCGGGTTCCTCGGGCGGGTCGTCCGATGACGGGCCGGGAAGGCCGCGAGGGCCGGGAGCCGCTCGGCGGGCCGGTGGTGCGGGCGGCGCTGGTGCTGGCGGCGGGGGCGTTCGTCGCGCTGCTGGACACCACGGTGGTGGGGGTGGCGCTGGAGTCGTTCGCGCGGCGCTTCGACGCGGGCCTGGCGCAGGTGCAGTGGGTGGCGACGGCGTACCTGCTGGCGATGTCGGCGGTGATCCCGGCGACGGGCTGGGCGGCGCGGCGGTTCGGGGCGGTGGCGTGCTGGACGGCGTCGCTGGCGGTGTTCCTGCTGGGGTCGGTGCTGTGCGGGCTGGCCTGGTCGCTGGGGTCGCTGGTGGCGTTCCGGGTGGTGCAGGGGCTGGGCGCGGGGATGCTGTTCCCGCTGATGCGGATCCTGGTGGTGCAGGTGGCCGGCCCGGCGCGGATGGGGCGGACGATGGCGTTGATCGCGGTGCCGATCCTGCTCGCGCCCGTCGCGGGGCCGGTGGTGGGCGGGGCGCTCGTCCAGGGCCACTCGTGGCGGTGGCTGTTCCTGCTGAACGTGCCGGTGTGCCTGGCGGTGGTGGTGCTGTCGCCGCTGCTGATGCGCAACCAACGGGAGGGCGAGCCGGGCGAGTTGGACCTGGCGGGCCTGGTGACGGTGAGCGGCGGGCTGGCGGCGGCCGTCCTCGGGTGCGTCCGGCTGGGCGGGGGCCGGGCGCCGGGCGACCCGGGGGTGCTGCTGCCGCTGCTGGTGGCGACGGTGCTGCTGGCGGCGCACGGGCTGCTGGCGCGGCGCCGGCGGGGCCGGGCGCTGCTGGACTTCGGGCTGTTCCGGGACCGCGCGTTCGCCGCGTCGACCACCGTCTCCCTGTTGAACAGTTTCGGCCTGTACGGGGCGGTGGTGCTGGTGCCGCTGTTCTTCCAACAGGCGGGCGGGCGCGGCCCGTTGGCGGCGGGTCTGGTGATGGCGGCGCAGGGGGCGGGCGCGGGCGCGGCGGTGCTGCTGGTCGGGCGGGTGATCGACGCCCGGAGCAATCCGCGGGCGCTGGTGCTGGCCGGGCTGGCGCTGGTGGGCGCGGGCCTGGCGGTGTTCGCCCGGGCCGGCGGCGCGGAGCCGGGCCCGCTGCTGCTCGGCGCGCTGTTCGTGCAGGGGGTGGGTCTGGCGCTGGCGGCGTCGCCGGTGATGGTGACGCTCTACCACTCGCTGCCGCCGGCCTCGGTGCCCGCCGCGACCACCGCGAACGCGGTCGCGCAGCAGCTGGGCGCGGCGGTGGGCACCACGGTGGTGGCGCTGGTGCTGCAGCACGCCTCGCACGGGGGCGCGGGGACGGTCGGGGCGTTCCGCGTGGTGTTCGCGGTGGCGCTGGGGTTCGTGGTGCTGACGGCCGTTCCGGCCGCGTTCCTGCCGGCGAAGCGGCGGGCCTGAGCAGCCCCTGCCGACGCGGTACTAGGCCCGGGGCCAGTTCTCCAGCAGTTGGTGCAGGCCGGTGACGATCCGCTGCCAGGAGCCGTCGATGCCGCGCGGGTGGTGGAAGCCGCCGTTGGCCTCGATGGCGATGAAGCCGTGGAAGGTGGAGCGCAGCAGCCGGACGGCGTCGGTCAGTTCGGGTTCGTCCAGCCGGTAGTGACGCATCATCGCGTAGGTGAGTTCGACGGACCGGGCGAGGGCGTCGGTGTCGGCGAAGTCGGCCGGGTCCAGGCGCAGTTGGGTGGCGGCCCAGCGGCCGGGGTGCTGCTGGGCGTAGGTCCGCTGGGCGTCGGCGAAGGCGGCCAGGGCGTCGGCGCCGGAGCGGCCGGCGACGGCGGTCGCGATGCGGTCGTTGATCTCCTCGGTGGCGAGCAGGGCGACCCGGGTGCGGATCTCCTGGAGGCTCTTGACGTGCGAGTAGAGGCTGGCGTCCTTGACGCCGAAGCCGCGGGCGAGGGCGGAGGCGGTGACCTTGTCGATGCCGACCTGGTCGGCGAGTTCGGCGGCGGCGCGGGTGATCCGTTCGACCGTCAGTCCAGCGTGCGCGCCCATGTTTCCCGTCCCGAACGTTGACCTGCCGAAGCCCGCGTCAGTGTATCCGGGCAGATCCGGCGGCTTTTGGGGTGCGACCTTTCGGAAGGTCGGCGCGTCTAGAAGGAGGGACCCCAAGGAACCAAGGGGGAAGATCATCTGATTTGCCGTCAGATGATAATGTCCCGGACAAACGGGGGCGTTGGTGACGCACGCACCCCGGCCGATCCGCACTCTGGAGCCACCCGTGTCCGCACGCACGTACCGCCGCAGCCTGCCGCTCGCGGCCGCGGTCCTCGCCGCCTCCCTGCTCGCCGTCTCGGCGCAGGCCGACGACCCGGCGCCGGCCGACGCCACGCTGACCGCCGACCTGAACACCCTGCTCGCCGACCCCCGGCTGGCGAGCGCGCAGGCCGGCGTCGTGGTGCAGGACGCCACCACCGGCGAGGTGCTGTACTCGCGGCAGCCGCAGGCGCTGTTCACCCCGGCGTCCACCCTGAAGACCGTGACCTCGACGGCGGCGCTCGACCTGCTGGGCGCGGACTACCGGTTCACCACCGAGGTCCGCTCCACCGGCAAGATCTACGGCGACACCATGACCGGCGACCTGGTGCTGCGCGGCGGCGGCGACCCGACCCTGCTGGTGCAGGACCTCGACGACCTGGCCGCGAAGGTCGCGGCGTCCGGCGTCACCACCGTCACCGGCCGGGTGCTGGCGGACGGCAGCCGGTACGACTCGACGCCGCTCGGCCCGGGCTGGGCCTGGGACGACGAGGCGTACTCGTACAGCCCGCAGATATCCGGGCTGACCGTCGCCAACGACGCCGAGTACATGATGGACACCGTGCAGGTCACCGTCACCCCGGGTGCGGCGGGCGAGAACGCCAAGGTGACGCTGAACCCGGCCGAGGCGCCGATGAAGTTCACCGGCACGGTCGCCACCGGCGCGACGGGCAGCGGGTCGAGCGTCGGCGTGGAGCGGCGCCGGGGCAGCAACGAGCTGGCGCTGTCCGGCAGCATCCCGACCGGCGCGGCGCCGGTGACCTCCTGGGTGACGGTCGAGGACCCCACCACGTACGCCGGGAAGGTGTTCGCGGGCGCGCTGGCCAAGCACGGCGTGAAGGTGCTGCGCGGGGTGCAGACCGCGAGCGGCTCGGAGACCTCGCAGCCGATGGCCTCGCACGAGTCGAAGCCCCTCACCGAGGTGATCGTCCCGATGCTGAAGATCAGCAACAACGGCATCGCCGAGCACCTGACCAAGGAGATCGGCAAGGTCAAGGGCGGCCGCGGTGACTGGGCGACCGGCATCAACCAGGTCAACGCCTTCCTGAAGGCGAACGGCGTGACCGGCCCGACCACCCGGCAGGTGGACGGCTCCGGCCTGTCCCGCTACGACCTGATCACCCCCGGGAAGATGGCCGACCTGCTGAAGGTCGCCCACACCAAGCCGTGGTTCGACGCCTGGTACAACGCGCTGCCGGTGGCGGGCAACCCGGAGCGGATGACCGGCGGCACCCTGGCCGCCCGGATGCGCGGCACCAAGGCCGAGAACAACGTGCACGCCAAGAGCGGTTCGATGGGCGGCGTCGACAACCTGGTCGGCTTCGCGACCGCGCCCGACGGCCGCAAGCTGTCGTTCGTCGTGCTGGTCAACAACTTCGCCGGCACCAGCCCGCGCCCGGTGATCGACGCGATCGCCGTCCGGCTCGCCGCCGGCCCCGCCGCCACGGCCCAGCTGAAGTCCAACAAGCTGGTCGCGCCCGGTGGTTCCGGTGACGAGTACACCGGCACCCGCTGGGAGGACTGCGAGACCCTGGCGCACTGCTGACGATTCGTCATCACGGGCCCCGTCGCACCTGCGGCGGGGCCCGCGGTCGTTTCCTGCGCCCGAAAATTCTCTCCATCAAGCGCTTGATCAGTGACCCGGGCCGCGCGTACGCTCCCCGCCATGAGCCAGCACCGGACGGCCGCCGAGGCGAGCCGGGAACGGATCCTCACGGCCGCCACCGCCCTGTTCGCCGAACACGGCTACGACGGCACCACCACCCGGACGATCGCCGGCGCGGCCGGGCTGAACGTCGCCACCGTCGCCTACCACGTGGGCACCAAGGCCGACCTGTACCGCGAGGTGATGCGGCGGGCCCACCAGGCCGAACGGGCCGCCGTGGACGCCGCGTTGGCGGAATTCGCGATGGCCGCACCGGACGATCCGGCCCGGGCGGCGGCCCGCTTCGCCGACCGGTACCTGGACTTCTGCCTGGAGCAGCCGCACGTCCCCGCGCTGTGGATGCGCCGCTGGATGGCCGACGCCGCCGAGTTCGCCGACCTGGAGGCGCGGTACGCCCGGCCACTGCTGGAGTCGGTTGCAGGTGAACTCGCCGCTGCGCTGCCGCAGTTGGGGCGCGACCGGGTCGAGTTCGCGGTGTGGACGGTGCTGTGGACCACGCACGGCTTCTGCCGCTCGATGATCCGCGCGCAGGTGCCGCGCTTCCGCACCCACCTGCGGGCGCTGGTGCTGCGCGAACTCGGCCTCGAAGGTGCGATATGACGGCCGGTCGGGGCCTGTCGCGGCGGGAGCTCGCCGGGTACGCGGTGGGCTCGATCGGCACCGGCATCCACTCCACCGTCCCCGGCCTGCTGCTGCTCTACTTCATGACCGACGCGCTCGGCGTCCCGGCCGGCCTGGCCGGCCTGGTGGTCGCGCTGCCGAAGGCCTGGGACGCGCTGTTCAACCCGCTGGTCGGCGCGGCCAGCGACCGGGAGGCGCTGCGCACCGGGCGCCGCACCCGGATCCTGCTGGCCGGCACGCTCGCCCTGCCGGTCGCGTTCGCCGCGATGTTCCTCTCGCCGCTCACCGGCTCCGGCGCCGCCGCCTGGGTGGCCGGCACCTTCGTTCTCGCCTCCAGCGCGTTCGCGCTGTTCCAGGTGCCGTACGTGGCACTGCCCGCCGAGATGTCCGATCAGCCGCGCGTCCGCACCCGGATCATGGTGTGGCGGATCGTCTGCCTGACCGTCGGCATCCTGGTCGCGGGCGGCCTCGCCCCGGCCGTGGTGTCGCTGGCCGGCGGCGGGCGCGGCGGCTACGCCGTGATGGCGGGGGTGGTCGCCGCGCTGCTGCTGGTGACGCTGCTGATCCCCACGCTCGGCGCCCGCCGGGTGCCCGCCCGGCCGGGGGCTGAGCCGCTCGGGCTGCGGGCGGCGCTGCGCACCGCGCGCGGCAACCGGGCGTTCTTCGCGCTGCTCGGTGCGTTCGTGGTGCAGGCCGCCGCGGTGGCGATCATGCTGGCGGCCGCGCCGTACGTCGCCACCTACTGGCTGGGCGGGTACGGGCTGACCTCGGTGCTGTTCGTCTGCCTGGTCGCGCCGAGCGCCGTCGCCGTCCCGCTGTGGGGCCGGGCCGCCGCCCGCTGGGGCCGGCTGCGCTGCCTGGCCGCCGCGACCGGACTGTTCGCCCTCGCCTCGGCCGCGCTCTGGCCCGCGGCGCACGCCGGTGGCGGACGGGTCGGGCTGGTGCTGGCGCTGTGCGCGCTACTGGGCGTCGCGTACGCCGCGTTGCAGGTGCTGCCGCTGTCACTGCTGCCGGACACCGTGCACGCGGACGCGGCGCGCACCGGTCGCCTCCAGTCGGGGGCGTTCACCGGCCTGTGGACCGCCGGGGAGACCGCCGGACTGGCCGCCGGACCCGGCCTGTTCTCGCTGGCGCTGGCCGCCGCCGGATTCGTCTCCTCCACCACCGACCACCCCGTGGCGCAGACCGACGCCGCCCGGGCCGGGGTGCTGCTCGGCTTCAGCCTGGTGCCGGCCGCGCTGATGCTGCTCTCGCTGCCCGCCCTGCGCGCGTACGGCCGACGCCGCCAACTCCCGCATTGGAGCTGAGTCATGACCACTGTTCACCCCGGGCTGCCGCAAATCGGGCGCCCCGCCGAGGAGTTGCTGGCCGAGCTGCACGCACTGACCGCCGGCGACCTGCCCACCCGGGGCGGGCGCACCACCGCGTACACGTACGACGCGGGCCGGCCCGAGGTCCGGGAGGCCGCCGAACGCGCATACCTGGCGATGCTGGAGGTCAACGGCCTGGACCCGACGGCGTTCCCGAGCATCGTCGCGCTGGAACGCCAGGTGGTCGGCGCGGTCGCCGCCCGGCTCGGCGGGGACGACACCACGCCCGGGATCTTCACCAGCGGCGGCACCGAATCGATTCTGCTCGCCGTGAAGGCCGCGAGGGACTCCCGCCCCGGGATCGCCGAGCCGGAGATCGTCGTCCCCGCGACCGCGCACGCCGCGTTCTTCAAGGCCGGACGCTACCTGAAGGTCAAGGTGGTGGCCGTGCCGGTCGACCCCGCGACGTTCCGGGCGGTGCCCGCCGCGATGGCCGACGCGTGCACGGCGAACACCGTACTGGTGGTGGCCTCCGCGCCCTCGTACGCGCACGGCGTGGTCGACCCCGTCCACGAGATCGCCGCCGACGCGGCCGAACGCGGACTGCCCTGCCACGTGGACGCCTGCGTGGGCGGCTGGCTGCTCCCCTGGCTCGCCGAAGCGGGCGCCCCCGTACCGGAGTTCGACCTGTCGGTGCCCGGAGTGACCTCGCTCTCCTGCGACCTGCACAAATTCGGGTACACGCCCAAGGGCGCCTCCGTCCTGCTGTTCCGCGACCGGCCGATGCGGCTCGCCGCGTACTTCGCCTGCGCGCAGTGGCCCGGCTACCCGGTCGTCAACTCGACGGTCCAGAGCAGCAAGGGCGCGGGCCCGCTCGCCGCCGCATGGGCCACTTTGCAGGCCCTCGGGGCGGACGGTTACCGGGAGTTGGGGCGGGCGGCGCTGGCCGCGACGCGGCGGCTGATCGCGGGCATCGACGCGATCGACGGGCTGCGGGTGCTGGGCTCCCCCGACGCGACGCTGGTCGCGCTCGGGGCGGATCCGGACGACGCCGCGCTGGATCTGTGGGAGCTGGCCGACGAGACGCGTGCCCGCGGCTTCTTCCTGCAACCGCAGTTGAGCGTGGCCGGACTGCCCGCCAGCCTGCACCTCACCCTCACCGGGGTCAGCGAGCAGGGCGTGGACGAGTTGCTCTCGACGCTCCGCGAGGCGGTTGCGGTCGTCCGGGGGCGCGGGCCCGTCGCTCCTCCGAGTGAACTGTTGGAGCTGCTCGGGCAGTTCGACCTCGCGGAGCTCGACGACGCGACGTTCGCTGAGCTACTGCCTGCGGCGGGCTTCGCGCCCTCCCGGATGGCCGGGGTCAACCGGCTGCTCGACGCGCTGCCGCCGGAGCTGCGGGACCAGTTGGCGACGCGGTTCCTGTCGGTGCTGTACAGCCCGCACCTGTAGGGAGGGCGCTTCCGGGGGCGCGGGGAGACTTGCGCGAGCTGGTGGGCGCGAAGTCAGGGGCGCGGGGAGACTTGCGCGAGTTGGGGGCGGAACTGCGCGACAAGCGCAAGCCGCGTCCGCAAGGTCGCGATCAAGTGCAAGTCATTGTCCTGCGTCGCGATCTTGCTGACGGGCGCGTTCCCCTTCGCGCAGTTCCCCGCGCCCCTGACTTCGCGCCCGCACAGTTTTCGCACTCCTGGTTGTGCTCTGTCCGGCTTCGCGCCCGCTACGCGGAAGCGTTCTCCGGGGGCAGCAGGACCGCAAGGCCGTCCGCGAGGCGCTGGAGGCCGAATTCGAAGCGGGTTTCCATGTCGGGGTTGGTGAGGTCGTCGGCGAGGGCGACCAGGTTGGGGAAGGTCTCGGCGGGGAGGGCGCGGAAGGCGTCGCCCGCGGCGCGGGCGACTTCGCCGCGGCCGGCGCCGGCGGCTTCGGCGGCGGAGAGGGGGGACTGTTCCTGGAGGACGAAGCCCTGGACGTACGCGGACAGCAGGTAGGAGGCCATTGCGGCGTCGGCGTCGCTGAAGCCGGCGTTGCGGAGGCGGTCGAGCTGGTCCTCCAGGATGGCGAGGGTGTGCGGGCCGGTGGTGAGGCGGCCGGAGAGGATCTTGGCGGCGTCGCGTTTGGCGAGCAGCAGGGCGCGGTAGCGGCGGCCGTATTCCAGGAACTGTTCGCGCCAACTGCCTTCCCGGGGTGGGAGTTCGGCGCCGGCCACCAGGGCGTCGGTGAGCAGGTCGAGCAGTTCTTCCTTGTTGCGGACGTGCCAGTACAGCGAGGCGGCTTTGACGCCGACCTCGGCGGCGACCTTGCGCATGGAGAGGCCGGCCAGGCCGTCGCGTTCGAGGACGCGCAGGGCGGCGGCGGCCAGGCTCTGCCGGGTGAGGGCGGGGGTGGGCTCGGCCATGGCGGTTCCTTGGGGTGGGCGGTCCGGGGCGCTGAATCGCGCTTGCAATCTAACACCGTTAGAGACATCCTGGGTGCGCAACAGCAGCCCCTAACACCGTTAGGGGCATCTCGGCACACCCGGAGGGGGACGGTTTCGGTGGAAGGTTCGGTCGGCGCCCGGCACAAGTGGCAGGCGCTCGCCACGCTCTGCGTCACGATGTTCATGGCGATGCTGGACAACGTCATCGTCAACATCGCGCTGCCCCGGATCGGCCGGGATCTGGACACCGGCATCAGCGGGCTCCAGTGGGTCGCCGAGGGCTACAGCCTGGTGTACGCGGCGCTGCTGCTCACCGGTGGCACGCTCGGCGACCGGTTCGGCCGGACCAGGGTGTTCCGGGTCGGGCTGGCGCTGTTCACGGTCGGGTCGGCGGCGGCCGCGCTGGCCGGTGACATCGGGGTGCTGGTGGCCGCCCGGATGCTGCAGGGTGTCGGTGCGGCGCTGCTGACGCCGGGCAGTCTGGCGATCCTGGGCCAGGTGTTCACCGACGAGAAGGAGCGGGCCCGGGCGATCGGCCTGTGGTCGGGGGTCTCGGCGCTGGGCCTGTCGATCGGTCCGGTGATCGGCGGTCCGATGGTGGACGCGTTCGGCTGGGCCAGCGTGTTCTGGATCAACGTCCCGGTCGGGCTGGTGGCGCTGGTGCTGGCGTTCCGGGTGCTGCCGGTGATCGCGCCGCGTGAGCGCCGGATCGACCTCACCGGGCTCGCGCTGTCGGCGGCCGGTCTCGGCGCGCTGGTCTACGGCCTGATCGAGGGCCCCGGCCGGGGCTGGACCGATCCCGTCGTGCTGGCCTGCGGGGCGGCCGCGGTGGTGCTGCTCGCGGTCTTCGTCGCGGTCGAACTGCGGTCGGCGGAGCCGATGCTGGAGCTGCGGCTGTTCCGCGACCGGGTGCTCGCCGGGGCGCAGTTGAGCGGCCTGATGGTCAGTTTCGGGATGTTCGGCGCGCTGTTCTTCCTGCCGCTGATGCTCCAGGGCGTGATGCGCTGGTCCCCCACCGACGCCGGGTACGCCGGGCTGCCGATGACGGCCGTGATCATGCTGGCCGCGCCGCTCTCCGGCCGGCTGACCGCCCGTCACGGGACACGCCTGCCGCTGGTGCTGGGCATCTCGCTGTGCGCGGTCGGCCTGGGCGGGCTGTCGCTGTACGGCGGGCACGCGCACTACTGGTCGTACGTGTGGACGCTGGTGGTGCTCGGCTTCGGCATGGGGCTGACGTTCACGCCGGTGTCGATCGCGATGCTGCAGCGGGTCGCCCCGGCGCAGACCGGCATGGCCTCGGCCACCATCAACACGCTGCGCGAACTCGGCGGCGTGCTCGGCATCGCGGTCCTCGGCGCCGTCCTCACCAACCGGCTGACGGGCGCCCTGACCGACTCGTTCCGCCGGCTCGACCTGCCCACCGACGGGGTCGCGCACGCGGTCTCCGCGCTCACCGGCCACGGCACCGGCCCCGCCGCCGCTCCCACGCCCGCGCCCGTGCAGGCGGCCGTCGACAGCGCGTTCGTCGACGCGCTGCACCTCGCCCTGCGCTGCGGCTCCGCCGCGCTGGCCGTGACCGCCGTCCTGGTCGCCGTCCTGCTGCACCGCTCCGCCGCCCGGCACCCGGCCCCGGCGCCGGTCGCCGAGCCGCAGCCCGTGGCGTGACCAACAACGCTCGGTGTCCACGAGGTTGACGGCCCGTTTGCTGTGCTGTTCGGTAAAGGAACGTCAAAGTCGGGACCAAGTAGGGTGACCGGCGACAGGACGCGGATCGCGCGGAGATGTGATGAACGGCGCTGGGTTCGGCGGCCGTACTTCGCTAGCATGGCCCGCTCAAGCGGTCGGACCGACACCGGTGTTGGGGGATGGCGTGCGCGACGTGGGCCCAGGCGGGAGCGGCGGCGGGTTCCAGGTGGACCCGGACGTGCTGGAGGCGGCGGGGCAGACCGCGGCGGTGGACGCCGAGCGGGTGCCGGCCGCCACCACGCGGGTGCTCGGCCCGTCGGACAGTGCGGCGGACGGACTGCGCGGCTGGCAGACCGGCAGCGAGCTCACCGCCTGCACCGCGGAGTGGAAGGGCATGCTGGACAAGCTGTCCGTGGAGATGGACAAGCAGGGCGGCAACCTCCGGCAGACCGCGGCGAACTACCGCCACGCCGACCAGGTCGCGAGCGGCACCGTCACCTCGGCCGGGCGGTGAGCATGGACGTCCCCATGCTCCGCGACGCGGACCCGCGGCGGCTGTTCGGCGCCGCCGACGCGTACGCCGCACTCGCCGACGCCATCGGTGACGACACCGAACAGTGGCGGGCCGGCGTGGACAACCGGGTGCGGGACTCCGGGTGGACCGGCCAAGCGGCCGACAACGCCCGGCAGTCGCTCGCCCGGACCACCGGCAAACTGACCGCCGCACACCTGGAGTTGGCCCGGATCGCACCCGTCCTGCGGGAGGGCGCGGAGGCCTTCGTGCTGGCCCAGGCGGACCTGCGCCGGGCGCTGGACGAGGCGCGGGCCGGCGGCTTCGAGGTCGCCGACGACGGCGGGATCTCCTGGCCCCCGGCCAGTCCTGGCGAGCGGCACGACCCGGACGCGCCGGACCGCACCCGGCAGGGCACCGACCTGCGCGACCGGATCGGCGAGGCGCTGAACAAGGCCGCGCACGCCGACCAGGTGACGGCGCAGCGGCTGCGGCAGTACACCACCGACGCCCGCACCGGCGCCGGCCTCGACCCGTTCGGCTCCGCGATGCGGCTGAACAGCGCGGTGCTGAGCGCGGTCGCCGGCGAGGACCTGGTGCTGTCGGGCATGCCGGGCCAGAACGCCTCGCCGACCGAGGTGAACTCCTGGTGGAAGGGGCTGCCCGCGGACGAGCAGCAGCGGCTGATCAAGGAGCACCCGGACCGGATCGGCAACCGCGACGGCATACCCACCCCGGCCCGCGACCAGGCCAACCGGATCCACCTCGACCAGATGGTGAACGACCTGTCGTCCCGGCAGAACCTGTCGGACTGGGACAAGAAGAAGCTGGAAGGCTTCCGGTCGATCCAGGGCCGCCTGCGCGACGACCAGGGCAAGCAGCCGCCGTCCTACCTGATGGTGATCGGCGACCAGGGCCAGGGCCGGGCCGCGATCGCCTACGGCAACCCGGACACCGCGGACGACGTGGTGGCGTACGTGCCCGGCCTGAACACCGAGGTCAAGAACATGGGCGCCGGTGACGCCAACCGGGCCCGCGACCTGTGGCAGTCCGCGCACGACATCGACCCGACCCGCAAGACCGCCTCGATCGCCTGGCTGGGCTACGACGCCCCGCAGGCCAAGGGGATCAGCCCGGACGCGCTGGCGGTGGCCGGTGACGCGCGGGCCAAGCAGGGCGGCGAGGCCTACCAGGGCTTCCTGCAGGGCCTGCGCGCCTCGCACGAGGGCCAGCCGGCGCACCTGACGGCGCTCGGCCACAGCTACGGCTCGTTCACGGTCGGGCAGGCGGCGCAGCGGCCCGGCGGCATCCCGGCGGACGACATCATCCTGGTGGGCTCCCCCGGCACCGGCGCGCAGAAGGCGTCCCAGCTGGGCGTGGACGGCTCGCACGTGTGGGTGGGCGCGGCCGAGCACGACCCGGTCTCGCACCTGCCGAGCCATGCCGAGGCGAAGGGCATCGGCATCGGTGCGGGCATCGGCGGCGTGCTCGGCGGCTTGCCGGGCGCCGCGCTCGGCGGCTGGATCGGTGACAAGATCGCAGGGCACGATGATCCGCACGAGCTGTGGTTCGGGCAGGACCCGGCGAGTTCCGAGTTCGGCGCGCACCGCTTCGACGTGGCGGACGGCCCGCGGGGCTTCCAGTCGCACTCGGACTACTGGAACCAGGGCGACGGCCGGGACGGC
Organism: Kitasatospora sp. NPDC048407; assembly: GCF_043200475.1. Taxonomy (NCBI): domain Bacteria; kingdom Bacillati; phylum Actinomycetota; class Actinomycetes; order Kitasatosporales; family Streptomycetaceae; genus Kitasatospora; species Kitasatospora sp. NPDC048407. The sequence goes on along the minus strand of NZ_JBICXW010000004.1, from coordinate 316,056 downwards.
CACTCGCTGCGCAACATGGGCATGATCGTCTCCGGTCACGGTGACCGGGTGATCGGACAGGACCGGCGATGAACGACTTCGCGGCACCCCACCCGTCGGCCGCGCTGCTGGCCGCGAAGGCGGCGGTGGACGAGCTGCTGGACTCCGCCCCGGCGGCGCTGAACCCGCCAGCCGACTGGGCGGACGGCCCGTACGTGGCGGTGGAGCACGAGCACCCGTACACCCGGGAGCCGGACGGCACCGCGCACCTGGAGAAGCGGCGCTACCTGATGACCCGGCTGTCGGCGGACCGCTACCCGGAACTGCTCTCCCAGCTGGCCCGGGCCTGGCAGGCCCGCGGCTGGCGGGTGGACGGCGAGAACGACCCGGTGCTGCCTCTGCTGCGGGCCGAATCGGCGCTCGGGACGGTCGAGTTGAGGATCGGCATACCCGGCAACGCGACGCTGCTGGCGCGGGTGCAGGGCGTGCCGCCGAGCGGCACCTCGTACCCGTTCGGCGGCGACAGCACCGTCCCGCTCGGGCCGGACGGCGTGATGGACACCATGCCGCGCCGGCACGACCCGTTCTGGTCGGTGTGACCTCCGATGGGTAGCCGGAGGGGACTACGGGCGGCGGGCGCCGTCGCCGCGCTGCTGCTGGGGCCGGTGCTGGCGGGCTGCGGCTCGTCCGGCGCGGCGGCGGGCGGCTCGGCGCCGGCCGCCGACCTGGCCAGGGGCCGGATCCAGGAACTGGTGGACGGCACCACCTCGGCGCTGACCCCCGCGGTGCGGTTCGCCGACGACGCCTACCGCTCGGTGCCGCACGAGAACGCCCGCCGGGACAACGACGGCACCGCACAGCTGACGCTCCGCCGGTACGTGCTGACCAAGGTCGCGGAGGCCAACCGGCCCCGGCTGCTGGAGCAGGTCCGGACGTACTGGACCGGCCGCGGCTGGACCGTCACCGAGAACACGGCCTTCGAGGCGGGGGCGCGCACCCCGGACGGCACCGGCGTGACGGTCAGCATCGGCGTCCCCGGCAACGTGACGGTGACGGCCACCGCCCGGGTCCGCGACCCGGGCGCCACCGAGCCGTTCGGCCCGGCCCCCAGCCCGCTGCCGACCGGCGCCGACGGCGGACCCGACACCCTGCCCCGCTTCGACGACCCCGGGTGGTCCTGACCTGCCGGGACGAAACGGGCGGGACCGGTGCTGATCGGACGTCAGAGCGGGTGAGCCGGGCGGTATTTGCCGGGGCACCCTAGGGCGACCCGACCTGACCTGGCTATAGTCGCCCGTGATCTAGCCGGAACGGCGGCCGGCCGAGGGGTTTCCCCGGCATTGGCATGCCCGCCTGCCGCCGTGCCGTCCGGAGCCCCGAAGCCGTCGCGTGTTCCGCCGTTGACCACGGGGAGAGACGACGACCATGGCACACACGACCGGGCGGGGGCGCACCGCGCTCGTCGCCGTCATCGGTGGAACGCTGCTGCTGGGCGGCTGCGGCATCGTTGGCTCTCAGGACAAGAAGGACGACCTGCACGCGATGCTGCCGGAGTCGATCCGCAAGGCCGGGGTGCTGACGGTGGGCGCCTCGTTCACCGCCGCGCCGGTGGTGTACCGCAACGACCGCAACGAGCCGGAGGGCCTGGACCCGCACCTGGCCCAGAAGCTGGGCGAACTGCTCGGCGTCCGGGTCGAGTTCCAGGACGCCGGACAGTTCTCGAACGTGCTGCCGGGCCTGATGAAGCGCCAGTACGACATCGCGATGTCCGGCATCACCGACACCCGCGAGCGCGAGGACGGCCTCGACAAGGACGGCAAGCAGGCCGGCCCTGGCGTCGACTTCGTCGACTACTTCATGGCGGGCATCGGCATCGCCGTCAAGAAGGGCACCACGCAGAACGTCGCCGACATCGACCACCTGTGCGGGCGCACCATCGTGGTCAAGAAGGGCACCACCCACGACGACCTGGTGCAGCGTCAGGCGAAGGTCTGCGAGCACGACGGGAAGCCGCTGAAGATGGTGCAGACCGACACCGACACCGCGGCGCTGGACAAGCTGAAGGGTACGGCGGACGCGTTCGTCACCGACTACCCGAAGGCCCAGTACGCGGCGCAGACCGTGGACAACGGCAACGCCTTCCAGATCGGCGGCCCGCAGATCCAGCCCCGGCCGTTCGGCATCGCGGTGCGCAAGGAGGACTCGGCGCTGCGCGACGTGCTGATGCGGGCGATGAACCGGCTGATCACCGAGGGCGGCTACGACCAGGTGCTGTCCGACCACGACCTGACGGTCGGGGCGATCCAGAACTCGGTGATCAACGGCTCGTCCTGACCGCCCGCCTCAGACCGCGCGGGCGCGTGCGGGGCGGCTCAGACCGCGCGGGCGGGTGCGGGGCGGCTCAGGCCGCACGGGCGGGTGCGGGGCGACTCAGACCGCGCGGGCGGGTGCGGGGCGACTCAGACCGCGCGGGCGGGTGCGGGGCAGCTCAGACCGCGCGGGCGGGTGCGGGGCAGCTCAGGCCGCGCGCAGGGCCAGCACCGCGACGTCGTCGGTGAGGGTGTCGGCGTGGCGGCGGACGTCCCGCTCCAGGAAGGCGACCAGGGTGTCCGGGTCGGTGCCGGGCAGGGTGCCGAGCCGGGCCGCCAGCGGGTAGAACTCGCCGTCGCGGTCCCGGGCCTCGGTGACGCCGTCGGTGTACAGCAGCAGGCTGTGCCCGGACGGCAGCGGCACGGTGGTGGGTTCGGCGGCCGGGCCGTAGGCGAGGTGGCCGAGACCGAGCGGGAGGTCCTCGGCGCAGCGGACGGCGGCGACCGTGCCGGGGGCGACCAGCAGCGGCGCGAGGTGGCCGCGGTTGACCAGGTCGAGCCGCCCGGTGTGCCGGTCGTGCTGGAGCAGCACGGCGGTGACGAACAGTTCGCCGTCGCCACGCTGCTCGGCCGCCCGCCGTACCTGGCGGTCGAGTTGGGCGGCGAGTTCGCCGAGGTCGGCGGTCTCGTGGGCGGCGATCCGGAACGCGCCGATCACGTCGGCGACGGTGCGCACCGCCTCCAGGCCCTTGCCGCGCACGTCGCCCAGCAGGATGCGGGTGCCGTGCCGGGTCTCGCACACGTCGTACAGGTCGCCGCCGATGCCGAAGTCGGCCTCCGCGGGCCGGTACAGCCCGGCGGCCCGCAGTCCCCCGACCCGGGCGGGGACGGGGTGCAGCACGGTGTGCTGGAGGGTGTCGGCGACGGCCCGCATCCGGACCAGGGCGCGGGCCTGGCGGCGGCGCTGGGTGGCCAGCCCGGTGCCCATCACGCCCGCCAGCACGGTGGCCAGGTACGTCCACAGGTGGTGCTGTTCGTGCAGGTGGCCGGAGCGCAGCGCGAGCAGCGCCTGCAGGCCGACGGTGAGGACGGTCGCGAGGGCCACCATGACGGGGCCGGCGCTGAACGCGGCGACCACGGGCAGCACGGTCAGCAGGAAGCCCGCGGCAACGGACCGGGGGACGGACTCCTCCAGCGCCAGATCGGCGACCAGCAGCAGGGCCGGCAGGGCGCGCGCCCAGGTGGGGGTGCGCAGCGCCTCGGCCATCGCGGCCTCCCAGCGGGCGGTGGCCTCCCGGCCGTGCTGGTGGCCGTGCCGGTTTCCGCGGTCCTCGTCGCGGTCCTCGTCGGCGGCGACGCGGACGGGCGTTGCGGTGGGCGCGGGCATGCTGACCTCCTCAGGCGGGCGCCCGGGGTGGGTGCGTCTCCGCACCATCGTCCCGTGCCGTCCGTCGGGACCACCCCTTGCCAAGGTCCCGACGGATTGGGCCGTTCGGCCCGATTCGATCATATTTCAACCACTTGCGTGACCTGTGTCACCGCCGACGACAGGTCAGCGGCGGGTCAGCGGCCGGTGAGCGTGACGGGCAGCGTGCGGAAGCCCCGCAGCACCAGCCGCTCGCGGCGGACGGCCGGACCGGCGGGGGCCAGCGCGGGGAAGCGGCGCAGCAGGGCGGGCAGCGCGGTGACGGCCTCCAGCCGGGCGAGCTGGGCGCCGAGGCAGTAGTGCGGGCCGCCGCCGAAGCTGAGCAGCCGGCCGCCGCCGCGGGTCGGGTCGAAGCGGTCGGGGTCGGGGAAGCGTCGCGGGTCGCGGTTGGCGGCGCCGATCAGCAGCATCATCCCGGTGTCCCGCGGGACGGGCTCGCCGCCGACGGTGGTGCCGGTGAGCGCGATCCGGGAGGTGAGCTGGACGGGCGAGTCGAACCGCAGCACCTCCTCGACCAGCGCGGCCGGGTCGAGCGTGCCGTCGCGCAGCTGCGCGGCGGTGCCGGGGTGCTCGAACAGCAGGGCGAGGGCGTTGCCGAGCAGGTTGCCGGTGGTCTCGAAGCCGGCCACCAGCAGCAGCGCCAGGTTGGCCAGCAGTTCGGTGTCGGACAGCCGCTGCGGGTCGGCGTCGGCGGTCGCGACCAGCGCGCTGACCAGGTCGTCCTTCGGGTCGGCGCGCCGGAGGGCGGCCAACTCGGTGAAGTACCGGGAGAGTTCATCGGCGGCGCGGTCGGCGGCGGCCAGCTCCTCGTCCCCGACCAGGAACTCCAGGGTGGCGGTGAGGTCGGAGGCCAGCGGGCGGAACAGGTGCCGGTCCTGCTCGGGGACGCCGAGCAGTTCGCAGATCACGCCGATCGGCAGCCGGAACGCGAAGGCGTCCAGGAAGTCCACCGGGCCGTCGCCGTGCTCGGCGAGTTCGTCGAGCAGCTGCTCGACGGCGGCGGTGACGGCGGGCGCCAGGGCGGCGACCCGGCGCGGGGTGAACAGCGAGGAGATCAGCGAGCGCATCCGGCCGTGGGCGGGCGCGTTCCGTTCCAGGATCGAGTCGCCCAGCAGGGTCTGGCCCGGGTGGTCGAGGTAGTCGGGTTCGAACTGGACGCGCACCTCCGGCTCGATGACGCCGAAGGCGGGGCTGCGCAGGATCTCGTCGATCTCCTGGTGGCCGGTGACCATCACGATGTACTCGTCGCTGCGCACCGTCGGCCCGAACGCGCGCAGCCGCTCGTACAGCGGGTACGGGTCGCGGCAACCCTCCGGGCCCATCAGCTCGTTGACGATCGTGGCGACGTCCATGCAACTCCCCCGTCAGCAGTCGTACTTATCTGTCCGCTGCGGAACGGCCGGGCGGCGCGCCCGGGTTCCCGCCGCCCGGGCGGGGCCGGTCGGTAGGGTGGCCGGTCATGGAGATCTGGATCAACCCGCGGTGCAGCAAGTGCCGCACCGCCCTGGGCGAACTCGACGCGGCGGGCGCCGAGTACACGGTGCGCCGCTACCTGGAGGAGCCGCCGACCGCCGCCGAACTGACCGAGGTGCTGGGCCGCCTCGGCCTGGAGCCGTGGGACGTGGCCCGGCTGGACGAGCCGGTCGGCAAGGAGCTCGGCCTGCGCTCCTGGGGCCGGGAGGACGCCGACCGGGCGCGCTGGGTCGAGGCGATGGCCGCGCACCCGGCGCTGATCCAGCGCCCGATCATCACCGCCGACGACGGCTACACGGTGATCGGCCGCACCGAGGAGGCGCTGAAGGACGTGCTCTCGCACTGACGGGTTTTGCTGGCCGGGGCGCGGTGACAGCGCGCTGACAGCGTGCTGTGAGCGGGCCCCGGCAGGCTGGCCCGGCCACCTCCGATCCGACAGGAGCCCGCCGTGTCCGACCTGCCGATCCGCCGGCTGACCGTCACCGCCGTCCGCCGCCCCACCCCGCGCACCGTCCGGGCCAGTTTCGCGCTGCCGCCCGGCGAGTTCGCCCTGGCCGGGCCCGACCAGCAGGTCAAGCTGTACTTCCCGCGCCCCGGGCAGGACTCCCCCGAGCTGCCCGCGGCCGCCCCCGGGCAGGACCTGATGGACTGGTACCGGGCCTGCCACGCCGTCCCGGAGCACCGCCGCCCGTGGATGCGGTCCTTCACGATCCGCGCCCACGACGCCGAACTGCACACCGTGGACGTCGACTTCGTGCTGCACGGCGACGGCCCGGCGGCCGACTGGGCGGCCCGCGCCCGGCCCGGGCAGGTGCTGGCCATGTTCGGCCCCTCCCCCGAGTTCGCCCGCCCGTTCCCGCTGGACGGCAGCCGGCCGCTGCTGTTCGCCTGCGACGAGTCGGCGCTGCCCGCGCTCGCCACCCTGGTGGAGGCCCTGCCGGCCGGGGCCCGGGCCCACGCCTGGATCGAGACCGCCGGCCCCGAGGAACAGCAACCCCTGCGCGGCTTCGGCGAGTTGACCGCCCACTGGGTCCACCGCGACGGCGCCGCCCCCGGCGAACGCCTGCTCGCCGCCGTCCGCACCGCCGAACTCCCCGCCGACCTGGAGCACGCCTGGCTGGCCGGCGAGGCCGGCACCGTCCGCGCCCTGCGCCAGCACCTGTTGGCCGAGCGCCACTTGGACCGCGCGAACATCCATTTCACCGGCTACTGGCGCCACCGCCTCACCCAGGACGACGCCCCGACCGCCGAAGACCTCGCCGACGCCCAGGAGTTGCTGGCGCAATACGGGGGCTGACCGTAATCCGGGCGACCGCGCCGCCAGGTGCCTGTTACCGTCCGCCCGATGACCACCAGCCTGCTCCAACCACCGCTGCTCACCCGCCTGCTCGCCGCCGAGCGGATCCTGATCGCCGGCGCGGGCGGCGGCCACGACGTGTACGCCGGGCTGCCGCTCGCCCTCGCGCTGCGCGCCGCCGGACGCGAAGTGCACCTGGCGAACCTGGCGTTCACCCACCACTACGGCCTGGACGCCACCGCCTGGGAAGGCCCGCAGCTGGCCCGGATCACCCCCGACACCCGCTCCGCCGAACCCAAGTTCCCCGAACGCGCCCTGGCCCGCTGGCTGCGCGCACACCAACAGCCCGACACCGTCTGGACGTTCGCCTTCACCGGGGTGAAGCCGCTGCGCGCCGCGTACCGGACGCTGGTGCGCCGGCTCGGCATCGACGCGATCCTGCTGGTCGACGGAGGCACCGACATCCTGCTTCGCGGCGACGAGGCGGGCCTCGGCACCCCCGAGGAGGACATGGCCTCGCTCGCCGCCGTCGCCGGGCTGCGGTCCGTTCCCGAACGCCTGGTCGCCTGCCTGGGCTTCGGCATCGACGCCCACCACGGCGTCAGCCACGGCCTGGTGCTGGAGAACCTCGCCGCCCTGCAACGCGACGGCGGCTACCTGGGCGCGTTCTCGCTCCCCGCCGACGCGCCCGAGGCCGCCCTGTACCTGGACGCCGTCGAGCAGGCCCGGGCCGCCTCGCCCGACCGTCCCAGCATCGTGCAGGGCAGCGTCGCGGCCGCTCTGCGCGGCGAGTTCGGCGACGTCGGGCTCGCCGAGCGGGTGCCCGGCAGCGACCCGTTCGTCAACCCGCTGATGACGCTGTACTTCGGCGTCACCGTCGAGGCCCTGGCCGCCCGCAACCTCTACCTCGACCGCCTGGAGGGCACCACCCAGACCCGCCAGATCGCCTCCGCCATCGCCGACTTCCGCGAGGACCTGCCCGCCCTGCGCCCCGCCCGGGCCTACCCGCACTGACCGACAGTCGGCGGACGCGCCGCACCCGCGAACGCGACGGCTGTCCGACAGGCAAGGCGGCAGGTCGGACCAACCACGGCAGCGTTCCGAGCGGCCAGCGGTCGAGCCGGAACGCCGCCGTCGAGGACAGCGGGAGTTCCGTGGTCGCGCCGTCACGCAACAGGAGTTCGGCGAGTGCGATCAGCAGGTCGTCTCGACCGCGGCCGGGCAGGGTCCTCGGGGAAGCCGAGAGCCCCGCCCGCTCGTACCCCCTCAGTGTGCGATCAGCTCGCGAACTGCGTCACTCACCTCGGGCAGCTCACTCGGGAGTGCCCACTGGTGGGCGTCGTGCTCGGTGAGGACCACCGGTTCGGCCTTCTCCACGGTGACGGCGAAGTTGAACTGGCGGGTGATGCCGCCACGGCTGTTCCGGTAGTCGAAGTGCCCGAGGTAACCGGTGACCTGGTCGATGGTCAGGCCGGTCTCCTCGCCGGTCTCGCGGCGCAAAGCGTCCAGGACGGTCTCCCCGGACTCGACCGTCCCGGAGGGGATCTCCCACAGGCCGCCCATGTAGTCGTCCGGGTTGCGGCGCACGAGCAGGACCCGGCCGTCGTGGTTGATCACAGCAGCGGCGACAAGACCGGTGATGCCGGCGGCTTCGGCCTCGGCCGCCAGGCCGGCGGCGAACTCGGGGGAGGTGACGGTCACAGCAGCTCCTTGTGATGGTCGCTGATCTTGACGGCCGCGCGAACGTACTGCTCGGCCAGCTCCAGATCCTGCTCACGATGCCAGACCGGGAGCTTGATCACGCTGGCGTGGGCACGCTCGGCAACGGGGAAGTCCCCCGCCTTGTACCGGCGGTGGGAACGCGGGTGACCGGGGAACAGCATGCCGGGCTGCTGGTACAACGGCAGCTGATTCATCGGGCAGGTGGAACCGGGCCGGTCGAACTCGGTGCCGCCCTCCGCGATCAGTGCCTGGTGGAACCTCTCGATCGGCAGGCCGCCGAGCTCGCCCGGCCTGTACGTGAGCGTCAACCCGTACCAGGAGGAGACCACCCCTTCGGGCAGCTCGGCCACCTCCAGACCAGGGACCCGGGCGAGCTGTCCGGTGAGGTAGCGTGCGATCTCCGCCCGACCGGCGAGGTAGCCATCCAGCCGAGGCAGCTGGTCGTGGGCGATGGCTGCGGCAAGGGGATGGATGCGGAGCTTGAGACCGGCGCCGGTGACCGCGTACCGCGCGAGCGGATGGCCTTCCGGGATCTCGGTCTTGGCGCGCTTGTTGTAGTGCGCGAGAGTGATGACCCGGTGGTACGTGTCGTCGTCGTCCGTCAGGACGAAGCCGCCCTCGCCGCCGGACAGCGGCTTGGGGCCGTTTAGGGAGAAGGCCGAGGCGAGGCCGAACGTGCCCACCTTCTGCCCGGCGATGCTCGCGCCGTGTGCGTGGGAGCCGTCCTCCAGCACCACCAGGTCGTGGGCATTGGCGACGGCGACGATGTCGGTCATGTCGGCGGGCTTGCCCCACAGGTGGGTGACCATCACCGCCCGGGTACGGGGCGTGATCAGCTCCTCGATCCGGTTCGGGTCGATGTTGCCGTCCGGCCCGGTCTCGCACAGCACCGGCACCGCGCCGAGGTGGAACAGCGGGGAGGCGGTGGCGTGGAAGGTCCAGGCGGGAACGATGACCTCGTGGCCGGGCTTGATCCTCGCGGCCCAGTAGGTGGCGTGTAGGGCGGCGGTGCCGGAGCTGGTGGTGATCGCATGCCGGACGCCGAAGTACTCCTGCAGACTGTCCTCCAGTTCGGCGACGACGCCGGACCGGCCGGGGATGGAAATCGCTTCGTCCAACTGGGCGGCGACCCTGGCGTGGGTGGTGTCGTCGATCGGCGGCCAGGTGAAGTGCGGGCCGTCGGCGGTGACGGCGGGCTTGCCTCCGAACACGGCAAGGGTGCTGGTCACAGCATCTCCTTCGGGTCGATGTAGCGCCCTGCTGCCTTGGACTGGTAGCAGGAGGCGACGAACGCGGCGTGTGCGAGGTGCTGGTCGGGGCCCGAGGTGTTGGGCCTCTGGCCGTCCAGGACCCGGCAGAAGTAGTCGATCTGCGCGGCCGACGCCGAGGCCGGCGCGTGGGGGCGGGTCAGCTCCTCCACGACGGTGCCGTCGAGGTCGAGTCGCCGGACCTGACCTTTGGTCAGCAGCACCGAACCGCGGGTGCCGACCACGTGCAGGCGTTCGGTCTTCGGAGCCACCCACCGCGACAGCAGCACCGAGCCGTACAAGTCGCTGTCGTAGCCGAGTTGGATGACAGCGGTGTCCTCGGCGTCGTAGCTGCCGCCGGGGACGGCCGTGGTGGAGAACTCGGCGATGACCCGGCTGGGCAGGCCGAAGTACCACAGCAGCAGGTCGATCAGGTGGTAGCCCATGTCGATGATGCAGCCGCCCCCGGCCTGGCGGACGTCTCCGCGCCACCCGCCCCCGGGGTCGTCGGTGTGGAAGGTGTACTGGCCGTCGATGAGGAACGGGGTGCCGATCTGGTCCAGCAATCCGGCGACGCTGGTGTAGATCGGGTTGAACCGCCGCTGAAGGGTGACCATCAGCTCGATCCGCCCGGCTCGGCAGATCTGGGCGAGGTCCTGGGCCTCCGACACAGAGGTGGCGAACGGCTTCTCCTTGAGAACATGCACGCCCCGGGCGGCACACTCCTGGACGACCTCCCGGCCGGCGTGGTGCGGGACGGCAACGACCACGAAGTCCGGGGCCACCGCGTCCAACAGCTCACTGGAGCGGGTGAATCCGGGGACCTGGAGGACGTCCTGTCTCTGCCGCAGGGTGTCGGGGTTGTTGTCGCAGATCGCGACGAGCTCGGCTCGGCTGGAGCCGAGCAGGCCGGGCAAGTGGTCTTCGAGCGCCTGGTGGCCGAGGCCGATGACCGCAGCGCGTCGTTTCATGCGCGGACTCCTTCCGCATGGTTGCGGGAACTTGTCGGTGCACGACGAGTAGAGCCCAACTCGCGTTCATCAACCAGGCGTTGCCCGTGGTCCCGGGGTAGTCCCGCCCGTACACGCAGTACGCTCACTGCCACCGTCGATGATGGGATTGACCCCGTGGACGACCAGATCCGGCACCCCCTCGCGTACGCCCGCGCGCTGCGCGGCTGGTCCCAGACCGACCTCGCGGCCCGAATCCACCGTGCTGCCAGGAACCGGCCCGAGGGTCTTCGCTCCGGCATCGACAAGGCCGCCGTCAGCAAGTGGGAGAACGGGCGCAAGACGCCCAGCATCGAATCCCAGCTCCTGATCGCCGAAGCCTTCGACGTCCCGATCGGCGACCTGGGGGCCTTCGAGTGGCCGCACTGGCTACCCGGCCAGGAACAACCGGTGCCGCTCGGGGTGGCGTTCACCGTCCACGCACTTCGAGACGCACAGAGAGCCACCATGGACCACCGCCGCCGCACCTTCATGGCCTTCAGCGCGCTCGCGCTGGCCGGGCTCTCCGCCCAGTGGGCCACCCTCGAACCCGACCGGCTCACCACCGCCCTGAACGGTAAGCACGTCGACGGTGAACTGGTCGACTGGCTGGAGGACACCAGCGCCAAGCTGACCACCATGCCCACCGAACAGCGCCAGCACACCGCGAAGTTGATGAACGCCCAACTGGAGACGGTCACCGACCTGCTGGCACGGGGCCGGTACACCGAACCGGTCGGCCGACGACTCCACCAGCTGGCCGCCTCCCTGGCCAGCACCTGCGGCTGGCACCGCTTCGACCAGGGGTACCACCACGCGGCGGGCAAGCTCTGGAACGCGGCCCTGTCGAACGCGCACGCCGCCCGCGACCGCGACCTCGGCGCCGGCATCCTCTCCGACTTCGCCTACCAGTCGATCTGGCTCACCCAGCCCGACGCCGCTGTCGAACCCCTCAGCCAAGCCCTCGTCCACACTCGGCACCCCACCGCCCGGTCCCTGCTTCATCTTCGCCGGGCCCGCGCGCACGCCGCCCTCGGCGCCGCCCCCGCCTGCCATCACGACCTGGCCGCCGCCGAGACCGCTCTCCTGACCGACAGTCCCGACCCGGCACCGGCCTGGTGCCGATGGATGAGCACCGCGGACCTCGCCGTTGACTCCGGCCAGTGCATGCTCGACCTCGGCCGCACCGACGAGGCCCACGCTCGTATCGACGAAGGCATGAGCCTGCTGCCGCGCTCCCGTGACAAGACACGAGGGATCTTCCTGACCTACGAGGCCCGCAGCCTCCTACAGGCCCGCGAGGTCGAACAGGCCCTCGCCGTTGCCAACCAGTCCCTCGACCTCGCCACCCGGATCGGCGCCGAACGGTGCGTCACCCTGGTACACGAACTCGCCCCGGCATTCCAGCCCTACCGCCAGGTCGATGGCGTCTCCGACCTCATGGACCGTCTCAAGGCGAGCTGACGACATGGGATCGGAGCAGCACCTTCCAGCTTGCACAATGCGGTCGGATGGACGACCAGGCTCCAGGGCCGGCCGTCGATCCGGTTAAGGAGCGAGCGGCAAGGGGTGAGCGGTCGGCGGTCACTTCGCTCCGATCTCGGACCAGGCGGTCTTCCCGAACGGGGCCTCGTCAGCGCCCCCACCTGCGACTGGGTGGGGGCCGGTTCGCCGTCGAGGACAGCGGAACCGACCCTCGTCGCATTCGCTTTCGGTTCCTTTGCCTGAACACGCGTCACTTGGACCGCGAGCACGTCCACTTCACCGGCCACGGGCGCACGGCGGGAGCCGGCCGCCTGGTACCGTCCGGCCGGTGACCACCAGTGTGTTTCAGCCGCCGCTGCTCACCCGCCTGCTGGCCGCCGAGCGGATCCTGATCGCCGGCGCGGGCGGCGGCTTCGACGTCTACGCGGGGCTGCCGCTCGCCCTCGCGCTGCGCGCCGCCGGGCGCGAAGTGCACCTGGCGAACTTCTCCTTCAGCAACCTGTACGGCCTCGACCTGGACGTCTGGCACGCCCCCGAGCTGGCCCGGATCACCCCCGACGTGCGCAGCGCGGACGCTTACTTCCCCGAACGCTCGCTGGCCCGCTGGCTGCGCGCGCACCAGCAGCCGGACACCGTCTGGGCGTTCCCGTCCACCGGCGTCCAGCCGCTGCGCGCCGCCTACCGGGCGCTGGTCGAGCACCTCGGAATCGACGCGATCCTGCTGGTCGACGGCGGCACCGACATCCTGCTGCGCGGCGACGAGGCCGGACTCGGCACCCCCGAGGAGGACATGGCCTCGCTCGCCGCCGTGGCCGGGCTCACCGAGGTGCCCACCCGGCTGGTCGCCTGCCTGGGCTTCGGCATCGACGCCTATCACGGCGTCAACCACGCGCTGGTGCTGGAGAACCTGGCCGCCCTGCAACGCGACGGCGGCCACCTCGGCGCGTTCTCGCTCCCCGCCGACGCGCCCGAGGCCGCCCTCTACCTGGACGCCGTCGCGCACGCCCGCCAGGAGTGCCCCGAACACCCGAGCATCGTCCACGGCTCGATCGCCGCCGCCCTGCGCGGCGAGTTCGGCGACGTCCGGTTCACCGAACGTACCGGCAACAGTGCGCTGTTCATCAACCCGCTGATGACGATGTACTTCGGTGTGACGGTGGAGGCGCTGGCCGCCCGCCACCTCTACCTCGACCGGCTGGAGCACACCGTGCTGATGCGCCAAATCGCCGCCGCCATCGGCGACTTCCAGGACTCCCTCCCCCGGCAGCGCCCGCCCCGCGTCTACCCGCACTGACCGGCGGTCAGCCCTTGCGGGCGGCGGCGGCGATCTTCGCGGTGGTGTGGAAGAACCGCGAAGTCGCCTGCCCCTGATAGGACTTGGGGAAGGCGGTGGCCGGGTTGCCGGTCATCCGGCCGCCACGCAGGTGCATCACCACGAACGCCGCGCCCGCACTCGCGCCGATCATCTCCCAGTCGCCCTTCGGCGAGGCCACCGGCAGGACCAGCTCGGGCGGCAGCGGCTCGGAGAGGAACAGCACGCACAGGCGGTCGTCCCCGGTGACCTCCACGCCCGCGAACGGGTCCAGCGCGACCACGGCCTCCACCTCCTCGACCGTCCGCAGCATCACCGGCACCGGATACCCCAGGCCCTCCGCCAGCCCCGCCTCGATCCGCGCCGTCAGCGCTGCCCGGTCGGTCTCCGCGCTGCGGAAGAACACGTTGCCGCTCTGGATGTACGTCCGCACGCCCTCCAGCCCGAGGGCCGCGAACAACTCCCGCAACCGGTCCATCTTCACGGTGCGGCCGCCGACGTTGATCGCCCGCAGGAAGGCGATGTAGGTCTCCATGCGCGGAGTCTAGGACGGGCCGCCGACAATCAGCGGTTCCGCCGGTACGGCGGCCTACACTCCGCGCATGACGACCTGGCAGGACTTCGAGCAGCAGGCTCCTGATCTCGCCCCGCGCATCCGCGCCCGCTTCGAGGCGTACCGGCACCATGTGCTCGCCACGCTGACCAGGGACGGTTCGCCCCGGGTGAGCGGCATCGAGGTGGACTTCCTCGGCGCCGACCTGTACCTCGGTTCGATGGCGGGCGCGGTCAAGGCGCTCGACCTGCGCCGCGACCCGCGCTGCGCCCTGCACTCGAACCCGGGGCCGGACACCAGCCTGACCGGCGGGGACGCGAAACTCGCCCTGTACGCCGTCGAGTTGACCGACCCGGACGAGCTCGCCGCGTACGCCGCCGAGCTGCCCGAGCCGCCGCCCGGCCCCTTCCACGCGTTCCGGCTGGAACTGCGCCGGGCCACCCTGACCGAGGTGGCGGAGGACCACCTGCTGATCAGCACCTGGCAGCCGGGCGAGGACGTCAAGGTGATCCAACGCCGGTAACGGCCACCTTCGCCGGAGAAGGAGACCGCCACCCGACGGGACGTCAGCCGTTCGGCAGGATCACCGCGCGCCCGTTGATCTTCCCGGCGTGCAGGCGCTCGTAGGCGAGCGGCGCCTCGTCGATGCCGTACGTCTCGACGTGCACGTCGATCGCGCCGGCCCGGGCCAGGTCGAGGACCTCGATCAGCTCGGAGCGGCTGCCCCAGTACGGGGAGCTGACGCGGGCGTCGTAGGGCAGCGCGCCGAAGCCGACGGCCAGCGTGCCGCCGCCCAGGCCGACGATGCTGACGTCGCCCTCGACGGCGACCAGCTGCCCGGCCAGCGCGGTGGTGGGCGGGGCGCCGACGAAGTCGAAGACGGCCTGCGCGCCGAGCCCGGCGGTCAGTTCGCGGACCTTCGCGGCGGCGGCGCCGTCCGAGAGCACCGCCTCGTGCGCGCCGACCGCGCGGGCCAGTTCGAGCTTCTCCGCGGAGACGTCCACGGCGATCACCCGGGCCGCGGTCATCGCGCGCAGCAGCTGGACGGCGACGTGCCCGAGGCCGCCGGTGCCGATCACCACCGCCGTGGAGCCGGGGACGAGCTTCGGCAGCGAACCCTTGATCGCGTGATAGGGCGTCAGCCCGGCGTCGGTGAGCGGCACGGTCCGCACTGGGTCGAGGTCGCCGAGCGGGACCAGGTGCCGCGGGTCGTCGACCAGCAGGTACTCGGCCATCGCGCCGGGCGCGCCCAGCCCGGGCGGCCGGATGCCCAGCTCGTGCGCCCGCAGGCAGTAATTCTCCTTGCCCTCGGCGCACTTGGCGCAGCTGCCGCAGCCCCACGGACCGTACACCGCGACCGACTCGCCCTCGGTGAAGCCGGTGACTCCGGCGCCGAGCGCGGCGATCGTGCCGACGCCCTCGTGGCCGAGGGTGAGCGGCAGCGGGAACGGCAGCTGCGCGGCGGGCCAGCTCATCACGGCTATGTCGGAGTGGCACACACCGGCGGCGGTGACCTTCAGCAGCACCTGCCCGGGGCCGGGTTCGGGGTCGGGGACGGTGACCACCTCGGGGTGGCTGCCGACGGTGCGGTACTGGACTGCCTTCATGGCTGGAAAACCCTCTCTCTCGTGCGGGCCCCCGTACGACGGACGGTCAGCGGGCGGAGTAGCCGCCGTCGACCAGGTGGTAGCTGCCGGTGATGAAGGACGCCCGCTCGGAGAGCAGGAACGCGGTGAGTTCGGCGACCTCCTCGGCGCGGCCGAGGCGCCCGGCGGGGTGCAGCGCGATCAGCGCCGCGCGCGCGGCCGGGTCGGCGTCCTTGAGCAGCGGGGTGTCGACGAAGCCCGGGCCGACCGCGTTGACCCGGATGCCCTGCCCTGCGTACTCCAGCGCGGTGGACTTGGTCAGGCCGACCACGCCGTGCTTGGCGGCGACGTACGCGGGCGAGCCGGCGAAGCCGTTGGTGCCGAGGATGGAGGACATGTTGACGATCGCGCCGCCGCCGGCGGCGAGGATCTCCGGCAGTTCGTAGCGCATCGAGTAGAAGACGCCGTCCAGGTTGGTGGCGAGCACCCGCCGCCAGTCCTGCGGGTCGTAGCCGCCGGTGGGGGCGACGGCGCCGCCGATGCCGGCGTTGTTGACGGCCAGCGAGAGCGGACCGAGGCCCTGCACGGTGGTGCGGACGGCGGCCTCGACGGAGGCCGGGTCGGTGACGTCGACCTGCACGGCGAGGGCCTCGGCGCCGATCGCCTCGAGGGCGGCGACGGCCTCCCGGGCGGCGTCCAGGCGGAAGTCGGCGACGGCGACCTTCGCACCGCGCCCGGCGAGCATGGTGGCGACGGCCAGGCCGATGCCGGAGGCGGCGCCGGTGACGAGAGCGGTGCGGCCGGTGAACTCCTGGGTGGTCATGGGTGGTCGTTCCTTTCGTGCGCCGCCGGGGGGCGGACGCGGGTGGTGCGGGTGTGCCGACGGGGGGTCAGCGTGGGGGTTCGACCGCGACCAGGTCGAAGGCGCGGTCGATCAGGGCGGGCAGGTCGCCCGCCGGGTCGCGCACCCAGGTGCGGGTGGCGGCGTGCAGGGCGGCGACGCCGAGGCCGACGGCGACGGCGGGCCGCAGGTCGGTCTCCGGGTGCAGGCCGAGCCGGGCGGCGACCAGCCGGATCGACTGCTCCTCCTCGGCGACGGCGATCCGCCGGTAGGCGGCGGTCAGCGCGGGCTCCTCGTCGATCAGCACGAACAGCGCCCGCATGCCGGGGCGGCGGTGCCAGGCCGGGTGGTCGGCGTCGCGCAGCCAGGCGGTGACGGCGGCGCGGTAGGCGGCGACCGGGGTCTCGGCGGCGGGCCGGGCGGCGAGTTGCTCGTTGATCCGGGTGAAGTCGGTGCGCAGGGAGTCGAGGACGGCGTCCTCGCGGGACGGGAAGTAGCGGCTGAAGGTGCGCCGGGAGACGTCGGCGGCGTCGGTGACGTGTTCGACGGCGAGGGCGGCCAGGCCGTGTTCCAGGGTGAGGCGCAGCGCGGCGTCGGCCATCGCCTCGCGGGTGCGGCGGGACTTGCGGTCGCGCCGCCCGAGCGAGACCGGCGGCTGCCACTGGTCGGTGCTCATGTGATCACCGTACTACCGAAAATGTCCCGGCGGGACATGAGTCCCGCCGGGACATCCGGGCCCGGGCCGTGCTGCTCACGTCCCGGACGGATCCGGGACGGTCTCATTGCCCGGCGGGGCCCCAGAGACGGTCGGTGCAGCGGGCGTAGGTGTCGCGCCAGTGCGGCCAGTGGCGGACGGTCTCGTCGTCGCAGTCGGCCAGCAGGCGGTCGATCTGTATCGGGTCGACGCCTTCGAGCAGCCAGACCAGGGCGTCGGACGCGGACGGGCCCTCGGCGAGGCGCAGCAGGTCGAGCAGTTCGGGCAGGGTGCCGATCCGGGAGCCGGGCTGGAAGATGTCGGCCATCCGCGGCAGCAGCTGGCGCTCCTCGATCCGCAGGTGGGTCTCCACCCGGGCGGCGAGTTCCTCGACGGCGTAGGAGACCGGCCAGGAGCTGGCGGGGTCGCGGGTGGCGATGCCGACCAGGGTGGTGGTGCGGGTGAAGCACTGGTCGAGGTTGTGGTGGTCGGACTCCAGCCAGTTGAGCAGCAGCCGCAGCTCGGGCGAGAAGCGGCGCAGCAGCGGCCACAGCCGGGTGTCCTGCTGCTCGTGGTGGCAGGTCACCATGGCGGTGACGAAGTCCCAGTGCCGCTTGAGCGCGAGCGCGCTCTCGTGGTCGTCGGGCTGGAGCAGTCGCAGGGCCTGCGGGATCCGGGCGAGGTCGCGGCGGACGGCGGCGTGCACCAGGCGCAGTCCGGCGAACGGCAGGAGTTCGGCCACGGGCGCGGCGGGCAGCTCCTCGCACGGGGCGGGAATGGTCGTCGGGCCGACGGACAGCAGGTGACGGGACATGGCGCTCTCTTCACGACTGGCTGGGGCTGGCCGGAGCGGGGGCCGCGGTTGCGGCGCCCCGGTCCAGTTCTCCGGTCCACGGGGTCCAGGGTGGGAGCAGTGCATCAGGGTCGAATGAACGACCGATTGATGTGCAGGTCAGCGCGTTTTCGGAGCCGTTTCCGACCTCGGTCAGTCGGATTCGGGTCCGGCGGTGTTGGCGGTCAGCCATTCCAGGGTGTGCGGGATCATCTTCTTGAAGTCGGAGGTGAGGTGCTTGCCGCCGGGCTGCTCGTAGTACTCGACGGTGGTGGGGGCCTTGGCCTTCTCCACCCAGTTCTTCACCAGCTTGGTCTCGTACGGGTTGGCGCCGCCCGCGGTGGCCAGCATCCGCACGTCGGCGGTGCCCTCGGCGATCAGCTTGTCGGGGCTGTTGGCCTGGCGCTCCTGGTCGTGGCCCTTCCACAGCGGCGAGTCCGGGTTCCAGTAGCCGTCGATCGGCACCGCGGCCTTGAACACGTCGGGGTGCTGCAGGGCGAGCTTGGCGCTGCAGAACGCGCCGGTGGAGGCGCCCATCACGGCCCAGCCGTCGCGGCCCTTGACGGTGCGGAAGTTGGCGCGGATGAAGTCCGGGATGTCCTCGGCCATCCAGGTGCCCATCTTCGGCTGGCCGGGGATGTCGGCGCACTCCAGGGCCTTGGACTCGTTGGAGTCCAGGTTCTGCACCGGCATGATCATGATGAACGGGTGGGCCTTGCCCTGGGAGACCATCTGCTCGTCGATCTCCTGGATCGGCAGCTGGTTGTCGGTCCAGGTGTTGTAGCCGGCGCTCTGGCCGCCCGCGTACAGGGTGAGCACCGGGAAGCCGGTCTTCGCGTACTTCGGGTCGTTGTACTGCGGCGGCAGCCAGACCCACACCTTGCCGCTGACACCGGACTTGGGGCCGGCCAGGGTGGTCATCATGATCGGCCCGGCGCCGGTGTCGCGGACCTTGGACAGCTGCGCAGCCGGGCCGGTCGGCATCAGCACCTTGGACGGCTTGGGCGGGGCGCTGCTGCTCTGCGCGGCGGACGGGGACGAGTGGCCTGCGGCGCTCGCGCCCTTGGCGTCGCCGGAGGTCCCGGTGTTGCTGCCGCAGGCGGCCAGCGGGGCGGCGAGGGTGAGCAGGGCGGCGGCGGTCAACAGACGGCGGGCGGCGGAACGGGGCTGCGGCAGCACGGGGCGGTCTCTCCGGGCGGGGGCCGACCCGGCAGCCGGGAGGGGCCCTGGTCATTGGGCTTGGCCGGGGCCGCCGCGCGCTGGTGACGGCCGGCGCTCCCCGGGAACGGCCGCGACCGCACAAAGGTGCGGCGATTGGGCCGTTCGAGATCCTATGACGTGCCGCCCCGGGCCCCGGTTGCGGAGGGGTGAACAACCCGCCGCACGGCGGGGGCGGCCCCCGCCGTACGACGGGGGCCGCCCGTTTCCGGGAGCGGCGTCACGGACGCCAGGTGTCGTTCAGGGTGATCCTTCCGCTCGCCGGGACGGTCGCGGTGCGGTTGGTACCGCTCTCCCAGGTGACGGTGCCGGCGGCGTCCTTGCGCAGGTACTTGTACTGGATCGCGGTGCCGCCGGGCAGCGCCACGTCCAGCTTCCACACCGGGTAGGAGGCGGAGCCGAGCAGCAGCGCCTTCGAGGTGTCCCAGCCGCCGAGCGCGGCCGCGTCGCCGACCACGTAGAGGTTCTGGCCGGGCGAGGTGGTGCCGTTGACCGCGAACGAGGCGCCCGGCGCGGTGCCGGCGGCGGTGGCGCCGACGTGCAGCGCGACGGCGTCGTTGGCGCCGACCGAGGCGGTGAACTTGCCGTCCGCGCCGACGGTGTAGGTCGGGCCGGAGCAGCCGCCGCTCACCGGGTCGCCGTGCTGGACGTCGCAGTAGACGCCGGCGGGCAGCGAGGTCTGGAAGGTCTGGGTGATCGCCGAGCTCTCCCGGTTGATCGCCACGTAGCCCTTGGTGCCGCGGCCGAAGGCGATCGCGTTGTTGCCGTTGGACCACCAGTTGGTCATCGCGGCACCGGCCACCGCGTTGCGGAAGCCGACCATGTTGGCGACCTGCCGCCAGGCGTGGACGCAGTTCCAGCCGTTCTGGTAGCAGGCGGTGACGGCGCCGGCGTTCGGCGGGCCGTCGTCGTTGCTGCTGAACGCGTAGCCGGAGTAGACGTTCGGCGAGCCGTACGGGTGGGCCAGCATGAAGACGTTGGCCAGCGTGTAGGTGGAGCCGTCCTTGTAGGTGAGGGTGGAGCCGTTGCGCTCGGTGTCCCAGTTGTCGACGAAGGTGCGGGCCTGGGCGGAGGCGAGCAGGCCGCTGCCCCAGCTCTGCAGGTCGGATATCTTGCCGCCCTGGAAGGAGCTCTTCAGCCAGGTGCCGGAGCGGAACTCGTCCACGTCGCCGGTGCCGGTGTACTCGGAGGGCTGGATCGGCTCGCCCGCGCCGTAGATGACCTCCTGCACCCAGTACGCGTTCGGGTTGCTCATCTTGGCCTTGATGGCGGCCAGGTCGGTGGCGGCCATGTGCTTGGCGGCGTCGATCCGGAAGCCGTCCACGCCGAGCGAGAGCAGGTCGCTGAGGTAGTTGGCGATGGTCTGCTGGACGTACGCGGAACCGGTGTTGAGGTCCGCGAGGCCGACCAGCTCGCAGTTCTGGACGTTGGCGCGGTCGGCGTAGTTGGTGATCGACGTCCGGCAGGAGTGGAAGTCCTGGTCCTGGTAGTAGCCCGGGTAGTTGTACTTGGTGTAGACGGTGCCGCCGGTGCCGGTGCCGCTGCCGGCCGACATGTGGTTGATCACCGAGTCGGCGAGCACCTTGACGCCCGCCGCGTGGCAGGTGGTGACCATGTTCTTGAACGCGGTGCGGTCGCCGAGCCGGCCGGCGATCTTGTAGCTGACGGGCTGGTAGGACGTCCACCACTGGGCGCCCTGGATGTGCTCCTGGGGCGGGGAGACCTCGACGAAGCCGTAGCCCTTGGGGCCGAGGGTGTCGGTGCAGGCCTTGGCCACCGAGTCGAACTTCCACTCGAACAGGGTGGCGGTGACGCCCTTGGTGCCGGGCGGGGTGGCGGCGGCGGTGGGCGCCAGCGAGAGCCCGGCGCCGGCCGAGAGGCCGAACGCCGCGAGGGCGGTGCAGGCGGCGACGGCGCGCTTCCTGCGGGCGGGGGCGAGGGTGGGCAAGGGAGCGCTCCTGGGGGAGGCCCGGTCCGCGGACGCAGGTCGCGGACCGGGAGGCGGCTGGGTGGGGCCGCGACGGCTGGGGTGTTGGGGCCGTCCGCGCGGAGGGAAGGTGCCACTGCAAGAGACTGCAAGGTGGGGTGAAACTTGCAGGAAATTTGCAGTGGCATGACCATATGGTCGGCCCGGACGGCCGTCAAGGGAGCCCGCGGCCCGCTCCGGGGCCGGTAAAACGGCAGCGCCGGACCGCCGCTGACAGTGCGTCAACGGCGGACCGGCGCTCGGCGGGCGGGGCCCGGAGGAGGAGCCTCAGCCCAGCTGCTGCTCGATCACGTCACAGGCCCGGGCGGTGCCGCCCTCGCCCATCGCGCGGGCGCTCAACTCCCGCAGGCGGGCGGCCACTTCCTCGCTCCCGACCAGCTCGGTGAGCGCCGACCACAGCGCCTCGGGCGTGGCGTCGGCGGTGTCCAGCCGGCGGGCCACGCCGAGCTCGACCAGCCGGTCGGCGTTCATGAACTGCTCGGCGGCCTGCGGCACCGCGATCATCGGCACGCCCGCCAGCAGCCCTTCGCCGCAGCCGCCCATCCCGGCATGGGTGACGAAGGCGTCGGCCTGCTCCAGGACCGCCCGCTGCGGCACCCAGGAGTGCACCTCGACGTTGGCCGGGATCTCCCCCAGCTCGGCCGGGTCCACGTGCTTGCCGATCTGCAGCACCAGGTGCCAGCCGGGGCGGCCGCCGAAGGCCGCCAGGCAGTTCCGGTAGAACTCGGGCTGCCGGGTGAACGCCGAACCGAGCGACACCAGCAGCACCTTCTCCGCCCCGGCCGGACGCCGCCAACCGCCCTGCTCCGCCCGCAGGTCGAAGCACGGCCCGACGAACTCCACGGCCTTGCGGTCCACCCGGTCGGCGTGCGGCTGCATCGCCTCGGTGATCATCGCGACGGCCCGGGCCGGCCGCCCGGAGAACGCGTCCACGTCCACCGTGGTGGCGCCGGAGCCGGCCAGCCACTCGGCGAAGAGCCCGAAGTAGCCGTCCGCTCCCGGCAGTTCGCGGATGGCGGCACCCACCTCCGCCTGGTAGCCGTCCCAGGCGACCAGGGTCGGCGAGAGCTGGACGATCGGCCGGCCCTGCGCCTCGGCGAGCGCCCGGGCGGCGTACGCGCCGATGTCGTACAGGTAGACGTCGGCCGGGTCGGCGTCGTAGTGCGCGTGCAGCCGGGGGAGCATCGCGATCGCGTCCTCCAGGAAGACCCGCATCTGGCCGATCGGGTCGTCCGGCCAGTCGTGGTCGGCGACCGGCAGGGTGGACGGGTACGGGACGAGCTCGGCGCCGGTCGGGGTGATCAGCCCGGCCGCCGACGGGTCGTTGAAGTACGTCACCCGGTGGCCGCGGGCGACGAGTTCGCGGATCACTTCGAGGCTCGGGCGGACGTGGCTGACGGCCGGGATGCCGATCATGGCGATATGGGCGCGACGGGTCATGCGAAAGCACCTGCTTCCGGTCTACGGGGCTGGGAAGGGAACACCGCACCGCCGGCGCGCCGTCAGGGGGCGCCGTGGCGTGCGGGACGCGTGGCTCGGGGCACTGCCCCGGCCGCGTCAGCCGTAGATCTGGTGGAAGAAGGACATGCCGGGACCTTAACCCGCCCGGCCCGTCGCACGCATCCGAATTAAATCCGGCTCCCGCCAAGGTAATTGACTGATCATCATGCGAACGCGCCGGTGCCCGGCAGCCGAAGCGGCTGCCGGGCACGGGCACTACCGAAGGAGCGTCAGCTGGTCTGGATCGCGGTGTCGTCGACCACGAAGGAGGTCTGCAGCGAGACGTCCTCGACGGCGTTGAACTTCACCGTGACGGTCTGACCGGCGTAGGCCGACAGGTCGATGGTCTTCTGCGCGTAGCCGGTGTTCTTGTCGAGGTTGGAGTACGTGGCGACCGAGGTGCCGTTGACGGTCACGGTCATCTTGTCGTACGCCGTGCTGGTGGTGGTCTCGGCGGTGTCGATGTGCAGCCAGAAGCTCAGCGACGCCTTGCAGCCCGACGGGATGGTGACGGTCTGCTGGATGCTGTCGGTGTGGCTGGAGCCGTAGCCGTCCATCCACGCCTTCCAGGAACCGCCGTGCGCGGCCTGCGAGGTGGAGTTGTCGACCACACCGCTGGTGGTGGTCCACGGCGCGGCGCTACCGGTCTCGAAGCCGGGGTTGCCGAGCAGCTGGGCCGGGGTGCAGCTGCCGCCGCCGCCACCGCTGACGGTCCAGGTGAAGGAGACGGAGCCGGTCTTGGCGGCGGCGTCCTTCGCGGTGACGGTCACGTTGTAGGTGCCGGCCGCGGTGGCGGTGCCGGTGATCTTGCCGGTGGCGGCGTCGATCGACAGGCCGGTGGGCAGGCCGGTGGCCGTGTAGGTGAGCGGCGCGGTGCCGCCGGTGGCGTTTATCTGCAGGCTGACCGAGGAGTTCAGCGCGGTCGACTGGTTGCCGGGGCTGGTCACGGTCGGGCCGCCGGTGCTGGGCACCGAGCCGACGTTGACGGCCGCCCAGGCGGTCGCGGTGGCGTTGTACTCGGCCGAGTTGGCGCCGTACAGGTCGGTCGCGGCGGACAGCATGCCGGCCCGCGCGCTCGCGTAGTTGGTGGACGAGGTCCAGTAGGTGGTCAGCGCCCGGAACCAGATGGCGGCGGCCTTGTCGTGGCCGATGCCGGTGACCGGGATGTTGTTGTAGGTCGGCGAGTTGTAGCTCACGCCGTTGACCACCTTGGCGCCGCTGCCCTCGGACAGCAGGTAGAAGGCGTGGTTGCCGACGCCGGACGAGTAGTGGACGTCCTTGTTGCCGACCGTGGAGGACCAGTAGTCGGCGGACGCGCCGTCCTTGGACGGCTGGTCCATGTAGCGCAGCGGCGTGCCGTTGCCGTTGATGTCGATCAGCTCGCCGACCAGGTAGTCCGGGTTGTCCTTGGAGTTGTTGGCGTACCACTCGACCATGTTGCCGAACACGTCCGAGGTGGACTCGTTCAGGCCGCCGGACTCGCCGGAGTAGATCAGGCCGGCCGTGTTGGAGGTGACGCCGTGCGTCATCTCGTGGCCCGCGACGTCGAGTTCGGTCAGCGGGTGGGTGTTGCCCGAGCCGTCGCCGTAGGTCATGCAGAAGCAGCTGTCGTCCCAGAAGGCGTTGACGTAGTTGCTGCTGTAGTGGACCCGGCTGTAGGCGCCGACACCGTCGTTGCGGATGCCGTTGCGGCCGAAGGTGTTCTTGAAGTAGTCCCAGGTCATCGAGACGCCGTAGTGGGCGTCGACGGCCGCGGACTCCTTGTTGGCGGCGGTGCCGTCGCCCCAGGTGTCGGTGGACTTGGTGAACAGGGTGCCGTTGCCGCTGGTCCCGTTGTTCATGTTGGTGGTGTACATCCCACCGCGGGTGGCGTCCTTCAGCTGGTACGTCGAACCGGACAGCGTGGTGCCGACGTTGACGGTGCCGACGAAGACGCCGGTGCCGGTGCCGGTCTCGATGCCTTCCCACTTCTGGATGACGTCGCCGCTGTTGGCGTCGGTCACCACGTGCAGCTTGCTCGGGGTGCCGTCCTTCTGGGTGCCGGCGACCACGGTCTCCCAGGCCAGCCGCGGGCTGTTGTCGGCGGCCCACACCACCAGGCGGGGCGCGGTCTCCAGCGCGGAGCCGGACTCGGCGGCCAGCGCGGTCGCCTGGCCCTTGGCGGCGGCCAGCTTCGGGGTGGTGGACAGGCCGTTCAGCGACGCGGTGGAGGCCCGGTCGACACCCTTGGTGGTGCCGTTCGCGGCCTGGTGGACGACCATGTCGCCACCGAGGACGGGGAGTCCGTTGTAGGTGCGCTCGTAGCGGAAGTGCTGGGTGCCGTCGGCGTCCTTGAACGCGTCCTTGACCACCAGCTTCTCGGCGGAGCCCATGCCCAGGTTCTGCGCGACCTGGGGGGCGCGGGAGCCCGCGTCCGAGAGCAACTGGGCGCGCCCGGCGGCCACCTGCTGGCCGGCGACCTGCGAGGCCGCGGACGGGCCGGCGGGGGCGGCCTGGGCCACCACCGACGGGATCGCGGTCACCAGCAGGGCGGTGGTGGCCGCGAGGGCGGCCATGCTCACGCGGGCATGCGTGTAGCGAGACATTCGGGACTCCTTTACCGACCGTCGCGGGGTCACGAGCGGTGAAGAGAATCTGGCCGCGGTTGCGGCGCAGCGGGGGCCCCGGCCGCCTGTCGCGGCGAGGGTGCGGTGCACGTACGCGGTGCGTGGCTGCGGGGCTGCCGGTGGCCTGGGGAGGGCTCCACCGGCGGGAGTTGGGGCTACCTGTCTTCGCAGCGAGGGGAATCGTGGCAGCAAACACCCGTCGAATGACAGATGCATGCCACGGATTGACTCATTTATGACCGCCCTACAAGTACCTCAAGAGCCCCCCATGGTCCGGCATTTGGGATGCCGTCAGCTAAACATGGCGGTTGAAAGTACCGCACCGATGCTTTTCGGCCAACCCCGCAAGGGGCCCCACCCGGAGGTGAGACCCCTGTTACCGGCAGGGAACCGTTACTTCTGGACGAACACCGCCACCGTCCGGCCCGGCACCGTGAAGGTCCCCGAGGCCGCGTCGAAGGCTGCCTGCCTGACCACCGGATCGGTACCCGAGGCCTGCACCTGGTGCAGCGCCTGCGCCGTGCCGCGCAGGCCCGCCACCGTCTGGGTCTGTGCGGTCGGGGTGGCGTTGAAGACCACCGTGAGGCCCTTCTCGGCGCCCGGCAGTCCCGTCCCGTCCAGGTGCATGGTGATCACACCCGGGTTCTCCCCCGCGGTGCCGGACAGCGGGAAGGACAGCCGGCGCTGCACCTCGGCCGTGCTCGCCAGCGAGAACAGCGGCGAGGACTGACGGATCCTCAGGAACTGCTGGTAGAGCGCCGTGCCGGCACCCATCTCGTTGCAGCCCATCCGCAGCTTCGGGTCGGCCAGCAGCTGCTTGTCGCGGGCCCACATCTCCTGGTTGTCGGCCGCCATCGGCAGGCCGCGGCCCCAGCCGTTGCCCAACTTGCAGTCCCAGTTGACGGCGTTGAACCAGTCGCCGGAGTCGTACGAGTTGGCGTCCAGCGACTTGGAGCGCAGCAGGTCGCTGCCGGCCTGGGCGAAGCCCGGGCCCTGGGCGAGCGCGGTCAGCGACAGGCCGAGCGCCTGCATCCGGGCCCGGTCGGCGGGCGAGGTGCCCTGCGGCAGCTTGAACGCCAGCGCGTCGTACAGGTCGGCGTTGTCGTGCGCGTCCAGGTACTCCACCGCCTCGCCGGGGTTGGCCGCGTAGCCGGTCGGGGCGCCGTTGTAGTCGACTCCCTTGCCGGTGACGGACTTTCCGGCGGAGTCGGTGAACGCGTAGCCGGCCAGGTTGCCGGTCAGACCGACCTTGATCTGGTCCATCTGGTGCAGCAGCCGGTCCTTCTGCTCCGCCGAACTGCCGTTGTCGGCCGAGCCGTTCGGGTCGGTGTACAGGCCGGAGGCGAAGCCCTGCTGCGGGGCCGAGGACAGCATGTAGTTGCCGCCCCGCCCGGCGTCCCGGATCCGGTCGTTGAAGGTGGCGATGCCCGTCCCGGCCATGTTGGCCTGGGTGGCCTGGACGAACCGGGCGTCGTTCGCGACGGTGCCGAAGTTCCAGCCCTCGCCGTAGAGGAAGATGTTCTTCCCGTCCACGCCGTCCCGCTGCGGGGTGAGCCCGCCGAGCGCGGACCGCACGTCCAGCATGGTGGACTTCGGGTCCAGGCCCATCAGGTCGAACCGGAAGCCGTCCACCCGGTACTGCCTGGCCCAGGTGAGCACCGAGTCGACCACCAGCTTGTTCATCATGGCGTGCTCGGGCGCGGTGTCGGCGCAGCACGAGTCGGTGGTGACCTTGCCGCTGTCGCTGAGGCGCTGGTAGTAGCCGGGGACGACCTTGTCCAGCACCGAGTGCTCGTCCTGACCGGCGGCCGCGGTGTGGTTGTAGACCACGTCGAGCACCACCCGCAGGCCCGCGTCGTGCATCGCCTGCACCATCTCGCGGAACTGCACGGTGCGCGCCGTACCGGTGGGGTCAGTGGCGTACGAGCCCTCGGGGACGGTGTAGTGCAGCGGGTCGTAGCCCCAGTTGTAGGCGTCGTCGGCCTTCACCGCCGCCACGCACTCCTGCTGCTTGCTCGAATCGGCGGGCAGCGCGGCCAGGTCGCAGGCGGGGAGCTTCTGGTCGGCCCGGTTCTCCCGGATGGTGGCGATGTCGAAGGTCGGCAGCAGGTGAATGGTCGTCACCCCGGCCGCGGCGAGCTCCTTCAGGTGCTGCATGCCCGCCGACTTCGACTGCGTGAACGCCAGGTAGGTGCCGCGCTCGTCGGCCGGCACGGTGGTGTCGGCGGCCGAGAAGTCCCGCACGTGCAGTTCCTGGATCTGCTGCTTGACGGCCGGGATCGCCGCCGGGCTGCGGTGCTGGTCCCAGCCCTTGGGCTTGGTCGCGGCGGCCGACAGGTCGGCGACCAGGCTGCGCTTGGAATCGGCGGCCAGTGCGGTCGAGTACGGGTCGGTGACGGTGTTGGTGACCATCTTCCGCACGCTCGGCGCCCACACCTTGACCTGGTACAGGTAGTACTTGCCGTCCAGCTCCTTGGCGTCCTTGGTCAGCGACCACACGCCCGACGCCTCGTCGCGCTTCAGCGGCACGGTCTTCGGGGTGCCGCCGCTCGCCCTGTCGAACAGCTGCACCGCCACCTCGGTCGCGGTCGGCGCCCACAGCGAGAGCGTCACCTGGCGGTTGCTGCCGTTGCCCCGGCCCGGGCCCGTGTACACCGGGCCGAGCTGGGCCTTCGCGGCCTTCCCCGCGTACAGGTCGTCCAGCACGCCGGGGATCTGCACGCCGGTGGCGGCCAGCGCCGCGCCGTTCGGCAGGTGCTCGGCGAAGACCAGCTGGCTGCGCAGCGCGGCGGTGATCCGGCCGGCGTCGCGCGCGTCCACGGTGAACGCCCGGTAGCCGGACAGGTGCGGGAACTTCGCCTTCTGGGCGTCCGTCAGGCCGGCCGCCGGGGTGAGCCGGATCCAGTGGCCGGGCTTGGACAGCACGCCCTGCTCGACGCTCAGCCCGCCGGCCGGGTCGTAGATCAGCTGGGCGCTGGTGCCGCCCTTCAACTGGGCGTCCGCCGCACCGTAGTTGGCGGGCACCACGACGGTCTTCGCGTCGATCCACTGGGCCTTCGCGGAGCCCAGGTCGAGCTGCGAGGAGGCGCCGGCGGTCTGCGGCAGCAGGTAGCCCTCCTGGCCGCCGATGATCCACACCTCGCGGCCGGAGGTGGCGAAGTTCAGCGACTGGTCCTGCGGCAGGTCCTTGTCGTTGCCGTTGTGGATGATGTAGCTGAGGCTGCTCGCCCCGGCCGCCAGCGGCACCTCGAACACCGCGCCGAACGCGTCCTTGCGGGCCGGCATCAGCGGGTTGCCCCAGTCGGTCGGGGTGGCCGCGCCCGTCCAATCGTGCAGGCCCCAGCCGTCGTAGTTGCCGTCGGCGCGCCGGTAGTGGATGACCGCCTTGCCCTCCGGCACCGGCTGCGCCCCGTCCGGGTTGGCAGTGCGGACGGCCGGGTCGCCCTCCTTGATCCACACCTCGCCGGTGGCGGAGATGTCGATGTGCCGGTCCTGCTCGACGTCCTTGGTGCCGTTCTTCTCCACCACGAACCCGACGTCGGACGCCCCGCCCTTCAGCTTCACGTACGCGAACGCGCCGTACGCGTCCCGCCCGACGAAGCCGTGCCCGTCCGGCCAGGTGGTGCCCTCGCCGTCGGCGATGTCGCCCCAGGTGTACAGGTTCCAGCCGTCGTAGTTGCCGTCCTGGCGCTGGTAGTGCACCACCGCGTACGGCCGCGTCACCGCGCTCGGCGCGGGCACCGGCGCCTGCTGTCCGGTGGTGAACTGCCCGCTCGCGGAGGCCAGCCGGCCTGCCGAGTCCTGCACGACGGCCTTGAACCGCACCACGGTGCCGGGCGCGACGCCGTCCAGGTTCTGCGTGACGCGGTACACCCCGTTGTCGGCGGTGCCCAGCGTCCGCCACGGCCCGTTGCCGACCTGCGCGGCGAACGTCACCCGGTTGAACCCGCCACCGGGCACGCTCGCGCCGAGCGCCACCGTCCCGTACGAACCGTCGGCGGGGGCGTTCACGGTGACCGACGGACCCGCCGCCGGCTTGGCCAGCTTGTGCTTCGCCTTCAGCACCAGCGAGGACATCGCCGGGACGGTGACCGTCACCTTGCCGTCCGCGCCGCTGCTCACCTTGCCCTGGAACCCGTACAGGCCGTCGAAGTCCATGCCCGCGGAGAAGGTGTCCAGCGTGACGGTCTTCGCCCCGGCCGCGTTGTTCACCGCCACCAGGTACTCCACCTGGTCCTTGGCGTCGATCCGGGAGAACGCGTACACCCCCGGCCCGTCCGCCGCGTACCGCTCCACCTGCGCGCCGTCGGCCAGCGCCGGGTTGTCCTTGCGCAGCTTCGCCAGCCCGGCGATCCCCCGGTACAGCGCCCCGTCCCGGCCGTACCGGTCCTTCGAACCGGCGTCGCCGCCGATCACCGGGTCGCTGTTGTACGAGGGGGTCCTCGAGGCGAACATGTCCTGCCGGGCGTCCTTGTCGCCGCCCGCGCCGGTGAAGCCCTGCTCGTCGCCGTAGTAGACCACCGGCTGCCCGCGGGTCAGGAACTGCAGCTCGTTGGCCAGCCGGTCCTTGCCCAGCAGCGCCTCGTCCGACGCCCCCGGGTTGTCGCTCCGCAGGAACGACCCGAACCGGCCCATGTCGTGGTTGCCGAGGAAGGTCGGCAGCTCGTACGCGTCGGTGTCGGCCGTGGTGTACCGGTAGTCCTGCGCGTACAGCTCGCTCAGCGCCTTCGCCGAACCGTTCTGCGACACGTACTTCCGGGCCGCCTCCTGGAACGCGAAGTCCAGCGTCGCCTGCAGCTTGCCCTTGGTGACGTACGGCGAGGTCACCGCCGGGTCGCCCGAGTACACCTCGCCGAACATGAAGAACTTCTTGTTCCCCTGCTGCGCCGCGAACTGCTTCAGCGCCGGCGCCCACTGCTCCCAGAACGCCATGTTCACGTGCTTGACGGTGTCGATCCGGAACCCGTCCACCCCGGTGTCGGCCACCCACTGCTGGTAGATCTTCTCCATCCCCGCGACGACCTTCGGGTTCTGGGTGTCCAGGTCGTCCAGGCCGGAGAAGTCGCCCTCGGTCGCGGACTCGCCGACGAAGGTCGAGTTGCCCCGGTTGTGGTAGAGCGCCGGGTCGTTCAGCCAGGACGGGGACTTCGCCTTCGTGTCCGCCGGGGTCCGGAACACCGGGGTATAGGGGAAGGAGTCCTTCGAGATGCCCGGCCACTGCGCCCGGGCGTCGGCGACCGCCGTCTCGTCCACCGGGTTCCCGTCGGCGTCCAGCGTCGGATAGGCGCCCGTCGAGCGGTAGTCGTACGAGCCCTCCGCGTAGTCGATGACGTCTGCGGTGTGGTTGGTGATGACGTCGAAGAAGACCTTGAGGCCGCGCTTGTGCGCCTTGTCGATCAGCTCCTTGAGCTGCGCGTTGGTGCCGAAGTGCGGATCGACCTGGGTGAAGTCGGTGATCCAGTAGCCGTGGTAGCCCGCGGATGCGTCCGCCCCCGCGCCCTGCACCGGCTTGTTCTTGAAGATCGGCGCCATCCAGATCGCGGTGGTGCCGAGGTCCTGGATGTAGTCCAGCCTGTCGATCAGCCCTTGCAGGTCGCCACCGTGGTAGAAGCCCTTGTCGGCCGGGTCGAAGCCGTTGTCCAGCCGCCCGCCGGTGACCCCGCCGGTGTCGTTGCCGGTGCTGCCGTTGGCGAACCGGTCCGGCAGCACGAAGTAGAACTGCTCCCGGGTCAGGTCGTGCCGGGCCGCGGTCGAAGCCAGCGACGCATCCGACGGCGCGGCCGGCGGGGCCGGCGGCGCGGCCGACGCGAGCGGCACGGCGCCCAGCGTCGCGGCGATCAGCGAGGCCGCCACCAGGACGGAGGCCCGTCCGGGACGGCGGTACGGGGTGGTGCGGCGCGGGGAACGGGCTTGGGCGTCGGCCACGACAGGGCTCTCCCTCTGGGGCGCTCGGGCAGGGTGGGTGGCGTGGAACCTAGCGCTCTGCAAGATGTTTCAGCAAGATGCGAAAGCCCTTCCGGCCGGGAGTCATATCGAGTCGTGACCTGCCCCGCTTGGGATCCGCGCACGAACGAGACCCCGGTTCGACCCCCGGTAACCCTCGCGCCACAATGGACCGCATGCGCCTCGAGAACCGATCGACCCCTACCCCCGTAGGGGGACAGTCGGTGAAGAATCCCCGACTAGAGGATGAGCAAGCGGCCACACCTCTTCTGGCAGACTTCTCCTCCATGGGGGAACCGACCGAGATCCACGCACCCGGCGCCGACCGCGCCGAGCGGAGCACACGCGACGGTTCCGACCCGGGCACGGACCACACCGCCCACAAGCCCGGCGGAGCCACCCGCGTCGCCCAGCCACCCGCCGCCGGCCTCCGCGCCCGCCTGCGCGAGCAGCGACGCGCCCCGCGCAGACCGCACCTGTTCTTCGAACTCGCCCTGATCGGCATCAGCTACTGGCTGTACTCGCTGGTCCGCAACGCGGTTCCCGAGCAGGCCGCGATAGCGCACAAGCACGCCAACTGGATCTGGGACCTCGAACACACCCTCGGCATCGCCGTCGAGCGCTCGATCAACCACGCCGTGAACTCGGTGACCTGGCTGATCGTCGGAATGAACTACTACTACGCCACCCTGCACTTCATCGTCACCATCGGCGTACTGGTCTGGCTCTACCGCTCCCACCCCGGCCGCTACGCAGCCGCCCGCACGGTGCTCTTCGTCACCACCGGCATCGCCCTGCTCGGCTTCTACTTCTTCCCCCTCGCCCCACCCCGCCTGATGGACGCCGGCTTCGTCGACACCGTCACCGTCCACCAGACCTGGGGCTCCATGGCCTCCGGCGCCGGCGCACACGTCTCCAACCAGTTCGCGGCCATGCCCTCCATGCACATCGGCTGGTCCATGTGGTGCGGCCTCACCATCTTCTTCCTGGCCCGCCGCACCTGGGTCCGCGTCCTCGGCCTCGCCTACCCCCTCGTCACCCTCAGCGTGATCATCTCCACCGCCAACCACTTCTGGCTGGACGCCGTCGGCGGCGAGATCTGCCTGATCATCGGCTTCGTCGCGGCCCGGTTCATCTACCACAACTGGGTCTACCGCCTCCCCCGCGACCCGGACGACCCGGCGGAGCACACGCTGACGGTTCCGGTCTCCTGGGAAACCAAGGTCTCTGCCTAGGGAAACCAGGGGCGCAGGAAGACTTGCGCGAGCGGTCCGCCTGCGTTCGCCCTACTCCGCCCCGTAAAACAGCCGCTCGACGGCGTGTCGCGCCCGCCGCGTGACCCGACGGTAGTCGTCCAGCAGCTCGCCGGAGTGCCCGACCCCGTAGCCAAGGTAGCGCGCGACGCCCGCCAGTTCCCTCGCGTCGCCCGGGAAGCTGTCCCCGGCCCGGCCCCGGACCAGCATCACGGCGGCCCGTACCCGCGAGGCCAGGACCCACGCGGCGTCCAGCACCTCCGCGTCCTCCCGCTCCACCAGGCCGGCCGCCGTCGCGGCCGAGAGCGCGGCTCGGGTCCGGGTGGTGCGCAGGTCCGGGATCTCGTGGCCGTGCCGGAGTTGGAGAAGCTGGACCGTCCACTCCACATCCGCCAGCCCGCCGCGGCCGATCTTCGTGTGGGTGGTGGGGTCGGCGCCGCGGGGCAGTCGTTCGGCCTCGATCCGGGCCTTGATGCGGCGGATCTCCGTCAGGTCGCGTTCGGAGACGCCCCCGCCGGGGTAGCGCAGCGGGTCGATGAGATCCCGAAAGCGTGCGCCGAGTTCGAGGTCGCCGGCCATCGGTTCGGCCCGTAGCAGCGCCTGGCTCTCCCAGGCGTG
This sequence comes from Kitasatospora sp. NPDC048407, assembly GCF_043200475.1. Taxonomy (NCBI): domain Bacteria; kingdom Bacillati; phylum Actinomycetota; class Actinomycetes; order Kitasatosporales; family Streptomycetaceae; genus Kitasatospora; species Kitasatospora sp. NPDC048407. The sequence continues at coordinate 283,186 of NZ_JBICXW010000004.1, read as the reverse complement.
CGACCAGCGCGCGTAGTAGCCGGCGTAGGAGGCGAGGGTCCGCACCAGCGGGCCGTTGCGGCCCTCGGGGCGGAGGTCCGCGTCGACCTCCAGTGGGGGTTCGACCGAGGGCGCGGCGAGCAGGGTCCGCATCTCGCCGATGACGGCTTTCGCCGCGCCCGCCGCGTCGTCGTCCAGGACGCCCAGTCGCGGCTCGTGGACGAACAGCACGTCCGCGTCGGAGCCGTAGCCGAGTTCGTGGCCGCCGAACCGGCCCATGCCGATGACCGCGATCCGGGTGGGCAGTTCGCCGTTGCGGGCCTCCCAGCCGGCGGTCGCGGCGCGCAGCGCGCCCTGCAGGGTGGCGGCGTTGATCGAGGTGAGGGCTTCGCCGGCGGCGTCCAGCGCCTGTGCGGGGTCGTCGTCGAGTCGTCCGAGCAGGTCGGCGGCGGCGGTGCGGAACAGTTCGCGGCGGCGTACCGACCGTGCTGCCGCCACCCCGGCCGAGGGGCTGTCGGCGCGGCCGACGGCGGCGAGGATCTCGGACTCGAGTGCGGCCCGGCCGCGCGGCGCCAACCCGCTGGAGTCCCCGAGCATCGCGACCGCCTCGGGTGCCCGCAGCAGCAGGTCGGGGGCGAATCGCCCGGCCGACAGCACCCGGGCCAGCTGTTCGGCGGCCGCGCCCTCGTCGCGCAGCAGCCGCAGGTACCAGGGGGTGCCGCCGAGCGCGTCGGAGACCTGCCGGAAGTTGAGCAGGCCGGCGTCCGGGTCGGCGGAGTCGGCGAACCAGCCGAGCAGGACCGGCAGCAGGGTGCGCTGGATGGCTGCCTTGCGGCTGACGCCGGAGGCGAGTGCGGAGATGTGCCGCAGCGCGGCGGCCGGGTCGGCGTAGCCGAGTGCGGCGAGGCGCTGCCGGGCGGCTTCGGCGGTGAGCCCGGCGGCGCCGGAGCGGGTGACCCGCAGTTCGGCGACGGGCAGTTCGGCGACGGCGTCGAGGAGCGGACGGTAGAACAGCCGCTCGTGCAGCCGCCGCACCTCGACGGCGTGCCGCTTCCACTCCCGTTGCAGGGCGGTGACGGGGTCGTCCCTGGTGTCGCCGTTGATCAGCGGGGCCATGGTGCGGGCCAGTCGGCGCAGGTCGGCCGGGTCGGTGGGCATCAGGTGGGTGCGGCGCAGCCGGTGCAGCTGGATGCGGTGTTCGAGGGTGCGCAGGAAGCGGTACGCGCCGTCCAGCGAGGCGGCGTCGGCGCGGCCGACGTAACCCCCGGAGGAGAGCGCGGAAAGCGCTTCCAGGGTGTTGCCGCTGCGCAGGCCCTCGTCGGTCCGGCCGTGCACGAGTTGCAGCAGCTGGACGGCGAACTCGACGTCCCGCAGCCCGCCCGGGCCGAGTTTCAGCTGCCGTTCCAGCTCGCCCGCCGGAATCGTGTCGACCACCCGGCGGCGCATCTGCTGGACGTCCGCGACGAAGTGCTCGCGGGCGGCGGCCTCCCACACCAGCGGGGCCACCGCCTCGGTGTACGCCCGGCCGAGTTCGGCGTCCCCGGCGACCGGGCGGGCCTTCAGCAGCGCCTGGAACTCCCAGGTCTTGGCCCACCGCCGGTAGTACGCGAGGTGGCTGGCCAGGGTGCGCACCAGTGGACCGTTGCGGCCCTCCGGGCGCAGATTGGCGTCCACCGGCCAGATCACGCCCTCGCCGGTGGTGTCCGAGCACAGCCGCATCAGCCGCGCGGCGAGGCGGGTGGCGGCCTGCATCGCGCGCTGCTCGTCCACGCCGTCCCGCGGCTCGGCCACGAAGATCACGTCCACATCCGAGACATAGTTCAGCTCCCGGCCGCCGCACTTTCCCATCCCGATCACCGCCAGCCGGCACGCGGCGGCCGCCTCCGGATCCTCGGCGGCGGCGATGTCCAGCGCGGTCTGCAACGTGGCACCTGCCAGGTCGGCCAGCTCGGCGGCGGCCTGCGGCAGGTCGGTGGTGCCGGACAGGTCGCGGGCGGCGATCGTCAGCAGGCAGCGCCGGTACGCGGCCCGCAGCGCATCGGCCGCCCCCGCCTCCCCCGGCTGAACGCGACGGGCCAGCTCGCCGAGAAAATCCCCACGCCCCGGGTGGATGTCGCGCAACTCGAACGTGACCAGCGCGTGCCAGTCCCGCGGATGCCGGGCCAGATGATCACCGAGCGCCGTCGACGCCCCCAGCACCCCCAGCAACCGGTCACGCAGCGGCTTCGACGTGGTGAGCGTGTCGCGCAAGGTGTGCCGCTCATGCGGATCCAGCGCCTCCAGCAACCGCGCCAGCCCGAACAGCGCCTGATCCGGATCGGCCGCCGCCCCCAACGCGTCCAACAGCACCGGATCAGCAGCGAGCCCGCTCAACTCCGGCTCGTCCAACAACCGCACCGCCTGGTCGGGGTCGGAGAACCCGCGCCGCACCAGTCGCGTCTCCAGCCGACTGACCCGGCTCCCGGACCGTTCCTCCACCGCTCCGCCTCCCGTTCGTCTCCCGTCTCCGAAGCGTACGTTCCAGGCGGGCCCCCGGACCGTTCGCCGCTCTCGTGGCAGCCCGTCCCCCACGCTGCTCGCCTGATCAAGTCCGGCTCGCGAAAACCTGCTGTTCTACGAGGGCGGCCGCCATGCCCCGTGGCCCGCACCCGCCCGGCGCCGCGAGCAGCTGCGCCGCTGAGCGCACTCAGCCCGGCGCTGCCCGTGCCTCCAGCAGCCGCTGCCGGAGGGCGGCCGCATGCTCGGCGACGGACGGCATGACCCGGACCAGGGTGCCGAGTTCGATGTGCAGTTCGGCGAGCTGCCCGGCGGACGGCGCGGCCTGCAGGAACGCGTCCAGCACATGAGCGGCTTCGGCCGGATCGGACGCGGCGGTGTGGGCGAGCACCAGGTTGCTCAGGGTCGCGACAGTGCCGCCCGGTCGGAGGAGTTCGACGGCACGTGCGAAGCAGGCATCCCCCTCGGACCGGCCGAGCGCGTGCAGGACCACCCCCTTCTCGTAGTGGACCCAGCCCTTCTCCGGCTCCTCCTCGATCGCCCGGTCGAGGTCCGCCAACGCCTCCGCGTATCTGCCCAGCAGGCGGTACGTCAGCCCTCGCGACGCCACCAGCCAGGCCGCCGGACTGGCCTCGACGGCCCGGTCGCAGTCGGCCAACGCTTCGTCGTACCGGCCGAGGAGCCGGTACACGACGCCCCGGAACACACCGTGGGCCGGATCGAGTCGCACCGCGCGGTCGTACGCCGTCAGGGCCTCGGCGAATCTGCCCGCCATCCGGTGGGCGAAGCCCTGCGAACCGGCGAGCAACGCATGGTCGGGATTGAGTTCGAGCGCCCGGTCGTAGTCCGCCAACGCCTCGTCGTACCTGCCCATCGCCAGGTGGGCGTTGCCCCGCTGCTCGACCACCCAGCCGCTTCCTGGGGCGAGTTCCATGGCCCGGGCGAAGTCGGCCAGCGCTTCCGTGTGTTGTCCCATCGCCACGTACTGGTGGCCACGCGCCGCCAGAGTCCTGGGCTCGTCGGGTTCGAGGGCGAGCGCCCGGTCGAGGTCGGCCAGCGCCTCCGGGTGGTCTCCCATCGCCTGGTGGAGGCTGCCGCGGGCGACGAACAGCGCCGCCTCCTCGGGCATCAGCCGAATGGCCCGGTCGAGACCGTCCAGCGCGTCCTGATGACGCCCCAGGTCCCGGTACATCCACGTACGTGCCAGCACCGTCCACTGGGAGTGCGGGGCGAGTTCCACTGCCCGGTCGTACGAGGTCAACGCCTCCTCGGGCCGCCCAAGCTCCCGGCAGGTGTCGCCGCGCGCGGTGAGGGCCATCACGTCCCCGGGATCGAGCTCGACGGCCCGCTCGTAGTCCGCCAACGCCTCCTCGAACCGGCCCAGCTCCTGGTAGGTCCCACCCCGTTCGTGGAAGGCCCACACGTACTCGCCGTCGATCTCGATCGCCCGGGCGAAGTCGGCCAGCGCCTCCTCCAACCGCCCCAGCTCCCGGTAGGTCAGACCTCGGTGGACAAGGGCCAGCACATTGTCCGGATCGAGCTCGACCGCCCGGTCGAGATCCCTCAGTGACTCCTGGTGACGCCCCAGGTCCCGGTTGGCGTGGCTCCTGAAGCTGAGGGCCAGGACGTACTCCGGGTCGAGCTCGATCGCCCGGTCGAGGTCGGCCAGCGCCACCTCGGGCCGCCCCGACTGCCGGTGGATCTCGCCCCGGACGGTGAGGGAGAAGAGGTCCTCGGGATCGACCTCGATCGCTCGACCGAAACTGGCCAGCGCCTCCTCGGTTCGCCCTCTCCTCCAGTAGGTCCGCCCCTGGCCGATGAGAGCCCGGCGGTCGTCCGGATCGAGCTCGACGGCCCGGTCGTAGTCCGCCAGCGCCTCCTCGTGCCGTCCCAACTCCTGGTGGGTGTCGCCGCGACGCCCGAGGGCCCAGCCGTGGCCGGGGTCGAGCTCGACGGCCCGGTCGAAGTCGGCCAGCGCCTCCTCGTACTGTCCCGTCAGACGCCGGGCCTCCCCCCGGGTGGCGAAGGCCACGGCGTAGTCGGGATCCAGCTCGACGGCCCGGTCGAGATCGGCCAGCGCCTCCTCGTACCGCTCCGCCGTGATCAGGGCGCGCCCGCGACTGTGCAGCGCCTCCGGCCGGTCGGGGTCGAGCGTCACCGACCGGTCGAAGTCCGCCAGCGCGAGGTCGTGCCGGCCCTGCCCGTGGTGTCCGATGCCGCGCCGCCGGTACGCCACGGCCCGACCCGGGCGGTCGAGGACCCTGCCCGACAGCAGCAGCGTCGTCGCGGCGATCCCCGGCTCCGGTTCGGCCATCGCCGCCACCAGCCGATCACCCCACTCCTGGAGCTCCCCCGTGCCCGTGTCCCGACCTGCCCGGGCGAGCATCTGCACCCAGCGGAGCAGCGTCGCAGTGCTGTGGCTCCAGGCGTCGAGCAACTCCCGCAGCGCGAGCGGCAGCGCCCGGTCGGGGTCGGCGCACAGCCGGTGGTACGTCTCCTGGAGGCGGTACCCGCACCAGCGTTCGTCCCGCCAGCGGCCTCCCGTCTCCTCTGCGTCGCAGGCGAGTTGAGCCCGCCACTCGCCGAACGTCGTCGCCAGCCGCTCGTGCTGCCGCCGCCACCGCACCGGCGACTGCTGCCGCTGAAGCCGCAGCATCGCCGTCCGCACCACCTCGTGGTAGTGACACCGCCCCGACCGATCAATCACGAACGGCATCGACCGCAGCCACCCGAACAGCTCCCGAGCCTCCTCGTCCTCAACGGCCGCCCGGTACACGTCCTCGTCCAACTCCTGCGGCAGCGCACAGGCCAACGCGGCCGCTCTCCGCTCAGGCTGGGTCTCCCACTTCAGGAAGCGTTCGACCGCTGTGCCGACCGGGTCGCCGACCTCGGCCGCCGCACTCGGCTGCGACTCGGCGAGAGTGGAGACCAGCAGCGGCAGCCGACCGGACAGCCGCAGCACCACCTCGATCACGTGCTCGTCCGTGACGCCCTTGGCGGCCAGCAGCTGGCGCGCCTCGGTCTCGGTGAACACGTCCAGCGGCAGATCCGCGACCAGGTCCAGCCAGTCCCCCCAGCACTGCGCGTCCAGCCGCCCCTGTCCGGCCAGCACCACCAGCACGTTCGCAGGCAACTCGCCGTAGCGGTCGCTGAGCAGCACGTCCCGCAGCCAGGTGTCGAGCATCGGCCCGGTGCGCTCGTAGGTGTCGAAGAACAACACCACCCAGCTGCGCCGCTGCGCGATCTCCGTCAGCTCCTGAAGGAATACCGGCGCCAGCGCCTCGACGGGCGACAGCACCAGCTGCACGTCCTCGTGGCTACGGAACCGCGCGCTGAGCATGCCCTTCAACTGCTCGGCGCCGGCAGCGACTTGATTGGCGTCCAACGCCCCCGTGAATGCTCCGACCCCGGGGATCATCCCCAGCCCGACCAGGCCGACCCTCGACGCGATCACACTTCCCGGAGACGGGGACGCGCTCTCCCCCGCCACCACCAGACCGGCGTCCGCCTCATGCCGCCGCTGCTGATACGTATTCAGTAGCCGCTCCAGCGACTTCATCGGCGCACCCTGCTGCCCGAACTGCCCGGCGAGCGCCTTCATCGCCTCGACGGGATCGGCCACCGCCTCGTCCACGTACCCGGTCGCGGCCTGTGCGTCCCGCGCCGCCGTCTCCATCTGCCGCACCAGCGTGGACTTCCCCACCCCGCCGGGCCCGTGCACATGGAACAGGAACTGCGCCGCGTCCTCCGGCACCTGCCCCAACACCTCGGTGAACGCAGCCAGTTCACTCCGCCGCCCGACGAAGCCGCTCCGCCGCCGACGCCGGATCAACTCCTGCCGCGAAGGCCCCCGCCCGCCACTCACCTCGGCGACCCGCCGTCCCGCTGCTGCATCTCGGCCTGCGACTCGCGGCATTCGTGGAACACGATCGCCTCCTGCTCGACCACCCGCAATTCACGCACCCCGGCCACGCCCGCCCCCAGATCGCTCCCCGGCGCGGCAGCCCAGCAACTGGAACCGCCCGCGACCAACTGTCGACACAACCCGCCACTACCCCGTCGACGGCGGTCAGTCACGGAGGATGTCGGGGTACGGGCAGGCCTCCAACGGCTCACCCGACCGGTCCAGCCACCCCCACCAGACGTGCCGCTGGTCGCACTCCCACACGCCGCGACAGGTCCGCTTCCCGTCGTCCTCGCGCTCGAACAGCACCATGGCGCCGAACGACAGCGGACGATCGCACTCGGGGCAGCTCGGCCGGTTCTCCTCGGATGACATGGCGCGCACCGTATCGCACGGATGGACCGTCGATCGGCCCGCCCGGGCCGTACGAAGGGCCTCGGGCGGGCGGCACCGCGCCACCGGCCCGGGGCCCCATGCCCGCGGCTACAGCACCTGGAGGATCTTCCGCAGCTCGAACGGCGTGACCTCGGAGCGGTACTCTTCCCACTCCTGCCGCTTGTTCCGCAAGAAGAAGTCGAAGACGTGCTCGCCCAGCGTCTCGGCGACGAGTTCGCTGCGCTGCATGAGGTCGATCGCTTCGCCGAGGTTCTGGGGCATGGGCTGGATGCCGAGGGCGCGGCGTTCGCCATCCGTCAGGGCCCAGACGTCGTCGTCGGCGCCGGGGGGGAGCTCGAGGTTGTCCTCGATGCCCTTGAGGCCGGCGGCGAGGGTGACGGCGTAGGCGAGGTAGGGGTTGCAGCCGGTGTCGAGGGAGCGGACCTCGATGCGGGTGGAGCCCTGCTTGCCGGGCTTGTACATGGGGACGCGGATGAGGGCGGAGCGGTTGTTGTGGCCCCAGCAGATGTAGGAGGGGGCTTCGCCGCCCGCGCCGGCGGTGCGCTGGGAGCCGCCCCAGATGCGCTTGTAGGAGTTGACCCACTGGTTGGTGACGGCGGCGGTCTCGGCGGCGTACTTGAGCAGGCCGGCGATGAAGGAGCGGCCGACCTTGGAGAGCTGGTACTCGGCGCCGGATTCGTGGAACGCGTTGCGGTCGCCCTCGAAGAGGGAGACGTGGGTGTGCATGCCGGAGCCGGGGAAGTTGGAGAACGGCTTGGGCATGAAGCTGGCGTGGACGCCCTGTTCGAGCGCGACCTCCTTCATGACCAGGCGGAAGGTCATGATGTTGTCGGCGGTGGAGAGCGCGTCGGCGTAGCGGAGGTCGATCTCCTGCTGGCCGGGGGCGCCCTCGTGGTGGCTGAACTCGACCGAGATGCCCATGGATTCGAGCATGGTGATGGCCTGGCGGCGGAAGTCGTGGCCGATGCCGCGCGGGGTGTGGTCGAAGTAGCCGGACTGGTCGGCGGGGGTGGGCGGGGTGCCGTCGCCGGGGAGGTCCTTGAGGAGGAAGAATTCGATCTCGGGGTGGGTGTAGAAGGTGAACCCCTGGTCGGAGGCCTTCTTCAGGGTGCGCTTGAGGACGTAGCGCGGGTCGGCGTAGGACGGGGAACCGTCGGGCATCCGGATGTCGCAGAACATTCGGGCGGTTCCGGGGTTCTCGGAGCGCCACGGCAGTATCTGGAACGTGGTCGGGTCCGGCTTGGCGATCATGTCGGACTCGTACACCCGGGCGAAGCCCTCGATCGCGGAGCCGTCGAAGCCGATGCCCTCCTCGAAGGCCTGCTCCAGTTCCGCGGGGGCGACCGCCACGGACTTGAGGAAACCGAGGACGTCGGTGAACCACAGCCGGACGAACCGGATGTCACGCTCTTCGAGTGCGCGAAGCACGAACTCCTGCTGCTTGCCCATGGGGACAGTCTCATCTCTGCTCTTTACGCCCGTGTTACGCCTGACACGCCCTGAACCGGACGAACCGGATGCGTCGCACCGAACCGCGCCGCGTCGGACCGCATCGCGCCGTGACCCATCATGGCGGATCCCGGTCCGCTTGCCGACCGCGCGGACCGTGCGGGCAACCCACCCCTCGCGACATAACGTCAGTTAGACGATTACACTCAGGGGCATGCCGAATCTGCGTCTCGCCCTGTGCCAGATCGACCCCTGGGTCGGTGACCTCGCCCGCAACAGCGAGGAGGTGCTGCGCTGGTCGAAGCGGGCCGCCGAGTCCGGCGCGGACCTGATCGCGTTCCCGGAGATGGTGCTCACGGGCTACCCGGTCGAGGACCTGGCGTTCCGCAACTCTTTCGTGGAGGGCTCGCGCGCCGCCCTGGTGGACCTGGCGGCCAAGCTGCAGGCCGAGGGCCTGGGCGACACTCCGGTGCTGGTCGGCTACCTGGGCCGGGGCGAGCCGGGCAGCAAGTACGCGGGCAAGCCGCAGAACTGCGCGGCGGTGCTGCGCGGCGGCGAGGTGGTGACCAGGTTCGCCAAGCACTTCCTGCCGAACTACGGCGTGTTCGACGAGTACCGCTACTTCGTGCCGGGCGACCAGCTGACGGTCCTTCGGCTGCACGGCGTGGACGTCGCGCTGGCGATCTGCGAGGACATCTGGCAGGAGGGCGGCCGGGTCGCCGCGACCGGTCAGGCCGGCGCGGGGCTGCTGCTGTCGATCAACGGTTCGCCGTACGAGCGGGACAAGGACGACGTCCGGCTGGAGCTGGTCAAGCGCCGTGCGGCCGAGGCCGGTTGCCCGCTGGTGTACCTGAACATGGTCGGCGCGCAGGACGAGCTGGTCTTCGACGGCGAGTCGCTGGTGGTCGACGAGAACGGTGAACTGCTGGCCCGCGGACCGCAGTTCGAGGAGGCGCTGCTGGTCATGGACCTCGACCTGCCGGCCGCGTCCGAGCCGGGCCTGCCCGACGGCACGGTGCTCGCCGACGGCCTGCGGCTGACCCGGGTCGACCTGGGCGGCGAGCCGAAGCCCGCGCCCGCCGAGATCAAGTCCCCCCACATCAACCAGCGGCTGGACGACGAGGCCGAGGTGTACGCGGCGCTGGTCGAGGGCACCCGGGCGTACGTCCGCAAGAACGGCATGCGCTCGGTGCTGATCGGCCTGTCCGGCGGCATCGACTCGGCGCTGGTGGCGGCGATCGCGGTGGACGCGATCGGCGCGGAGCACGTGTACGGCGTCTCGATGCCCTCGCGCTACTCCTCGCAGCACTCCCGCGACGACGCCGCCGAGCTGGCCCGCCGCACCGGGCTGCACTTCCGCACCGTCCCGATCGCCCCGATGTTCGACGCCTACATGGGCGCCACCGAGCTGACCGGCCTGGCGGAGGAGAACCTGCAGTCCCGGCTGCGCGGCACCCTGCTGATGGCGATCTCCAACCAGGAGGGGCAGATCGTCCTCGCCCCGGGCAACAAGAGCGAACTCGCGGTCGGCTACTCGACGTTGTACGGCGACTCGGTCGGCGCGTACGGCCCGATCAAGGACGTCTACAAGTCGCTGATCTTCCGGCTGGCCCGCTGGCGCAACGCGCAGGCCGAGGCGCGCGGCGAGGTGCCGCCGATCCCGGAGAACACCATCAGCAAGCCGCCGTCCGCCGAGCTGCGCCCCGACCAGGTGGACACCGACTCGCTGCCGGACTACGACCTGCTGGACGCCGTCCTGGACCGGTACGTCGAGGGCGACCAGGGGCGGGACGCGATCGTCGCCGAGGGCTTCCCGGCCGAGGTGGTGGACCGGGTGGTGCGCCTGGTCGACCTGGCCGAGTACAAGCGCCGGCAGTACCCGCCGGGCCCGAAGGTCTCGCCGAAGAACTTCGGCCGCGACCGCCGGCTGCCCATCACCAACCGCTGGCGACAGGGCTGACAAAGGGCTGACAGGACGGGCGGCAGGGGTTAGGGTGAGCGCCGCGATACGCGCCCGATCATGGACGGCGCGCCGGCCGAAGGAGGTGGGAGAGATCACCGTGCAGGTTGTCGAGGTGCTCCCCCGCCGTCCGGCCGCGGCCTGACCGGACGGGGAGCCCGCAAGGCTTTCCGAGAGGTCTCCGTGTCGTTCCCCCTTTCCCCCGCCCAGCTGACCGACCACGTCACCGACCGGCTGCGTGCGGCCGGCTGTGTCTTCGCCGAGGACGAGGCCCGGCTGCTGCTGTCCGCCGCCGACCGCCCCGACCGGCTCGCCGAGATGCTCGAACTGCGGTGCGCGGGGCACCCGTTGGAGCAGGTGGTGGGCTTCGCCGAGTTCGCCGGGCTGCGCATCGCGCTGACCCCGGGTGTGTTCGTGCCGCGCCGGCGCAGCGAGTTCCTGGTCGAACGGGCCGTCGCACTGGGCGCGCCCGGCACGGTGGTGCTGGACCTGTGCTGCGGCTCCGGCGCGATCGGCGCGGCGCTGGCCGCCCGGCTCGGCGGGGTCGAGCTGCACGCCGCCGACGTCGACCCGGCCGCCGTCGCGTGCGCCCGCCGCAACCTCGCCCCGTACGGCGGCGCGGTGCACCTGGGCGACCTGGACGCCCCGCTGCCCGCCGACCTGCGCGCCCGGGTCGGACTGCTGGTGGCCAACGCCCCGTACGTGCCGACCGGCGAAATACCGCTGCTCCCGCCGGAGGCCCGCGACCACGAGCCGCCGGTGGCACTGGACGGCGGCGCCGACGGCCTGGCAGTGCAGCGCCGGGTGGCGGCCGCCGCGCCGCGCTGGCTGGCTCCCGGCGGCCACCTGCTGATCGAGACCAGCGAACGGCAGGCCCCGGCGACGGCCGCACTGATGTCCCGCCAGGGCCTGACGGTCCGGATCGAGCAGGACGAGGAGCGGGACGCCACCGTGGTGATCGGCAGCAGTCCGGGCGGGCCCTCCTAGTACTTGTACGCGGCGGTCAGCGCCAAGTGGTCGCTCGCGTCCGCCGGCAGGGTGCGGGAGTCGGTGGGGACCAGCCCGCCCTTGCTGAGGATCTGGTCGATCCGGGCCATCGGGAAGGACGCCGGCCAGGAGAAGCCGAAGCCGTCGCCGGCCGCGCCCTGGGCGGAGCGCAGCTGGGAGGTGATGGGGGCGAGGCTGCGGTCGTTCATGGTGCCGTTGAGGTCGCCGAGCAGCAGCACCTTGCCCAGCGGCTCGTGCTCGATGGCGTCGCCGAGGGCCTGCGCGCTGACGTCGCGGCGGCCGGCGGTGAAGCCGCTGTCGAACTTGACCCGCACCGAGGGCAGGTGGGCGACGTACACGGCGAGCGGGCCCTTGGGGGTGGTGACCTGGGCGCGGAAGGCCCGGGTCCAGCCCATTTTGAGGTCGACCACGGTGACGTCGTCGATCGGGTAGCTGGACCACAGGCCGACGGTGCCCTTGACCACGTGGTACGGGTACGCCTGCTCCAGCCCGGCGGCGTAGACGGGCGCGACGGCGCCGGAGATCTCCTGCAGGGCGACGATCTGCGCGCCGGAGCCGTTGAGCATCCGGATGGTGCCCTGTGTGTCGTCGTTGGCGGCGGACACGTTGTGGGTGAGCACGGTGAAGTCGCCGGGTCCGCTGCTCTTGTCGACCAGCAGCGCGCCGAACAGGTTCAGCCACACCGCGGCGGGCAGCAGCGCGGCCACCACGGCGACGCCGGAACGCCGCCACAGGGCGAGTACCAGCAGCACCGGTACCGCCAGGCCCAGCCAGGGCAGGAAGGTCTCCAGCAGGCTGCCGAGGTTGCCGAACCGGTTCGGCAGCTGGGCGTGGGTCACCAGCAGCACCGTGAGCAGTGCGCCGAGCGCGGTGAGCAGCCAGGCGCGCCGCCAGTCGAACCAGCGCCGCAGCCGGCCGCGCCAGGTCGGCGCCTGCTCGTCCGCCACAACCGCCGGGCCGTCCGCCCGCACCATGCCCGCTCCTTGCCGCCGTGTCCGTCGACTCCCTGCCGACCCGCCCGATCTGCTCCGATCCGATTCTCGGCTCAGCCTATGACGGGAGGGACGCGACAATGTGTGCGAGGAGTTCCACGCCCAGGCCGATCTAACGGGCGGCGATGCCCTCCAGGACGGCGTCGATCATCTGGCGGGGCAGGTCGGGGTCCTCCAGCGGTGCGTCGTCCCACAGGACGGTGCGCAGCAGGATCGGTCCGATGAGCATCTCGCAGAGCAGCTCGACGTCCACGTCGGAGCGGAGTTCGCCCGCCTCGACGCCGCGGCGGACGATCTGCCGGATCAGTTCGCGGCGCGGATGGACCACCCGTTCGTGGTACGTCTGCTTGAGTTCGGGCCAGCTGTTCATCTGCCCGAGCGCGGACTTGACGATCCACCGGGAGCGCTTGATCAGGCCGCGCCGGCGCATGTAGTCGACGGCGCTGATCAGGTCGTCGCGGTAGGTGGGGCCGGCCAGCGGGGGCATCGGCTCCTCCAGCCGGGCGACCACGTCCACCAGCAGGGCTTCCTTGTTGGGCCAGCGCCGGTAGATGGTGGCCTTGCCGACGCCCGCCTCGGCGGCGATCCGCTCCATGGACAGCTCGGCCAGGCCGACGCCGTCCTCCATCAGCTTCTCGACGGCGCCGTAGATCGCCTGCTCGGCGGCCTCGCTGCGCGGGCGGCCCCGCCGCGGAGCGTCCTGCTCCGCGGCGGGGCCGTGGCACGGCTTGAGCGGAGTGTCGGCGCTTGTCATGGCCTTATTCTCCACCCTGCCGATCAAACCTTGGCTGGACTCGCGCCGGAGTCCGCCTTGCCCTGCGCGTCGGCCCGGCCGGCCGGGCCGCCGGGGGCGGCGGGGAGCTTGCCGGGCAGCAGCGCCATCGCGAGCACCGCGCCGAGCACGGTGACGCCGGCCGAGACCGCGGAGACCACGTGCATGGCGTGGATGAACGCGTCCTTCGCCGGGTCGACCAGGCCCGGCAGGTGCAGCTTCTCGGCCGTCCCGAGGGTGGACTCGATCGACTCGCCGGCCCGGTCGCGGAGCTGCTCCGGCACGGTGCCGAGGTGGTCCTCCATGCCGTTGCGGTACACGGTGGACAGCAGCGCGCCCAGCACCGCGATGCCCAGCGAGCCGCCGACCTGGCGGAAGGTGTTGTTCAGCGCGGAGCCCGCGCCGGCCTTCTCGCGCGGCAGCGCGCCCATGATGGCGACCGTCACCGGCGGCATCACGTGCGCCATGCCGGTGCCCATCACGAAGCCGAGCACGATCAGCAGCCAGATCGGGCTGGTCGCGGTCAGGAACGCGTAGCCGAGGAAGCCGACGGTGACCAGCAGCATGCCGCCGGCGCAGGTCAGCCGGACGCCGATCCGGTCGACCACCAGCCGGGCCCGGGGCGCGAAGATCAGCTGGGCGACGGCCAGCGGCAGCATCAGCTCACCGGCCTGCAGGGCGCTGTAGCCGCGCACGCTCTGGATGTAGAACACGCCGAAGAACGAGACGCCCATCAGCGCGAAGAACACGATGCCGACCACGCCGATCGACGCGGAGAACACCTTGTTGCGGAACCAGGTGACGTCCAGCGCGGGGTGGCTGGTGTGCTTCTCGAACAGCACGAACGCGGCCAGCGCGACCACACCGATCAGGGTCGGCACCCACGCCTCGGGGGCGGTGAAGTCGGCGAGTTCGCCGCCCTTGATGATGCCGTAGATCAGCGCCACCAGGCCGACCACCGAGAGCAGCACGCCGACCGGGTCGAGCTTGCCCGGGTTGGGGTCCTTGGAGTCCGGGACCAGCCAGCCCATCAGGCCGAGCGCGAGGATCACAATGGGGACGTTCACCAGGAACACCGAGCCCCACCAGAAGTGCTCGATCAGCAGGCCGCCGGTGATCGGGCCGATGGCGATCGCCAGGCCCACCGCGCCGGCCCAGATGCCGATCGCCTTGGGCTGCTCGTGCCGCTCGAAGACGTTCATGATGATGGCCAGCGTCGCCGGCATCACGAACGCGCCGCCGAGGCCCATCACCGCGCGGTAGCCGATGAGTTCGCCCGGGCTGGCGGCGAAGGCGGACAGCAGCGAGCCGAGGCCGAAGACCACCATGCCGGACAGCAGGGTCCACTTCCGGCCGAACCGGTCGCCCAGCAGGCCGGCGGTGAACAGCAGGCCGGCGAAGACCAGCGTGTAGGAGTTGATCGCCCATTCCAGGTCGCTCTGGCTCGCGCCGAGGCCCACCGGGGCGGGGGTGGCGATGGTCTTCATCGCCACGTTGAGGATCGAATTGTCGAGCACGACGACGAGCAGGGCGAGCACCAGGGTGCCCAGGATCCACCAGCGTCGGCGGTGTACGGCTTCCGGCACCCGAGGTGCCGGCGGCGCGGTCGGCGAGGTCATACGAGCAGACTAGCCGCCTATTCGATACGAGACGGTCCCGTATCGTAACGGTCGGGACACCGTACGGCAAAGACCTCCCCAAGAACCCCTCCGAACGGCCGGGGACGGCAGGACTCCCGCCCCTTTGCTGACGGCCCGTGGCATGCAAGCATGGAGCCAGATCCGGGGACGCCGCACGGCGCCACGAGACGACACACACCAGGAGTCTGTTCAATGAACGCCTCTCCGCTTCAGCCTGCCCAGCCGCAGGACGCGCCCGCCACCCTCTACGGCGGGGTCACCAACCGGCGGGTCACCGTCCGGGACCTCGCCAAGGCCAAGCGCAACGGCGAACGGTGGGCCATGCTCACCGCCTACGACGCCCTCACCGCCGGCGTCTTCGACGAAGCCGGCATCCCCGTCCTGCTCGTCGGCGACTCCGCCGGCAACTGCCACCTCGGCTACGAGACCACCGTGCCGGTGACCATGGACCAGATGGTGATGCTCTCCGCCGCCGTCGTCCGCGGCACCCAGCGCGCCCTGATCGTCGCCGACCTGCCCTTCGGCTCCTACCAGGAGTCCCCCGCCCAGGCCATGCACAACGCGGCCCGCCTGATGAAGGAGGCCGGCGTCCACGCCGTCAAGCTCGAAGGCGGCGAACGCAGCGCCCGCACCATCGAACTCCTCGTCGAGGCCGGCATCCCCGTGATGGCCCACATCGGCCTCACCCCGCAGTCCGTGCACGCCTACGGCGGTTACCCCGTCCAGGGCCGCGGCGACGAGGCCGCCCACCAGCTGCTCCGCGACGCGAAGGCCGTCCAGCAGGCCGGCGCGTTCTCCGTCGTCCTCGAAGCCGTCCCCGCCGAACTCGCCGCCGAGGTCACCACCCACTCCGCGATCCCGACCGTCGGCATCGGCGGCGGCCCCGGCACCGACGCCCAGGTCCTCGTCTGGACCGACTTCGCCGGCATGACGGCCGGCCGCGTCCCCAAGTTCGTCAAGCAGTACGCCAACCTGCGCGCGACGCTGGCGCAGGCGGCGAGCGAGTTCGCCTCGGACGTCCGCGAGGGCACCTTCCCGGGCCCGGAGCACAGCTTCCAGTAAGGCGAGCCGGGGAGAGACAACCAGGGAGAGCACAACCAGGGGCGCGGGGAACTGCGCGAGGCGGAAGCCCTCCACCGCAAGATCGCGACGCAGGACAATGACCTGCACTTGATCGCGACCTTGCGGACGGGCTTTGCGCTTGTCGCGCAGTTCCCCGCGCCCCTGTCATCACAACCGTCTGCCTGACAGCGGGCTGACAGCCCCGTGACAGCCGGCCCCGGCACGGTGTTCCCATGATACGAAACACGGGGAACGCCGTGGAGGTCCACGGCATTGTGAAGCACTACGGGGAGACGAAGGCCCTGGACGGGGTCGATCTGACGGTGCGCGAGGGGACGGTGCTGGGGCTGCTCGGGCCGAACGGGGCCGGGAAGACCACGCTGGTGCGGGTGCTGTCGACGTTGATCAAGCCGGATGCGGGCACGGCGTTCGTGGGTGGGTTCGACGTGTTGCGGCAGCCGAAGCAGTTGCGGCGGACGATCGGGCTGACCGGCCAGTACGCGTCGGTGGACGAGCTGCTGTCGGGCTACGAGAACCTGTACCTGATCGGGCGTCTGCTGGATCTGTCAGCCAAGGACGCCAAGGCCCGGGCGGCCGAGCTGCTGGAGCGGTTCTCGCTCACGGAGGCCGCCAAGCGCCCGGCGAAGGGCTATTCGGGTGGGATGCGGCGCCGCCTCGACCTCGCGGCGTCGATGATCGGCCGCCCGAAGGTGCTGTACCTGGACGAGCCCACCACCGGCCTGGATCCGCGGACCCGCAACGAGGTGTGGGACGAGGTGCGGCGGATGGTCGGTGAGGGGTCGACGGTGCTGTTGACCACCCAGTACATGGAGGAGGCGGAGCAGCTCGCCGACGCGCTGACCGTGATCGACAAGGGCCGGGTGATCGCCAGTGGCGGCGTCCAGGAGCTGAAGACCCAGGTCGGCGGTCAGAGCCTGCAGGTGCGCCCGCTGCGGCCGGCGGAGCTGCCGGAGATGGCCCGTGTTCTGCGGGATGCCGGGATCCCGGCGACCTTCGCCGAAGACTCCGGCCTGCTCGCGGTGCACCTCATCGACGAGGGCCAACTGACCACAGTGATAGGCGTGTTGGGCACCCGAGGGTTCGGGATCGCCGGTATCGACACCAAGCTGCCGAGCCTGGACGAGGTCTTCCTGTCCATCACCGGCAAGCCGTCCGTCCCCGCCCCGGCCCGTGACAAGGAGCCCGTCGCATGAGCACCGCCACCCTGAGCCCCGCCCCGGCCGCCGCGTCCGTGCGGTCCGCCGACGACACTCGGATCGGCCTGCGCTCGAACCTGCGCCACCTGGGTGCGCTGACCCGCCGGAACCTGATGCGGATCAAGGCCGACCCGGAGTCCATGCTGGACGCCCTGCTGGTACCGGTCATCATGATCCTGCTGTTCGTCTACGTGTTCGGCGGCGCGATGGCCTCCAACCAGCACGAGTACATGCAGTACATGGTGCCCGGCCTGCTCGGCACCACCGGCCTGAACCTGGCGATGGCGCTGGGCACCGGCCTGAACACCGACTTCCAGACCGGTGTGATGGACCGTTTCCGCACCCTGCCGATCGGGCGTTCGGCGGTGCTGCTGTCGAAGATGATCGCGGAGACGCTGCGGGCGGTCGTCGCGTTCGTGGTGCTGATCGGTTTCGCGCTGATCCTCGGTCTGGAGGTCAAGGGCGGCCCGCTGGCGCTGCTGGCCGCAGTCGGTCTGTCGCTGGTGTTCGGCGCCTCGCTGATGTGGGTGTCGATGCTGCTGGGCATGGCGATGCGCAGTGCCCAGGCGGTGCAGGGCATGGCGATGCTGGTGATGATGCCGCTGCAGTTCGGCAGCTCGATCTTCGCCAATCCCAGCACCATGCCGGGCTGGTTGCAGGCGTTCACCAAGCACAATCCGCTGTCGGCGCTGGCGGACGCCTGCCGGGCGCTGATCAACGGCGGCGCGGTCGGCAACTCGGTGGTGACGGTGCTGATCTGGTCGGCGGCGATCACCGCGCTGACGGCGCCGCTGGCGGTGGCCCGCTTCCGCAAGCGCACCTGAACGCCGGGCCGGGGAGGTCGGTCTCAGAACTCCCCGGGATCGTTCAGCAGGGCGGACGCCTCGTGCAGGTCGAGGCGCCCGCCCTGCTCGTGTGCCGTCGAGTACGCCGATTCGCCGAGCAGTTCGCGCAGGACCGCCTCGCAGCGGGCACGTTCGGCGCGCTCCATGAAGGAGCCGGAGGCGCCGCTGAGGCCCTCGTGCGCGCCGACCAGTTCGGCGCCGCGCCGGGCGGCGGCCGGGTTTCCCTCCTGCTGGGCCAGTTCGGCGAGGACGGCGGCCAGCGGGATCATCAGCATCATCGCCATGTGCTCGACGAAGACGGTGGCCCGGCCCTCCACCTCGGCCATCGCGCGGCGGCCCTCGCGCATCAGGGCCAGTCCGGTCCGCGGGTCGCCGGAGCGGGCGGTCACCCAGCCCCGGATGCAGGTGATGATGCCGAGGAACACCCAGGGGAGCGGGCCGCGGGTGGGTACTTCGTCGGACAGTTCGTCGAGCACCGCCAGCGCCCCGGCGTACTCGCCGCGCTGCACGCACAGGTTGCACAGCACCAGGCGGCCGTAGAGCCGCGCGCCCTCGGCGTCCCGGCTGTCCACGGCGGCCTCGGCGACGGCCTCGCGGACCATCCGCTCGCCGGCCGCCGGGTCCGATTCGGCGATCACCTCGCCGAGCCGGGCGCGCAGCAGCGGCACCTCCTGGCGGGCGCCGAGCCGGACGGCCAGCTCGATCGCCTCGCGGAAGGCCCGTTCGGCGAGCGCGCGGTCGCCGGACTTGGTGGCGTTCTCCGCCTTCGCGGCCAGCGCGTCGGAGCTGCCCCACAGGTCGCCCTGCGCGGTGTACAGGGCGAGCGCCTCCTCACTGTCGGCGATCGCCTGCTCCAGTCCCCCGGCCAGGTCGTTGAGCAGCCGGGCGCGCATTTGCAGGGCGAACGCCAGGTCGCCGGGGGCGCCGTGGCGGCGGGCGCCGGCCACCGCGTCGTCCAGCACCGCCCGGGTGCGGTCCATCTCGCCGGTGAGGAAGACCGCGAACACCCGGCTGAGCACCGGGGCCTGGTAGGACTGCGGCAGGTCGGGGGTGTAGACCTCCAGCACCCGGTGGGCGGTTTTCAGCGCGGCGGCGTCGTCGAGCATCCCGAGGTCGCCGGAGAACATGCTGATCAGCCGGTGCAGCCCGAGGTGGCGGCGGGCCTCCTGGAGGACCTCGGGCGGCAGTGGCGGCGGCTGGTCGAGCGGGCCGGCGGTGAGCGGGACGGGCATCGGGGCGTCGTCGGCGAACGGCTCGGGGCCGAGCGCGGCGGCTGCTTGGTACCAACCGCGGGCCTCGGTGCGGTAGTCGCGCAGCGACCAGTAGCCGGCCATCGACAGCGCCAGTACCAGGGCCTCCTGTTCCTGCTCGGCGTCGACGGCGCGGCGCAGCGCGGCCCGGACGTTCTCCTGTTCGCGGTCCAGCCGGGCGAGTTCGTCGAGCTGGTCGTGGCCGCGCAGGCGGAGGGCGGCGGTCCGGGCGACTTCCCGGTAGTGCCTGGTGTGGCGGTGGGCGACCTCGGGTTCGGCGGCCTCGGCGAGGCGTTCGGCCGCGTACTCGTGGATGGTCTCCAGCATCCAGTAGCGCGGCTGTTCGCCGAGCCCGGCCACCAGCAGGGACTTGTCGACCAGCGACAGCAGCAGGTCGGCGACCTCCACCCGGGGCACTTCGGCGTCCGCGAGCACGGCCTCGGCGGCCTCCAGGGTGCAGCCGCCGGCGAACACCGACAGCCGTCGCAGCACGGCGCGTTCGCGCGGGCCGAGCAGGTCCCAGGACCAGTCGACGACGGCGCGCAGGGTCTGCTGGCGGGGCAGCAAGGTGCGGGAGCCGGCGGTGAGCAGCGCGAACCTGGAGTCCAGCCGGTCGGCGAGCTGCCGGGGGGTGAGTCCGCGCAGCCGGGCGGCGGCGAGTTCGATGGCCAGCGGCAGGCCGTCCAGGCGGCGGCAGAGTTCGGCGCAGGCCTCCGGGTCCTGGTCGGTGCGGAAGCCGGGGCGGGCGGCGGCGCCGCGGTCGGCGAGCAGCCGCAGCGCGGACGGGTCGGGCAGCGGTTCGACGGGCAGCACGGTCTCGCCGGGGACGCCGAGCGGTTCGCGGCTGGTGGCGAGGACGGTGATGCCCGGGCAGTCGGCGAGCAGCCGGTCGGCGAGGTCGGCGGCGGCCTGGACGACGTGTTCGCAGTTGTCGAGCAGCAGCAGCAGGCGCCGGCGGCCGAGGTGGTCGACGACCCGGCTCACCGGGTCCTTGCGGCCGCCCTCGATCACCTCGGCGACGGTGCCGCCGGTGTGCAGCACGGTCTCGCGCAGGCCGAGCGCGGCGGCGACGGCGGCGGGGACGGCGGCGGGGTCGTCCAGCGGGGCGAGTTCGACCTGCCAGACGCCGCCGGGCCAGTTGGCGGCGCCCTGTTCGCGGCGGCCGGCCTCGACGGACAGCCGGGTCTTGCCGGAGCCGCCGGGGCCGGTCAGCGTGGTCAGCCGGCCGGCGGTCAACGCGCCTGCCACGGTGGCGAGTTCGCCCTCGCGGCCGACGAAGCTGGTGCGGCCGGGGCGCAGGTTGCCGACGGCAGTGGTCGGCGCAGCGGGAGCGGCTTCGGGCGCGGTGGTGAGCAACTCGCGGTGCAGGGCGCGCAGTTCGGGGCCGGGGTCGGTGCCGAGCCGGTCGGCGAGGGTGTGGCGGATCTCCTCGTAGCGGGAGAGCGCCTCGGCGGTGCGGCCGGCCGCGCGCAGGGCGCGCAGCTGGAGGGCCTGGAGCTGCTCGTCCAGCGGGTGGTCCCGGCAGAGTTCGGCGAGTTCGGCGGTGACCTCGGCGGCCCGGCCGAGGGCCAGTTGGGCGGTCAGCCGGTGTCGGCGGGCGTCCTCGCGCTGGGCCTCCAGGCGGGCGGCGGGGGCGGTGCGGTCGGGCAGGTCGGCGAGCGCGGGGCCGCGCCACAGGGCGAGCGCGGCGGTGAGCCGGTCGGCGGCGGCCGCCGGGTCGCCGTCGGCGAGGGCGCGGACGCCGTCGGCGGCCAGCCGCTGGAATTCGGCGACGTCGGTGTGCGGGCCGGTCAGCCAGTAGCCGGCCGGCCCGGAGCCGATCTCGTCCCGGCCGACGGTGCGGCGCAGCCGGCCGACCAGCGTCTGCAGTGCGGCGGCGGCGTCCTGCGGCGATTCCTCCGCCCACACCTCGTCGGCGAGCAACTCGGCCGGGACGGGCCGGCCTTGGCGCAGCGCGAGCGCGGCGAGCAGGGCGCGCAGCCGGGCGCCGCCGAGCGCGATCGCCGTGCCGTCGTCGTGGTGGGCGGTGGTGGTGCCGAGGATGCCGTAATGCACCCGCCCATTCTGCGGGACGCGTCCGGCGCCCCGGGCGCACACCCGTACGGAACGCTGGGCTGCCGCCGTCCGTTCATCCATGGCCGCTTGTCGGGTGCGCCCGGCGCCCGGCATCATCGGACGTCCGCCCGACCCCCATGTTCCGGAGCCTTCTCGTCATGACCTACGCCAGCACCGGCCAGCGCAGCGCGGAGAGCCGGGTCAGCCCGATCTTCCTGGCGCTGGCCGGCACCTTCGTCGCCTCCGGCTTCGCGCTGGCCACCGGCTGGGGCAACGACCGGTTCGGAATCTTCCTGTTCGTGGTGGCGGGCTGGATGGTGTCGCTCTGCCTGCACGAGTACGCGCACGCGCGCACGGCGCTGGCGGGCGGTGACATCACGGTCGGCACCAAGGGCTACCTGACGCTGAACCCGCTGAAATACGGGCACGTGGTGCTGAGTTTCGTGCTGCCGGTGATCTTCGTGATCATGGGCGGCATCGGTCTGCCAGGCGGCGCGGTCTACATCGAGCGGGACCGGATCTCCGGCCGCCTCAAGCACAGCCTGATCTCGGCGGCCGGCCCGCTGGTGAACGTGGTGTTCGGCGTGGTGACGCTGGTAGTGGTCAGCCAGGGCTGGTTCGACAACCCGGACGTGCCGGCCGCCATCGGTGACACGCTGTACAGCGTCTCACCGCTGCCGGCCGCGCTGGCCTTCCTCGGCTACCTCCAGGTCACTGCGGCGATCCTCAACCTGCTGCCGGTGCCCGGCCTGGACGGCTACGGCATCATCGAGCCCTGGCTGTCATACAAGACCCGGCGGGCGATCGCCCCCTACGCGCCCTACGGCATGATGCTGCTGTTCCTGCTGGTGTGGCAGAGCGAGGCCAGGGTGTGGCTGCAGCAGGGGACGGCGTGGGTCTTCGACCTGTTCGGCGTGCGGCACGGGTACGTGAGCCTGGGCTACGACATGTTCACCTTCTGGGTCTAGCTCAGCCCTGTTCGACGGCGGCGCGGCGCTCGGCGCGGTCCTTGCGCAGGTAGTACCAGGCGATGTTGCTGGCCACGCCGGCCATCAGCACCCACACCACGCCGAGCCAGTTGCCCTCGACGAACGAGACCACCGCGGCGGTCACGGCCAGGGCCAGGACGATCGTGGCGTACAGGGCGTTGCGGGGCATGGCGGGACTCCTCGGGCGGGCGGTGTGGCTCCG
Organism: Kitasatospora sp. NPDC048407; assembly: GCF_043200475.1. Lineage (NCBI taxonomy): Bacteria > Bacillati > Actinomycetota > Actinomycetes > Kitasatosporales > Streptomycetaceae > Kitasatospora > Kitasatospora sp. NPDC048407. Next base: position 260,970 of record NZ_JBICXW010000004.1, on the reverse strand, counting down.
CCATTCTCGCCGACCGAACAGCCCGCACCGGCCGGGGGTGGCCGGTGCGCGCCGCGGTGTGGGTCACACCGCGGCGCGCGGGGCTCACACGTCGGCTCACACGTCGGTGATCCGCAGGCCCGCGTGCGCCTTGTAGCGGCGGTTGACCGAGATCAGGTTGGCCACCAGCGCCTCCACCTGGTGGGCGTTGCGCAGCCGCCCGGCGAAGATGCCGCGCATGCCGGGGATCCGGCCTGCCAGGGCCTGCACGGTGTCGGTGGCGGCGCGGTCCTCGCCGAGCACCATCACGTCGGTGTCGATCGACTCCACCGTTTCGTCCTGCAGCAGCACCGCCGACAGGTGGTGGAAGGCGGCGGTGACGGTGGAGTCCGGCAGCAGCGCGGCGGCCTGCTGGGCGGCGGAACCCTCGGGGACCTGGAGCGCGTAGGCGCCCTGCTTGTCGAAGCCCAGCGGGTTGACGCAGTCCACCACGATCTTCCCGGCGAGTTCGGCGCGCAGCGAGGTGAGCGTCTCGGCGTGGCCGTCCCACGGCACCGCGACGATCACCACGTCGCTCTCCCGGGCGCACCGCCCGTTGTCGGCGCCGCGGATGCCCAGACCGAGCTGCGAGGCGCAGTCCTCGGCGCGCTCGGCACTGCGGGAGCCGATGATCACCTGCTGACCGGCCTTGGCGAGCCGGTAGGCGAGGCCGCGGCCCTGGTCACCGGTGCCGCCGAGGACTCCCACCACGAGCTCGGAGACGTCCGGCAGCTGTCGGCCCGGTCCGGCCGTCGCGTTCACTGAATCGGGTTGCGTCATGCGGAAGATCCTGCCAAACGGCCTGCCCGGGCAGCATGCTGTCGCGCATGGACGCGGTGAGAGTTTCCGCACTCCGGCAGTCACTGTCCGGCACCGGCTGGCCCGAGCGGGCCGGCGCCTTCGCCTCCGCACTGCGCGGCTCGGTCACCCGGCGCAGCGCCACCGGCCTGCTGCTGGTCGGCACCCCCCACTACGAGCCGTGGCACCTGGCCGCGCACCTGAGTGACGAGGCCGCGTACAGCGGGGTTCCCGAGCTGGTCCCGACCCTGCTGCGGCACACCGTGCCGGCGGGCGCGCCGAACCATCTGGCGTGCGGGCTGCCCCGGCTCGAGGAGGCACGCACCGGCGCAACGGTGCTGCTGATCGCCCCCGCGCCCGCCGACGAGCCCCTGCTGGAGCGCCTCGACGGTGCCCGCCGGGCCGGCGCGGTGCTGCTCGCCCTGGACGGCGGCGATCCCGAGCTGACGGCGCTGGCGCACGAGCGGCTGACGGTGCCGGACGCCGAGCCCGAACCGTTCGAACTGGTCCAGCACCTGGTCAGCTCGGCCACCTCGACGGTGCCGCCGCGCTCGCGGCTGGCCCGGCTGGCGGAGCGGCTGACCGCCTCGCCCGTGCTGCGCTGGTGACGGCCCGACAGAAAACCGGTTGCCCCCTTCCGTCCGCTTACCGCAGCATCTGACCATGTGACGTCTGCTGCCCGTTTCTTCCGCAAGCTCGCCCCGGATCTGACGCCCTGGCGCTCCTCCCGGGATTTCCGGCTGCTCTGGACGTCGGGCTGCATCACCGGCTTCGGCAGCTTCCTCACGTACGTCGCGGTGCCGATCCAGATCAAGCAGCTGACCGACTCGACCCTCGCGGTCGGCCTGGTCGGCGCGTTCGAGCTGGTGCCGCTGGTGGTGTTCGGCCTTTGGGGCGGCGCGCTGGCGGACGCGCTGGACCGCCGCCGCCTGGTGCTGCTCACCGAGGCGGGCCTGGCGCTGCTGGCCGCGCTGATGCTTGCCAACGCACTGCTGCCGCATCCGCTGCTGTGGCCGATCTACCTGGTGGCGGCGCTGACGGCAGCGCTGGACGGCATGCAGCGTCCGGCGCTGGACTCGATGATCCCGCGGGTGGTCGGGCACGATCAGCTGCCCGCCGCGTTCGCCCTCAACTCGCTGTACCGCAACGTCGCTTCGGTGGCCGGCCCGCCGCTGGCGGGCGTGATCGTCACGCTCGCCGGGGCGCGCGTCGCCTACGCGCTGGACTTGACGACCTTCCTGGTCTCGCTGACGCTGATCGTCCGGATGCGCCCGGTGCCGCCCGCCGAGAGCGCCGACCGCCCGTCGCTGCGCAGCATCGGGCAGGGCCTGAGCTATGCCTGGAGCCGCAAGGACCTGCTGGGCACCTACGCGATCGACACGGTGGCGATGCTGTTCGCCTTCCCCGTCGCGGTGTTCCCGTTCCTGGCCGCAGAGTTGGACGCGGAGTGGGCGCTGGGCCTGCTGTACTCGGCGATGGCGGCCGGCGCGCTGGTGGTGTCGGCGACCAGCGGCTGGATGTCGCGCGTCCACCGGCACGGCCGGATGCTGCTGTTCGCGGCGCTCGGCTGGGGCGCGTCGATGGCGCTGGCCGGCCTCGCCGGGAACATCTGGCTGGTGCTGGTGTGCCTGGCGCTGGCGGGCGCCGCCGACGACATCAGCGGAGTGGCCCGGTCGACGATCTGGAACCAGTCCATCCCCGACGAGCTGCGCGGCCGCCTCGCCGGGGTGGAGGTGCTGTCGTACTCGGTCGGCCCGCAGCTGGGCCAGGTCCGGGCCGGCGGCATGGCCGCGATGATCGGGACGCGGGCCTCGATCTGGACCGGCGGCGTGATGTGCGTGCTGGGCGTGCTGGCGCTGACGGCGTCCATCCCCAAGCTGCTGGCCTGGGACTCCCGCACCGACCCGCACGCACTGGCGGTGCGGGCCCAGCACGAGCGGCAGGCGGCGGAAGCGGCGAAGGCGGCGGGCGTCTCCGAGGGCGTGTCCTGAGCCTCCGTCAGCCTTCGGTGCCCGGCTCGTCCTCGTCGTTCCAACGCGGGTCCTGCTTCCACTCCTGGTTGCGCTCGGCGGCGGTCTCCAGGGCGCGCGCGGCCTCCTCGCGGGTGGCGTAGGGGCCGAGCCGGTCCTTGGCGGGGCACTCCGGGCCTTCCTCGACCTTGGCGTGCTTGATGCAGTAGAACCACTCCCCCGGCTGCCCGGTGGGCTTGCTGCGGCCGAACACCATCGTCTCGTCTCCCGTCCTGGTGGGCCCCGCGGCGAGGGCCGCGGCGGTCAGCAATGATCATTCCCGGTGGCCCGGCCGCGCACACGGCCCGGGGCGGGCGGATGGCGGCCGATACACTCGCGGTCATGGCTCTGGTACCCGGCACGCAGTCCCCCACCCGCAAGGTCCCCGCGCACATCGCGCGCCCGGAGTACGTCGGCAAGCCCGCGCCGACCCCGTACACCGGCCCCGAGGTGCAGACCGCGGAGACCGTCGAGAAGATGCGGATCGCCGGCCGGATCGCGGCGCAGGCGATGGCGGAGGCCGCGAAGCTGATCGCCCCCGGTGTCACCACCGACGCGCTCGACGCCGTCGCGCACGAGTACATGTGCGACCACGGCGCGTACCCGTCCGACCTCGGCTACCGGGGCTTCCCGAAGTCGGTCTGCACCTCGATCAACGAGGTGATCTGCCACGGCATCCCGGACTCGACCGTGCTGCAGGACGGCGACATCGTCAACATCGACGCCACCGCGTACATCCACGGGGTGCACGGCGACCTGAACGCCACCTACCTGTGCGGCGACGTGGACGAGGAGTCCCGGCTGCTGGTGGAGCGCACCCGGGAATCCCTCGACCGGGCGATCAAGGCGGTCAAGCCGGGCCGGCAGATCAACGTGATCGGGCGGGTCATCGAGTCCTACGCCAAGCGCTTCGGCTACGGCGTGGTCCGCGACTTCACCGGCCACGGCATCAACACCTCGTTCCACTCCGGCCTGATCATCCCGCACTACGACAGCGAGCGGGCCACCCAGGTGATCAAGCCGGGCATGACCTTCACCATCGAGCCGATGCTCACCCTGGGCAGCTACGACTACGACATCTGGCCGGACGGCTGGACGGTCGTCACCAAGGACCGCAAGCGCACCGCCCAGTTCGAGCACACCCTGGTGGTCACCGCCGACGGCGCGGAGATCCTCACCCTGCCCTGACCTTCCCGGTACGACGGAGCGGCCCGCCACCCCACCCGGGGGAACGGGCCGCTCCGTCGTTCCTGCTCCTGCTCCTGGGCCTGCTTCGGCTCAGCCGATCAGCCACTGCTCCTCGGCGACGGCGCCGACCTCGGTGCACGCGTCGGTCAGCACGTCCAGCACCCGCAGCGGGTCCGGCAGTTGCTGGTCGGGGCCGCGCAGCCAGCGCACCCGGGAGCCGTCGGTCAGCGCGGCCGGCGGGACCAGGGTGTACGAGCCGCGGCAGTGCCAGCGCAGCCCGGGGTGCTCGGAGACCGTCTCGGGGGTGGAGTCCAGCGCGCTGGGCCACCACTCGTCCTCGTCCTGCGGGGTGCCTCGGGTCGCGGTGAAGAACAGGTACCGGTCGTTGCCGACCGCCGCCACCGGGCCGCCCACGCCGAGCGCGTCCAGCCGCCGCAGCGCCAGCACCCCGGCCTCGGCCGGCACGTCCAGCACGTCGTGCGCGCGGCCCGTCGCGGTGACGAAGTTCGCCTCCGGGTCCCGGGTCAGCCAGTGCGCCAACTGCTCGGCGTCGGTGGTGGCCTGGGACTGCCAGGCGAAGGAGACCGGATGCTGGGCCGGGGCCGGACAGCCGACCCGGTCGCACGAACACCGGTACCCCTCCGGGTGCGCCGCCGGCGCCACCGGGAACCCCGACCGGACCGCCCCCAGCAGCAGATCCAGCTTCGCAGCCGCGTCCTCTCCGGCGCCCGGGTCGTCCTTCCGGTCCCGCCGCCACCAGGACGTCCACCTGCTGCTGGCTTCCATCTGGCCCCTTCCGCACCCGCTGAGCTGCCGTGCCTGGTACGGCACGGCCACCTACGCCACAAACGACGCCAACACACGGAGCCGCTCGCTGCTTCCCTCATCGGTGCACCACGCGCGGGGGCGTCTGTCGTCGACCGGGGCCGGGTTCTCCGGCCGGCCGACGTTCCGGGGGCGGGTACGGAGTGCGAGAGTCTCGCTCGGCGGGCGGGCGCACCTCGGCGCGCCCCACCCGGCCCGTACGGGCCCGCGGACCCGGGGCAACCCCCGGGGGCGTACGTAGCAGGATAAGGGTCCCGGAGCCCTCCGAATGACCGTTGGCAGTGCCGTCCCCGTCACACCTTCCGCCGCCGCGGCGGACACACCCGCCCGCACCGGACATCCCGCCCGTCGCCCTACCCTGGAGCGGTGAGAAGCGCCGACACCGCATTCCTCGGCGGCCCGCTGGACGGCAGGGTGCTGCCGATCCTGCTGAGCCCGCTGCAGTCCGTCCCGAAGGTCTACCGGGTACCCGTCCCCGCGCACGGGGATACCCCGGCGGTCACGCTGGTCTACCGGCGTGCCAAGGAGTACAACGCGAAGGGCCGGTTCCGCTGGCGCTACGAGTACGACGAGGCCGCCAGCGGCTGACGCCCGCCGCTCGCTCTCAGGCCTCTTCGGCCAGGATCAGGTACAGCTTCTTCTTCGTCTCGGCCAGCACGGCCAGGCCCTTGGCGCGCTGCTCCTCGGTGCCGGTCATCATGACCTGGCGCACCGCGTGGTCCACCGCCGCGAGCGCGGCGCCGACCTCCTGGACGGCCTCCCAGTCGCCCTGCCGGCCGGCCTCGTCCCACGGGGACTCGGGGCCCTGCTCGGCCTCGGCCCGGCCCTGCTCGGTCAGTTCGAACAGCTTCTTGCCGGACTCCTCATTGGCCTTGATCAGCCCCTCCTCCTCCAGCAACTGGAGCGTCGGGTACACCGAACCCGGGCTGGGCCGCCAGACTCCGCCGGTGCGCTCGCCGATCTCGGTGATCATCTCGTAGCCGTGCATCGGCCGCTCCCGCAGCAGCGCGAGCAGCGAGGCCCGCACATCGCCCCGCCGGGCCCGCCCGCCGCGCCGGCCGCCGTGCCCGCGCGTCCCGTGGCCGCCGAAGCCGCGCCCGCGCGGCCCGAACCCCGGACCGAACGGCGGCATCGGCCGCCCCGGCGCCCCGAACGGCCCGAACGCCGCCCGCACCTCGAACTCCTCGCCCTCCCCGGCCCGCCGCGCCCCTTCGGCCCAGCGACGCCGACTCTCCCCGCCGTAACGCTTGTCGTAACGCATGATCCACTCCCCATGGTTGTCGGACGCTCCATCGGTGAAGCATCTCGATAACTCGACGATATATCGGTAACTGTCGTTCGATAACCCCTTCCGATACCCGGCCGCCGATGTCTTCTGCCGCTCAACCTTGACCGTTCGCCGCTGATCTTTGACGACCGATAGGTTCCTGCCACTGAAGGTTGACCGCTCGACCTTCAAGAGGGCCGGATACCAGCCCCGGGCGCCGATTGAGCGGGTGGAGGAGCCAGCTATCCACCCAGGACAGTGGTCCGGACGCTGATGAACCCCATGGGCGATGCCCCCCGAGCAAGAGGATGAACAACATGCGCGACTACCTCGGCGCCGTCCTCAACATGATCGGCCCCAGCCCGGCGGACCGCCCCGAGTTCGTTGAGTGGGGCGAGGTGGAAGGCTTGTTGGGAGCCGAACTCCCGGCGGACTTCAAGGAGATCGTGGAGACCTACGCTCCGGTGACCCTGAACCATCACCTGGTCCTGACCCGCCCGGGCACCCAGTTCTTCAATCTGGCCGAGCGGCTTGAACAGCAGATCAAGGGGCTGAAGGAGTCCGACTGGGATGGGGCGGGTGTCACCTTCCGCGGAGCGACTCCGACCTTCGGCGGGCCGGACGGTCTCATTCCCGTCGCCAGCACGGACCGCAGGGAAGGTGCCTTCCTCGTCCGGCCGGCGGGCGGTGAGGGCTGGCACATGGCGGGCATGGTTCTCGACGGCCAGTTCGTGGAGTACGAGATGGGCTTCAGTGAGTGGCTTTACCGCTACCTCATGGGCGAGGACATGCTCGGCCCGCGTAGCGGCGTGTTCTATCCGGGCCCGCTGGTGATCGAGGATCTTCCCAAGTCGCCCGGTGATGCCGTCACTGCGCGCCGCGGGCCCGCCCGAATGATCTGAACGATCCGGGGTTGGGGCGGTCAGACTTCAGTGGCAAACGGTCAAGGTTGAGTGGCAGAGGACAGCCGAAATAACCGGTCGAACCGAGCGCCTGCCCGGCTCTAACCTCGCGCCGTGACGAACACGACGACGGACCCGGTCGAGACCGCCGAGGACTTCCTCGCCCTGCTGCGGCACCTGTCCGCGCACTTCGCGGGCCAAGGCCCGGACGTGGACGACGTCCTGCTCCGCTGGGCCGCCGCCCTCCCCGAGCAGGCTCCGGACCCGGGCTGGTCCGGCCTGGCCGACCAGCTGCTCGGCGCCCTCGCCGCACCATCGGCCGGGCCCGCCGAACCCGCCCCACTCGAGGAGCTGGACGTGGCCACCTCCGGCGAACTGCGGATCCTGCTGCGCGCGCTGGCCGCCGACTACGCGCGGGACCGCGCCTGGACGGCGGACCGGGTGGCCCGCGGTCTGTGGGCCGGCGACGGCGGCGGCTGGGCGAGCGGCTCGCTGGCCGGGTTCCTGACGTCCTGGGAGTCCTGGCTCGACTCCTCCCTCGGCCTGCAGCCGAGATTTTCCGACGCCCCGCCGATCGAACCGGTGACCTGGACGTCGGTCGCCTGGCAGCTCGACGCGGCCCGCGTCTACGAGTGACACCGACACGCCCCGCAGCGCTCCCGCCCCGCCGCCCGCAGCCACTACGGTGACGGCCATGTCAGGCGAACGCGATCTTCGACAGCTGCTCTCCGGCTTGAGCCCCGTCCTCAACCCCGGCCGCTACGTGTACTGCACACTGCCCGGCCGGGTTCCCGCCGGGCTGCGGCCGGTCGTCACGGTGGCCGAACCCGAGGGCGTGACCTTCGTCGTCCTCGAGGAGGAGGCCGACTCGCTCGGCCTGCCGCACGCGTTCACCGCCGCCTGGATCACCCTGCGGGTGCACTCCGCGCTGGACGCCGTCGGCCTCACCGCCGCGGTCTCCGCCGCGCTCGCCGAGCACGGCATCAGCTGCAACGTGGTGGCCGGCTTCCACCACGACCACCTGTTCGTCCCCGCCGACGACGCCGACCGCGCACTGGCCGCCCTCGACGCCCTGGCCCCGCAGCCCACCTGACGGCCCCTGGTCTTCGCCGTCCGGCGCGGGCGAGAATGCGGACCAGGGCCCGTCCGGACGAGAGGGATGCCGTGCAGAACTCCACGTGGAGCGCCGACACCGCCGCCGTCCTCGGCGCCGGCCTCGCCGGGTCCGTGGACGCCGGGCTGTTCCCCGGCGGGGTGCTGACCGTCGGGGAGGTGGGCGCCGGCCGGGTCACCGTCGGGCACGGCCTGGTCGCCCCCGAGTGCGGCGACGCCCGGCCCGGCCCGGGCACCCGCTACGACCTCGCCTCGCTCACCAAGGTGCTCGCCACCTGGCCACTGGTCGGCGCCGCCGTCCGCGCCGGCCGGCTCGACCTGGACGCCCCGCTGCGCGAACACCTGCCCGAACTACCCTCCCCCGGCGGCAACTTGACCGCCCGGCAGCTTCTCTGCCACACCTCCGGCCTGCTCCCGTGGACCGGCCTGGCCGGCTACGAACACACCGGCCGACCGCTGATCGAGCACCTGTGCGCCGAGCCGCTGGTCAGCCCGCCCGGCAGCCGGTACCGCTACATCGACCGCGGCTTCATCCTGCTCGGCCTGCTGCTGCCCGCCCTGCTGGGCAACCCCCTGCACCTGCTCGCCGACGAACTCTGGCGCGACCTCGGCCTGACCGCCACCGTCTACGGACCGCTGCCGCGCGACCCGCAGCTCGCCCCGACCGAACAGCGCCTGCGCGACGCACCCCGCACCTGGGGCGCGCCGCACGACCCGAGCGCCGCGCTGCTCGGCGGGGTGGCCGGCCACGCGGGGGTGTTCTCCACCGCCGCCGACCTCGCCGCCTACGCCGAGCACCTGCTGGCCGGGGCGAGCCCGCTGGCCGACTGGTTCACCGAGAGCCGCCGCCCCTGTGCCGCCGTCGAACCCGGCCTGCGCCGCGGCCTCGCCTGGCTGGTCACCGCCGACGACTCGGTGGCCTACCACCACGGTTTCACCGGCACCAGCCTGTTCCTCGCCCCGCACACCGGCCGCTACGTGGTGCTCTGCACCAACGCCGTCTACCACGGCTTCGACCGGAACCGGCTGGCCGACCTGCGCGCACTCGCGCTCCGCTCGCTCGCCTCGTGACGGCCCGTCACCGGCGCAGCGGCTGCCACCGCCCGCCGGTCAGCGCCGTCAGCACCTCCCCGCTGCCCGCCTGCCCGGGGCGCGGCCGGGCGGGGGCGGCGGCGAGCAGCGCGATGTCGTCCTCGGCGGGGTCGGGGGCGCCGGCCAGCACCTCGTCCAGCAGCCGTTCCGGGCCGGCCCCGGCGGGCAGCCGCCGGGCGGTGAGCCGCTCCAGCGAGCGGTCGATGTCCTCGCCGCGGCGCTCCACCAGGCCGTCGGTGAACAGCAGCAGGGTGTGGTCGGGCGGGACCACCGCGTAGCTCGGGACGTAGCCGTTGTGGCCGGTGGCGAGCGGCGGGCCGGGCGCCACCGGCAGCAGCGCCACCTCGCCGTTGGGCCGGACCACGGCGGGCGGCAGGTGGCCGGCGCTGGCGAAGCAGTAGCGGCCGCGGGCGGGTTCGGCGTACACCGCCAGGCAGGTGGACGGGCGGTAGTCGTGCACCTCGCCGGCCAGGCCGTCCATCCGGGTCAGCAGCCGGTCTGCGCTCGGCTCCAGCAGGGCCATCGCGCGGAGCATCGCCTGGTAGTGGCTCATGTCGGCGGCGGCCTCGATGCCGTGGCCCATCACGTCGCCGATGGCCAGCACGGTGCGGCCGTCGGGCAGCGCCACCGTCTCGTACCAGTCGCCGCCGATCAGGGCGCTGGTGCCGGCCGGGCGGTAGCGGAAGGCGACGGTGATGTCGGGGTGCGGGGTGCCGGGTTCGGCGAGCATGGCGCGCTGCAGGTCGACGGCGACGGCGTGTTCGCGGCTGTAGCGGCGGGCGTTGTCGAGGTTGATGGCGGCGCGCACGGCGAGGTCCTGGGCGGCGACGGCGTCGTCCTCGCCGAAGCCCGGGGAGGGGCCGGTGCGCAGCAGGGTGGCGGTGCCGATCCGGTGGCCGCGGGCGGTGAGCGGCACCACCATCGCGGCGTGGACGCCGAGCGCGCCGAAGTCGGCGATCCGGTCCGGGTTGGGGGCCGTGCGGCGCGCGTCGGCCTCGGTCAGTTGGTTCTCGATCACCGGGCGGCCCTCGGCCAGGCAGCGCGGCACGGCGGAGTCGGGCCCGTAGTCGACGTACTCGCCGCGTTCGCCGAGCACCCGGATCCGCTCCAGCAGGTCGGGCCTGGCGGTGATCGCGGTGCGCAGCAGGCGGCGGCCGCCGTCGGGGAGGGGGCGGGCGTGCTGGCTGTCGGAGTGCGGGAGCAGTTCGACGGTGGCGGCGTCGGCGAGGTGCTCGATCAGGAAGGTGGCGAGTTCGCCGCAGGTGGTCTCCACGTCGAGGGTGGTGCCGATCCGGGTGGCGGCGGTGTCGAGCAGGGCGAGCCGGGCCCGGGCCTGTTCGAGTTCGCGCTGCTGCCGGTGGCTGGCGGTGACCTCCAGCAGGATGCCGACCAGGCCGGCGGGCTGTCCGGCGGTCTCCAGCCGGTGGTAGGCGCCGTACCAGTAGCGGCGGTGCTGCGGGGAGCCGGCCCGGGTGTGGCCGCTGGAGGTGATCTCGCGGGGGCGGCCGTCGGCGAGCACCTCGCGCAGCAGGTCGTCGCGGGCGTCGAGGCCGGGGAACAGTTCGGCGACGGTGTGGCCGAGGTGGCGCTCGGCGGGGATGCCGTTCATCGCGGCCAGCGCCGGGTTGACGTAGCGGAAGCGCAGGTGGGTGTCGAGGACGGCGACGCCGGCGGGCGTACCGTCCAGTACCCGGCGCAGCGGCTGCGGCAGGTCGTTCCAGCTGGTGTCGGCCATGGCTTCGGCACCTCCTCGCCGGGCGCCCGGGCACTGTGACCAGTAAACACAGCGCGCGCGGCCGGGGCGATCCGGTACGCGGCGGGGCCGCGGCGGGCGGGCCGGGGCGGGGGTGCGGGCGGCGGGGAGTCACCCGAACGGAGTCGTCGGGGTGCCCCGGCGGGTGGACGGGCCGAGGGTCGTCACAGGTCAACTTCGGCCAAGGAGGTCTCCCATGAGCTCGTCCGTCGGTCCGGCCCCGGCAGCGCCAGGGCCGCCCGCTTCACCGGCCCCCGGGAACAAGCCCTGGGTGTCCGGGACTGTGCTGTTCGCCGGTGTGCTGATGCTGGTGAGCGGTCTGCTGGAGGTGTTCCGCGGGATCATGGCGATCGCCAAGGACGACATCTTCGTGACCACCCCCCAGTACGTCTTCCGCTTCAGCCTCACCTCGTGGGGCTGGATCCACGTGGTGATCGGCGCGCTGGTCGCGCTGACCGGCCTGTGCGTGCTCACCGGCATGCTCTGGGCCCGGATCGCCGGTGTGTTCTTCGCCGCGCTGAGTCTGCTGGACAACTTCCTCGACATCCCCTACTACCCGCTGTGGTCGCTGGTGCTGATCGCGCTGGACGTCTTCGTGATCTGGGCGCTGTGCGCCTACCGCGAACCCGAACGGCTGCCTCGCGGACCCGAGCAGGTGCCTCGCGAGGTCTGAGCCTCCGCGCAGCGCACCGACCGGGCCGGTGGCCCGCTCCGCCGGGAGCGGGCCACCGGCTCTGCGGCGCCGGGCCTCACTTGTTCAGCGCGGCGACCCCCGCCTGGGCGAACTGCTCGTCCTGGTCGGCGCTGGGGGCGCCGGCCACGCCGACGGCCGCGATCGGGGCGCCCTTCAGCTGGACCGGGGCGCCGCCGCCGAGGAACAGCGTGCCGGGGATGTCCTTCAGGTTCGGCGCCTGGGCCAGGCGCTTGACCAGCTCGGAGGTCGGGGCGTTCCAGGACACCGCGGTGTAGGCCTTGCGCTGGGCGGACTCGAAGGACTGCGGGCCGGCGCCGTCTCCGCGCAGCTCGACGATCACATTGCCGTTCCGGTCGACGACCGCGACGGAGATCTTCTGGCCGGCCTTGGCCGCGGCGTCCAGGCTGGCCTGGGCGGCCTTGGTGGCGGCCTCGACCGTCAGGTGCGAGGTGTCGAAGGTGTTCTTGTTCTGGACGTCGGACGAGACGGCGGTGGCGGGGGCCGCGTTCGGCGTCTCGGCGCTGGCGGAGACGGCGCCGACCACGCTCGCGCCGACCGCGGCCACCGCGACGGCACCGGTGACAACGCGGGTACGAGTGCTCAGCTTCTTCATCTTCGGCTCCTGGATCGGTGGTTCGGTGCCGGACTGCTGGGGTGCGCCGGCCTCGCTCTCCATGGTTCGCGGCCGGACCCCCACCGCGGATCGGCGAACCGGCTGGACCGGCGGAGCATGATGGACGACAACCGTGTCAACCGATCGGTTGATGTGCGAACCGTGATCCGCGGGCACCATCCAAGTGCCGGCAGTGTGCCTGCCGGTGCCGACAGCGTGCGAAAGGAGGTCGGCCATGATGCGTCTCCCGCTCTCCCGGGCGGCCGACCCGGACGCGGGCTGGCTCGCGATGGTCATGCGGCTGGCCTTCGTACTGCTGCTCGGCACCTCGCTGGCGCGCTACCTGACGCACCACCTGGCCAGCCCGCTGACACCGTGGGTGATCGCGCTGAGCATCGCCCTAGCCGCCGGGCACCTGTCCGGTCTCTCCGAGCGCCGGCAGGCCTGGCTGGCGGCGGTGCTGGGCAGTTGGGCGGTGCTGGTGCTGATGGCGCCCAGCTTCGCCTGGTGCGCCGTCCCGCTGGTGTACACGGTGCTGCGGGCGTTCCCGCCGCGGACGGCGATCCCGCTGGTGTCGGCGCTCACCGCGCTGGTGATGGTGTCCCAACTGCGGCTGCCGGGCGCCGATCCGACGCTGGTGCTGCTGCCCCCGGCGGTGGCCGCGCTGGCCACCGCGGTGTTCCTGTACATGCAGCGGCAGGGCGCCCGGCAGCACAAGCTGATCATCGACCTGATCCGGGCCCGTCGGGAGCTGGCCGCCGTGGAGCGCCGGCAGGGCGCGCTGTCCGAGCGCGAGCGGCTGTCCGTCGAGATCCACGACACCCTCGCCCAGGGCCTGTCCAGCCAGCAAATGCTGCTGCAGGCCGCCGAGTTGGCCTGGGAGCAGGATGCGGCGGCCGCCCGCGGCCATGTCCGGACGGCCGCCGCGATCACCGCCCGGAACCTCGCCGAGGCCCGCCGTTTCGTGCACGACCTCGCCCCGGCCGATCTCGCCGAACAGGGCACGCTGGAGGCCGCGTTGGCCGCCCTCGCCGAGCGGGAGGCCGCGGAGAGCGGCCTGCCGGTCCGCTTCCAGCTGGACGGCAGCCCGGCGCCGATGCCGGCCGCCGCGCAGTCCGCGCTGCTGCGGATCGCCCAGGGCGCGCTGGCCAACGTCAGGGAGCACGCCCGGGCCGGCCGGGCCTCGATCACGCTGTCCTACCTGGGCGACCAGGCGGTGCTGGACGTCGCGGACGACGGCCGCGGCTTCACCCCGCCACCCGGCGGCCGCGGCGCGGGCGGGCCGGCCGGCGCGGGCCGCGGGCGCGGCCACGGGCGCGGCCACGGGCTGCCCGCGATGCGGGCCCGGCTACGGCAGTTGGGCGGCACGCTCACCGTCGAGTCGGCCCCGGGCGAGGGCACCGTGGTCTCGGCCGCCGTCCCGCTGGAGAGCCCACCGGCCGGGAGTCCGTCACCCGAGGGTTCACCGCCCGAGAGCCCACCCTTCGAGAGCCCACCCGTCGAGAGCCCACGCTTCAAGAGCCCACCGGAGGCCCGCTGACAGCACACCGCACCGCCCGCACCACCCGCACCGCACGGAGGGTCCATGAACGACAACGACAAGGTCAGGCTGCTGATCTGCGACGACCACGCGATGGTCCGGGCCGGACTGCTGGCGCTGCTGGCCAGCGACGGGGCGATCGAGGTGGTCGGCGAGGCCAGCACCGGCGAGGAGGCGGTGACGCTCGCCGCCCGCCTCCAGCCGGACGTGGTGCTGATGGACCTTCAACTCGGCAGCGGCATCGACGGGGTGGAGGCCGCCCGGCGGATCCTGGCCGGCCCGGGCGACAGCCATGTTCTGGTGCTGACCACCTTCGACACCGACGCCGACATCACCCGGGCCATCAACGCGGGCGCGACGGGGTATCTGTTGAAGGCGGAGCGCCCGGCCGAGCTGTTCGCGGCGATCCGCTCGGCCGCGGCGGGCCGGCCGGCGCTGTCCCCGCCGGTCGCGTCCCGGGTGATGGCCCGGATGCGCTCCCCCCTGCCCCAACTCACCGACCGTGAACAGGACATCCTCGACCAGCTCGGCCAGGGCCTGGGCAACCGGGAGATCGCCCGGGCACTGTTCATCAGCGAGGCCACCGTCAAGACCCACCTCGGCCGGATCTACGCCAAGCTCGGCGCGGACACCCGCTCCGGCGCGGTCGCGATCGCCAAGGAGCGGCGCCTGCTGCGCTGACCGAAACCGGGCAGAAGCCCGGCTCCCCGGACAACTGAAGATCAATCGGACGCGTCCGAAGCCTTGCCACGCACAGTGATCGGAAGTCAGTATTCCTACCGGCCGGTAGACCTGACGGAACAACGGCTGCGCGAGGGCGCGGAACAGACAGTGACGGGGTGGCGACAGCTCTCCCCTCGGATGTGACGCGAACGCGTAAACTGCGCGAAACCCTCCGCTCACCCTCTCCTCGCCGACCCGTCGTTCGAGGACGACACGGTTTGGCCGGAACCAACGTCACGAAAGGCGGACGCGCACCATGCCGACCGCATCAAGCCCACCCGAGCCGCGGCGCCGTCTCGGCGAGCACGGGCTCGCCTGGGCCTTCCTGCTGCCCTCGGTAGTGGTCTTCGCGCTCTTCATCGTCTATCCGCTGGGGCGCACCTTCTACCTGAGCGCACACGCCAACGACCTGTTCGGTGCGCCCTCCAAGTACGTCGGCATGAAGCACTACACCGACCTGCTCTCCTCGGCGGACTTCCGCACCACGCTGGTCACCACCGCGCTGTTCGTGCTGTTCACGGTGGTCCCCGGAGTGCTCGGGGCGCTGCTGCTGGTCCTGCTGATGGAGGGTCGGATCCGCGGCGTGCGGCTGCTGCGATCCGCCTTCGCGCTGCCGTTCGCGTTCTCGGTGGCGAGCGCCTCGGTGGTCTTCTCGGTGTTCTACAACCCCGCCAGCGGTGTGCTCAACGGGCTGCTGTCGCACCTCGGCCTGGGCCCGGTGGGCTGGTTGACCGACTCCCAGTGGGCGCTGATCTCCGTCGCGATCTCCACGATCTGGATGAACCTCGGCTACAACGTGCTGGTGCTCTCGGCCGGCATCGGCTCGATCCCGGGCGAGATCACCGAGGCCGCCCGGCTGGACGGCGCGTCCGGCTTCCGGCTGGCCCGCTCGATCACCGTTCCGATGCTCGGCCCCAGCCTGTTCTTCCTGGTGGTGATCTCCACCGTGAACGCGCTGCAGAGCTTCGGCCAGATCCACATCCTCACCAAGGGCGGCCCGGACGGCTCCACCCGCACCCTGGTCTACTCCGTGTACGAGAAGGCGTTCGCCTACGGCTCCAGCGACTTCGGCACCGCCAGCGCGCAGGCCGTGGTGCTGATGGTGGTCGTGCTGTGCTGCACCGCCGTGCAGTTCGGAGTCCTGGAGCGGAAGGTGCACTACGCATGACCACCCTCACCAAGACGCCCGCCGTCGCCGAGCCCGCCCGCACCGCCCGCCCGCCGCTGCGCGTCCGCGACACGCTGGGCCGGGTCGGGGTCTGGGCAGTGCTCGCCGTGGCCGTGCTGACGGTCGCCTTCCCGGTCTACTACGTCTTCGCCGGCGCCTTCATGCGCCCGGACGAGATCGCCAGCTACCCGCCCGCGATGATGCCGCACTCGCTCACCGGGGAGAACTTCTCCGGCGCCGTGCACGCCATCCCGCTGTTCCGCCAGTACGGCAACTCGATGCTGGTGGCGGGCCTGATCACGGTGGCGCAGCTGTTCACCGCGGTGCTCGCCGCGTACGCCTTCGTGTTCCTGCCGATGCGCGGCCGGAGCATCGTGTTCGGCCTGTTCCTGGCCACCCTGATGGTGCCGTGGGAAGCCATCATCATCCCCAACTACCTGACGCTGTCGGACTGGGGCATGGGCAACACCTACTTCGGCCTGGTGCTGCCGTTCCTGGCGTCCGGCTTCGGGACGTTCATGCTGCGGCAGTCGTTCCGCCAGTTCCCGGGCGAGCTGCGGGACGCCGCCCGGATCGACGGGGCCGGCCACTGGCGGTTCCTGTGGCGGATCCTGGTGCCGCTGAACAAGCCGGCCCTGGCCGCGCTGGCCATCTACGTCTTCCTGTCGTCCTGGAACCAGTACTTCTGGCCGCTGATCATCACCCGCACCGCCAACATGCAGACCCTGCAGATCGGCCTGACCTCGCTGCGGGACTCCGAGATGACCGACCCCGGCCTGATCATGGCCGGCGTGGTGCTGTCGCTGCTGCCCACGCTGGCGCTGGTGCTGTTCGGCCAGCGGTTCATCGTCCGCGGCCTGACCGCGGGCGCCGTCCGCTGACGCACCGCCACTTCGCTCCGCCCGTACCACCGCTCCCGGTACCAACCCTCGCAGAAGAGAGAGAACCCGTGAAGAGAAGTGCCCGCGCGCTCGCCGCGCTGCTGGTGTCCGGCCTGGCCCTGACCGCCTGCAGCTCGAGCGGCTCCGGCGGCTCCTCCGACGAGTCCGGCGCCCCGGCCGCCTCCGCGCTGGACCAGGCGTCCGGTGTGACCAGCATCGAGTTCTGGCACTCGATGACCGGCAAGAACGCCGAGCAGCTGACCGCCCTGGTCAACCAGTTCAACGCCGCGCACCAGGGCAAGATCGAGGTCAAGCCGCTGTTCCAGGGCACCTACGACGACCTGATCGCCAAGTACAAGGCCTCGGTGCAGCAGAAGGCCACGCCCGCGGTGGTGCAGGTCTACGACATCGGCACCCGCTTCATGATCGACTCCAAGCAGACCGTCCCGGCGCAGGCGTTCGCCGACAAGGACGGCTACTCGCTGGACGACCTGCAGGCCAACATCCGGAACTACTACTCGGTCGGCGGCAAGCTGCAGTCGATGCCGTTCAACTCCTCGATGCCGCTGCTGTACCTGAACGACGACGCGTTCAAGGAGGCCGGCCTCGACCCGGCCAAGCCGCCCACGACGCTCGCCGAACTCGGCGACATGGCCAAGCAGTTGACCAAGAAGGACGACAGCGGCAAGACCGTCCGGTACGGCTTCGGCGCGGCCATCTACGGCTGGTTCGTCGAGCAGCTGCTGGCCGAGAACGGCGCGCTGTACTGCGACGCCGACAACGGCCGCAGCGGCAAGGCCGGCAAGGTGGCCTTCGACTCCGCCAAGGGCGCCGAGATCGTCCAGTGGTGGGCCGACCTGGTCAAGGGCGGCTACGCGGCCAACACGGGCCGTCAGACCCCGGACGCGCAGGCCGCGTTCAAGGCCGGCACGGTCGCCATGCACCTGGAGTCCACCGGCGTGCTGCGCGGCTACACCGAGGCCGCCAAGTTCACCGTCGGCACCGCCCAGTTCCCGAAGACCGCGGCCGGCGACCAGGGCGGCCCGATCATCGGCGGCGCCTCGCTGTGGATCTCCGGCCCCGGCCACTCCGACGCCCAGAAGCGCGCCTCCTGGGAGTTCGAGAAGTTCCTCACCGCCCCCGAGCAGCAGGCCGCCTGGCACACCGGCACCGGCTACTTCCCGGTCAACTCCAAGGCGCTGGACCTGCCCGCCGACAAGGAGTGGGTGGGCAAGTTCCCGCAGTTCCAGACCGCGATCGAGCAGCTGAAGGCCACCAAGCCGACCACGGCCACGGCCGGCTGCCTGCTCGGCGTCATGCCGCAGGCCCGCAAGGGCGTGGAGACCGCGATCGAGCAGACCATCGCGGGCACCAAGACCGCCCAGCAGGCGCTTGCGGACGCCGCCAAGGAGCTCCAGCCCGCCATCGAGAGCTACAACTCCTCGGTGGGCTGACCCTCCGCCGGCATTGCCCGAAGAGCCCGTCCGCACTCGCGCGGCCGGGCTCTTCGGCGTTGCGACGAAGGTCTGCTGACGATTCGTACGAATATCCCTCGCGAGTTACCCACCCCGCCTGCAACACTGTCCGCGGCTGGGTGTATGAATTCTCCGCTGGATTCATCACGGGCTCCAGCCATTTCTCTTCGAGGGGGGACCCATGCGTAAGAGCACGTTCACTCGTGCCGCCGCGCTGCTGATCGCAGCCGGCGCCATGACGGCCGTCGCGGTTCCGGCGGCCTCCGCCGCTCCGGCGCCCAAGGGCAAGATCAGCACCAAGGCCGTGAAGACCGCGTCGACCGCGCGCACCATGCCGAAGGTCGCCGCGCAGGCCAAGACCGCCAAGGCCGCCCCGCAGGGCGTCATCGTCACCCCGACCTACGCCCTGCTGAACCCGGGCGACAGCCTGAAGCCGGGCGACAGCGTGAAGGTCGGCTACAGCACCCTGACGATGCAGACCGACGGCAACCTGGTCCAGTACTTGACCGCTGACAACGGCAAGCAGATCCAGGTCCTGTGGTCCAGCAAGACCTGGGGCAACAACGGCGCCTCCGCCGTCATGCAGGCCGACGGCAACTTCGTCATCTACAAGCAGGACGGCGTGAGCGCCGTCTGGTCCACCGGCACCTGGAACAAGACGAACGCCGTGTTCGTCCTGGACGGCGGCGAGCTGCTGGTCGGCAACTCGAACGGCGGCACCCCGTACTGGCGGAACGACGCCGGCTTCTTCCCGGACTTCGTGAACGGCCAGTACGTCGACTCGCCGGCCGACAACCTGAAGGGCACCGGTCAGTACGGCCAGGCCATCTTCGCGAACAACTGGCTGGAGTCCAGCACCACCATCCTGATCCAGCAGGCTGACGGCAACCTGGTGCTCTACCGCAAGAAGGACGGCGGCGTCATCTGGGCGGCCAACACCCAGGGGCACCCGGGCGTGCTCACGGTCCAGGACCCCACCGGCGTCTTCGGCGTGGCCGACGACAAGGCCGCGTACTGGACCAACGGCACCTGGGACAACCCGGGCGCGTGGACCCGGATCCAGTCGGACGGCAACATGGTCACCTACCGCGCGGGCAGCACCCCGACCAACGGTAGCGCGCTGTGGTCCACCAACACCTGGGGCAAGGCCTGACCTACCCGCGGGCCCGCTGGGCCTGAGGCGGTCCGGTAGCAAGTGAGGGGCGGTCACCGAAAGGTGACCGCCCCTTCGCCGTGTCCGAAGTTGAAATGTCCGCGCCGAAACAACTCGACAGCGAATTGGCGGTACGCCGACGAATCGACATTCGGACAGCGCTTTGCCCATTCCGGAAAGCCGATGGCGAAAACACGGAGAGTTGGCACACGATCACGCGGGCACGCATTCGGCGTGCGGCGGAGAACCCGAAGGCGGCGGACGAGTCGGCCTGTACGCCGGGTTCTGTCTCCCGGGGTGCTTGCGCGGCCCGGGGAGGCGGCCATCCATCTAGGGCTGCCGTTGCCGACAGCCTCGTGCGGTCTACCCGCGAGCTCGGGCGAGCAGCCCTCGAACACCCGCGCACGACACCCGAGGGTGTCGATCTTGACCTTGCTCCGAGTGGGGTTTACCGAGCCGGCCGAGTCACCTCGGTCGCTGGTGGTCTCTTACACCACCGTTTCACCCTTACCCACCGCCGAAGCGGTGGGCGGTCTACTTTCTGTGGCA
This sequence comes from Kitasatospora sp. NPDC048407, assembly GCF_043200475.1. Lineage (NCBI taxonomy): Bacteria > Bacillati > Actinomycetota > Actinomycetes > Kitasatosporales > Streptomycetaceae > Kitasatospora > Kitasatospora sp. NPDC048407. The sequence continues at coordinate 241,209 of NZ_JBICXW010000004.1, read as the reverse complement.
CTGTCCCGCGGGTCACCCCGGGTGGGCGTTACCCACCACCCTGCTCTGTGGAGCCCGGACGTTCCTCGGCGGGCCCCCAGAAGGGACCCGACGCGACCGCCCGGCCGGCTCGTCCGCCGTAAGGGTCATGGTAGCCGCTCCACGGAGGCTTCCCGTACCCCGCCCGGGACCTGGCGGTCGAAGCGGGCCGCCACCCGGGCCGCCGTGCCGGCCGCCCACGGGGTGGTGGTGACCAGGCCGAGGACGAAGACGGTCAGGCCCAGGCCGGCCACGATCCACCAGCCGGCGTGGGTGGCGGGCGTGAAGCTCCCGGCCGAGGCGACCGCGCCGGCCACCACCGAGCCGATCACCGCGACGCCCAGCGACTGGCCGACCTGCCGGCTGGTGGAGGCCACGGCGGCGGCCACCCCGGCCTGGGCCAGCGGCATGCCGGAGACCGCCGAGTTGGTGATCGGCGCGTTCACCATGCCGAAGCCCAGCCCGAACAGCGCGTACGCGGGCAGCAGCAGGAGGGCCGGGGAGTCGGCCGTCAGCCCGGTCAGCAGCACCCCGCTGGCGGCGATCGCCGCACCCGCCACCAGCAGCGGCAGGCGCGGGCCGCGGCTGCCGACGATCCGGCCGGACAGCGGGGCGGTCAGCAGCGTCAGCCCGGCCATCGGCAGCGTCCACAGGCCGGCCACCACCGGGGCGTAGTGCCGCACGTTCTGCAGGTACAGGGTGTTCAGGAACAGGAAGCCCGCGAGCGCCGCGAACGCGCACACCGCCGTGACGGTGGCCCCGGTGAAGGGGGCGCTGCGGAAGAACCGCGGGTCGATCAGCGGCTCAGGCACCCGTCGCTCCCAGAACGGGAACACCAGCAGCGCGGCGAGCGCCACCCCGGCCAGCGCCAGGATGCCCGGCGAGGTCCAGCCGTGGCCCGGCCCCTCGATGATCGCGGCGGTGCCGCAGCCCAGCATCAGCACCATCAGCAGCTGGCCGACCGGGTCCAGCCGGCGGGCCCGCGGCGCCCGGGACTCCGGGACGTAGCGGTGCGTCAGCACGAAGGCCGCCAGCCCGACCGGGATGTTGATCAGGAAGATCGACGGCCAGCCCGCGCTGTCCACCAGGAACCCGCCGATCAGCGGACCGAGCGCCATGCTGATGCCGACCACGCCGCCCCACACGCCGATCGCCTGCGCCCGCTCCTTCCGGTCGGTGAAGGTGTTGGTGATGATCGACATCGCCACCGGGTTGAGCATCGACCCGCCGACCGCCTGCACCGCCCGGAACGCGATCAGCCAGCCCAGGCCCGGCGCCAGGCTGCACAGCAGCGAGCCGAGCACGAACAGCAGCAGCCCCGTCCGGAACACCCGGCGGCGGCCGATCCGGTCCGCGATCGACCCGGACAGCATCAGCAGCGAGGCCAGCACCAGCGTGTAGGCGTCGATCACCCACTGCAGGCCGGACGCGGGCGCGCCCAGGTCGCGCTGGATGGCGGGCAGCGCGATGTTCACCACGGTGTTGTCCAGGCCGACGATGAACAGGCTCAGACAGCAGATGGCCAGGACGATCAGCCGGCGGCGGCGGTCGGGAGCAGTGCTCGGTCGGCTCATTCCCCGATCATCGCACCGGCCTCGGCAGCCCCCGAAGGCCCTTGTGCGTCGGGCACCAGCGCGAACCGGACAGCCCGGGCGACCGGGTCGGCCAGGGTGAGCCGGACGGTCACCCGGCGGCCCAGCGGCAGCCGGTCGGCCGCGTCGCACTTGGCGACCACCGCGGGACGGCGCAGCTGCACCGTGCCGGTGCCCGGCCGGCGCTCGTCCACGTCGATCACCACCGCCCGGAAGTCCTCGCCCACCCGGCCGCGCAGCAGCTCCGCCTCCACCAGGTCCACGCAGGCGCGCTCCACCGCGTGCGCGCGGCGGTCGCCGCTGCTCATCCGCGCGGGCACCAGCGGCAGGGCGTCCCGCACCCAGCCCGGGACATCGGTGCCGCCGGCCACCGCGAGGCAGACCTCCAGCGCGTACCGGTCGCCGAGGCGGCGCAGCGGCGCGGTGCAGTGGGCGTAGGGGGCGGCCAGCGCGGCGTGCCCGGGGTCGGCGGGCGGGACGGTGCCGCGGGCGGTGTCGAACGCGTGGTAGCCCGCGCCGCGCAGCAGGCCGGTGCACTCGTTCAGGAACGCGGCGTCGGCGGTGCGGGTCGGATCGAGGGAGCGGATCAGCTGCGGGTAGGGCAGCCCGTCCGGCCAGGGCACCTCGAGTGCGGCGGCGACCCGGCGCAGCCGCTCGAAGGCGGACTCAGGGGCGGTGGGCAGGGTGCGCAGCAGGCCGATCCCGGCGTCCAGCATCAGCTCGGCGGCGGCCATGCCGGTGAGCAGCGAGAGCTGGGCGTTCCAGCCGTCGGCGGGCCGGGGCGCCCGGTAGCGGAGCCGGTAGCCGCCGCCCGCGGCCTCCACCTCCTGCTCGGGGATCGGCAGGCTGACCCCGCCGCGGGCCTGTTCCTGCGCCTCGCGGAGCCGGCCGATCTCGGCGAGCAGGGTGAGCTGCTCGTCCGCGCCGCCGGCGTCGATCCGGCCCTGGACGGTGGCGTAGTCCAGCCGCCGTCGTGAGCGGACCCGGGCCCGGCGCACGTCGGCCAGCAGCAGCGCGCCGTCGGCGTCCAGGTCGAGCTGCCAGAGCAGGGCGGGCCGCAGTTCGCCCGGCAGCAGGCTGGCCGCGCCCTCGGAGAGCCGGGCCGGGTGCAGCGGCACGTTGCCGTCCGGGAAGTACAGCGTCTGGACGCGCCGGCCGGCCTCGGTGTCGATCGCGCCGCCCGGCGAGACGTAGGACGCGACATCCGCGATCGCGTAGTGCACCCGGTAGCCGCCGCCGCGGCGGGCCAGGTGGATGGCCTGGTCGAGGTCGCGGGAGCCCGGCGGGTCGAGGGTGAACAGGTCGAGGTCGGTGGCGTCGAACTCGGGCAGGCGGGGCAGCGAGGCAGCCCGCTCGGCCTCCGCGAGGACTTCCGGCGGCCAGTCGGTGCGGATCTCCAAAAGGCTTCTGAGGTCGGCGAGTTCGGTGTTGATCCTGGCGGTCTGGGCGGCCCGGACGCTGAGCTTTCGGCGCGGCATGGTCGCAGCGTAAGGCGCAGTAGCGTGGTTGGTGCACCCGGACCGGCCGTGAAACCGGCGGCGGTGCACGGGGATTGGCCGTGGGAAGGGGCGGGGCCGTGACAGCTCGGACGGACAATCGGCAGTGGGTGGCGCCGGGTTCGGAGTGCCGGTGCTGCGGGGACGGGACGGACGCGGCCGGAGGCGGGCGCGGGGTGCGGGCCACGGCGACCGCCGTCGCGGGCACGCTGGCCGCCGTCGGCGCGCTGCACGCGGTGTGGTCCCGTTCGCCGTGGCCGTGCCGGGACCGCGAGCAGTTCGCCGACCTGGTGGTCGGCGTGGCCCCCGACCGACTCCCCTCCGCCGGAGCCTGCCTGGCCGTGGCCGGGCTGCTCGGCACCGGCGCCTACCTGGTCGCCGCCCGCGGCGGGGTGCTGCCCCCGGTCGGCCCGCGCCGCCTGCGCACCGCCGGTGCGGCGGGCGTCGCCGGCGCCCTGCTGACCCGCGCCCTGGCCGGCCCGCTCGCCTTCGCCCGCCGCACCCCGGACTTCGTCCGCCTGGACCGCCGCGTCTACGCCCCGCTCTGCCTGGCCCTCGGCACGGGCGCGGCGCTGGTCGCCGCCCGCGGGCGGTAGTTCGCCGGAGCACGGCGGCAACCACACCGCACCGCAGTGCGGACGGTCGCGGATTCGGGGTGCGGCCCCGCTGGTCGTTAGGGTTGACCGGGTCTGTTGTGGGTCGTTGAAGGGTGTTGCCGTGCTGGTTCTGCTGCCGCCGTCGGAGGGGAAGGCCGCGCCGGAGGCGGGTGTGCCGGTGGAGGTGGCGGGGCTCTCGTTGGCGGGGCTGACCGGGGCGCGGGAGAAGGTGCTGGCGGCGCTGGTGGAGCTGTGTGCGGGGGACGAGGAGCGGGCGGCCGAGGTGTTGGGGCTGAGCAAGGGTCTGCGCGGGGAGGTGGCCAAGAACGCGGGGCTGCTGACGGCGGGGGCGCGGCCGGCCGGCGAGGTGTACACCGGGGTGCTGTTCGACAACCTGGGCCTGGCGAAGCTGGACGAGCGGGCGTACGCGCTGGCGGAGCGTTCGCTGCTGGTGTTCTCCGGCCTGTGGGGCGCGGTGCGGATCGGCGACCGGATCCCGCCGTACCGCTGCGCGATGGGCGTGAAGCTGCCGCCGCTGGGCGCGCTCGGCCCGTACTGGCGGACGGCGATGGACAGCGTCCTGCCGGAGGAGGCCGCGGACGGGCTGGTGCTGGATCTGCGCAGTTCGGCGTACGCGGCGGCGTGGAAGCCGGCGGGTGAGGTGGCGGGCCGGACGGTGACGGTGCGGGTGCTGCAGGAGCGCGAGGTGGACGGGGTGCTGAAGCGTTCCGTGGTCAGCCACTTCAACAAGGCGACCAAGGGCCGTCTGGTGCGCGACCTGCTGGCCGCGGGCCTGGAGCCGTCCTCGCCGGGCGAGTTGGTGGACGCGCTGGCGCAGCTGGGTTACCGGGTGGAGGTCGCGGCGCGCGGCACGGCCCGCAAGCCGTGGCAGCTGGACGTCGTGGTGACGGACGTGCACTGACCGTCCGCCACCACGACGACGTCAGCGCAGGTGCGAGGTGTCGTTGAGCAGCCGCAGCGAGGCGTTGCCGTCGCTGTAGTACTGGACGGCGCACAGCGAGGCCGCGGAGAGTTCCATCCGGTGCACGGCGTCCGGCGGGGCGCCGAGGGCGAGCCGGACCAGGGTCTTGATCGGGCTGACGTGCGAGACCACCAGGACGGTCTTGCCGGGGTAGCGGGCGAGGATCTTGTCGCGGGCCTGCCCGGCCCGGTGGGCGAGCGTGGTGAGCGATTCGGCGCTGCCGGTGGGCTTGGCCTTCGCGGATCCGAAGAAGGCGGTCAGGTCGTCGGGGTGGCGTTCCATCACCTCGGCGAAGGTGAGGCCCTCCCAGTCGCCGAAGTCGAGCTCCCGCAGGCCCTCTTCGATCCGCACGTCCAGGCCGAGGCGCCGGGCGACGGCCTCGGCGGTCTGCCGGGTGCGCAGCATCGGCGAGCAGACCACGGCCTGCACGGTGCCGCGGGCGGCGAGTGCCTCGGCGGTGCGTTCGGCCTGCCAGACGCCCTTCTCGGAGAGGCCGGGGTCGCTGCCGGTGCTGCCGGAGAACTGCCGGAGCGGGGTGAGCGGGGTCTCGCCGTGCCGGAGGAACACCAGCGTGGTGGGGGTGCCGAGGTCGGCGGGCCCGGCCCAGCCGACCCGGGGTGCGGGTGCGGCGGGCAGCGGCTCGTCCACCACGGGGGCGGCGGCGGCCCGGGCCTTGGGCTCCCACTGGCGGCCGTGCTTCCCGGCGTCCATCGCCTCGTTGGCGAGCCGGTCGGCCTCCTTGTTCTTCTCCCGCGGGATCCAGGTGTACTCGACGTTGCCGCGCCCGGCGATGCCGCGGGCCTCGGCGGCGAGCGGCTGCATGTCGGGGTGCTTGATCTTCCAGCGGCCGGACATCTGCTCGACGACCAGCTTGGAGTCCATCTCGACCAGGATCCGGGCGTCCGGGTCGAGTGCGCGGGCGGCCTTCAGCCCGGCGATCAGGCCCTTGTACTCGGCGACGTTGTTGGTCGCCCGTCCGATGAACTCGGCGGCCTCGGCCAGGATCTCGCCGGTGCGGGCGTCGAGGACCACCGCGCCGTAGCCGGCCGGCCCCGGGTTGCCCCGGGAGCCGCCGTCGGCCTGAACGATGAACCGGGCTCCGGCCACCGGGGTCAGACGCCCGACTCGCCGGTGCGGACCAGGATCCGGCCGCAGTTCTCGCAGCGCAACACCTTGTCGGCCGGCTCGGCCTTGATCGCGTTGAACTCGGTGATGGAGAACTCGGTGCGGCAGCCCTCGCAGCGGCGCTGGTACAGGCGGGCCGCGCCGACGCCGCCCTGCTGCTCGCGCAGGCGCAGGTAGGCCTTCATCAGGTCGGCGGGGATGACGTTGGCGACGGCCTCGCGGTCGCGGCGGACCTTCTCGACCTCGCCGTCGATCTCGGCGAACTTGGCGTCGCGGCGGCCCTCGGCCTCGGCGACCACGACGGCGGAGTGCTCCAGGCGGGCGGTGAGCTCGGTGACCCGGGTCTGCGCGGACTCCAGGCGCTCCATCACCTCCAGCACGATGTCCTCCAGGTCGCCCTGGCGCTTGGCCAGCGAGGCGTTCTCGTGCTGGAGGTTCTCCAGGTCCTTCGGCGAGGTGACCGCGCCGGAGTCCATCCGCTGCTGGTTGCGGGCGGACCGGGCACGGACCTGCTCGACGTCCGCCTCGGCCTTGGTCTGCTCGCGGGTGGTGTCGCCGAGCTGGGCCTGGGCGGCGACCACCAGGTCCTTGAGGGCGGTGTGGTCGGCGGTGGCCTTGTCGATCTCGGCGTGCTCGGGCAGGGTGCGGCGCCGGTGGGCCAGCTGGTCGAGACGGGAGTCGATGGCCTGCAGGTCGAGCAGGCGGATCTGGTCGGCGGGCGCGGCGTTCACGCGGGATGGCTCCTGTGTGTGGGTTCGACGGGTGTCAGGGGGCGTACGGCATCGGCGCGTGCGCCGTCCACGGGTCGGTGACCCGGGTGGAGATGCGGGTCTCCAGTGGCCAACCGCGGTCGGTGGCACGGCTGGTGAGCTCGCGGGCGGCGAGGGTGAGCCAGGGCCACTCGGTGGCCCAGTGCGCGGCGTCGACCAAGGCGACGGGTGCCGCCTCGGTGGCCTCGGACGCGGGGTGGTGGCGCAGGTCGGCGGTGAGGTAGGCGTCCACGCCGGCCTTGCGGGCCTCGGCGAGGAAGGAGTCGCCGGAGCCGCCGCAGACCGCGACCCGGCGCACCTGCCGCTCCGGGTCGCCGGCGGCCCGGACGCCCGCCGCGGTGGCGGGCAGTCCGGCGGCGACCTGGGCGGCGAACGCGCTCAGCGTCATCGGCTGCGGGAGTTCGCCGATCCGGCCGCTGCCGCGGCGTCCCGCCGGGTCGGTCGGGTCGGCCACCAGCGGGCCGGTGACCTTCAGTCCGACGGCCTCGGCGAGGGCGTCGGAGACGCCCGGGTCGGCGTGGTCGGCGTTGGTGTGCGCGACGTGCAGCGCGATGTCGTGCTTGATCAGGGTGTGCACCACCCGGCCCTTGAAGCCGGTCGCGGCGACCGTGGTGGTGCCGCGCAGGTAGAGCGGGTGGTGGGTGATCAGCAGGTCGGCGCCCCACTCGACGGCCTCGTCCACCACGGCCTGCACGGGGTCGACGGCGAACAGCACCCGGCCCACCTCGGCCTCGGGATCGCCGCAGACCAGGCCCACCGCGTCCCAGGACTCCGCCCACTGCGGGGGGTAGATCTCTTCGAGCACGGCGATGACGTCGGACAGTTTCGGCACCTGTCGAGACTACCGCGTGCCACGGCGCCGCCCGGCCGGGCCCGTCCACCACCCACCCTGCGGACGACTCGCACACCTGAGCGTCAACACGATGGCAAGCGGTAGGCGGGCGTCCGAACGGGCACTTCCGGGCGGTCGGCAGCGCCGGCGGGCCGGTGGGCGCGTGGAACGCCCTGCCCAGACCCGTCAGGGCGAACGTATTCGAAAACGAATCCCGATCACCCTTAAGAGTGAAGTGACTCGTCCGGTGTTGAGTCACCCCCTCCCCGAAAGTAACTTCAGTCCTGCGAACGAGAGTTGCCTCGACCGGGGGGTCGAAAAAGGCGACCGGCCGAAATTCCCGGCGGAATTCGACCGGCGCGGGCGAGCCTCTCGTGAACTTCCGCAGACCGCGATCGGTCGAGTCCACCGCGAAGGGGTGTGAAGCAGATGGGGGCGGGCACACCGCTGCGCAGGACAGGGGGGCCGGTACCGGTCGACGACGAGCCGGGGGCGGACGGCACGTTGGTGGAGGTGGCGCGGGCGGCCGTGGCCGGCAACCGGGCCCGGGGCGGAGACGGCGACTGGACGATCGCGGTCGAGGGCTTCTGGTGCACGGTCCGGCCGCCCGGCCGCGAACTGCCCGAACAGGGCTGGAAGCTGCACGTCGCCGCCGCCTCCCCGGTCGGGGCCGAGGTGCTGGCCGCGGTCGCCGCGGTGATCGCCGAAGACCCTTGCGCCTTCAAGTTCACCGCCGACCGGGAACGCCTGCACGAAATCAATTCCCGCAACAGCGACCGGGCTTCGGCCGGGAAATTCATCACCGTCTATCCGGACGGCGACGAACAATTCCGCCGGCTCGCCGAGGAACTCCACCGGGCCACCGAGGGAATGCCCGGACCGGCGATTCTCTCCGACCGCCCGTACCGCCCCGGCAGCCTGGTGCACTACCGCTACGGCGGCTTCGCCGGCCGCGCGCTGCTCGGCAACGACGGCGCGTACCGCTCGATGCTGCGCGGCCCGGACGGCGAGTCGGTCGAGGACGTCCGCACCGCGTCCTACCGCTGCCCGCCGTGGGTGGTCGACCCCGTCGAGGGGGCGGGATCGACCACCGGCACGGGGGCGAGGACGGGCGGGCGCCGGGCCGGCGTGCTGCTGGACGGCCGCTGGGCGCTCACCGCCGCGCTGCGGCACAGCGCCAAGGGCGGCGTGTTCCTGGGCACCGACCCGGCCACCGGCGCCGAGGTGGTGGTCAAGCAGGCCCGCGCCCACATCGAGGTCGACCGGGCCGGAACCGACGCCCGCACGGCACTGCGGAACGAGGCCGAACTGCTCGGCCGACTGGCCGACACCGGGTTGACGCCGCGGATGCACGCCCTGGTCGAGCAGCAGGACTCGCTGTTCCTCGTCCAGGAGCGCGTCCCCGGCCAGGCACTCGGCAGCTGGGCGGCGGCCCGGCTGCGGCGCGACGGCGCCCCCGACGTCCCGTGGGCCGAGGCCGGACCGCTGGCGCTGGCGCTGCTCGACCTGGTGGAGCGCGTCCACGAGCAGGGGCTGGTGCTGCGCGACCTCTCCCCCGGCAACGTGCTGGTCCGGCCGGACGGCACCGTCCGCCTGGTGGACCTCGAACTCGCCGTCCCCCCGGGGACACTGGCCGGCACCGCCGGCACCCCCGGGTACCGAGCCCCCGAGCACGCCGGCCCGCACCGCACCGATCTCGCCGACCCCCGCGGCGACCTGTACGCGCTCGGCGGCCTCTACTTCCTGCTCGCCACCGGCCACGACCCGCTGCTGCCGGACGACCGGCCGCTCGCCCGCCCCGTCGCCGAACGCCTCGGCCGCTGGCTGGCACCGGCCGCCCGCGAGGGCCTCACCGCACGCCGGCTGGCACCGCTGGTGCTCGGGCTGCGCGCCGAGGAGCCCGAGCGGCGGTGGAGCCTGGCCCGGGTCCGGAAGGAGCTCACCGCGCCCACCGGACAGGCCCACGTCCCGGGCCCGGTCGGCCCGGCCACCCCGCCACCGCTGGACCGGCTGCTGCACGACGGTGTGCGTCACCTGGCGGCCACCGCCACCCCGGAGCGGCGCGACCGGCTGTGGCCGGCCGTCGCCTCCGGGCAGCTCACCGACCCGTGCAACGTGCAGCACGGCGCCGCCGGTGTGCTCGCCGTGCTGGCCCGGGCGAGCCTCGCGCCGCTGCCGGAACCCGTCCGCGAACAGGCCCGGGCCACCGCCCGGGCGGCCGCCGACTGGATCGAACGGCGCTGCGCCGCCGAACCCGTGGTGCTGCCCGGTCTGCACTTCGGCCGCTCCGGCGCCGCCTGGGCGCTGTTCGACGCCGCCGACGCCCTCGACCACCCCGGCCTCGCCGAACGGGCCGCCGCGATGGCGATGAAGGTCCCGCTGGTCTGGCCCAACCCGGACATCTGCCACGGCGCCGCCGGGGCCGGGTTCCTCCAGCTGCGCGCCCACCGCGCCACCGGGGCACGCCAGTTCCTCGACCGCGCCGCGCACTGCGCCCGCACCCTGCTGGCCGCCGCCCGCGCCGAACCGTACGGGACGGTCTGGCCGGTGCCCGCCGACTTCGACTCGGCGCTCGCCGGGGCGGTGCACCTCGGCCACGCCCACGGGGTGGCCGGCGTGGGCGCCTTCCTGCTGGCCTGCGCCGAACGGCTGAGCGCCGACCCCGAACTGTCGGATTCCGCACGGGAGTTGATGGCCGGCGCGGAGCTGGCCGTACAGACCCTGGAAGCCACCGCGCGGTGGGACGGCGAGGCCGCGTGGTGGCCGCAGAGCCACGGCGACCCGGCGCACGTCCGGCTGGCGCACTGGTGCAGCGGCTCCTCCGGCGTCGGCACCTTCCTGATCCGGTTCTGGCAGGCCACCGGCGACGACCGGGCCCGCCGGCTGGCGCGGGCCGCCGGCCGGGCCGTCCTGGACGGCCGCTGGCACAGCGGTGTCTCCGCCTGCCACGGCCTGGCCGGCAACGGCGAGTACCTGCTCGACCTGGCCCGGGCCACCGGCGAGAGCCGCTTCCGGCACGGCGCCCACGAGCTCGCCCGGCTGATCGCCGCCCGCGCCGCGCTCCGCGACGGCCTGCTGGTCCTCCCCGACGAGACCGGCACCGGCTGCACCCCCGCGTACGGCACCGGCACCACCGGCCCGCTCGCCTTCCTGCTCCGCCTGCGCCACCCGGGACCGCGCCTGTGGTCCGACCCGGAGCCGTACCGAGCAGGCACTTTGACGCCACCTCAACTCGATGCACCGGAGTTGAGCGGGACCGCGACGGGAGGGCGGCAGTGAAGAAGTGCGCCGAGCCGCGGCTCGCCCTGCCCCGACGCTGTCCGGGCCGTCAACTCCCGCCCAGCACCCGACCGTTGCACCACCGTTCGGCAGGAGGTCCCCGATGAGCACGGCGACTGTGCGCACCGCGCCGCAGGCGTTGCGGCGGCTGAGTTTCACCTTCGCCGGGGACGGCTCGCACGCGGCCTGCCTGGCGGCCGGGGCCGACGGCGCCTGGCAGGTGGAGAGTTGGCGGCTGCCGGAGTACGGCGAGGCGGCGCCGGTGGTGCTGTCGGCGGGGCGGGCGGAGAGCCTGCGGTCGCAGCTGGCCGCGCTGCCGGACGGGCGGGTGCTGGTGTGCCGGCACGACGGCGACCGGCACGCGCTGGTGCTGCTGTCGCCCGGGGAGCCCGAACTCCCGCTGGCCGCCATGCGGTTGCCGGGTCTGCGGATGCTGGCGATGCCCGGCCCGGCCGGGGCGGCGGACACGCCGGTCGCGGTGCTGCTCGGCACCGACACCCGCCCGGTGACCACGGTGTGGCTGCTGGCGGCGGACGGTTCGGCGCCCCGCGAGGTGGCCGAGCTGCCGGGGCTGCACGGCGGCGGGGTGTGGCTGGACGCGACCGGCCGGCTGCTGGCGCTCGACCGGGTGGCCGACGGGATGGTCAAGACCGTCGTACTGGATCTCCAACTCGGCTCCACCACACCACTGTTGGAACTCGGCGGGACCAGCAACGACCGGCTGGTGCTGTTCGACCCGGCGACGGGTTTCGGAATGCTGCGCAGCGACGCGCCGGGCGCCGACCGGCTGGGCTGGGCGCTGATCGGCGGCGCCGAGCCGGTGCGCTTCCCCGACTGCCTGCACCAGCCGGGCCGACTGCTGCGGCCGATCGCGCTCGCCCCGCCCGCGCCGGGCGCGGAGCCCCGGGTGGTGCTCCAGGTCGATCACGGCGCGGCGTCCTCGCTGGTGCTGTGGCAGCCGGGCAGCGGGCGGCTCGACCCGCTGGCGGTGCCGCCGGGGCGGCTCGGCGCGGTCGGGCACTGGTCGCCGGCGGGCCTGCGGATGCCGTACTCGGCGCCGGACCGCCCGGCCGCGCTCGCCACCCTGGACGTGGACGCGCTGCTGCCGGGCACGGCACGGCCGGACGGCTGGCGGCTGGACGGTTCGGCCGGGCCCGGGGACGGCAGCCGGTGGCAGTCGGCGCGGTGCGTGGAACTGGCCGGCCCGGCGGGGCCGGTCGAGGCGGTGGTGTACGGCGGCGAGCACTGGCTGTCCGCCCCGCACCTGGTGCTGGCGCTGCACGGCGGCCCGGCGGACGCCTGGCGGCTGGAGTTCGACCCCGCGCTCCAGCGGATGACGGCGCAAGGCCTGGCCGTGCTCGCCCCGAACCAGCGCGGTTCGACGGGCTACGGCACGGAGTTCGCGATGGCGATCCGCGGCGCGTGGGGCGGCCCCGACCTGGACGACGTACTGGCGCTGCTGGAGGGCGTGGCCGGGCAACGGGCCGCGCTGGGTCTGGAGCCGCCGGCCCTGTTCGGCGTCAGCTACGGCGCGTTCCTGGCGCTGCTCGCGGCGGCGCACGCCCCGGCGGGGACGGTGTCGCGGTGCGCGGTGGTGGCACCGTTCCTGTCCGGCGCCCGCCTGCTCGCGGAGGCCTCGCCCCCCGTCCGGGCGCTCACCACCCGGCTCGGCGGCGACCTGCCGGTCGACGACGCCCGGGGCCCGCGCGACGTCCTGCTCCTCGCGCACCGGCTGCGCACCCCGCTGCTGGTGGTGCACGGGGACCGCGACGAGGTGGTGCCGGTCGGTCAGTCCCGGCTGCTGCGGCACGAGTTGCTGCGGCTCGGCCGGGCCGAGGGCGCCGACTTCCGCTACGTGGAGGCGGCGGGCGCGGGGCACGAGGTGCTCGCCGAGGAGGGCGCGGCCGTGCTGCACGAACTGCTCGCGAGGTTCCTGCGCACCGGCAGACCCGCCTGACCCGCCTGTTCAGCAGAAGATTTCCCGCCGCGCGCGGGAGCCCGCCGGCCTGCCCGGCTGCGGCCCGGAGCGCGATCGGCGGGGCCGGACCTGCGACGGGACATCCCGTCGCGGTCGTCGGACACGTCCGTGCCCGACGAAACAGATAGGGGAGGAAACACCATGGAGAACATGACCGCGTTCGAGACCGACCTCGCCGCCCTGCAGGAGCTGCCGGAGGTGGAGTCGGTCGAGCTGGGCGGCCACGGCGACGGGTGCCAGCTCACCTGCCTGGCCGTGACCTGCCTGCTCTTCACCATCGCCTGACGCCAAGGCGCCCGGCCCGGGTCGTGTCCGCTCCCGTTCGCGGGGGCGGGCACGGCCCTCGGCCGCCCCGCCCACCCGTCCTGGTTCCCTCACATCTGCCCGGAGTTGACTCGTGCGAGGCTGGTGGTCGGTCGCGCTGACGGTGTCGGTACCGCTGGAGGCGGCGACGGCACCGGCTCTGCCCGGGTCGGCAGGTGTGGTCCTGGACACCGTGGTGGCGGGGCGCCCCACGGGTCGGGCGATCGCCGGACTGGCGGCCCTGCTGATGCTCGGGGCGGCCGCGTCGACACTGGCCCGGGCGGCCGGTCCGGCGGATCCACGAACTTCCTTGCTGCGTAAGGCAACGGCACCGGCCGCCTCGGCGGGCGCGGTGCTGGGTCTGCTGTCGCCGTGGCCGGCGGCGGCGTTCTTCGCCGAGGTCCTGCCCGGGGTGGTGCTGCTGCGCCTGTTCGCGCGCACCGCCGAGCACGTCTTCGGACGCCATGGCCGGACGGCGCCGCTCCTCACGACGGTGGAACTGACGGTACTGGGCACGACCGGCCGGCTGGTGGCGGCCGATGGACTGCCCGTCGGTGCGGTCGCCGCGGCGACGGGCTGGGTGGCACTGGGCCTGGGCCTGGCCGACCGGGCAGGCCGGCGGTGGACGGGGGCGTGTCCGATGGTGGCGAACGGGCATCCCGGACATTCAGGTCGAACGCCGAACGGATCGTGGCCGTCGGCCACTTGACGACGGCACCGCCGGGTGCGGGTTTCGGGGCGCGACGCGCATGGTTTGGGTAGGCTCCGATTCGATCCGGCCGTTATCGTGGCCCCGCGCGGGCCGACCACGATGGCGGCCTGCTTCCTGCTGTCCGGGTCCCTGGCACACCGGTGCGCCGAGGCATACCGGTGCACCTTTTCGCAGAGACCGCCCATTCGCACGGAGAAGACTGACCAGATGTCCGAGTCCATCGACGACACCACCGAGCACGACCACCGCGCGCCCGGCGCCGACGAGAGCGCCGACGGCGTGGCTCACGGCCGGCACCGGGGCACCACCGCCAACGACGACAGCGCGGACGCGGACCCGCACGGCCGCCACCGGCGCTGACGTTCGGGCCGTCGCGGGCCGGACGGCCCGCCGCACGACCACCTCGCACCGCCGACGCCCCCGGCCCGTCACCGTCCTGACGCGCCGGGGGCGTCGGCCGTTCGAAAGCCGAAGGCCGTCAGTCGACCGTGAGCACCGTCCGCAGTGCCTCGCCGCTGCGCATCTGCCGGATCGCCTCGTTGACCTCGGTGAGCGGCAGCCGGTGGGTGATCATTCCGGCCAGGTCGAGCCGGCCGGCCCGCCACAGGTCGATCGCCCGGTCCGCGGTGCGGCGGACGTCGCCGCCGCCGTACATGGACGGCAGCAGGCGCTTCTCGTTGAAGAACAGTTCGCCCAGGCTGAAGGAGACCCGGTCGTCCGCCGCGCCCGCGCCGATCACCACCACCGCGCCACCGCGCCGGGCGGCGTCGTAGCCGGCCCGGACGGTCTCGGAGCGGCCGACGGCCTCGAAGACGTAGTCGAAGCCGCCGCCGGGGACGCCGCGGGCGGCGGACTTGAGGTCCTCGGGGGCGATCGCCTCGGTGGCGCCGAAGCCGAGTGCCCGCTCGCGGCGGGAGGCCACCGGGTCGACCACGGTGATCCGGGCGGCGCCGCAGATCCGGGCGCCCTGGACGGCGGCGATGCCGACCCCGCCAGCGCCGATCACGGCGACGGCCGAACCGGGCTCCACCCGCGCGGTGTTGACGGCGGCGCCGAGTCCGGTGGTGACGCCGCAGCCGATCAGCGCGGCCAGGTCGTACGGCAGGTCGGCGGGCACCGGCAGCAGGGTGCCGGCGGCGACCACCAGTTCCTCGGCGAAGGTGCCGGTGCTGTAGAAGCCGTACGCGTCGGTGTCGCCGCCGATCCGGAACGTCGGGGTGGAGAGCCGGCGGAGCGAGGCCACGCACAGGTGGCTCCGGCCGCCCCGGCAGGCGGGGCAGTCGCCGCAGGGCGGCATCCAGCACAGCACCACCCGGTCGCCGGGCGCGAGCCGCGTCACGCCCTCGCCGACCTCGACCACCTCGCCGGCGCCCTCGTGGCCCGGCACGAACGGCGCGGGCTGCGGCAGCACGCCGGACATCGCGGACAGGTCGGAGTGGCAGAGGCTGGCGGCGTGCAGCCGGACCCGGACCATGCCCGGTCCGAAGCCGACCGCTTCGACGTCGTCACGGACGTCCAGGGTGTCCTGTCCGGTCTTGTGCAGGATCGCTGCGCGCACGGGCTACTCCGGGGTGAGGGCCACCGCGCACGGGTGACGACCCGGCGGCGGCGAAGGGCGGACGAGGGAGTGGAACACGTTCCACTGCGGGCCGCCCTCTGTATAGCGCATCGGCCTCCCCGCGCGGCAGCCCACCAACGGCCACCAGGCCGGAAACCGCTTTCCCGCCGCCTCCCGCCCATGGCATGATCCGCCGCCATGTCCACCACCGACGCCCCCGCCGACAGACCCGCCGCCGCCGGATCCGCCGAGCGCTGCCCCGACTGCCGGTCCGCGCTCGCCGTCAACGAGCGCTTCCCGACCTGGTGCCCGAGCTGCGAGTGGAACCTGCTGCCGCCCGAGCCGGCCCCCACCAACCGGTCGCCACGTCAGCAGCGCGCGGCGGAGCGGGCCGAGCGCCGCGAGGAAGCCGCCCGGCGGGACGTCAGGGAGCGCTCCGAGCAGGTGTTCAATCTGGTGTCCGCGGGCGGCTCCGACCTGCGGGACGGCTCGACGACGGCGGCGTTCGCGCTGGCCGGGGTGGTGCACCTGATCTCGCTGACGGTGCTGCTGATCGGGCTCGGCCTGGTCACCGGGCTGCTGCTGCCGGGCTGGCCGGGCCGGCTGCTCGGGGTGATCGCGCTGGCCGTCGCCTTCCAACTGCGCCCCCGGCTGGGCCGCCCGGCCCGCGACGGGGTGCTGGACCGCACCGCCGCGCCCGCCCTGTACGCGCTGGTCGACCGGATCTCCGAGGAACTGGGCGCGCCGAAGGTCGACTCGATCGCGGTCGACGGCGAGTGGAACGCCTCGTTCGCCGTGCTCGGGCTGCGCCGCCACCGGCAGTTGACGATCGGCCTGCCGCTGTGGACGGCGCTCGCCCCGCAGCAGCGGGTCGCGGTGCTCGCCCACGAGATCGGACGCTGCGTCAACGGCGACCGTCGGCGCAGCCTGTGGAACGGCTCGGCGCTGGGCGCCCTGGTCGAGTGGTACCGGATGACCGTGCCGAGCCCGACCCGGACCCAGCGAGGCCTGATCGGCGTGCTGGTGGTGCTCGCCGAACTGGTCGCGAACCGGGTCCTGTGGGTGCTCAACCGGGCGGTGCACGGGCTGACGCTGCTGATGAACCGGCTGTGGATGCGCGCCGGACAGGCCGCCGAGTACCGGGCCGACCTGCTGGCCGTCCGGCTGACCTCGGTCGCCGACACCCGGGGCGCGCTGACCGCGTTGCTGCACCGGCAGACCTTCGAGACGGTGCTGAACCGTCAGCGCACCGTGCCCCCGCGGCGGACCGGCAGCGGCCGGGACGCCACCCCCGACCTGTGGCAGTCGCTGGCCGAGGCCGTCCGCACCGTCCCGCCGCTGGAGACCGAGCGCCGCCTGCGCGCGGCCGCCCGGCAGGGCGAGGCCGTGGACAGCACGCACCCGCCGACCTACCTGCGGCTGCGGATGCTCACGGCCGCCGAGCCCGAGCAGCACCGGCACCCCGTGGTGCTGGACTCCGGCCGGGCCGCCCTGATCGAGGCCGAGCTCGCCGCCCGCCGGGAGCGGATCGCCGTCGACCTGCTCTGACCGGTCGGCCCGCGAACGGGCGTTCCTACCATCCAGTAGGGTCCTGGTCAGTCCCCCACCAGCCCGGCAGGAGCGCCCGATGACCGACCTCGACCCCGCGGCCCCGGCCACGCCCGACCCGCAGGTGCTCGCCGCGTTCCGCGCCGCCACCGGCTTCATGCCCGAGGACGAGGGCCTGGCGCTGTACGCCGCCGCACTCGACGCCGCCGGACGCACCGGGCTGCCGGTGCTGGAGATCGGCACCTACTGCGGACGCTCGGCGATCCTGCTGGCCGACGCCGCCCGCCGCACCGGCACGGTCGCCCTCACCGTCGACCACCACCGCGGGTCCGAGGAGCAGCAGCCCGGCTGGGAGTACCACGACCCGACGCTGGTCGACCCGGAGGTCGGCCTGATGGACACCCTGCCGCGCTTCCGCCGCACCCTGCACGCCGCAGGCCTCGAACCGCACGTGGTCGCGCTGGTCGGCCGCTCCCCGCAGATCGCGACGGTCTGGCAGGGCCGGCTGTCGCTGGTGTTCATCGACGGCGGGCACACCGACGAGCACGCGACCGGCGACTACCTGGGCTGGGCCCCGCACCTGGCCGAGGACGGCCTGCTGGTGGTGCACGACGTCTTCCCCGACCCGGCGGACGGCGGCCAGGCCCCGTACCGGGTGTACCTGCGGGCGCTGGACGAGGGCTTCGAGGAGATCTCGGTGACGGGCTCGCTGCGGGTGCTGCGCCGCGCCACGTCCTGACGCACCGCGACCGACCCGCGATTCGCCGATTTTCCGGCCGTGACCGGGAACGATCACGGCCTCAGCGGCGTCGTCCACACCACGGCGCGTTGTTGCGGGACCGCCGTGACCCGCACCGCCGACGGCCGGTACGGTGTCGGGGCGGCGGAGCACGGACGGCCGGTGCGGGGCGCGGGTCGTACGGCGGCAGAGCCATCGGCGGGTCAGTAGGCGGGGGCGAGGACACGGCATGACGGAGCAGGGCAAGGCCGCGCGAGCGGTGTGGGATCCGACCGCGAACAACGGCGCGGGCGGCTGGGTCCGCCGGCCGATGGCGGAGGACCCGGCGGCCGCCGGTCCGCCCACCACGGCGATCCCGCTCCCGAAGATCGCGCCCGGACCCGTCGCACCCGCCGCCCCGGTCCCTCCGGTCACCCCCGTTGCCCCCGTCGTCCCCCAGCCGCCGCAGCCCGAGGCGCCGCGCACCGCCGCGGCCCCCGGCCCGGCGACACCGCCGCCCCGCACCCAGCAGCCGGCCGCCCCCGCGCCGCCGGCCGCCCAGCAGCAGCCCGCCGCGCCGCCCGTCCCGCAGCAGACCTTCGGCGGGCAGCAGTTCCCGCAGCCGCAGCCGCAGCCGCAGCCGCAGCAGGGCCAGACGTTCGGTGGTCAGCAGCAGTTCGAGCAACCGCCGTTCGCCCAGCAGCAGTTCGGCACCCCGCCGCCCCCGCCCGGACCGCAGCCCCCGCCGCAGACCTTCGGTGGGCAGCAGACCTTCGGCGGCCAGCAGTTCCCGCCCCAGGGCCAGTCCTTCGGCGGTCAGCAGCAGTTCGAGCAACCGCCGTTCGCCCAGCAGCAGTTCGGCACCTCGCAGCCCTCGTACGGCGGGCAGCAGACCTTCGGCGGTCAGCCCGGCTTCGGTGGCCAGCCGCAGTTCGCGAACGGCGGGTACGGCGGCCAGGAGCCCGACTTCGACTACGAGGAGGACCCGCGGCGGCGGCGCACCCCGGTGCTGATCGGCGCGGCGGTGGCACTGCTGCTGGTGATCGGCGTCGGCGTGGTGTGGGCGGTGAAGAACAGCGACAGCGGCACCTCGTCCGAGTCGAAGGGCGGCAACTCGGCCCCGGCGCACGATCCGTCGCAGGGCGGCACGGGCGGCGCCTCGCCGTCGGCCTCCGCGCCGAACACCGCCGGCCCGTCCCCGTCGAGCTCGGCCTCGGCCTCGGCCGGTCCGGACGCGGCGACCCAGGCGAAGGCGCTGGACGCGCTGCTGACGAAGGGCGAGAACGCGAAGGCGCCGATCGGCAACGCGGTGGCGAAGGTGCGCAGCTGCCCGCCGAAGACGGAGATCGACAACGCCGCGAAGGTGTTCGACACCGGCGCCCAGCAGCGTGACCAACTGATCGCCGAGCTGGCCCAGTTGCACACCGACAATCTGCCCGGCGGGGCCGACGCGGCGGCGAAGCTGAAGGACGCCTGGCAGGCGTCCGGGGACATCGACCGGGCGTACGCGGCGTGGGCGCGCACCGTCTCCAGCCAGGGCTGCGCCAACAACACGGCGCCCAGCACCGCCGATCTGACCCGTGCCAACGACCTCAACCCGCAGGCCACCCAGTCCAAGAAGGACTTCGTGGCGAAGTGGAAGCCGATCGCCGACACCTACGGTCTGACGGCGCGTACCTGGGACAGGATCTGAGGAACCATTGACCGGCCGTACCACCCCACC
Organism: Kitasatospora sp. NPDC048407; assembly: GCF_043200475.1. NCBI lineage: Bacteria > Bacillati > Actinomycetota > Actinomycetes > Kitasatosporales > Streptomycetaceae > Kitasatospora > Kitasatospora sp. NPDC048407. The sequence continues at coordinate 221,979 of NZ_JBICXW010000004.1, read as the reverse complement.
CCCCGTCGAGCCCGATTCCTGCCCCGACGACGGCGACCCCGAGCGGCGCACCGCGCGCTGGCGTCCGGCCGTGAAGCTGGCGAGCGTGGTGCTGCCGGTGTGTCTGATCGGCTGGCTGGGCTGGCAGGCGGTCGCGAACAGCTCGCGGGACGCCACCTCGCACCCGGCGGCCTCACCGCGCTACGCGGAGGGCGACCGGGTGGACGGCGCCGACCCGACGGACTCCCCCGCCCCGGACGGCAGTGCGTCCACCGGCCCGGCCGCGCCGGCCTCGCCGTCGGCCCAGGCCCCGGACGCCGGGAACCGCCCGCTGGCGGGGAAGACGGTGCTGCTCGACCCGGGCCACAACACCGGCAACGGCACGCACACCACCGAGATCAACCGCCAGGTGGACATCGGCAACGGCCGCAAGGAGTGCGACACCACCGGCACCTCCACCAACGCGGGCTACTCGGAGGCCGAGTTCACCCTGGACGTGGTGCACCGGGCCCGGCAGATCCTCCAGGACCGGGGCGCGGCCGTGGTGCTCACCCAGGACGGTGACCGTCCGTGGGGTCCGTGCATCGACGAGCGGGCCCGGATCGGCAACGAGGCCAAGGCGGACGCCGCGGTCTCGATCCACGCGGACGGCGCGCCGGCGTCGGGCAGCGGCTTCCACGTGATCATGCCCGGCAGGGTGGTGGCCGGCCCGGCCGACACCGCCGCGGTCGTCGACCCGTCGCACCGGCTCGGCGTGCTGCTGCGCGACACGTTCAAGACCGGTACCGGCGAGCCGACGGCCGGTTATATCGGCCAGCAGGGCCTGGACACCCGCAGCGACCTGGGCGGACTCAACCTGTCGAAGGTCCCGAAGGTGTTCATCGAGTGTGGCAACATGCGCAACACCGGCGACGCGAAGCGGATGTCCGACCCGGAGTGGCGCCAGCGCGCCGCCCAGGCCGTCGCCGACGCTTTGACCAGCTATCTCACGGGGTGAGCCGCCAACCAGACCGTCCGTTCCGTCCCTGTCCTGTCCCCGTGCGGGACGCCCGTCCGACCTGTCCGGTTCGTGCCGGATCCGGAGGGCGCTGTGCACACGGCGTCGCGTTGGCCCTAGGCTTTTGCCCCGTTGTACCGCTCCGGTACTCCGGGGGCTCGGTCACCGCCCGCCGACCACGACTACACCAATGAGGGGAACGTCAGTGAATCTGCGCGCTCTCACCAGGGGAGACGCCGCCGTCGCCGGTGCGGCGGTACTGCTCCTGATTTCGTCCTTCCTGCCCTTCCGGAAGTTCGACTGCTCCGGCCTGGGCTGTACGGCCAAGACGGCCGACTTGTCATCGAACGCCTGGGCCTCGGGCCTGTTCCCGCTGCTGCCGTCGGTGGTGCTGGCCGGCCTGGTCGGCGCGGTGCTGATCCTGCTGTTCCGGTTGCAGAAGGAGAACTGGGGCACCAAGCAGGTCGCCGGTCTGCGGCTGGACCAGTGGGGTACGGCGCTGGCCGTGCTCTCGTTCTGGGGCTGCCTGTGGACGCTGATCGGCTGCCCGGACCTCTACACCAACGGTGCGGGCGCCTACCTGTCCCTGCTCTCCACCCTGGTGCTCGCGGGCGCGGTGGTCGCCGGTCCGCTCGTCCCGGCCCTGCAGGGCCCGCTGATGCCCGCCACCCCGTCGGCGCCGACCACCCCGCAGCCGTTCCCCCCGTACGGCGGCCAGCCCGGCGCCCCCGGCCAGGTCGGCCAGCCCGGTCAGCCCGGTCAGCCCGGTCAGCCCGGCGCGTACGGCTACCCGGGCGCGCAGCAGCAGCCGCAGCCGTTCCCCGGCCAGCCGCAGCCGCAGGCCGACCAGCCCGTGCCCGCCCAGCAGTTCGGCGGCCAGCCGGCCGGCGGCTACGGCTACCCGGCGCCCGCGCAGGCGGCCGCTCCGGCCCCGCAGCCGGCCTCGCAGCAGCCCACCGCCGTCCAGCCGGCCATCCAGGACCAGGTTCCGCCGCAGGCTGCCGCCGCGCCGTTCGCCCCGTTCTGGTTCGCCGTCCCGGCGGTCCGTCAGCTGGGCAACAAGGACAACCCGGCGGCCCCGCCGGTCGGTGAGCTGGTCCCCGGTACCTGGTACCTGGCGGTCGACCAGCGCGGTGCGGCACTCGTCGCCCAGCTGCCCGACGGCACCCACGGCGTCCTGAACGACACCACGGGCATCCAGCGCGGCTGACGCCCGCCCAACGGGGGCGCGCAAGACTTCCCGCGCAACCCCGAACACGCCAAAAGGTCCGCCCGAGGAGGGAACTCCCCTCCCCGGGCGGACCTTTCGCTGTACCGACGACTCAGCAGCAGTCGCCGACCGCCAGCCCGGCCGGCAGGTGCTCCCCGCCGAACACGCTGACCGTCGCGTGGTCGCCGCCGAGGGCCGCGACGGCGAGCAGCAGCGCGCCGGCGGTCCAGGTGGTGCGTTCCTCGGGCCAGATCGCGTCGTCCTCGAAGACGTAGCCGGTCCAGTAGGAGCCGTCCTGGTGGCGCAGGTGCTGGATCCAGCGGAGGATCTCGACGGCGCGGTCGGACTGTCCGGCGGCCCACAGCGCGAGCGCGAGTTCGGCGCTCTCGCCGCCGGTGACCCAGGGGCGGTCGCTGACGCAGCGGACGCCGAGGTCGGGGACGACGAACCGGTCCCATTCGGCGGCCAGCCGGGCCGTCGCCTCCTCGCCGCGCAGCGCGGTGCCGAGGACGGGGTAGTACCAGTCCATCGAGTAGCGGTCCTTGTCGAGGAACCGCTCGGGGTGGCGGGCGATGGCGTGCTGGAGGCGGCCGGCGGCGAGTTCCCAGTCCGGCTGGGGCCGGTCGAGGTGGTCGGCGACGGCGAGTCCGCAGCGCAGCGCGTGCAGGATCGAGCAGGAGCCGGTGAGCAGCGCGTCCGTCGCGGCGGTGCCGTCCTCGTCCTGGCGCCAGGCGATCGCCCCGCCGGGGAGGCTGAGCCGGACGGTGTGGTCGAGGGCGCGGCTGAGGGCGGGCCAGATGCGTTCCAGGAAGCGGTCGTCGCCGGTGGACAGGTGGTGGTGCCAGGCGCCGACGGCGATGTACGCGCAGAAGTTGGTCTCGCGGGCGCGGTCGGTGGCGGTGCCGTCGGCGATGCCGTCCTGCCCGTAGGCGTAGGCGGCGTACCAGGATCCGTCGGGGTTCTGCCGGTCGGCGAGCCACTGGTAGGCGGCTTCGGCGGCGGCGTGTTCGCCAGCGGTGTCGAGGGCCATCGCGGCCTCGGTGTGGTCCCAGGGGTCGAGGTGTCCGCCGTGGAACCAGGGGATCGCGCCGTCGGGCTGCTGGTGGGCGAGGATCGAGCGCACCGTGTCGGCGGCCTGGGCGGCGTCGAGGACGCCGTCCAGCAGCAGGGCCGCGGGGACGGCGGCGGTCACGCGCCGGTCCTGGGCTGGTGCGGCTTGCTGGCGTAGACGACGAAGGATTTGCCGAGCACCGGGTTGAGGGCCTTCTCGGCGGCCTTGGTGAGGGTGGAGATGACGGGGGTGCCGACGATGTCCCAGACCAGCAACTGGTGGTAGGCGCGCACCGGCAGGGCCTTGTCGTTGTTGACGCCCATCGCGCACTTGATCCACCAGTACGGGGAGTGCAGGGCGTGCGCGTGGTGGTTGCCGTAGGGCTCCAGGCCGGCCCCGCGGACCTTCTCGATCAGTTCGTCGCCCTTGTAGATGCGGATGTGCCCGCCCTCGACCTCGTGGTACTCGTCGGACAGCGCCCAGCAGATCTTCTCCGGCAGGTAGCGGGGCACGGTGACGGCGAGCAGGCCGCCGGGCTTGAGGACGCGGACCATCTCGGCGAGCACGCCCTTGTCGTCGGGGATGTGCTCCATCACCTCGGAGATGATGATCCGGTCGAAGGTGTCGTCGTCGAACGGCAGGTTCAGCGCGTCGCCCTCCATGGCGGTGGCGCTGGCCCCGGCGGGGGCCTCGCCGGCCTGTTCCATGGCGGCGAACCACTTGCGGACCTCGGCGATCTCCTCGCCGTTCTGGTCCAGGGCGACCACGTTGGCGCCGCGCCGGTAGCACTCGAACGCGTGCCGGCCTCCGCCGCAGCCCAGGTCGAGCACCCGGTCTCCTGGGGCGAGCGGGAAGCGGGAGAAGTCGACGGTCAGCACTGCGGGGCTCCCATTCACGAGGGGTGGTACGGGTGTTGACGGTCTGTTGTGCCGAGCGGCCCGGTCAGCCGACGTAGCGCCAGCCTGGGCCGGAGCGGGCGGCGGCGCCCGCTCCGGTGGCGATGGCGGCCCGGTAGCGGTCGGCGGTGAGTTCGGCGGCCCGGGCCCAGGTGAACCGCTCCAGCACGCGGGCCCGTCCGGCCTCGCCGAGCCGGGCGCGCAGCGCGGGGTCGTCGAGCAGCCGGCCGAGCGCGGCGGCGAGCGCCCCGGCGTCGCCGGGCGGGACGGCCAGGCAGGTCTCGCCGTCGGGTCCGGCGACCTCGGGGATGGCGCCGCCGGTGGTGGCGACCAGCGGGGTGGCGGTGGCCATCGCCTCGGCGGCGGGCAGCGAGAAGCCCTCGTACAGCGAGGGGACGCAGGCGGCCTCGGCGGAGCGGTACAGGCCGACGAGTTCGGCGTCGGTCAGGCCGGTACGGAACTCGATGTGGTCCTCCAGGCCGAACCGGCGCACCGCGTCGGCGACCGGGCCGTCGTCCTTCTGCGGCTTGCCGACCACCACCAGGTGGGCGTCGCGTTCGGTGCGGACCTTGGCGAGCGCCTCGACCAGGTGCACCAGGCCCTTGAGCGGGACGTCGGCGCTGGAGGTGGTGACGATCCGCCCGGGCACCCGGGCTATCGCGTCGGACGGCGACCACAGGCGGGTGTCGGCGCCGATCGGGACGACGGAGATGGCGTGCGGGGCGGCGCCGAGGTGTTCGGCGATCTCGCCGCGGGAGCTCTCGGAGACGGTGATGACCTGCTCCAGCCGGCGCGCCACCCGCTGCTGCATCCGGGTGAAGGCGTACCAGCGGCGCTTGCCGAGCCGCTCCAGCCGGCCGGTGGCCGCGTCGATCTCCAACTGCCGGTCCACGGTGACCGGGTGATGGACCGTGGTGACCAGCGGGAAGCCGTGCCGGGCCAGGCCGAGCAGGCCGTAGCCGAGGGTCTGGTTGTCGTGCACCACGTCGTAGCGGCCCTTGTGCCGGGCCAGGTACTGGCGGGCGCGCAGCGAGAAGGTCAGCGGCTCGGGGAAGCCGCCGGTGCGCATCACCGCGAACTCCAGCAGGTCCACCGGGCCGCGGAACTCGCCGGCGGCGGGGGTGCGGAACGGGTCGTCGGCGCGGTACAGGTCGAGGCTGGGCAGTTCGACCAGCCGCACCGAGCCGGGGCCCTCGACCTCGTCGAGCACCGGGTACGGCTGGGCGCCGATCACGTCGACGTGGTGGCCGAGCCGGGCGAGCTCCCGGGACAGGTGGCGCACGTACACGCCCTGGCCGCCGCAGAACGGGTCGCCGCGGTACGACAGCAGGGCGATCCGCAGCGACGGCGGCGGCAACGCGGTCATCCGGGGCCCCTCTTCCCTACTCACCGGGACCGGCGACGGACGCGGCCGCCGACCGGTAAAGTAGATCACGTTTCACAGTGGTGCAGGCTCGCCGTCGGGGAAAGCGGACAACGAGAGACCTCGAAGATTACCGGGCCGTAGCTTGCCGTCAGGAGCCCCGGCAGGTGATTCACGCCACGCCGCGCGACCACCTGACGCCACCCCGTCCTTCGATCCCCCGCCCGGGAGTGAACGTGACCGCGAACGCCACCGCCGACGGGACGCTGACGCCGCGCCAGGCCGAACGCCGCCGGGGCATCCTGCGGGCCGCCACCGCGCTGGCCGCCCGCGGCGGCTTCGAGGCGGTGCAGATGCGCGAGGTCGCGGAGAGCGCGCAGGTCGCCCTGGGCACCCTGTACCGCTATTTCCCGTCCAAGGTGCACCTGCTGGTGGCGGTGATGCGCGAGCAGCTGGAACGGCTGCACGACCAGGTACGGAGGCGTCCGCCGACCGGCGCCGACCCGGCGGCCCGGGTCGCCGAGGCACTCACCCACGCCTTCCACGCCCTCCAGCGCGAACCCCGGCTGGCCGAGGCGATGGTGCGGGCGCTGTCCTTCGCGGACCGCTCGGTGGGCAACGAGGTGGACGAGGTCGCCCAGGTCACCTCGGCGATCGTGCTGGAGGCCGCCTGCCTCCCCGGCCCGCCGACCGCCGGCCAGCAGGCGGCGCTGCGGGTGGTCGCCCACACCTGGCACGCCACCCTGCTGGCCTGGCTGTCGGGCCGCGCCTCGCTGGCCGAGGTCCGGGCCGACCTGCACACCGCCGCCCGGCTGCTCACCCTCGCCACACCGTTCCCGGACGGGGACGAACTGCAACCGGTTCCACCACCTGCCAGGGGTGCCGCGCCGGTCGGCGGCTAGAGTCTTGGAGGCGCGGGACGGCCCCCACCGGACCGCCGGACAACTTCACATCCGCCTCCGAGGCCGGGGGAAGCCGGTGCGATTCCGGGACTGACCCGCAACCGTGAGCCGCGCCGTTCCCCGGCGCGACGCAGTCGGACTGCCCGGCCGGAGACGAGCGGCCCTCCTCCGTCGTGGGTCTACGGGCGGCCCCCACGGGTTCGCTGCGACCGCTCCCGAAAGGCTTTCTCCCCAAATGCTGACCGCTGCCCGCCTGGGCGCCGCCGCACTGGCCGGCGCCCTGCTCGCCGGCGCCGCCGCCGTGCCCGCGCTCGCCGACCCCACCGACCCGACCTCGGGCGCTCCGTCCGCCTCCGCTTCTTCCGACGCGTCCGCCTCCGGCTCCCCGTCCGGCTCGGCCACGGGCTCTGCGTCCGGCTCGGCGTCCGGTTCGCCCTCGGTGTCGTCCGGGGTGCCCGCCGGGCTGTACGGCAAGGGCGACCCGCAGTACGACGGCGTGTGGCGGCAGTCGCTGGCGCTGATCGCCCTGCACCAGGAGCGGGTCGAACCCGCCGACGCGGCCGTGAAGTGGCTGCTCGACCAGCAGTGCGAGGACGGCGGCTGGCCGTCCTACCGGGCCGAGGGCGCGGCCTGCGTCCCGGCCGTCGAGGACTCCAACGCCACCTCGATGGCCATCCAGGCGCTCACCGTGCTCGGCGACCACCAGCAGCAGGTCACCCGCGGCACCGACTGGCTGCGCGCCAAGCAGACCGTCGACGGCACCTGGGCGTACAACCCGGGCACCCCCGGCGACGCCAACTCCACCGCCCTGGCGGTGAACGCACTGCTGGCCGCCGGCATCGACCCGGCCACGACGTCCCTCCCGGGCGGGCAGTCCGCCTACAACGGGCTGGCCTCCTTCCAGCTGGGCTGCTGGACCGCCGCCGAGCAGCGCGGCGCGTTCGTCTACCAGCCGGTCTCCGGCGCCCCGGCCGCCCCCAACACGATCGCCTCCGCGCAGGCCCTGCTGGCCTCCGCGGGCGGGCACCTGCCGGTCACCACCGCCGACCGCAAGGACGCCGCGCCGAAGACCCTGACCTGCCCGGACACCCCGGGCGACGGCCCGGTCACGCACGCCGACTCCGCCGAGGCGGACGCCGCCTGGCTGACCGGCAAGCTCGCCGCCGGCGGGCAGCGCCTGCTGCTGGACACCCCCGGCGCGGCCGCCACCGCCGACTACAACTCCACGGCCTGGTCGGTGCTCGGCCTGATCGCCTCCGGCCACTCCACCGAGGCCAGGAGCGCCGCCGACTGGCTGGCCGGCAACGGCTACGCCTGGGCCGCGCAGGGCAAGAGCGGCACCGACCCGGCGGCCACCGCCACCCTGGTGCTCACCGCCAGCGCCGCCAAGCTCGACCCGTACAACTTCGGCGGCGCCAACCTGGTGCAGCTGCTGGTCGACTCCGGCCCCAAGCCGAAGGTCGGCCCGAGCGCCGGCGACCCGCAGGCCACCCGCGCCCCCGGCTCGGCGATCACCGAGCCCGACGAGAACAGCGGCTTCTCGGCCGGCTGGCTGATCGGCGTCGGCCTGCTGGTCGGCATCGGCGCGGGCATCCTGCTCAGCCTCAACCGCCGCCGCAACGCCGCCGCCGCGGGCTCCCCGGCCACCGGCTCCCCGGCCGGCGACACCCCGTCGGGCGAGAAGCCGTCGAACGAGAAGCCGTCGGGCGACAAGCCGTCGAGCGACGGGCCGGAGCAGGGCCGGTGACCGGCCGCACCCCCGCAACCGGCACCGCCGCCGGGCAGCGCCCTGGCCTCGCCCCGCGAACTGCCGCCGCCGGCGACCAGGCACCGAGCGCCTCGGCCTGCCGCGACGCCGCCGTCCACCGGCCCGCCGCCCGCCGCACGCCTGCCGCCCCCGTAACCGGCGCCCCTGCCCCGCGGCCCCTCTGCCGTGCACCACGAACTGCCGCCGCCGTCGGCGCCGTGTTCGCTCTGCTGGGCGCCCTCGGCGCCCTGCTCGGCCCGGGCGCCGGGTCCGCGCACGCGGCGGACTACCGGTACTGGTCGTTCTGGAAGGGCGGCGCGGACGGCTGGGCGTTCCAGCAGGTCGGGCCGACCGGGAACGTGCCCGCGGACGGCGCGGTGGACGGCTGGCGGTTCGTGCTCAGCCCGGACGGCGGTCAGGACGCGCCCCGGCCGTCGCCGCCCGCCGACTTCGCCGCGATCTGCGCGAACACCGCGCCCAGCGGCGGCCACAAGCGGGTCGCCGTGGTGCTCGACTTCGGCACCGCGAAGGACGCCCCGAACGGTGAACAGCCCGCCGAGGCACGTTCGGTGTGCGCCTCGGTGCCGAGCGCCGCGAACTCGGCGGAGGTGCTGGCCGCGGTGGCCGCGCCGCTGCGCTACGACTCCGCCGGGCTGCTGTGCGCGATCGCCGGCTACCCGCGCGCGGGCTGCGGCGAGCAGGTCGCGGCGGGCTCCGGTGCCGGTTCGGGCGGTTCGGCCTCGTCCGACAAGGGCGACGGCGGCCCGGCCGTGGGTGTGATCGCCGGGGTCGGCGCGGTGGTCCTGCTGGGCGCCGGCGCGGTCTGGCAGGCCCGTCGCCGCCGCACCCGCTGACCATGTCCGTCGACCGTCTGCGCCGCACCGCTCCGACCGCCCCCGGGTCCGCGAACCCGGGGGCGGTGCACAGCCGTTCGCTGCCCCGGCAGCTGCACCCGGGCGCCTGGTGGCTGTGGTCGCTGGGCCTCGCGGCGGCGGCCAGCCGGACCACCAATCCGCTGCTCCTGCTGCTGATCCTGGCGGTGGCGGGCTTCGTCGTGGCGGCCCGGCGCGGCGACGCGCCGTGGGCCCGCTCGTACGCGGCGTTCCTGCGCCTCGGCCTGCTGGTGCTGGCCGCCCGGGTGGTGTTCGCGGTTCTGCTGGGCTCCCCCGTCGGCGGCACCCATGTCCTGTTCACGCTTCCCCAACTTCCGCTCCCCGCCTGGGCGCAGGGTGTCCGGCTGGGCGGTTCGGTGAGCCTGGAGGGCGTGCTGTTCGCGCTGTACGAGGGTCTGCGGCTGGCGGTGCTGCTGGCCTGTGTGGGCGCGGCGAACGCGCTGGCCTCCCCGTCGCGGCTGCTGCGTTCGCTGCCGGGCGCGCTGTACGAGGCGGGCGTGGCGGCCGTGGTCGCGATGACGTTCGCGCCGAACCTGGTGGCGGACGTCCGGCGGCTGCGGGCGGCGCGCCGGCTGCGCGGCCGGACCGACCGGGGCGTGCGGGCGGTGCTGTCGGTCGGACTGCCGGTGCTGGAGGGCGCGTTGGAGCGTTCGGTGGCGCTGGCGGCGGCGATGGACACCCGCGGCTTCGGCCGCACCGCCCGGGTGCCGCGCCAACTAGTGCGCACCGGTGGGGTGTTGACGCTTGCCGGGCTGCTCGGCGTGTGCAGCGCCACCTACGGTCTGCTCACCGCGGGCAGCCACGCCTGGGCGCTGCCCGTGCTGCTGGCCGGCGTCGCCGCGTCCGCCGCCGGGCTGGCCCTGGGCAGTCGGCGTTCCGTCAGAACCCGTTACCGGCCCGATCCGTGGGCGCTCCCGGAGTGGCTGACCGCTCTGTCGGGCGCGCTGGTCGCGGCCGCCCTGATCTGGTACGCGGGCCGCTGGCCGGAGGCCCTGACGCCGTCGGTGGTCCCGCCGACCGCGCCGCGGCTGCCGCTGCTGCCCGCCACGGCCGTGCTGATCGGCCTGCTGCCCGCCTTCGTCACCCCCGAGCCGCCCCGGAGCACCCGGTGATCACTTTCGAGCAGGTCGGCGTGCGGTATGCCGACGCCGCCGGACCCGCCCTTCGCGGCGTCGACCTGACCATTCCCGAGGGCGAACTGTGCCTGCTGGTCGGCCCGTCCGGCGCCGGCAAGTCCACCCTGCTGGGCACCGTCTCCGGGCTGGTGCCGCACTTCACCGGCGGCGTCCTGGAGGGCCGGGTCACCGTCGCCGGCCGCGACACCCGCACCCACCGGCCGCGCGACCTCGCCGACGTGGTCGGCACCGTCGGCCAGGACCCGGCCGGGCACTTCGTCACCGACACCGTCGAGGAGGAACTCGCTTATGGCATGGAGTCGTTGGGCCTTCCCCCGGCCGTGATGCGCCGCCGGGTCGAGGAGACCCTCGACCTGCTCGGCCTCGCCGACCTGCGCGGCCGCGCGCTCTCCGCGCTCTCCGGCGGCCAGCGCCAGCGGGTGGCGATCGGCTCGGTGCTGACCGTCCACCCCGAGGTGCTGGTCCTGGACGAGCCCACCTCGGCGCTCGACCCGGGCGCCGCCGAGGAGGTGCTGGCCGTCCTGCAGCGGCTGGTGCACGACCTCGGCACCACCGTCCTGCTCTCCGAACACCGCCTGGAACGCGTCGTCCAGTACGCCGACCAGGTCCTGCTGCTCCCCGGCCCCGGCGAGCCGCCCGTGCTCGGCGACCCCGCCACCCTGATGGCCCGCTCCCCCGTCCGGCCCCCGGTGGTCGACCTCGGCCGGCTGGCCGGCTGGAGCCCGCTGCCGCTCACCGTCCGCGACGCCCGGCGGCGCGCGGCGACCCTGCGCGAACGCCTGCCCGCGCCCGCCGCTGCCCCTTCGGTGACTCCGTCGGCCCCCGCGATCGCCACGGTCTCCCGGCTGGTGGTCTCCCGCGGCCCCGTCCCCGCCCTGCGCGGCGTCGAACTCGCCCTGTTCCCGGGCCAGATCACCGCGCTGATGGGACGCAACGGCGCCGGCAAGTCCACCCTGCTGGGCAGCCTGGTCGGCCTGCACGCCCCCGACTCCGGCACCGTCCGTGTCAACGGCCGCACGCCGCACAAAGCCCGCCCAAAGGACCTGATCCGCTCCGTCGGACTCGTCCCGCAGGACCCGCGCGACCTGCTGTACGCCGAGACCGTCGCGGCCGAGTGCGCCTCCGCCGACCAGGACGCCGGCGCCGAACCCGGCACCTGCCGGACCATTCTGGCCGCCCTGCTCCCCGGTATCGACGACCGCTGCCACCCCCGCGACCTCTCCGAGGGCCAGCGCCTCACCCTCGCCCTCGCCGTCGTGCTCGCCGCCCGCCCCCCGGTGCTCCTGCTCGACGAACCCACCCGCGGCCTCGACTACGCCGCCAAGGCCCGCCTGGTCGACATCCTGCGCACGCTCGCCACCGAGGGCCACACCGTCCTGCTCGCCACCCACGACGTCGAGCTCGCCGCCGAACTCGCCCACCGCACCGCGGTCCTCGCCGAGGGCGAGATCGTCGCCGACGGCCCCACCCCCGAAGTCGTCCTCGCCTCCCCGACCTTCGCCCCGCAGACCGCGAAGATCCTCCCCCCGTACCTCACCGTCCCCGAAGTCGCCGCCGCGCTCAGGGAGTTGCCGTGATCTCCCGGGAACTCGCCCGCCCCGTCCCGCTCGGGCGGCGCTCGATCGTCGCGCTCGCCCTGGTCTCCGCCGTCGGCGTCGCCGCGTTCGGCTGGCCGCTGCTCGCCGCCCGCGACTCCGACCTGGTCGGCCACTCCACCGACGCGCCGTGGCTGTTCGCCCTGCTGCTGCCGCTGCTGCTCGCCGTGCTGGTCGCCCAGCTCTCCGAGGGCCGCAACGCCACCGGCGCACCCGGCCTGGACGCCAAGGCCGTCGCCATGCTCGGCGTCCTCGCCGCCGCCGGCGCGGCCCTGCGCCCGCTCGGGGCCGGCACCGCCGGACTGGAGCCGATGTTCTTCCTGATGGTGCTCTCCGGACGCGCCCTCGGCCCCGGCTTCGGCTTCGTCCTCGGCGCGCTCTCCATGTTCGCCTCCGGCCTGCTCACCGGCGGCGTCGGACCCTGGCTGCCGTTCCAGATGCTCGCCATGGGCTGGGTCTGCCTCGGCGCCGGACTCCTCCCCGGCGCCGCCCGCCTGCGCGGCCGGCCCGAACTCCTGCTCCTCGCTCTCTACGGCGTCCTCTCCGCCATCGGCTACGGCGTGGTGATGAACCTCCAGGGCTGGCCCTACATCGGCGGCCTGGCCACCTCGATCTCCTTCGTCCCCGGCGACCCCCTCCCCGCCAACCTCACCCGCTTCGCCCTCTACTGCCTCACCACCTCCCTCGGCTGGGACCTCCCCCGCGCCGCCCTCACCGCCGTCCTCTGCCTCACCGTCGGCGGCCCCCTCCTGCGCACCCTCCGCCGCGCCACCCGCCGCGCGGCCTTTCACTGATTCGTGCAGGTCACGTCCTTGGCGGGCAGCCGGCCCGTGGTCAGGTAGCGGGTGAAGGCGCCGTCCGCGCAGGACGGGCCGGCCACCACCACGCCGTGGCCCTCGCCACCGGCGACCGTGACCATCCGGGAGCCGTGCAGGGCCCGCCGCATGCCCTGGGCCATGGCGAGCGTCGCCTGCGGGTCCCACTGGTTCTGCACGATCAGCGCGTCGACCTCGTTGTTGACCACGGTCGCCGGCTCGACGGCCGCCGACTTCCAGAACGCGCACGGCTGGACGTTCGCCCCGAAATCACCCGCCAGCGGGTACCTGGCCCGGTCGGCGATCGCGTCGCGGCGGTACTGCTCGGGGTCGCGCGGCCAACTCCGGGTGTCGCCGCAGAACACCGCCCAGGTGACGGCCGTCATGTTGTCGTCCACGACGACCGGCGGGACGCCCGGCACGGCCGGCCCGCCCGCGGCCGCGGCCTTCAGCGCGACGATCCACGGGGTGACGGCCTCGACCTGCACGAACGCGCGGTACCCCGAACGGATCGCGGCGCCGTCCAGCCCCTTCCCGTCGTCGGTCGGAACGGGCGTCCGGTCGGCACCCTCCACCAGCTCCCAGTACGTCTTCCGCACCTCCGCGGCCGAGGCCCCCAGCCCGTACGTGGCGTCACGCTCGGCGGCCCACTCCGTCCACCGGGTGAACGCGAGTTCGGCCGCCGCCGACCAGCCCCGGAACGAATCCCGCCAGGCGAGCTTCGGATCGAGCGCGCTGTCGAGCACGATCCGGTCCGACCGCTGCGGGAACATCTGTGTGTAGACGGCGCCCAGGTACGTCCCGTACGAGTACCCGAAGTAGGAGATCCGCCGCTCGCCCAGCACCGCCCGGACGATGTCCATGTCCCGCGCCGTGTTGCGGGTGGTGATGTGCGGCAGCACGTCCCCCGCCTTCGCCCAGCACTTGTCGGCCACCGACCGGGCCCGCTCCACGTCCTTCCCGAACGTGGCCGCGCTGTACGGGTGTTGGATGTTCCGCTCGTCCTCCGTCAGATCGCAGCCGATCGGCGAACTCCGCCCGACCCCGCGCGGATCGAACCCGACCAGGTCGAACCGCGCCCGCACCTCCGCCGGCAGCATCGGCTCGAACTCCACCGGCATCGTCAGCCCCTGACTGCCCGGCCCCCCGGGGTTCATCAGCAGCACCCCGTGCCGCTCCTTCGCACTGGCCGCCTTGACCCGCGATATCGCGATCTCGATCGTCCGGCCCGCCGGCTTCCCGTAGTCCAGCGGCACCTTCACCTTCGCGCACTCGAACGACGGCAACCCGCCCATCTCGCAACGCTCCCAGCGGAGTTCCTGCTGCGCGTACCGCTGAAGCGGATCCCCCGCCGCGAACGCCGTCGCCGGAGTGAGCGCCGCCAGCACGGCCGTCAGCAGCAGAATCGTTCGCCCGTTTCGCAGAACCATGCCAGCCCTCTGTGCCGAATCAGTACCTCGAATTGCCTCCAGTCTCCGATCCGCCACCCCCGCCCCACGTACGGCCGCAGGATGGACCCGGCCTCCAACCTGCGGCGTACAACCCGGCACTGACGTCACGCCACACTCCCACCCCCGGTCATCCGCTTGCCTCTCCCCCAAGGGCAGAGTGCACAGTGGCCCCGTGCAAGAGGAACTGATCAGCATCGGGGAGCTCGCGGCCAGAACCAGGCTCAGCCTCAAGGCCCTACGGCTCTACGGCGACCGCGGCCTCCTGCCACCCGCCGAGGTCGATCCGCGGACCGGCTTCCGCCGCTACGGCCTCGCCCAGGTCGAACGCGCCCGCCGCATCGCCCTGTTGCGCGCCACCGGCATGCCACTGGCCCTCATCGCGACCGTCCTCGACTCCCGCGACGCGGAGCCCGCCGCACTGCTCGCCGCGTACTGGCGCGAACAGGAATCCGCCCACCTGGCCCGCCGGGACGCGGTGGGCTACGCCCGAGAAGTCCTCACCGGAAGGAACCCGACCATGGACGAGATCGCCGAACGCGAAGTCGCAGAGCAGAAAGTCCTGTTTACCCGGCGCCACGTCACCGCCGCAGACCTCCCCGACTTCCTCGCCTCATCGACCGAACTGCTCCTCACCCACCTCCGCGAGACCGGAGCATGCCTGTCCGGACCGATCTTCGCGGTCTACGACGGCCTGGTCAGCGAGGACTCCGACGGCCCCGTCGAACTCTGCGCCCCCACCCAGAACGCCGTCGAACCCACCCCGCAGATCGGCATCCGCATCGAACCCGCCCACCGCGAGGCCTACCTCACCCGCACCAAGAACCAGGCAGGCTTCGCCGCCATGGCCGCCGCCCACGACGCCCTCGGCACCTGGCTCACCGAACACGGCCACACCCGCAGCGCCGCCAACCGCGAGATCTACTACCCGAACTGGCCCACCGCCGCCCCGGACGACCACGTGGCCGACATCGCCATCCCGTTCACGTAGGCCGGCCTCCCCCCGATGACCGGCCCCGCTTCCCTACCTACGCCTTCGGCCCGGCCGACTGCACCACCTCGAACGACCACACCGTGGACCCCGTCGCCGCCGGCTTCGGCCGGTCGCCGCCGCCCTGGTGCGCAGCCTTCATCGGACCCTCCATCCACGCCTGGAACGACTCCTCGTCCCGCCACCGCGTGTACACCAGGTACTGGTCCGTCCCCTCCACCGGCCGCAGCAGCTCGAACCACTCGAACCCGTCCGCACCCTCCACGGCCCCGGCCCGCGACCCGAACCGCTGCTCCAACACCTCCCGCTGCTCAGCAGGAACAGTCAGCACATTGATCTTCACAACGCTGCCCACACGACACCCCTTGAGTTGCACGGTCAGCCGGAACGGCGACCTCACCTTGATCACGCGCGAGCAGCCCTCGTACGAACGACAGCGCAAGCAACGTGAGGACGACTCCAAGGCATCGCCCGAGACCCAGCGTACGAATACTGAGGCGCCTACGTACTCCCGGGGCCTGGTGGGCCGGTCACGGGGGGCTCTCGCGGTAGGTGGCCCACAACTCTCCGCTACCGTCGGACAGCCGGTCATGCCCGAAGCGCTCGGACTCACCCAGGACGCGAAGCACTTCAAGGTGCAAGTCACCATCCATGGGCGCTACTCGGAACCTGAGCTGTACGCCGCCGGCCACCTGCGAAACCCGCACCTGCTCGCCCGTCAGAGCTACGAACTGAGCAGCCGCGTCCCAGGCACGATCGAGAGCACCCGTCACCGCGCCAAGGCCGTACGCTCCGGCGGGGCCAGATCCTCAAGGGAGGTAACACCCTCCCGCCCGTCCCACAGGTGGCGGACGAACACCCCGCACTCATGGACGGCCATCACGCGCACGTCTCCGCCCGAGCGCCGGTCGTGGGCCGATTGCCCCTCCCGGGGCTCCCACTGGTCAGTGGTCACACGCTCCACTCCCCTGCGACGACGTACACCCCGTCGCTCGGCAACGCCGGCCTCACCCCGTGGTCGGCAAGTACACGGGCCACGAATCGCTGGGATCGGCCGTCGATGAGTCGGCCCGTCAGCCTGGCGTACTCCGTCAACACGTCGGCGAGCGCGCGAGCTGTGGCGGCGCTGCACCCCCCAAGGGAGACATGAGCGCCGGCGCTCAGGCCACGCCCACTCGTTACCGGCATCACGTTGGGCTCTGTCGGCAGTCCCGCGAGTCGCCACGCCGTCTCCACGGCGTCCGCTGCTTCCTCCGCCTCCGCGCGATAGGCACATCTCCGCGCCGTGTCACTCTCCACCGCTGCCATCGTTGCTCCAAGTCACGTAGTGCTCGACTTTCCGTGACCAGCGTCGGCATTGCTCGGTAACCTGGACAGAGTTGACGGCACAGCAACTGCGCTGCTGAAACAGGGATATGACGTATGGCCAGTCCGAAGGATCTCGACCCGTCCGCCTCCCCGAGCGCGTTCTACGGAGCGGAGGTTCGACGCCTCCGCGAGGCAAAGGGGCTGTCCCAGAGCGGGCTGGGGGAACTGGTCTACTGCTCCGGTGCGTACATCGGCCAGATCGAAAGTGCGGTCAGAAGGCCGCAGGAAGATCTCTCGGAACGGCTCGATGCGGCCCTGGGCACCGGAGGCCACTTCGCGCGCCTCTTCCCCATGGTGACCCGCACACGGCATGCCGCCCACTTCGCTCCGGTTGCCGAGCTTGAGTCGCAGGCCAAGACGATCTCCCATTACGCCCCGACGCTGGTGACCGGGCTGTTGCAGACGGCTGCCTATGCGCGCGCCGTTGTCCGAGCAGCCAAGCCGTTCGCCTCAGCCGTCGCGGTGGATGACGCGGTGGCGGCCAGGCTTGAGCGGGCCCGTGTCCTGACCGATCCAACAGCACCTCTGTTGTGGGTGATCCTCCACGAATCAGTGATCCGAACGCCTGTCGGTGGTGAACATGTGATGGCCGAACAACTGCGCCATCTCTTGACGCTGGCCGGGATGGGCAAACTCCTGGTTCAGGTACTGCCGTTCAGCGCGGGGGCACACGCCATGGTGGCAAGCTCGGTCTTCCTCATGACGTTCGCCGAGGCTCCGCCCGTGGCGTACGTCGAGAGCCTGCACTCGGGGCAGTTGCTCGACGATCCGGCCGTGGTCGCCCTTTGCGAGAGGTCATACGATCTAGCCAGGGCCGTCGCGCTGTCGCCGGAGGCGTCCCTGGCCCTGATCAAATCGGCGGCGGAGGAGTACGCACATGAGTGAAGGGCCTGACCTCAGCGCCTCCAAGTGGCGCAAATCGTCCTACAGCGATGGCGACGGTGGGGAGTGCATCGAAGTGGACGATGCCAACCCGGGAATGGTCCGGGACTCCAAAGACCCTGACGGCCCCCGCCTGACGTTCCCTGCTGAGGTGTGGCAAGCGTTCGTCGCCAAGGTCAAGGCCGGACAGTTCCCCACCCCCTGACAGCTGCACGGGCTCGACACAGCTCCGGACCGAACAACCTCCGGAGCTGATTTCCTATACGGGTGGCTTGACACGCCGAAACAACTGCAACGAGAACGCCCCGCCGGCAGCAGGGAAACCAGCGAGGCGAACCGCAGACGCGCCGACCTACAGAACGCCCTCGCCCGGCTTGTCGAGCCAGCCGGCCGTGGTCACGGTGCCGGTCAGACGCTTCTCCCCGGCAGCCGCGAAAACGTCTCCACCGGCCGCCGACGCACG
This sequence comes from Kitasatospora sp. NPDC048407, assembly GCF_043200475.1. Taxonomy (NCBI): domain Bacteria; kingdom Bacillati; phylum Actinomycetota; class Actinomycetes; order Kitasatosporales; family Streptomycetaceae; genus Kitasatospora; species Kitasatospora sp. NPDC048407. The sequence goes on along the minus strand of NZ_JBICXW010000004.1, from coordinate 204,243 downwards.
ATGCTCCTCGTGGCCGATCCACGCCTTCGCGGCGCCCGGGGCCCCGGCCTGGACGGCCTGGGACGGAACGCCGTCGGACGCGCCCGACCCGCGGCCGGGAAGGTCGTCCTTGATTGAGGTTCCCGGGTTCGTCACCCCCTGCGGATGCGCTCGATCAGCCGACGACCAGCTCCCACCTGACCTCCCCGTCCTCCCACTTGTCGGTGGGCACGAGTCCGGCCGCAATCGCGACGGCGGCCGACGCCGCGTGCTCGGGGTGGATGTGCGCAACGACCGTGTGCACCCCGAACTGCCGCAGCCGGCCCACCAGCGCCCGGGCCGCTTCACCCGCAATGCCGCGCCGCTGCCAGGCCGTTCCCACCACCCAGGCGATCTCCGCAACCGCCCCGCGCTCGTCGGTGGTGACCGTCGCCTGGACCGTCCCCACCAGACAATCCTCATCCCGGAGCCGGATCACCCAGTTGCACCAGGACTCCGCAGGGTCGGGCGAACCGGCCACCCACCGCTCGTAGCGCGCTCGCAGAGCCTCCGCGCTGTCCGGCGCACCACCGATGAACGCGTGCAGACCGGGATCGGCCAGCACGGCGGCCATCTCCTCGGCATGCTCGACCCGCAGGGGCAGCAGGTCCAGTCGGTCGGTGCGGATCTCTTCGGGCTCGAACTGGCTCACGCTGCCTCCGGGTTGGGATGTCCGACGAGTATCCGACTGACCGCCCGCCCCCGAACAATGGGGGCTCCAACAGCACGGCGACGTCATCGCCCTCCTCACGGACTCCGCACTCACCAGCCGCTGCACAGGTTCGGCCCGTTCCTGCTCGTCAAACGCCCAGTGCGGCAGGGCCTCGTTCCCGTAGTGGTGGTGCAGCCCACGCCCCCGGCCGTTTCGTGCTCCAGCGATCGACACGCCGGTGTGGCCCCGGCGCCTTGTCGCATGGCGCCGGGGCCTCCGTCAGGGGCGGGCCGGGTCAGGCCTGGTCGGACGGAACCTGCTTGATCTCGTTGACGACGGCGCGCTTCGTGACGGCGGCGGTGACGAGGACCGTGCCGGGCTTGAATTGGATCTGGTCCGGGCCCGGCTTGCCGACCTGGACGGTGCGCTCGCCGAGGAAGGCGAACGTCGACTTGTCGAAGATCCACTCGGAGCGCTGGCCGTTGGACTCCTTCGTCCGGGCCACCGCAACCCCGTGGCGACCGATGGCGTCGACCGCGTCGTCCACCACGACCACGCCGGGGATCTTGGCGGCGGCCTTGTAGAGCGCGGACATGACCGGGGCCGGGAGGTAGGTGTCGCGGAGGAGCGTGCCGATGGCGATGAACGCCTCCGCGTCCGGGCCACCCTGGCCTTCGTACGCGATCTCCTCGCGGATCTCCTTCAGCAGCGCGTCGGGGTCGGTGGGGAGGGAGGCCAGGTACTCGTAGGCCGGCCATTCGAGACGTCCGATTCGCAGCAGCTCCAGCTCGGCGTCCACGTGCTGCTGGGGCTCGGACAGCCAACCCCGGTGGTTGTCCGACGTCCACATCCGACGGGTGTGAAGGGGGGTGTCGAACGGGGTGGGCTTCCCCTCGACGTCCTTCACGTTGACGCCGGCGACCTGCGACTCGAGGTAGACGTACTGACCCGGACGCACCGTCGGGCTCGGGGCCTCCGCGGCGGCCAGCGAGATCCGGTTGAGCAGCTGGACGGCTCCCTTCTGGTCGCCGTTGCCGATGTCGCCGGTCAGGGCCGGGCCGGCGGCGGGCCGGTCCGCGTGGTCCTGCGGGATCAGGACCGCTCCGGCCGCCACGGCGCCCGCGAGGGCGAACCCCGCCGCGGGCAGCAGGATCGCGCGGCGCAGGAAGGGGTTCCGTCGTACGGGGGCGGGAACGGCGTTGTTGAGGTCTTCGTGGATCTGGGCCATCAGTTGCTCCTTGTGGAACTGGTGGCGGCCCGCCGGCAGATTCCGCTCCGCGGTCGGCCGGAGGCCGTCGGTCTCCGGCCGGTCAGCCGGGTGCGGCTGGGAGGGGCTGGCGTTCATCGGTGTCCTTCCGGTACGGGCCGGACCGCGATTGCGCGGTCCCTCTCTGTCTGTCGGGTGCGGCGGGCGAGTTCCCGTCTTTCTGTCGCCAGTTCCGCGTGGGCGAGCTTGCGCAGTTTGGTGCGGGCGCGGGAGAGGCGGGAGCGGACGGTCCCGACGGGCACGCCGAGCGCCTCGGCGGCCTCGGCGTACTCGAGGCCTTCCCACAGGCACAGGATCAGCACCTCCCGCTCGGCCCGCCGCAACGCCCCGATCGCGGTGACGGTGGCGGCGATCCGCCGCCGGTCGTCCACCTGCCCGACCACTTCCTCGGCGTGGTCGGGCATCTCCACCACCGAGGGCCCGGTCGCGGCGAGCGCGGCGGCCGCAGCGCGGTAACGCCGGTTGCTGCGACAGTGGTTACGCGCGAGGTTCGTCGCGATGCCCAGCAGCCACGGCCGCAGCGACCCGCCCTCCTCGGCCACCCTGTCCCGTAACCGCCACGCCTCCATGAACGTCGCCGACATGACGTCCTCGGCGACCGACCAGTCCGCGGTCAGCCGGAACGCATGGTTGTAGACACTCCGGGCATACCGGTCGAACAGCTCCCCGAAGACGTCCGGGTCCCCGGCCCGCACCCGGGTTCGCATATCTGTGATCACTCCCATGGTCTGTCCGGCACCCGCCCACGGGTTCCCGTGACGCCCGTCTCGCCCGCCCCTCCGGACGAATATTCGCGAATCAGCGTCCTGGCCCGCCGGATGCCCGGGCATTCTGAGGCCGACCGCCCACAGGAGGGAAGCACAGACATGACCCGTCGCCTGCGCTACATCGGGAGTAACTCGGGGCACAGCGGATGCCCGACGCTGTACGAGGACGAGGAGACCGGGCAGGTGATCGTGCAGGGCGACCTCGTCACGGACCCGGCGGAAGTGGCCCAGTTCCGCAACATCAAGCCCGGCGAGGGATTTGTGACCGTGCCCCGCGTCCTGCTCGCAGACTTCGCGCCGCGTGCCGCCGAGCGCGAGCCCGTAATGATCAGCTACGACGAGTTCGAGTCGATGTTCCAGACCTTCCAGCACACGGCCTTCCGGTTGGAGACCCGCCGCCAGTACCGGTCCGACGAGCAGACCGAGACCTACCGCCGGTTCGTGGCCGGCGAGGACCCCGGCTGGGACATGGACGATGTCTGGGCCCGCAACCGCCGTGCGCAGTCCGAGCAGGGCAAGCGGTTCGAACGGGTGCGGATCATGGACAACCCGCCGACCCTCGGCCAGCGTTACCTGCTCGACAACGCCGAACAGATCGGCACGGTGGGCGAGGACGTCCGCTACCTGTGGCGGGAGGATGCCGACCGGCTGGGCCTTCCTCTGGAGGACGCCTGGGTGTTCGACTCCCGGGTGATCGCGCTGCTGCACTTCGACGCCAACGACGTGCTGACCGAGATCGAGGTGATCACCGACCCGGTCCGGGTCAACCGCGCCTGCCAGGAGCGGGACGCCGCCTGGCACTTCGCCGTGCCGCACCGCGAGTTCCGGGCTGGGGTACCGTCCGGCGAGTGACCACCGATTTCCAACAGGCCCGTTACGCCCTCGGTCTGCGGCTTCGTGAGCTGCGGACCGAGGGCGGTCTCACAGGTCGCCAACTGGCCGAACAGCTCGGATGGACGCAGTCCAAGGTCAGCAAGCTGGAGACCGGCCGCCAGACGGCCACCCACGAGGACCTCCGGGCCTGGGCGGACGGCGTCGGGCAGCCCGAGGCAGCGGCCGAGCTGTCGGCCAGGCTTCGCGCCTTCGAGACGCAATCCCGTTCCTGGCGACGGCAGTTGGCCGCCGGTCATCGACCGGTTCAGGACCGGCTGACGGTCGAGTACGAGCGTTCGTCCACCACAAGAGCCTGGCAGAACGCGATGGTCGTCGGCCTGCTCCAGACCCCGGACTACGCACGGCACATCTTCGAGGCCTACACCGCCCTCCACCGCTCCCCCCGCGACATCGACGAGGCAGTGCAAGCCCGAATCCGCCGCCAGGAGTTGCTGTACCGGCGCGGCAAGCGCTTCCACATCGTCATGTGGGAGGCCGCGCTCCGGGCGCGGATCTGCCCGCCGGGCGTGATGGCTGCCCAACTCGACCGCCTCAGCGGCGTGATCGGCCTCGACAACGTCACTCTCGGCATCGTGCCGTTCGACGCCCCGGTCGAACTGCCGCCCGCCAACGGCTTCTGGATCCACGACGAACGCCTGGTCATCGCCGAGGACTGGCACGCCGAACTCTGGCTGGACGCCCCCGACAGCGTGGCCCTCTACCTGCGCGTGTGGGAGTCGCTGAACCGTGCGGCCGTCCACGGCGCGGACGCCCAGCGAGTGATCGCCCGGTGCCGGCAAGCGCTGAACAGCAACTGAGCCGGAACCTGCGCCAATCCGCGAATCCCTCCCTCCCGCAGGGGAATTCCCGAGAATCAGGCACCCTCCGCCACACTCCTGCCACCTAGCGTGAGCATCGGGACGAGCGCCCATCCCACCACGCGAGAACAGAGGAGGCACCATGCCCACGTTCGACGGAAAGCACGGCGGCGGCAGCGGCGACGGATCCGGTGGCGGCCAGCAGGACGACAGCAGCAGCGGCAACAAGCACGGCGGCGGTGGCAGCGACGAGGGCGGCAACACCTCCGACGGCCAGGGCCCGGCGGCGGGGCGCTGACGTGGTGACGGCACGTCAAGCAGCGGAGGCCGGTCGCGATCGGCTGGCCTCCGCGCTCATCGCCAACGGCTCGCTTCAGCCCGACTGGTTCGCGGCCTACCACGCTGTTCCCCGGCACCTGTTCGTGCCGGACACGGTGTGGCCGGGAATGGCGGACGGGGTGCGGCAGGGCCACGCGGTGAGCCGGAGTCAGGATGCTGCCGCGTGGTGGCGGGCGGTGTACGCGGACGTGCCGTTGACCACGCAGTGGGACGACGGGACGCACCTCGGCAACTCAAAAGGCACCGCACCGAGTTCGTCGAGTTCGATGCCCACCATGGTGTTCTCGATGCTCGCGGCGCTGGACGTCGCCGACGGCCACCGCGTGCTGGAGATCGGCACCGGAACCGGCTGGAACGCCGCGCTGCTCTCGCACCGCCTCGGCTCGGCGAACGTCACCACCGTCGAGGTCGACAGAACCACGGCCACCGACGCCCAACGCCGCCTCGCCCGCTCGGGGTACGCCCCCGTCGCCGTGGTGGGCGACGGCGCGGCCGGGCATCCGCCGACTGCGCCGTTCGACCGGGTGATCGCCACCTGCTCAGTGCGGGACGTGCCCCGCGCCTGGATCGAACAGTGCCGCCCGGGCGCCGTGATCGTCGCACCCTGGGGGCCGGAGTACGGCGGCGAGGCAGTCGTGAAACTGACGACACAACCGGACGGCAGCGCCCGCGGCAGCTTCGTCCACTCGTCGGCGTTCATGCGGCTGCGCGCCCAGCGCACCGTCCGCCCGGGCAGCCTCGCCTACCTGTCCGCGCCGTGGCCCGCCGACGGCGTCCGGTCCGCCACCACCCTCTCGCCCGACGAACTCGGCGACTGGGCCGCGATGTTCGCGATCGGCGTCCGGGTGCCGGGGGTGTTTCCGCTGACGGAGCGGTACCCGGACGGGACATACACGCTCTGGTTGCACGACACGGCCGTCACCTCGTGGGCGACGGCCGATTGGGAGCCGGGACGGGCGGAGTTCGAGGTGGTGCAGTCCGGCCCGCGCCGGCTGTGGGACGAGGTGGAGGCCGGGTGGCGGTGGTGGGATGCCCGGGGCCGCCCGGGGGTCGAACGGTTCGCGCTGACCGTCGCCCCGGACGGCGCACACGCCGTCCGGCTGAAGCGATGACGGGAGGTCAGGAGTTGCGCCCCGACAGGGCCAGCGCCCAGGTCAGGCAGGCGAAGGCGGCGGTGGAGGTGATGGCGCGGACGACGTTCCACCGGACCCAGACGTCTTCGAAGGCGGCGCGGACGGCGGCCGGGTCGGTGAGCTTGTCGGGGGCGCCGGCGGCGGCCAGCTTGTCGTTGAGGGGGACGTTGACGGCGCTGGTGATGACGAACATGGCGAGGTAGAGGACGGCGGCGGCGCCGATCCACAGCAGGACGGTGCGGTTGCCGCCGCGCCACTGGAGGATGCCCGCGGCGACGATGAGCACCAGCGCGCCGAGGAAGCCGATCATGAACCAGCCGTTCAGGATGGCGACGTTGATGCGCTGCATGGTGTCGACGAAGGCGCGGTCCTCGACCTTGGCCAGGCCGGGCATCACCGAGCAGGCGTAGGAGTAGAACAGGCCCGCGCTGAGCCCTGCGGTGATGGTCGCGCCGATCAGCGTCACCGTGCGAAGAACTGCCATGCCGTGGGCCCCCGTTCGTGTGGTCATGCCCTCAAGTCAACCGGCGGGGAGACTCAAGATCCATGGCCCAGAAGCTCGTTGACATACGTGAGCGTCCACCCGGCCGCGCACCTGGCGTCTACGCTGGCGGCCATGGACGCGCTCACCGCACTGCTGACCGGCCCCCGGGCCCAAGGGGCGTTCCTGCTGCGGTCGGTGTTCGACCCGCCGTGGGCGATCCGGATCGAGGACCGGGCGCCGCTGACGGTGCTGACCACGGTGCGCGGCGACGGCTGGATCGTCCCGGACGACGGCCCGCCGGTGCCGCTGCGGACCGGGGACCTGGCGATCGTCCGCGGGCCGGAGCCGTACACCGTCGCCGACCGGCCGGAGACCGCGCCGCAGGTGGTGATCCATCCGGGGCAGGTGTCGACCACCGTCGACGGCGAGCGGATGTGCGAGGAACTCGACCAGGGCGTCCGGACCTGGGGCACTGCCAGGGACGCGGCGACGGTACTGCTCAGCGGCACCTACCAGCTGCACGGCGAGGTCAGCGGACGGCTGCTGCGCGCACTGCCGCCGGTGCTGCGGCTGTCCGCCGAGGAGTGGAGCTCACCGCTGGTGGCCCTGCTGGAGGCGGAGATCGGACGGGACGAGCCGGGCCAGGAGGTGGTGCTGGACCGACTGCTCGACCTGCTGCTGATCTCCGCCCTGCGCTGCTGGTTCTCCCGCGACGCCACCCACGCCCCGGCCTGGTACCGGGCCCACACCGACGCGGTGGTGGGCCGCGCGCTGGTCCTGCTGCACACCGACCCGGCGCGCGCCTGGACGGTGCACGAGCTGGCCGCCGAGACGGGCATCTCGCGGGCCGCGCTGGCCAGGCGCTTCACCGACCTGGTGGGCGAGCCCCCAATGGCGTACCTCACCAACTGGCGGCTCGCCCAGGCCGCCGACCTGCTGGCCGAACCGGACGCCACCCTCACGTCGGTCGCCCGCCGGGTCGGCTACGGCAGCGGCTTCGCGCTCAGCGCCGCGTTCAAGCGGGTCCGCGGGCTCAGCCCGCAGCAGTTCCGCGAGCAGGCGGGCGCCGCCGCCGGCTGACCGGCACCGGCGGCCCGTCGCCTCGACCGGGGCGCACCCCGGCCCGGCCGTCCCTGTTGCCCCGTGGGATGGTCCTGCATAATCACTGCGTTCGTTTCCGACCCGAGGAGGACCGGCCGATGCCGGCAGACCGCTGCCCCAGCTGCGGCACCGTAGGGCCGGCCGGCAGCTGCGCGTGTCACGCCTTCTCCCCGGCCGAGCAGACCGCGGTCCTCCCGCCGCTGGACGGCCCGCACCTGGTGCGCCCGTACGTCGCCGACACCCCAGTCCTGATGGACCCCGGCCACCCGGCCGCCGACCCGTTCGGTACCCAGGTCGGCCCACCGCCCGTGCAACCGATCACCACCCAGGCCGGCCCACCGCCGGTACAGCCGATCACCACCCAGGCCGGCCCACCGCCCGTGCAGCCGATCACCACCCAGGCCGGCCCACCGCCCGTGCAGCCGATCACCACGCAGACGGTGCCGTTCGTCCCGCCGCAGCCGTCCGCTCCCGGAGCCGTCCCGCCACCGCCGCCCGGCCGGGCGCCGCACGTGCCGCAGGCCGCCGGCCCGTTCGCGCCGCCGGCAGCTCAGTCGGACGCCGCCGCTACACAGCTGCTGCCGCCCGTCCAAACACAGGGCTCGCCCGCCCCGTTCCAGCTCGGCCGGGTGGTCCCGCCGCCGCCCCAGCCCGAGCCGCCGACCGCGCTGATCCCGCCGATACCCACCGACCCGGGGACGGCGGCCACCACGCTGATCCCCCCGATACCCGCCGGCCCCGACCCGGCCACCACGCTGCTCCCTCCGGTCCCGGACGGCCCGAAGCCTCCGCCGGCCGCCGACCTGGGCCTGTTCGGCTTCCACGACGACGAGTCCGCCGCGCCGGTCAGCCGGACGGAACGCCGTTCGCAGCGGCGGCGCAGCGCCGACCGCAAGCGGCTGGTGATCGCGGGCGGCGCGGTGGGCGTGACGGCGCTGGCCGTGAGCATGGCGATGCTGCTGTCCTCCTCGCCGGACAGCGTCGACCACGCGCTGCCGGCGCCGACCGGCCCGGCGGTGGCCTCGTCCGCCGCGAGCGCCCCGAGCGAGTCGCCGAGTGGCGAGGCCTCCCCGGACGCGTCCGCGAGCCCGTCGCCGACCCGTACGTCCGCCCGGCCGACCCAAGCCGTCACCACCAAGCCGGCGGCCGCCCCGACGACCGCCCCGGCCGAGCCGACGTCCGCGCCCCCGACCACCCAGCCGCCCTCGCCCACCCCTAGCCGGACGCTGCGGCGGGACGACACCGGTCCGGACGTGGTGCAGCTCCAGCGCCTCCTGACCAAGGCCAGTTGCCTCCCCGCCGGCTGGCTCGACCAGGACCGGACCAAGACCGGTCAGCTGGGGTTCGGCCCCCTCACGCAGAACACGCTGACCTACTTCCAGAAGCAGAACCGCAACCAGCTGAAGGGCGTCACCCCGGGCGTCTACGACCCGCAGACCCAGGCCGTCCTGGAGGCCGCGGCGCAGAACCCGAGCTGCTGAAGCCGCGTACGGGGCAGGCCGTCAGCCGGTGATCGCCTTGAACAGGCTGAACCCGGCCAGTGCGATCATCGCCAGCGCGGCGATCCGCACGATGACCTTCATCGGCACGTGCCGCAGCAGCTTCTGCCCGCCGACGATGGCGATGCCGCCGACCGCGCACAGCGCCAGCCAGGAGCCCAGGCCGACGGCCAGCGGATCGGCGTACTTGGCGGCCAGGTTGGCGGTCATGATCTGGGTGAGGTCGCCGAACTCGGCGACGGCGACGATCACGAAGCTGGTACCGGCGACCTTCCAGAACGAGTTGTTCGCGGGTTCCTTGGCCTCGCCCTCCTCGTCCTCGTCCTCCTTGTGCCAGAGCAGCATGCCCGCGCCGACCAGGAACAGGACGCCGGACACGCCTTCCACCCAGCGCTGCGGCAGCAGGGCCAGCAGGCTGCCGGCGACCAGGGCGAGCGCGACCTGCAGGGCGAACGCGGCGGCGATGCCCGCGAACACGTAGCTCGCCCGGTACTTGGTGCCGAGGACCAGGCTGGCCAGGGCGGTCTTGTCCGGCAGTTCGGAGAGGAAGATGATGCCGAACGTGAGCGCGGCGATGGTCAGGCTGTTCATCGGATGCGGGGGTCTTTCGGTCTCGTTGCCGCCGGCCCCGGGCACCCGTGGAAGGGGACGCCTCGGCCCGGCAGCACTGGTTCATGGTCACAGCGCTGCGGCCGAAGGTCTCGCCGACACCCCGTGAGGTGCCCCGGGCGCCGGGCTCGTCCGCGGGGGGACGGGCCGGTATGTCGACGGTCCGGTGGAGGGCTACTCCCCTTCAACAACCCGGCGAGTTTACCGGCTGCCGCCCGGGCCGCCGACCAGTCCCCGGCCGACCAGTTCCAGCACGGCGGTGACCGCGACCGCCTCCACCGCCAACAGCGCGACCAGCACGAACAGTTGCACCGCACCGGCCTGGACGGGCGTCGCGCCGCCGAGCAGCATGCCGACGAACGCGCCGGGCAGGGTGACCAGTCCGACGGTGCGGGTCTGGTCGAGGGCGGGCACCAGCGAGGTCGCGGCGGCGGTCCGGCAGATCTCCAGCCGGGCATCGCGCTCCTCGAAGCCGAGGGCCAGCGCGGCCTCCACCTCGCCGTGCCGGAGCCGCAGTTCGTCCAGCGCCCGCCGCCCGGCCAGCGACGTCGCGGTGAGCGCCCCGCCGATCAGGATGCCCGCCACCGGGATCACGCTCAGGCCCTTCGGCGGCAGCAGCCCGGTGACGGCCAGCAGGAGCAGCACCGGCAGCACCCCGGCGGCGATCGGCACCGCCGCCCACGCCCACTCCCACCGCCCGCCGCGCCCGTCCCGGCCCTCGCCCATCCGTCGGCCCGCGGTGCGCACGGCGACGGCGAACATCAGCAGCACGAACAGCGCGGACGCCCACAGCGAGCGCACCACCCAGGCGATCACCAGCGCGACGGCCGCCAGCTGCACGGCCGCCCGCACCCCGGCGCGCAGCACCGCCCGCCCGTGCCCGAGCCCGCCCCGTCCGGCGACCAGCGCGGCCACCGCGAGCAGCACCGCGCACGCCACACCGAGCGGCCAGGTGACCGGCAGCAACTGCGAACCCCCGCCTGCGGAAAGCAACTTCACCTCAGATCCAACTGGTGAACCACATCCGCGCACGCCACTCGGACATCGGGATCACCTCCGCCGTGTACAGCGGATAGAAGTACGCGAAACAGCCGACGATCGCCAACACGATCAGCCCGGCCCCGGCCGCGCCCCACCGTCGCCGGCGTGGCGGACTGCCCTCCGGCCCGAGCATCGCTCCGAGCAACTGCGCCACGGCCAGGCAGAGGAACGGCACCAGCAGCACCATGTAGAAGGAGAAGGTCGTCCGCCGCTGGTACTGGAACCACGGCAGGTAGATCGCGGCGACGCCGGCCAGGATCGCGCCGGAGCGCCAGTCCCGCCGGAAGAACCACCGGTACAGCGCGTACGCCAGCGCGAAGCACGCCGTCCACCACAGGAACGGGGTGCCGAGCGCCAGGATCTGGCTCGCGCAGCCCTCGGCGGAGTGGCAGCCGTGCTGCCCGTCCGGCACCTGCTGCCAGTACATGGACACCGGTCGGCCCTGCACCAGCCAGCTCCAGGGGTTCGACTGGTAGGTGTGCGGGGACGACAGGCCGGTATTGAAGTCGTACATCTGCGCGTGGTAGTGCCACAGGCTGCGCAGCGGCGCCGGCACCCAGCTCATCGACACCTGCGGCAACGGGATGTCCACCAGCGGCGTCCGCGCCGGGGACAGCCCGGCCCGGCCGTCCGCCCACTGCCGGCCGTAACCGCCCGTGGTCGCCAGCCAGCCGCTCCACGCCCCGACGTAGACCACCAGCGCACTGCCCACCATGGACAGCGCGGCCGGCCACAGATCGCGCCGCAGCATCGCCCGCCACGCCCGGTGCGCACCGGCCGCCCGCCTCCCCGCCTGGTCCCACAGCAGAACGAGGACGGTGAACACCGCCAGGATCTGCAAGCCGTTCCACTTCACCGCGGACGCCGCCCCCAGCAGTACCCCGGCACCCACCCGCCACGGCCGCACCCCCAGCCGCACCTCGTCCCCGGCCCGCCCGCCCTCCGCCCACGCCGCCCGCAACAGCCCGCGGACGCGGTCACGGTCGATCAGCAGGCAACCGAACGCGGCGAGTACGAAGAACGCGGAGATGCCGTCCAGCAGACCGACCCGGCTCATCACGAACTGCAGCCCGTCCACACCCATCAACAGCGCCGCGACGCACCCCAACAGCGTCGAGCGGAACAGCCGCCGCCCGATCCTGGCCAGCATCAGCACACTCACCGAGCCCAGCACGGCCACCATGATCCGCCAGCCGAAGGGATGCAGACCCCAGAAGTGCTCCCCCACCGCGATCACCCACTTGCCGAGCGGCGGATGCGCGACGAACGCCGGCGCCTGGCTCAGCGGGATCACCTGCGGCACCCCGAGAATCAGCTGATTCGCGTTGTCCGGCCAGACCGCCTCGTAGCCCTGCTGCAGCAGCGACCACGCGTCCTTCGGGTAGTACGTCTCGTCGAACACGAACGCATTCGGATACCGCAGCCCCCACAACCGCAGCACCCCCGCGAACACCGCCACCCCAACAGGCCCCCACCACCGGAACCGGTCCGGCCCCACCGCGACCCCCACGACCGCCCGCCGCGACTCGACCGCCAGCGCCATACCCGCCCCGTCCGCAAGTTGACGACATGTCCGCAATGTCGCAAATCCTAGCCTGCGAGGGCGCGAAAACAGGGGCGCGGGAAACTGCGCGAAGGGGAACGCACCCGTCGGAAAGATCGCGAATCCCGACAATGACCTGCACGTGCGGGCGACCCAGCAGCACTTCCGCCACAAGCCTCCCGGCTACCGTTTGACCCTCAACCAGGTCGAGGCATGAGTGTCTACCGCGTGGAGAACAGAATGCGCAGCATCGGCGAACTGGCCCGCGCCAGCGGCCTGAGTGTCAGCGCCCTGCGGTTCTACGACGGCGCGGGAATCTTCGTCCCGGCCGCCGTGGACCCGCACTCGGGGTACCGCTGGTACGCGGACGAGCAGCTTCCGGACGCCCGCCTCCTGGCAAGGTTGCGCCGTGTCGGAATGCCGCTGGCAGGTCTCACCCGGGTGCTGACCGGCACCCCGGCCGAGGCCCGTGCCGAGCTGGACGCGCACTTGCGCCGGCTGGAGGACGGCCTGTCCGATGCCCGCCGCGAGCTCTCCACTGTCCGTGCACTGCTCGACTCGAGGGAGTTCCCCATGCCGCAGACCCGACTGACCGTCCCCGCCGCCCGCCTCGCCGCCGCGCTGGACGCGGTCCGTTTCGCCGCCCCGTCCGACACCGCCCTGCCCGCCGTGGCGGGGATCTTCCTGGACGCGGAGGACGGCGTCCTGCGCCTGGTCGCCACCGACCGCTACCGGCTGGCGGTCGCCGACTGCCCGGCCACGCTGGACGGCCCGGCCGCCTCCGCTCTCCTGCCGACCGCTCTCGCGGACGCCGCCCGTTCGATTCTCACGGACGCCGACGAAGCCGAACTCGTCCTCGACGGCGCGCAGTTCAGCATCCGCGCGGCCGGCCGCGAGCTCTCCGGCGAGCGCGCCGACCACGACTTCCCGGACTACCGCCGCCTGGTCCGCCTGGAGCCCACCCACCGCCTGACCCTGACCGCCGACCAGTTGCGCAGCATGCTCGCCACCGCCGAGCCGTCCACCGCGACCCGCACCCAGGACGGCATCGACTTCCCCGTCACCGCCGTCACCGCCACCGCCGCCGACGCCCTCCCGGGCACCTCCCCCGCCGAGCTCCTGGTCCACGTCAACCGCGACTTCCTGCTGGAGGCGGTCGGCGGCGCCGACCAGCTGGTCCTCGAACTGACCGGCCCCATCGCCCCGTTGGCCATCCGCTTCCCGTCCCGCGAGGACACCTTCTCCCTCCTGATGCCCACCCGCCGCTGACCGCGCCGAACGCGAAAAAGGCCGCCCACCCGGGGAGATCCCCGAGTGGGCGGCCGGCGGCACGTCAGGCCACCGCCTCCAGCTCCCGCAGCTCGCGCTGCGGCACGTTCAGCACCCGGACGTTGTCCTGCGCGGGCGTCAGGAAGCCGCGCAGGCGGACCGCCAGGGCGACGATCAGCAAGGTGCAGATGGCCATCGAGGCCAGGTAGAGCGGCCAGGTGCCCGAGCCGACCAGCAGGACGCCGACGGCGGGGCCGACCGCGACGGCGGTCTGCTTCACCAGGGCGTAGCCGGAGTTGTAGGTGCCGAGCAGCCGCGCGGGGGCGAGGTCCGCGACGATCGGGCCCATGGTGGGGGCGAGCAGGGACTCGCCCACGCCGAACAGGGCGTAGATCGCGACGATGGCGACGGTCGCGGCCATCGCGTCCTCGCGGATCAGGCCGGCCACCAGGGCCATGCCCCAGGCGGCGAGCCAGACCACGCCGGCGGCGGCCATCGCGGTGGTGCGGCGGCGGCGCTCGGTGATCCGGACCACGAACATCTGGAGCAGCACGATGGTCAGCGCGTTGGCGCCGATCGCCAGGCCCAGGGTGGAGGGCGGGGTGCCGACGGTGTCGGTGGCGAACGCGGCGACGCCGGACTCGAACTGGCCGTAGCAGGTGAAGAAGATCAGACCGGCGAGCAGGCACAGCCGCAGCATCGCCTTGTCGGCGACCAGCGTCCGCAGTCCGCCGCCCTTGCCGACAACCGCACCGGCCGGCGCGACCTCCTCAGCAGGCATCTTCGCGGTGCCGGTGACGGCGGCCAGGCCGAGGAACGTCAGCGCCTCGATGGTGAACAGCCTGGTCAGGCTGGCCGGGTCGGCGGTGTCGACGACCTGGCCGCCGACCAGCGCGCCGATGCCCATGCCGAGGTTGACCAGCGTGAACTGGAGCGCGAAGGCGCGGGAGCGCTCGGCCTTGCCGGTGCAGCGGACGATCATCGTGGCGAGCGCGGGCTGGCAGGTGGTGACGCCGGCGCCGAACAGGAAGGAGGAGATCAGCAGCGTGGGCGTGCTCGCGGCCTGACCGAAGGCGAACGCACCGGCGGCGGCCATCGCCGTACCGGCCAGCAGCACCGGCCGCGGGCCGTACCGGTCGATGCCGCGACCGCTGAACGGCAGCACGGCCAGCGCGGCGAGCGCGAACACGGTGAACACCGCGCCGGCCGCCGCGGAGCCGAGGCCGCGCACCTCGCTCACGTACACGAACATGTACGGAAGCGTGAAGCCGCTGCCGAACGCGCTGAGCGCGTTGCCGATCTGGACGCGACGCAGGCGGCCGCCCCACTCCTTCACTTGGCACCCCTCGAAGACTCCGAAAGCCGGCCCCTGTGGCCGTCACTTCAACCCGTAAGATTTCAGAGCTAAAGTCTACGCATAGAAACCTTAACGCGTCAAAGGCTTAACAGCTGCACGATGCGTGGAACAATGACCCCATGAGCGCACGCAGAGCGGAGCCCGACTCCGCCACCGAACTCGGCATCGCCGAACAGGTGGCCCTCTACCAGCGGGAGTTCCCGACCGTGGACCCCCAGGTGGAGACCATCGTCTCCACCCTCTCCCGGCTCAACCGCCGGATGAACGTGGCCTACAGCCGCCAGCTGGCCACCCTCGGCATCACCAACGCCGAGTGGGAGGTGCTCAAGGCTCTGGTGTTCAGCGGCAGTCCGTACCGGCTCGGCCCGGGCGAGCTCGCCAAGCGGCTCGGCCTGACCCCGGCCGCGATGACCCACCGGATCGACCGGATGGTCAACGACGGCCTGGTCACCCGCGAGCGCGACGAAGCCAACCGGGTCCGGGTGATCATCGAGCTCACCCCGCTCGGCCGCGACAGGTGGATCGAACTGATGCGGATGGCCGCCGTCTTCGAGGCCGACGCGCTCCAGGACGTCCCCGTCGAGGCCCGCCCCGAACTGGCCGCCACGCTGACCAGGATGCTGCGCCGGATCGAGGAGTCCCAGCCGGACGCCCTCGGCCGCACCGAGGACCTGAACTGCTGACAGCAGGGTGCCCCGCACAACGCAACGAGGGGCGCAGGGAGAGTGATCTCCCTGCGCCCCTCGTTGCGTTGTGCGGGCTACTTACCGGTCAGCGGTCGGTCAGCACGGGCCGTTGTCGGTCCAGGTGCCCCACTGGCCGCTCAGGCTCGGGTCCTCGTTGGTGGTCCACCACTTGTTGGTGTAGTAGTGACCCTTCCAGGAGACCTTGGTGGCCGTGGCGTACACGGTGGCCGCGCTCCAGCTCGGGGCGGCGGAGCAGGCACCGGTGGTCGGCGACTGCGACGGCGAGGCCGAGGCGGAGGTGGACGGCGAGGTCGACGGCGACGCCGAGGCCGAGGTGGACGGCGACGGGCTGGCCGACTGCGAGGTCGACGGCGACGGGGCGGCCGGGCAGTTCGCGGCGGAGCCGTTGGTCGCGCTCACCATCTTGTCGAACAGCGCGGTCTGGGTGCCCAGGTCGTACATCGAGAAGGCGAACGAGCCACCGAGGCCGTTGCAGTGCGCGTAGTCCAGCTTGGCCTGGATCGACTGGGCGTTCTCGCCCGACCAGAAGGTGGTGCCGTCGTAGAAGTACGCGGCCTTCGCGGCGTCGTCCCAGTAGGTGTAGGCCGGGTTGTCGACGAAGCCGTTGAGCTCCTTGTACATCTTGATGCCGTTGACGTTGCCCGAGTAGCTGCCGCCGGCCGCCGGGCCGGTCGCCGGCTGGAACAGGCCGTGGCTGTTGCCGGCGGTGACGCCGGTCCAGCCGCGGTAGTAGAACGGGACGCCGACGTTGATCTTCTTCGCCGGGAAGCCGCCGGGGATGCCGTACTGCGAGTCACCCACGGTGTACGCCTTGATGGCGTTGTCCAGCGAGTACTTCCCGTCGCCGCCCGGGACCGGGTTCATCGGGTCGTTCGGGTTGGTGTAGATCGGGGCCTGGTGGTTGGTCGGGCCCTGGGCCTCCCAACCGCCGTGCATGTCGTACGTCATGATGTCGAGGAAGGTCAGGTACTGACCGATCTTGTCGGTCTCGACGTACTTGATCTTGTCCTGACCGGCGCCGACCGCCGCCGCGAGGCTGTAGGTCTTGCCGTCCGTCTTGCCCTGGGCGTCCAGCTGGCTGCGGAACTCGGCGAGCAGCGAGGTGAAGTTCTGCTTGTCGGCCGGGGAGGAGTGGTTGCCGGTGTGGCCGTTGCCGCCCGGGTACTCCCAGTCGATGTCGATGCCGTCGAAGATGCCGGCGCCGGTGCCCGGACCGCCGTAGCCGCCCTGCACGGGCAGGTTGCCCTTGATGTACAGGTCCATGCAGGAGGACACGAACTTCTTGCGGGACGCGTCGGTGGCCGCGGCGTCGGAGAAGTACTTCGAGTAGGTCCAGCCGCCGATGGAGAGCAGGACCTTGAGGTTCGGGTTCTTCGCCTTCAGCTTCTTCAGCTGGTTGAAGTTGCCGACGATCGGCTGGTTCCAGGTGTCGGCCACACCGTCGACCGAGGTCGTGGTGTCGAAGGTCTTCTGGTAGTCGGCGAAGGAGTCGCCCGCACCGTCACCCGCGTTCGGGTTGTTCTCGTCCTGCGAGGCGGCCTTGTTGGCCTCGAAACAGGTGAGGTTGGTGGGGTCGATGTTCCCGAAGTCGTAGATCAGGTAGTCGAGCTTCCCGGCGGCGCCGGTGTCGTTCATGGTCTTCAGGTAGTAGCCGTTGGTGTAGATCGACCACTGGTCGAAGTAGGCCACCTTGATGCCACCGCTGGTGGCCGGCGCACCGGTCGAGTTGGTGGGGGCCGCCTGGGCGGTGCCGCCGGTCAGGGCCAGGGTGCCGCCGAGCAGCAGGGAGGCCGCCGTGCCGGCCGCGAGCGCGGCCCAGCTCTTGGGGCGCCGCCGCGTGGGCGACTGGGGGGAAACGGAACGAAGCATGGCTGCGAGACTCCTGGTTGTGGGGGTCCTGACAAACCCGGATGCGAACCGTGCGAGGTGGGGCCGCACAGCCAGGGGCATGACAGGGGGAATCGAGCGTTGGCCTGCACAAACGCCAGGGCCGGGATAAGCCGAACCGGCGCCGGTGGTCTGAACCACCGGCGCCGGCCCAGGGGCTCCCTGCACCTGCCAAGTAAAATGGACTAGACCAACTCGACCGTCAAGAGCGAGATCTGACGCTTACGCCACGCTTAAGGTTCGGTGTCCGATCAGTGCCGCAGCGCATTCGCCACCACAGGCGTCACGGGAGCGTTCAGCGAACGGTTGCTGTGTGCCGTGGCCTGCGCAGTCGCCCCGGGCGCCACGTCCGGGACGTTCACCACGGTCGCGTCGAGCAGGTTTCCCGACGCGTCGTCGAAGTTGACCTGAATCGTGTAGTTGCCCGCCTGGGAACCGTGGTTGGTGACCGTCACCGGCACCGACAGCTTCCCGTCCGACTCGGTGGTCGCCGCCCCGAGCGCCACGTCGCCCTTCGCGTTCAGCCCGCCCTTGACGCTCGCCAGCGCGGAGGACGCGACGGCCTGCGCGGAAGACGCGGCGGCCTGCGCGGAGGCGCCCAGCGAGGCCGCCGCCGAGCCGAGCGCGGCGCTGGCCGATCCCAGCACCGACTGCGCCGCCGAGGCCGCAGCCGAGGCTGCCGCCGAGGTCGCCGCCCCGGACGTCTTGCCGCTCGACGTGCAGCCCGCCAGCGCCGCCGAACCCAGTAGGACCGCCGCCAAGCCCGCGGCCACCCGGATCTGTCGCTTCATCAGTGATTCTCCCTGTCTCGTCGCGGCGCTCAGGAGAGCCCGGTGCCGTTCTCGCGGGCCGCCTCGTCCGCGGCCCTGGCCTCCCGCCTGCCCACCACGTCCTGGCGGCGCTTCACCACCGCGACGGCGCCCAGCGCGCTCGCCCCGAACGCCAGCACGCCCAGCCACGGGCGGCCCAGCGCGTGCCCGGAGGCGGCGTCCAGCGAGTAGCAGCCCGGGCCGGTGATCGCCAGCGCCAGCCCGCAGGCACCCAGCAGCGCCGGGTACTCGTAGCCGCCGCCGTGCGCGAAGAACCCCGCCGGGGCGTGCACCGCGATCGCGCCCGCCATCGTCCCGGCGACCACCGGCCCCGCCACCGGGGTGGCCAGGCCCACCGCGAGCAGCGCACCGCCACCCGCCTCGCCCAGGCCCGCCGCCAGCGCGTTGCGCTCGCCCGGCTCGAAGCCCATCTGCTCCATGGCGGCGGCGGTGCCCTCCAGCCCACCGCCGCCGAACCAACCGAACAGCTTCTGCGCGCCGTGCGCGAACAGGACACCGCCGACGACCGCGCGAAGTGCCAACAGACCGAGATCCTTGCGGTGCAGACTGGTCATGGTGTTGCCCCTGGTGTGGAAGAGAAGTCCGTAGGGCCCATCCCAGCGTGCGCACCGCCCCCGCTCGACCCGGCGAACCCATCCGGGCGACCCGCCCCACCCCGCAGGGAGACTCCCGATGCCCACCGCACCGCAGCCACCCGAGTACGTCCTGCACGGCGACCGGGTCACCGACGAAAAGACCTTCTGGGCCGAACTCGGCCACGCCGTGCACGCCCACAACGGCTACTACGGCAGCAACCTCGACGCCCTCGCCGACGTCCTGCGCGGCGGCTTCACCCCCGAGCCGCCGTTCGTGCTGATCTGGCGCGACGCCCTGGTCTCCGCCCAGGCCCTCACCCGCCGGGTCACCGGCCCCGACGAGGAGGAACGCTCCTACTTCGACGCCGTCCTCGACGTACTGCGCCAGGGTGGCGTCACCGTCCGCCTGCGCTGACCGCCCATCATGGGCGCATGTCGGCGATCAACCTGAGCACCGTCTTCGTCACCTTCTTCGCCGTGGTCGGCCCGCCCAAGGTCCTGCTGGCCTTCGCCCAGCTCAGCCAGACCCGCACCCCGGCCGAACTGCGCAAACTCACCCTGGTGTCCTCGGCGGTCGCCGCCGTGGTCGGCCTGGTGCTGGCGTACAGCGCGAACGTCATGGCGGCGCTGTTCCACATCTCCGACCAGTCGCTGCAGATCGCCGGCGGGGTGATCTTCTTCATCTACGCCGTCGCGCTCGTGCTCGGCATCCACCTCGGCGGCGGCAGCAACGAGGGCCACCTCGACAACCCCCTCGCCGACGGCATCCGCCAGCTGCTGCTGCCGTACGTGGCCAGCCCGCTGGCGATCACCGCGCTGCTGGTCGAGTCGCTCACCCGGGACACCATCGGCTGGCACTCCACCGTCGCCGCCATGTACGTCGCGGTGATCGCCGTGGACTGCGTGTCCGTCCTGCTGCTCGCCCCGCTGCTGCGCGCCAGCCGGCGCACCTCGCTGGAGGTGCTGTCCCGGCTGCTCGGGCTGCTGCTGGCGGCCGTCGGCGTGGAGATGTTCCTGTACGGGCTGGAGAGCCTCGGGGTGCACCTGGCTCCCGCGAAGAACGAGTACTGACAGGCCCTCTCAGGACGCCTGGATCGGCCGCCACGGCACGGGGCTGGACAGGATCATCGAGCTGGTCGGCTGCCCGTAGCTGCCCAGCCTGTCGGTCAGCCGCTCGAAGGCCGGCATGTCGGGGACGCCGACCAGCAGGACGCAGCACGCGCCGCCGGTCACCCGGTGCAGCTGGAACACCTCCGGCCAGTGCGCCACCTCCGGGTCGCGCAGCACGCAGCGCGGGCCGTAGCAGCGCACCGTCACCAGGGCCATCACCGCCGCACCGGCCTTCGCCGGGTCCAGGTGTGCGTGGTAGCCGGTGATCACCCCGTCCGCCTCGAGCCGGCGCACCCGCTCGGCGACGGCCGGCGGGGACAGGTTCACCCGGCGGGACAGCTCGTTGTACGAGAGCCGCGCGTCGGCCTGGAGTTCGGCCAGCAGCAGCCGGTCCACCGCGTCCATCGTCGGCTCCTTTGCGTTCGTCAGGCGATCGGGGCGCAGCACCTTGCGAACGGCAGGCCATTGCCGCCAACCGGGCTACGACGCCCATTCAAGAGCAGGCCGCCGCGCCGCACAATGGTGGCGCCCGCCGTACCCCGGAGCGGGCGGAACCAGGAGGTACCGGCCATGACCGGCCAGACCCACCGCCCCCACCTGCGGTACGGCAACGACCAGGAACCCGGCACGTCCACCCCGTACTCCCGGTACGTCCGCCTGACCGAGCTGCACTCGCTCCAGCAGCCCCGCAGCACCGAGCCGTCGGAGTACACGTTCATCGTCACCACCCAGGTGATGGAGCTGCTGTTCGGGCAGCTGCACCGCGAGTGGACCGCCGCCCGCGCCGCGCTGCGCGAGGACGACCTGGGTGCCGCGGGCGACGCGCTGCGCCGCGGCCACCACGTGCAGGACGTGCTGGTCTCCTCCTGGGACCTGCTGGCCACCATGACGCCGGCCGAGTTCAACGCGTTCCGGCCGCTGCTCGGCGAGGCGTCCGGCTTCCAGTCCTCGGCGTACCTGCTGCTGGAGTTCCTGCTCGGCAACAAGAGCGAGCGCCTGCTGACCATGTACCAGGACTCCCCCGGCGAGTACGACGCGTTGTTCGCCGAACTGCGCACCCCCAGCCTGTACGACGAGGCGCTGGCCGTGCTGGCCAGGCGCGGCCTGGAGATACCCCCGGCCCCGAGCACCGCCCACCACGGCCACGACGACACCGTCGAGGCCGCCTGGCGGACCGTCTACACCGACCCGGCGCTGGCCGACCTGGCCCGGCTCGGTGAGGCGCTGCTCGACACCGCCGAGCGGGTCACCCGCTGGCGCCAGCGCCACTACTCCACCGTCAAGCGCACCATGGGCGGCAAGCCCGGCACGGCCGGCTCCAGTGGTCTGAGCTGGCTCAAGCACGCCGCCGACCAGGACGTCTTCCCCGAACTGTGGTCCGTCAGGAACGAACTGTGACAACTCGCACGATGTCTCCCACCCGCGACGAGTGCGTCGTCCGCGACGCCGCCGACCCGCTGCACCCGATGCGCGAGCACTTCGAGCTGCCCGAGGGCGTGCTCTACCTGGACGGCAACTCGCTCGGCGCGCTGCCCCGCCGCACCCCCGGCCACCTGGCGAAGGTGGTCGCCGAGGAGTGGGGCACCGGCCTGATCCGGTCCTGGAACGACGCCGGATGGTTCCACCAGCCCGGGCGCCTCGGCGACCGGCTCGGCGCGCACCTGCTGGGTGCGGCGGCCGGGCAGGTGGTGGTCTGCGACTCGACCTCCGTCAACCTGTTCAAGGTGCTCGGCGCGGCACTGCGGCTGCGCCCCGGGCGCGGCGCGCTGGTCGCCGAACGGCACGCCTTCCCCACCGACCTGTACATCGCGGACGGGCTGACCGGGCTGTACCCGGGCACCCGGCCGGTGCTGGTGGACTCGGCGGCGCAGCTGGACGCGGTGCTCGACGCGGACACCGCGGTGGTGCTGCTGTCGCACGTCGACTACCGCACCGGTGAGCTGCTGGACATGGCGGCCGTCACCGAGCGGATCCACGCGGCCGGGGCACTCGCCGTCTGGGACCTGTGCCACACCGCCGGGGCGCTGCCGATCCGGCTGGACGCGGCCGGCGTGGACTTCGCGGTCGGCTGCGGCTACAAGTACCTGAACGGCGGTCCGGGCGCGCCCGCGTTCCTGTACGCGGCGGAGCGCCACCACGCGGCCGCCCGGCAGCCGCTGACCGGCTGGTTCGGCCACGCCCGGCAGTTCGACTTCGAGCCCGGCTTCCGGCCCGCCGAGGGGATCACCCAGTTCCTCACCGGGACGCCGCCGGTGCTGGGCCTGGCCGCGCTGGAGGCCTCGCTCGACGTGTGGGAGCTGGCCGATCCGGCGGCGGTGCGCGCCAAGAGCCTGGAGCTCTCCGACCTGTTCCTGGAGCTGACGGCGGACCTGGACGTCGAGTCGGTGACGCCGCGCAGGCACGAGCTGCGCGGCAGCCAGGTGGCGCTGCGGCACCCGGAGGGCTACCGGATCGTCCAGGCGCTGATCGCCCGCGGGGTGATCGGCGACTTCCGGGCGCCCGACCTGATGCGTTTCGGCTTCACCCCGCTGTACCTGTCCCGGGCGGACGTGTACGACGCGGCGGCGGCGCTGCGCGAGGTGCTGGCCTCCGGGGAGTGGCGCGAGGAGCGGTTCGCCCGGCGCGGCGACGTCACCTGACCCGGGCTCTGGCCCCGGACAGGCCGAACGGCCGGGCCCCGACGGGGGCTCCGGCCGTTCTTCGGGTCGGGCGCGGGGCGTCAGTGGCGACGGCCGCGGCTCCGGCGTGCCAGCATCGTCACCGCCGTGCCGAGGCCCAGCAGCACGGCCGCCGCGCCGGCGATCGGGCCGGCCGGGCCGCTGCCGGTGTCCGCCAGCGGGCCTTCGGGCTTGCGGCTGTGCTCGGGCACCGGTCGCTCGCCGTGGGTGGGCTCGACGCTCTCCGAGGGCTTCTCGCTCCTGGACGGCGACGGGTGCGGGCTCTTGGACTCGCTCTCCGAGGGCGACGGCGAGGGGCTCTCGGACTCGCTCGGCGAGGGCGACGGGCTGGGGCTCTGGCCGCAGGCCGGCAGGTCGCCGTTGAACGGATAGGCGTGCAGCTCCGTCCCGGCGGTGCCGCCCTGCACCAGGTTTCCGGCCAGGTAGACGCGGCCGTTGGTGCCCGGGCTGGACAGCGTGACGGTGCCCGCCGGATTGCCGGCCATCACCGAGCCCTGGAACTGGGCGCCGCCGGTGATGGTCGCGTCGGTGGAGACGGGGAAGTTCCACATCAGCAGCGGCTGCATGTCGGTGAGCTGGTCGCCGGGGATGCCGCTGCCGGTGTTGGTGCGGATCAGCACCGGGTCCGGGCCGACCATGTTGACGATCACCGTGGCACCGGCCGGGATGCCGGCGAACACCATGTCGGCGGCGGCCGTGGCACTGCCGATGTTCCGGTTCACGTTGAAGACCTGGCGCGTGCTGTGGCCGTCACCGGTGAAGGTGTACAGGTTGCCGTTGACGGTCAGTTCGCCGGTCGCGGTCTGCTCGGCCATGCACGCCGAGTGGTCCTCGACGACGGTGGTGAGGCCGCGGAACGGGTCGATCGCCGCCGGGTCCCGGCGGGCCGCGCCGGGGCCGGAGAACTCCAGGGTGCCGCTCTCGGTGGTGCCGTAGGCCAGGTTGCCCCAGCGGGCCGGGTTGCCGCCGCCGAGCTGCACCCGGTTGCCGGTGACGACGTCCACCGCGCCGCCGACCGTCACGTGGTCGGTGCCGGGCGGCGGCGCGACCTGCGAGCCGACGCCGACCACGCCCATGTTGAACAGGCCGCCGCCGTTCTTGTCGACCGTGAGGTCCTTGACCGTGACGACCTTCCCCTCGGCCTCGGCGGAGCGGCCCTCCACCCGGTAGTTGCCGCCGACGAAGATGTTGATCGTGTCGTCGGTGCCGGCGGCGGGACCGTTGTGGACCGGCGGGAACGGGTTCGGACAGTCTCCGACGCACGGGCCGAGCGGCGGGGCGAGTTGGTCCGCCTGGCCGACCGACGCCAGAGTGACCAGCGGGGCGGCGGCGAGCGCCGTCACCGCCGCATACCGGATCAGCCGGTTCTTGGGACGAGCGCCGTGTCGCACGGACACCCCTTTCGTTGACGGTGGGGTCAGCAGGCAGCAGACCGCCGCCAGCCAAGTGGTGGCGCCGAACGAAAATCGGCCACCCGACAACCGACACCCCGAAAGATCGCTCGAACGGACTAAGTTGCTGGTGCACCGATGACAGCGCCCGCCCGGACAAGGAGACCTGTGTCGAACCACCCGCTCGCCCTGCTCGCCACCACGGCCGACGTCCTCGCCCGGCCGGACGCCGACGAACGGCTGCTCAACGACGTCGAACGCGAACGCGCCGACCGCTTCCGCCGCCAGGCCGACCGCGACGACTTCCTCGCCGCCCACCTGCTGGTCCGGTTCTGCGCCGCCACGCACCTCGGCATCGACCCCGCCGACGTCGCCTTCGGCCAGCACTGCCCCGGCTGCGACCGCACCGGCCACGGCCGGCCACTGCTCACCGACCGCCCCGGCACCCACCTGAGCCTGTCCCACACCGGCGGGATCATCGCCGCCGCGGCCGGCCCCGTCCCGATCGGCGTGGACGTCGAACACCTCGGCCCGCGCACCAACGACCCGGCCTCCCTGAGCCACGTCCTCAGCCCCGCCGAGGCCGAACTCGTCGCCAAGCACCCCGACCCGACCCGGGCCTTCCTCCGCCAGTGGGTGCGCAAGGAGGCGCTGATCAAGCTCGGCCTGGCCACCCTCGACAGCCTGCCCGACCTCGACCTGTCCGCCCTTCCCCTCGACCCGCCCCTCCAGCACCGGCACGGCGACCTGCACTACCTCGAAGTCACCACCGACCAGGTGGTGTTCACCGCCGCCGCCACCCTCCAGCCGGCCCTGGGCACGCTCTGACCCAGCGGTCACACCTGCCGCAGCACGTCCAGGAGTCCGGCGTGCACGCCCGGGCGGCTCGCTGCGGCGGGCGAGGCACTGGCCCGGCACCCGCAGGTGCACGCGGAGTGCTGGCCACCGGCGGGCCGACGAATCCGATGTGCGCGGTGTTCTGCCCGGAGCACGCGGCGCTGTACCGCTTCCACACCGAGGTGCTGGGCCCGCTCGGGGTGCGCCGCGCCGGGGCGGCGATCGTGGCGCGGGCCGTCGAACGGGCCGGGGTGCGCCTGCGCCGGCTCCCCGGCTGAGTGTCGGTGGGTCGGAGCAGACTGGAGGCATGTGCCGAAGCATCAAGACGCTCCGCCCGCCGATGACGCCCGACGCCACTCCCGAGGACGTGCACGCGGCGGCGCTCCAGTACGTCCGGAAGATCTCCGGGTTCCGTGCTCCCGCCGCGCACAACCGGGAGGTGTTCGACGCGGCGGTGGCCGCCGTCACGGCCGCCACCGCCGAACTGCTGGCCGGTCTCGAGGTGCGCGGCGTCACGCCCCGTTCGTCGACCCCGGCCGGATGACCATCAGCACCAGGACGACCATCCACAGCAGGTTGAACAGGCCCGCGGTCATCGGGAGCATCTTCAGCATGCCGGTGGCCCGGGTGGTCTCCGCCTCCTGGTTCTCGGTCGCGTCCAGCGCGTCCACGGTGGCCTGCTGACCGGGCAGCACGAACAGCAGCAGCACACCCGCGGCGACGGCCGTCAGCACGATCGAGGCGATCAGCCAGGCGTTGCCCAGCACGCCCATGGCCTGCGCCGTACCGACGCCCAGCAGGGGCACCGCGATTCCGATCAGCGCGTACACGTTGCTGATCCGGTGCAGCAGCCGCACCGAGGCCTGCGCGTTCACCTGCTCCGGGCCCGCCGCCAGCGCCGCCTTCGCCTTCCGCGGGAACATGCTCACCGCCACCGCGACCGGACCGACGGCCAGCACGGCGACTATCAGATGCAGACTCAGCAGGAACTTGGCCATCGCCGGCGCAACCCTTCAACCCACGGAACGAGATCGTCCGCCACGCTAGCAGCGCTTATCCGGGGCCCTTCCGGGCCCCGGACCGGAATCACGAGCCGGTGGGGAGCGACGGGATCCGGGCGAGGATCGCCGCCGTGTCGACGCCGGTGGGCAGGGTGCCGTAGGCCAGGCCGGAGTGGCCGGCGAGGCGGGTGGTGGTGAAGGCCTCGGCCACCGCGGGGTCGCCGTGGCGGAGCAGCGCGGAGGCCTGGAGGGTGAGGGCGAGGCGTTCGACCAGGTGGCGGGTGCGGTACTCGAGGTGCTCGGGGTCGGCGAGGTCCTTGCGGAGGTCGGCGACGGCGGTGTCGAAGTGCGGGTCGAGTCCGCTCGCGGCGTCGAGCTCGTCGAACACGGCGGCCACCGATTCGGGCTGGCGGGCCATCGCGCGCAGCGCGTCGAGGGCGGCGACGTTGCCGGAGCCCTCCCAGATCGACACCAGCGGGGCCTCGCGGTAGAGCCGGGGCATGCCGGACTCCTCGACGTAGCCGTTGCCGCCCAGGCATTCGAGGGCCTCGGCGGCGTGCCCGGGGCCGCGCTTGCACACCCAGTACTTGGCGACGGCCAGGCCGAGGCGGCGGAACCGGGCCTCCTGCTGGTCGCCGGCCAGGGCGCGGTCGGTGGCCTCGGCGAGGCGCATGGCGATCGCGGTGGCGGCCTCCGACTCGACGACCAGGTCGGCGAGGACGTTGCGCATCAGCGGCTGCTCGACCAGCGGCTTGCCGAACGCGTGCCGGTGGCTCGCGTGGTGCAGGGCGCGCAGCGCGCCGTAGCGCATCGCGGAGGCGGCGCCGATGGTGCAGTCCAGCCGGGTCATGTTGACCATCTCGATGATGGTCCGCACGCCGCGGCCCTCCTCGCCGACCAGCCAGCCCACCGCGTCCTCGTACTCGATCTCGGAGGAGGCGTTGGACTTGTTGCCGAGCTTGTCCTTGAGCCGCTGCAGGCGCAGCGCGTTGCGGCTGCCGTCGGGCAGGACGCGCGGCAGCACGAAGCAGGAGAGTCCGCCGGGGGCCTGGGCGAGCGTCAGGAACAGGTCGGACATCGGGGCGGAGGTGAACCACTTGTGGCCGACCAGCCGGTACGTGCCGTCGCCGACGGGGACGGCACGGGTGGTGTTGGTGCGGACGTCGGAGCCGCCCTGCTTCTCGGTCATCGACATGCCGGCGATCAGCCCGCGCTTGCCGTGCGGCTCGCGCAGCCCGAAGTCGTACTCGCGGGCGGCCAGCAACGGCTCGTAGGCGGCGGCGAGTTCGGGGCTGGTGCGCAGGGCGGGGACGGAGGCGTACGTCATCGAGATCGGGCAGGTGTGTCCGGCCTCGACCTGGCCCCAGACGTAGAACTTGGCGGCGCGGGCGGTGTGCGCGCCGGGCCGCTCGTCCTGCCAGGGCGCGGCGTGCAGGCCGTGCTCGACCGCGGTGCGCATCAACTCGTGCCAGTACGGGTGGAATTCGACCTCGTCGATGCGGTGGCCGTGGCGGTCGTGGGTGCGCAGCACCGGCGGGTTGTCGTTGGCGAGCCGGGCCCAGTCGGCGGCCTGCTCGGTGCCGGCCAGGCGGCCGAGGGCATGCAGTTCGCCGGTGGCCCAGCCGGCGCCGGCCCGGTGCAGGGCGGCCAGCAGGGTGGGGTCCTCGGCGACGTCGTGGCCGAACGGGTCGGGGACCTGGTTGGTGACCTCGTGAGTGCTTGCCATCAGTGCCCTCCCAGGGCGCGCAGGGTGAAGGTGACGAGCTCGGGCAGTACGGTCTCCGGCGGCTGTCCGTCGGTGAGCGGGCCGACCAGTGCCTCGCCGACCGCGCCGACGATCGCGGCGGCGGTCAGTTCGGCGCGCTGGGCGGGGAGTTGACCGTTCGCCACGGCCTGATCGATGCGTCCGGCGATCAGGTCCCGGAACGCCCGCCGGAACACCAGGCGTTCGGCCTCGACCACCCGGTCCGCGGGTTCGGCGAGCAGCGCGTACGCCAGCCGGGGCGACTTCAGAGCACGGGCGGCGAAGGTGGCGACCACCGCGGCGACACCGTCCAGCGGGTCGTCGGCCCGTTCGGCGGCCTCGGTGACGGCGGCGATCTCCCGGCCGCAGACGGTGCGGAACAGGGTGACGGCGAGGTCGGCCTTGCCGTCGAAGTGCTGGTACATGCTGCCGGTCGCGATGCCGGCCCGATCGGCGACGGCCGCCATCGAACACCCGGTGTACCCGCGTTCGGCGAGCAGAGCGACGGCGGCCCGCAGGACGGCCTCGCGCTGACCGTCGAGCCGGGCCTGGACGGCGGCGGTGCGTCGGTAGGCCACGCAAAGAATTGAAGCACCGATTCAGTGCTTCAGGAAGGACTCGGGCGGGGCCCCGGCATTTTGAACGCGTTCACTTTTCGCTACGCTCGCCCCATCAGCAGCAATGGGGAGGGCTTTGATGAAGATCGTGCTGCCCGGAGGCACCGGGAACGTGGGCAGACTCCTGGAACGCGAATGGACCGCCGCCGGCCACCAGGTGGTGATCCTCACCAGACAGCCGACCCGCGACCGGGAGATCCACTGGGACGGCCGCACCCCCGGCCCCTGGACCGAGGCGATCGACGGCAGCGACCTGGTGGTCAACCTCGCCGGGCGGACCGTCAACTGCCGCTACACACCCGCCAACATCCGCTCGATGATGGACTCACGCGTGGACTCCACCCGCGCGGTCGGCAAGGCCATCGCGGCAGCCACCCGCCCACCCCGCGTCTGGCTCCAGATGAGCACCGCCACCATCTACGCCCACCGCTTCGACGCCGCCAACGACGAAACCACCGGCCTGCTCGGCGGCAACGAACCGGACGTCCCGCCGTACTGGGCCTACAGCGTCGAGATCGCCAAAGCCTGGGAACGCGCCCAGGAAGAGTCGAACACCCCGCACACCCGCAAGGTCGCACTGCGCACCGCCATGGTGATGAGCCCCGGCCGGGGCGGCGCCTTCGACCTCCTCCTCCGCCTGGCCCGACTCGGACTCGGCGGCCCCGTAGCGGGCGGCAAGCAGTACATGTCCTGGATCCACGGCCACGACCTCGTCCGCGCCCTCGACTTCCTGACCATCCGCGAAGACCTCACCGGCCCGGTGAACCTCGCCGCCCCCAACCCCGTCCCCCACCGCGACTTCATGCACGCCGTCCGCACCGCCCGGGGCATCCCGATCGGCCTCCCGGCCACCCGCTGGATGGCCGAGATCGGCGCCTTCGCCGCCCGCTCGGACACCGAGCTGCTCCTCAAAAGTCGCCGAGTCGTCCCCGGCCGCCTCCTGGAGGCCGGCTTCGACTTCGACCACACCCACTGGCCCGAAGCCGCCGCCGACCTGGTCCGATGCATCCGCAGAGCGTGAAATCAGGGGCCCGGGGAACGGCGGGGCCGTGCCTGCGGATGGCCAACAGGGCGCTGAGCGTTCCGCCGTTTCCGGTCCCCGCCTTTCACCGCCCCCCGACGGCCCGCAACGCGAACGGCAGGAAACGGTCAGCCGCCGCCTGCGCCGTCGCCGCATCCACCTGATCCGGCCGCGGCATCAGCAGAAAGCGGCTCATCAGCGGCCCCACCACCACCGCCCCGAGCAGGTCCACTTCCGCGACAGCCGCGATCTCACCTCGCTCCGCCGCCCGCCGAACCGCCTCGGCAACCCGCCGGTGCACCGGCTCCAGGAACGCGGTGGTGAGCGCGTCCGCCAACGCGACGTTCTGCGCCGCCTCGCCCACCAGCGCCTGCATCAGGCGCCCGGCCTCGCCGGTGAGCGCGGCGGCCTTGTCGCGCAGCAGGACCCGCAGGTCACCCTCCAGGGTGCCGGTGTCGGGCTGGGCGTGGATGTCCTCGACGTGGGTCGCGGCGGCGGCGATCACCAACTCGTCCTTGGAGGACCAGCGCCGGTAGAGCGTGGCAGTGGAGACCCCCGCGCGGGCGGCCACCGCGGCGGTGGTCAGCGCGCCGTAGCCGTTCTCGGCGAGGACGGCCAAGGTGGCGTCCAGGATGGCCCGGTCGCGTGCGGCGTCGCGGGGGCGGCCCCGGCGCGGGCCGTCCTGGGTGGCGGGGGGTGCGATGCGGGTCATGCGCCCCAGCCTACGGGTGAACCCAAAACGAAACGAAAACACTTCGTTTCGTTTATGCTCGGCAGCATGAACGCTCCCACCGGCGTTTCCACGCCCACCGACACCGCCCAGCAGGCCGACGCGGCAGCGACCGTCTCCCGCCTGAACG
Source organism: Kitasatospora sp. NPDC048407 (assembly GCF_043200475.1). Lineage (NCBI taxonomy): Bacteria > Bacillati > Actinomycetota > Actinomycetes > Kitasatosporales > Streptomycetaceae > Kitasatospora > Kitasatospora sp. NPDC048407. The sequence continues at coordinate 174,215 of NZ_JBICXW010000004.1, read as the reverse complement.
CCACTTTCGCCACCGGCCGGACCAGGCCGCTCGCCTGGCGCAAGGCCCAACTCCGGGCGCTGCGCGACCTGTTGGTCGAGCAGGAGGAGACGTTCGCGGCCGCTCTCAAGGCCGATCTCGGCAAGAGCCCGACCGAGGCGTACGTCACCGAGATCGGGTTCACCGTCAAGGAGATCGACCACACGCTGCGCCATCTCGGCCGCTGGCTGCGCCCGCGCCGGGTCGCGGTGCCGCTCGCGCTGGCGCCCGCCCGGGCCCGGACGGTGCGCGAGCCGCTGGGTACGGTGCTGGTGATCAGCCCGTGGAACTACCCGCTGCAGCTGGCGCTGGCCCCGCTGGTCGGCGCGATCGCGGCGGGCAACTGCGTGGTGGTCAAGCCCTCCGAGCTCGCCCCGGCGACCTCCGCGGCGCTCGCGCACTGGCTGCCGCAGGTCCTCGACCCGCAGGCCGTGGCCGTGGTCGAGGGCGGCGTACCGGAGACGACCGCTCTGCTGGAGCAGCGCTTCGACCACATCTTCTACACCGGCAACGGCGCGGTCGGACGGATCGTGATGGCCGCCGCCGCCCGCCATCTCACCCCGGTCACGCTGGAGTTGGGCGGCAAGAGCCCGGCGGTCGTCGAGCCCGGCGCCGATCTGGCCGCGGCGGCCCGCCGGATCGCCTGGGGCAAGTTCATGAACGCCGGCCAGACCTGCGTCGCCCCCGACTACGTCCTCGCGATCGGCGACGCCGCGCCCGCGCTGGAGACCGAACTGGCCGCCGCCGTGACGGAGATGTACGGCGAGGACCCGGCCGGCAGCGCGGACTACGGACGGATCGTCAACGAGCGCCACTTCGAGCGGCTGACGGCGCTGCTGGCCGACGGCCGGACCGTCACCGGCGGCGAGCACGACCGCGCCACCCGCTACCTCGCCCCGACCGTGCTGGCCGACGTCGACCCGGACGCGCCGGTGATGCGCGAGGAGATCTTCGGCCCCGTCCTGCCGATCGTCCGGGTGCCCGACCTGGACGCCGCGATCGCGTTCATCACCGCCCGGGACAAGCCGCTGGCGCTGTACGCCTTCACCGCCTCCGCGCACACCCGGCGCCGGCTGACCGCCGAAACGTCCTCGGGGGCGCTGGCCTTCGGCGTCCCGAACGCCCATCTGTCCGTCCCCGGGCTGCCGTTCGGCGGCGTCGGCGAGAGCGGCCAGGGCGGGTACCACGGCCGGTACTCGATCGAGACGTTCAGCCACACCAAGGCGGTGCTGTCCAAGCCGCTGGCGCTGGACACCCTGCGGCTCGCCTACCCGCCGTTCACCGCCGCGAAGTCCCGGCTGCTGCGCCGCTTCCTGTAGAACGCCGCGGAACGCGCGCAGCCACCCGCGGAGGGGAGCCGGGTGGCTGCGCGCGTTCGGGCCCGGCTACGGGCGGGGCAGCACGCAGCCTGCCCGGGTCAGGTCGAGCAGATTGCCCGGGGCGAAGCAGTTCGGGATGGTGTAGGTCTCCTGGGCGTAGCCGATGCCGGGGTGTATGGTCACCGCGCCGTTCTGGTCCACCTCGCACGGGTTGTTGAGCGTGCAGGTCTGGCCGTCCTCGTTGCTGGTGTTGTTCACTCCGACGACCTGGCCGGTGTTGACGTCGACCACCGGGGAACCGGAGGTGCCGCCGATGATGTTGCAGCCGGAGGTGTAGCGCAGCGAGTCCTGGAAGGTCCAGCTGCTCTCCTTGAGGCGGTAGGCGAAGCCGTCCACGTTGCAGGAGTAGATGGTCTTCCAGTAGCCGGAGGGCACCTTGATCGCACTGCCTGCCACCGGATGGGTGTTGGACATGGTCAGCGGCGAGATCCCGTAGGTGTTCTTGATGCTCGCGTAACTGGTGGTCAGCCGGTAGATGGTGACGTCGGTGTCGGTCATCGTCGAGTAGACGACCCGGTTGGCGCGCACCGTGCCGAGGCTGCTGCCGCTGCCGCTGAGCAAGGTGAAGCTGCGGGTGGACGCCTTGTTGGTGATCACCTGGCCGGGGGCCGGCATGCCGGATTCCAGGCAGTGGCCGTTGGTCAGGATCAGTCCGGGGTCGGTGTCCACGGAGTTGGGCATCCGGATCAGCGAGCCGGAACAGTTGCTGAGCGCGACCGTCCCGGCCAGGTTGACGGTGACGGCGGACGCGGGGGTGGCGGTGACCAGGGCGGTCCCGGCGAGCAGAACGGTGCCGAGCGCGCCGATGAGCGGCTTCTTCATGGGGGTTGCCTCTCAGGGATGCGGGGTCCCACTGGGGTTCCCTTAAATTGGCGCGCCCATGACACTATGTCAAGAGTGACCGCACCCCCGGATTTCCCTCAAGACGGCGCCAACCCGCCGTCAACTCACCTTCAACTCGCCTTCCAATGACGGCTTCCCAGCGTGATCAGCCGCAGCTGGGTGCGCACCGTGTCCGCGATCGCGACCCGCTCGGCGGGATCGGCCTCGACCAGCGCCAGCGCCGTGCTGACCATCCGGTCCACGTACAGCTCGGCCAGCATCCGGCGCTCACTCGGCGACCAGTCCGCGAGCTCCGGCCGCGGCGCCAGCAGCTCGGCCAACTCCTCCGCGAAGTGCCGCAGTTCGGCACCGACCGCGTCCCGCACCGGCTTCACCCCGCCGTGCCGCTCGCGGGCCAGGAAACGGATGTACGTGGCATGCTCGGCCACGTGCGCGTCGATCACCTCGACCGAACGGTCGATCAACTGCTCCGGATCGCCACTGCCCACGAACACCGCGCGGACCATCTCGTGCAGGTTGGCCAGCGACTCCCGCACCAGCACCACGCCCAGTTCGGCCAGGTCGGCGAAGTGCCGGTAGAAGCCCGCCGGGGAGAGCCCGGCCGCCCGCGTCACCTCGCGCACGCCGAGGCCGCTCAGGTTCTGCCCCTCCAGCAGGGCGAGGGCCGCATCCAGCAGGGCGCGGCGGCTGGCCTGCTTCTGGGCCTGGCGGACGCCGGGGGCGGGGGTCGTGGTCACGGCGCTCAGTAAACAACTGTTTGCCGAAAATCTCCAGCCCCGCTACAGTGCTGACAGGGTTTCAGCGAACAGTTGTTAGCCGAAACGCCGCCCCGTCCCGTCGTCGCGTCGTCGCATCGTCGCAGTGTCGATGCACCGAAGCACCCGAACCGGAGAGGCCGCCATGCTGCTCCTCGCCCTGCTCGCCCTCGGCCTGCTCGCCGGGGCCGCCGCCCACCTGCCCGGGCCGGTCGCCCTCGCCGCGGCCGGCGCCGTCGCCACCTGGCTGCTGCTGTTCGGCGCCCGCGAGCAGCTCACCCGCACCCGCCGCCACTGACCCCGGAGCGCCCGCCATGTCCGCCCAGCACATCACCCGCCCCGCCGCCCCGGAAGCCGACCAGCTGGCCGTCGCCTCGTTCGTGCTCGGCCTGCTCGGACTGCTGCTGTTCAACCTGGTCCTCGGCCCGATCGCCGTCACCCTCGCCGCCCTCGCCCTCCACCGCGGCACCGCCCGCCCCCACCGGGCCCGCCTCGGCCTGGTCCTCGGCCTCGCCGACCTGGCCGTCCTCGCCGCCACCCTGGCCACCGGCCACGGCACCCTGTTCCGCCTGGGCTGAGCAGCGCAGCGGGGGTGTCCGTTTTTCACCACGGCCTGTCGGCCCGGTACCTCGCCGACCGGCGACGGCCCGCCGTACGGTCGAGAAGCAGACCGAAAACGGCAACGAGGAGACACCCCCCATGAGCACCATCACCCTGTACGGCGCCACCGGCACCATCGGCTCCCGCGTACTGGCCGAGGCGCTGCGCCGCGGCCACACCGTCACCGCCGTGGTCCGCGACCCGGCAAAGCTGACGGTCACCCACCCGGCGCTGACGGTGGCGACCGGAGACGTGCTGGACCCGGCCTCGGTCGCCGAGCACGCCAAGGGGTCGGCCGTGGTGGTCAGCGCGGTCGGCGGCGGCGACGGGCCGGGCCACCAGGCCCTGATCGCCCCGTCCGCCGAATCCCTGGTGGCGGGCCTGCGCACGCTGGGCACCGACACCCCGCGACTGATCGCGGTGGGCGGCGCCGGCTCGCTCCGCACCCCCGACGGCAAGCAGGTCTGGGACACCGAGGGCCTGCCCGAGTTCCTGCTCCAGATCATGCACGCCCACGGCGACGCGCTGGACTTCCTCCGCACCGTCACCGACCTGCGCTGGACCAGCCTCTCCCCCGCCGCCACCATCGCCCCCGGCGAGCGCACCGGCACCTACCGCGAGGGCCTGGAGGACCTGCTGATCGGCACCGACGGCGAGAGCCGCATCTCCACCGAGGACTACGCGGTGGCCCTGGTGGACGAGATCGAGCGGCCGAAGCACATCGGCGAGCGCTTCACCGTCGCGTACTGAGGGTGGCAAACCGGGGGCGCTGGGGGTACCCCCAGCGAAGCGAGGGGGCGGAGCTGCGCGAAACGGAAGGGCCCGACCGCAAGATCGCGACGCAGGACAATGACCTGCACTTGATCGCGACCTTGCGGACGGGCCGGCGCTTGTCGCGCAGCTCTCCCTCAGCTCACTCCGGGATCACCAGCGCCGGAGTGTCACGCGTAAGCACCTCGCCGCGGAAGAACGCGGGGCTGCGCCGCGTCATCACGGCCATCACGACCAGGCCGAGCGCCAGCAGGCCCGCGCCGACCACGAAGACGCTGCCGATGCCGAACACCGAGCTGCCGCTGCCGTAGGACGGGTCGATCATGTCGACCAGCGACTTGCTGAAGATCGCGGCCAGGGTGAGGCCACCGATCAGCGGGAAGACCACCTTGAGCACCGCGTCGCGGACCGAGTTGCGGAAGTCGCCGCGGAAGTACCAGGCGCAGGCGAACGCGGTCAGCGAGTAGTAGAAGCAGATCATCAGCGTCAGCGCAGCGATGGTGTCGGCCAGCACGTGCGAGCTGACCATGGTCATCACGGTGTAGAACGCGCCGGTGCCGACACCGGCGGTGATGATCGCCCGGCCCGGCGTCTTGTAGCGCTCGTTGACCTCGGTGAAGGAGGACGGCAGCGCCTCGTACACGCTCATCGCCAGCACGGTGCGGCTGACCGGGATGAAGGTGGTCTGCAGGCTGGCGGAGGCGGAGGCCAGCACGGCGACGAACAGCATCACGCCGAGGGCCGGGCCCATCACCGGGCCGGCCAGCACGGCGAGCACGTTGGAGGAGGTCTCCGGGTTGCCGAGGCCGGTGCCGGTGGTGCCGACGCCCGCGTACATCTGCACCGCGACGGCGGTGAACAGGTAGGAGCCGACCAGGACCACCATGGCGAGCATCGCGGCCCGGCCGGGGGTCTTCTCGCTGCCGCCGGTCTCCTCGTTGGCGCTCAGCGAGGCGTCCCAGCCCCAGTACATGAACAGCGAGAGCGACAGACCGGCCACGAACGCGGTGAAGGAGCTGGCCTCGAACGGATTGAACCAGCTCCAGGAGAAGTGCAGCGACCCGGCATCGCCGTTGCCGGTGGCCTTGACGATCGCCATCACGCCGAACACGGCGAGAACGACCAGTTGAAGACCCACCAGGGCGTATTGGACGCCCTTGGTGGCGGTCATGCCGCGGTAGCTGATCATGGTCGCGATCGCGATCAGCCCCAGGCAGGTGACCACGTGCACCAGCTTGTTGTCGTTGAGCGCGGCGACCGAGTCGCTGCGGGTGATCTCACCGAGCAGCAGGTACAGGTACTCGGTGGCGACGCCCGCGAGGTTGGACAGCACGATGATCGTGGCGATCACCAGGCCCCAGCCGCACATCCAGCCGACCTTCGGGCCGAACGCCTTCACCGTCCAGGTGAAGGAGGTGCCACTGTCGGGGATCGCCTTGTTCAGCTCCCGGTAGGCGAAGGCCACCAGCAGCATCGGCAGGAAGCCGGCCAGGAAGAGCGCCGGCATCTGCAGGCCGACGGCGGCCACGGTGGTGCCCAGCGTCGTCGTCAGGCAGTACACCGGGGCGACCGTGGAGACGCCGATCACGGCGTTGCCGAGCAGACCTATCGAGTTGCTGTTGAGGCCCTTGGAGCGGACGCCGCCAGGGGCGTCCGAGCCGGTGGCGACGTCGGCGCCGGCTCCCGGGCGATTGTCGAGCTGAACCATGCGGGAACCGTAACTCCCACTGTTTCCGCAGCAGACCACGGCAGAAGCCTGCGGTTCACCTGCGTTTCGTCAGCTGATAGGCTCAATTTTCGTCGATTGCATGATCCTTTAGCGGCTAACGCCTTCGTTTCACCCCCGTGAACGGCGTATTAACCCGGGACGAAAACCGCAGCTCACCACCTTTCGACCCTTTCGGGCATCAGTATGAGAAACGACACATACCTGCCCGGGATCGGAACCGGCCGCCCGGACGACGCGTCAGCGACCGTTCGGACACCTCTGGTTTCCCCCACCCGCAGGCCCCTATGGTTCCCCCGTCACTCCAGGGAGGGGACCGGTATGACCGGCACGCCGACGTCCGACGCCGAAATCCGCACCGTCCGGGCCGGCCGCCCCGGACCCGGGCCCGTCCGCTGCTCCGTCGGCGACCTGCTGCTCGCCGACCTCCCCGTCTCCGTGGTCCTCTTCCACGACCGTCCGCTCGACGCCGACGCCCTCGCCGACGGCCTCGCCCGCGCCCTCGCCCGGCTCCCCGAATTCGCCGGCCGCCTGCGCACCACCGCCGACGGCGACCTCTGCATCGACACCGACGACACCGGCGTCCCCTTCACCGTCGCCGACTCCCCCCACACCCTCACCGAGGCCCTCGACCGGATGGCGCTGCCCGCGAACGGCCTGGTCGACCACGTCCGCGCCACCGAAGCCCGCCGGACCCGCCTGCCGCTGCTCACCGTCCGACTCACCCGCCTCGCCGACGGCACCGGCGCTCTCGGCATCTCCTGGCACCACGCCGTCGGCGACATGCACACCTTCGCCCTGCTGCTGCGCACCTGGTCCGCCTGCACCGAAGGCACCGAGCCGCCCGCACTCTCCCCCACCGCCGACCGCGAACTCCAGCTCGACGCCCACCTCCCCGCCGAGGACAGCGGAGTCCCCTCCCTCCGGCTGCCCGACCCCGCCGAGGCCGCCGAACTGCAACGCACCATCGCCGCCGCCGGCCTCGCCAACCGCACCGTGCAGATCTGGTTCGCCCCCGCCGAGCTCCAGCGCCTGCGCGCCGCACTCACCGCCGAGGCCGGCCGCCCGCTCTCAACCAACGACGCGCTCTGCGCCCACCTGCTGCACGTCCTGCGCGAACTCGACGGACACCAGGACGCCGAACAGACCCTCACCCTCCCCGTCAACCTGCGCCGCCCCCTCGGCCTCCCCGACGGCGCCCTCGGCAACCTGCTCGGCGAGATCCGGCTGCCCTGGCGGCCCGGCACCACCCCCGCCCGCTACGCCGCCGAGCTGCGCACCGCCGTCGAGGACTTCACCACCCGGCACCTCTCCCTGCGGAGCAACCAGCGCTTCCTCCAGCACATCGGCCGCGACCGGATCACCGACTGCGTCCCCGCCGGCTTCGACCCCGCCCGCCGCACCCTCACCATCTCCAGCTGGTGCCGCCTCGGCCTGCACGACCTCCCCCTGGCCGGCCACCGCCCGATCGCCTTCAGCCCCGCCGCCACCCTCCAGCTCCCCTGGAGTTCCTGGCTGGTCGAGGGCCCCGGCGGCGAGGGCCTGCTCTGGACACTCGTGCTGCCGGCCCGCCTCGCGGCGAAGCTGCGCGGCGCGTCCGCCCTGCTGCACCCCTACCGCGACCCCTCCGATCCCCTTCCTTCGGTCGGCCCGCGCAAACTGCTCTGACTCGCGTCACTCACTCACCGCGCCGTGCGGGACGGGCAGACCCGGCCGGGTCAAGAAGCGCAAGCTGCTCCGACTCGCGTCATTCCCTCGCCCTGGCGACGGCGTCCGTGTACAGCTCGGTGGTCAGCTCCGCGTCCGCGACCCCGAGCCGGCGCACCGCACGGCGGACGGCCGCCAGCGCGGACGGCAGCTCCGCCGCGTCCGCCGCCGGGGTCTCCACCTCCAGGAACACCCCGGCCAGCTCCGGCACCTCCACCACGGTGGCCAGCAGCGGGCGGCCGTCCTCGGTCAGCTCCCAGTTCCGGCACCGCTTCTCGAAGGCGATCGTCTCCACCAGCCCGCTGCCGCGCAGGATCGCCCGCAACGCCACCGGATCGGCCACCAGTGTCTCGGTCTCCGGCTTGGAGCCCGCGTCCAGCGCCGCCCCCTTGTACGTCAGCACCGTCCGCATCCCGGCCGGGCCCGTCACCGTTCGCACCCGCAGCTCGGCACCGACCGCCCCCAACTCCCCACCGGGCCGATCGAAGTACACGTCCCGGTACACCTCCACCCGCCCGGCCGCCCCGGCCGCCGCTGTCAGCCGCGCCACCAACTCCACCGGCTCCCGCACCCGGGCCTTCAGCTCCGCCTCGATCGTCATCGGCCCATCAACTCCAGCAGACACGCCAGCGCCTCGGCCGGATCGGTCGTCTCCAGCACCGTCTCCGCCCCCTGCCGCGCCGGCGCGGCCAGGACCCGGTAGCCGCCCTGCCAGGCGGCGACGGCCGGGAACGAGTCCTTCCCGAAGTCGCGGAAGTCCTGGCTGGTCGACAGGTGCAGCTCGTTCATCCCCGTCCACGGCCAGAACTCCGCCAGCCTCGGCTCGGCGAGAGCCAGGCGCAGCAGATCTCCCATCGACGTCCCGATCCAGCCGTGGTCCCTCGCCGGACCCCAGCACTCCGCGAGGGCCGTCCACGCCGCACGGCGTTCCTCCTTCTCCTCCATCAGTCGCTGCTTTCCTGCCCGCCCAGCACCCGCTCCACCGCCCGCAGCGCGGCGTCCCACGGGAACGGGAGGGCGTCGCCGGTGCCCGGCTCGTTCGGGACAAAACCGTCCTCGCCGAGCAGGACGTGCACGCCCGCCTCGCGCAGCGTGGCCACGCTGCGGGCGAACTGGGGGTGCGCGGCGAGCGCGGTGTTCACGCACGGCATGACCAGCACCGGAATGCCCTTACCGAGCGCCTCCGCCGCGTAACCGACCACCCAGGACGTGGTGAGACCGAGCGCCAGGCTGTTGAAGGAGTTGAACGTCGCCGGGGCGAACAGCACCACGTCCGGCACCGGCAGCACATCCGGCTGGCCCGGCCACCGGTACGCCGACTTCACCGGGTACCCCGTCAACTCCTCCAGCCCCGGCACCCGCGCCTCCAGCCACCCCCGCGCCGTCGGCGTCAGCCCGACCGCCACCTCCCAGCCCCGCCCCCGCGCCTCCCGAACCACCTCCGGTAGCCCGAACACCGCCCCCGCCGCCGCCCCGAACAGATACACCACCGGCCGCCCGGCCTCACCAGTCTCCATCCCCCCATGCAACCGGCCCACCACCCACCGGCGCCAGGGCCCGTCCTCAAACTCGCGCCGTCCGGCCGGGACCTACCCGCGGAGGCCGAGCTGACCGACGTTGACCAGCTCGGCGCGCGGTGCTGGACGGCGGCGGTCCGCCGGCCGAGCTGCCCCTTGGTCCACGTGGCTGCCGATCCGGCGGGCGGACCGCACTGGACCGAGCAGCCAGGGTCGGTCCGTACTTCCGGGGTGTACGGAGTCGTCGTTGAAGATTGAACGTGACGTCTGAATACCGCCGGATCCGCAAGGCGTTCCGATCTTGGATTGAGCGTGTCCAAGACCGGAACAGGAAGCTTTACGGAGATGACGATGAACGGTGTGACGGCGCTCGACGGCAAGGTGGCGCTGGTGACGGGCGGCAGCCGGGGGATCGGGGCGGCGGTCGCGCTGCGGCTGGCCGAGGACGGCGCAGACGTGGCGCTGACCTACCAGGGCTCGGCCGAGTTGGCCGAGGAGGTGGTCGCCAAGATCACCGCGATGGGGCGGAGCGGCTGGGCCGTCCGCGCGGACAGCGCAGACCCGGAGGCGGTGTACGGCGCGGTGGCGGCGGTCGCCGAGCGGTTCACGCGGCTGGACATCCTGGTGAACAACGCGGGTGTCGGCGCCGTCGGACCGATCGAGGCGGTGACATGCGACCAGATCGACCGGGTGCTGGCAGTGAACGTTCGCGCGCCCTACCTCTATGCCCAGGCGGCGCTGCAGTACCTGGTGGAGGGCGGACGGATCGTGAGCATCGGCAGCTGCATCGCCCAGCGGGTGGCCTTCCCCGGAAGCGCGCTCTACGCGACCAGCAAGGCCGCTCTGATCGGCTTCACCAAGGGCATGGCCCGGGAACTCGGCCCGCACGGGATCACCGTCAATCTGGTCCACCCGGGCCCGATCGACACCGACATGAACCCGGGCGACGGCGACTCCGCCGACTTCCAGCGTGGCTTCACCGCGCTCGGCCGCTACGGCACGGCGGCGGAGGTCGCGGACGCCGTCTCATACCTGGCCGGCGAGAGCGCCCGATACGTCACAGGCGCGGAGCTGGCGGTGGACGGTGGCTTCGCAGTCTGAGCCCGCACGGTCCGACGCAGGCCAGGTAGTCCTTGGCGCTCAGTCCGTCACGGCGTCGCCCCGTGATCTCGGGCAGTGGATCACGGCTCGCCGAACCCGGACTGGACGGTCGACTCACTGGCCGAACTCGCCGACCTGATCATCCGTCAGCGCGACTGACCCGTGGCGGTTCGTCATATCCGGAATCAGCGAACGACCGGGAACCGCCCCGACCGCCAGTCCGACAGGCGCTTGCGGATGCTGGGCACCATCGGCAGGCTGTCGGTCTGCTCGGACGTGAACCAGGCCACCTCGAACGACTCTGCGGAGACTCGGAGTTGACCGCCGGTCGGCCGTCCGAGCAGGCAGATGCTGAACTCCTGGCGGACCTCGCCGTCGTCGTAGGCGAAGACGTGCCCGGGGTCGGTGTAGGTGCCGACGATCCCGGTGATCTCGATGTCGAGGCCGGTCTCCTCCCGGGTCTCCCGGATGCCGCACCCGGCCAGGGACTCTCCGACGTCCATCCGGCCGCCGGGGAGGGCCCACATGCCGTTGTCGGTGCGGCGCTGGAGCAGCACCCGGCCGTCCTCGCCGACGACCACGACGCTTGCCGCCGGGACGAGGCTGTTGGCCTTCGGTGCGTTCGGATCGTCCTCGTAGTCACGCCTCGGCACGGGCCACCTCCGTCGTCGGGGTCGTCCACACGTTACGGCCGCGCGCCCGGAGTTCGTCGGGGTGTGCGGCGAATCGGCCGAAAACACCATGCCCCGGGGCCGCCGCCCGGCGAGAGCCTGTGCGGTCACGGCTCCCGGGGCAGGGTCCAGGCCGGGGAGTCGGCGGGCGGCGGCGGTGTGATCAGCCAGCTGCTGCGGTCGGGGTTCTCTTCCCAGTACGGCACCGTCCCGCCCTGGTCCAAGCCGTCGTGGTAATACATGCCGTGAGCCCAATATTCGGGCGACTCGTGGCACATCAGGTCGGGATAGGGATCGAACGTCTCGTGACCCCAGGCACGGTTCACCCGGGCCACGGCCTCGGCCCGGGAGATGCCGAAGGTCTGGAGCACGTCGGCGATCTGGGAGAAGAACTCCAGCATCTCCTCGTCCGCCCTCATGAGGAACTCACTCACCGTCCGCGCCCTCCTGGTAGGTCCACCGAATGCCAGAGCCTCTCCACCGGATCGACGAAAGGGCTTCCGGTCTGCAGAAACGTCGCCCAACAGGCCCCTGATCCGGGGTGCCGTGCTGCGAGGCCGGCTGCGGACCTCCTGGTCGCCGGCGCCTGCACCTGCCGATCGACCTCACCGCACCCCCGCCAGTATCGCAGGCCCATCGCCCCTTCGCGGCCCTGCCGACACCGCAGGTCGGCCAGGAATTGCAGCCTGCTGGGCAGTCAGCATCCTTGCCGGCCCTGGACAGAAGCCGCCGACCTACGAGGTATACCGTCGGCGGGTCAGCGCTCGCAGCCGCCACGGTGTCAGCCACCAGGCCGCCGCGCCCGCCGTGAGCGAGCCCGCTGCCAGTGCCCAGCAGGCCGAACTCCACAGATCCGCCCACGGCCAGTTCCACCAGTAGACCGTGCCGGACGGACTCCAGCCGAGGTAGGTCAGCGGAAAGATCGTCACTATCGGCAGAATCCAGCACTGTTGACGCCCGAACACGCGACCGGAGAGCACTGCGATCCCCCACCAGATCAGCAGAGCCCGTCCCACCGCGGCCGCGCTCGCCGGACCGGAGGCGATCGTCTCCGTGCCGACCGCCAGGCCCAGCGCCACCGCCCCGGCGGCCAACAGCTGGGCTCGTTCGGCCCGACGGACCCGGGGGCCGCCGGCGGCTTCCCAGCCGTTCATCCCGCTGTGCAGCGACGCTGCCGCCAGTGCGGCCCAGGCGGCGGCCAGCGCCATTCGGAGTTGAAGCGTGCTGTCGCCGTTCGCTCCGGGAAGTCTCAGTGCGATCGAGCCGAGCCACAGCTGAAGGGCCGTCAGCCCCGCTGCGGCAAGCACTGCCTGGCCGGCTCGGCGCGGGCGCGCGAACAGCATCAGGGTGGGTTCAGGCACATTCGCCGCCGTGCGGCAACCGCTGGTTCACCCACGCGAGTTGGGCCTCCTCCGGCTGGTCGACCAGGCGTCCGACCGCCTCCTGGTCGACGCCCGGCGGCCCGCCGTGGACGCTCACCGGAGCGCCATGGCCGGCGATCCGGGCCGTGAGCCAGGCGATCAGCTCCCACTGGTCCGCGCCCGCCCGCCGACACGACAGCGGGATCGTCGCCTCGGCAGTCGCGATCGCCATCGAGGTCGCCGCCTCCCAGGTCTCCCCCTCCCGCAGGACGAACCCGTTCCCGCCATCGAGCGGGCGCCCGTCCACTCCGTCCTCCGCGAACTGCGCCGGCACCCGGAACCGCCCGGCGGGAAGCGCCGCCGCCCGCCCGGCCATCTCCTGCAGCTCGGGCAGGTAGCGCCGGCTCTCCGGCCACACGCAGATCTTCGGCACCCCGTCGGTGCACAGCGGACGGGAGGGCGCAGACCGCTGCACCACCAGCGGTCCGGCAAGCGCCCACAGCACCAGCGAACCGGCCAGGGCCAGCACCCCTCCCGCCGTGCCAAACGACCTGGCGCGCCGCCACTCCGGCCCGTCCGTCCTGGTACGCACCTGCCGTCCGGCAACCATCGCGAGCCAGACCAGCGACAGGGCAGCGGCAGCCCGGACGATCAGTGGCCACGCCGAGACCGTCCGCCCGGGATGGCCAGACAGGACCGCGAGGCCGATGCCCGGTGACGTGCCCTGGGGAACGAACCCGACCAGCCCGAGGAACACCAGGGACCCCAGCGTGCACACCACTGGTACGGCGAACAATGACCGGGTCCTGCGCCCCACCAGGTGCCCCAACGCCGCGCAACCGGTGATCAGCACCGCCCCCAGCAGCACGTAGCCGGGCCACCAGAAACTCGGCCCGCCGTCCCGCACGGTCACCGCGATCGCGGCCAGGACGCCGACCAGGTAGGCGCCCAGACCGTACGTCAGTACCGCAGCCACTTGGACGGCCTCGATCCGCCACGACGGCCGGGCCGCACCCAGGCCGACCTCCACACCGGCACGGCGGCGGGCAGCCGCGGACCAGGCCGCCGCACCCGCCATCGCCGGGCCGAGGTAGAACGCCGGGATCTGCGCCGCGGCACTGGCCTGCGACCACACCCCGATCCACGACCTGCCGCGCCCGAACAGCACCAGCAGCACCACCGCCACCAGCACGGGAAACACCCACCGCAGCGGCGAGCGGCGCAGCTCCGTCCGGTACGCCCGGCTCATCGGCGCACCGCCTGCCGGCCGCTGAGGGCGCGCATGTAGCCGCGCTCCAGCGGGCTGTCACCCGGATCGCCCGGATGCGCCAACGCCGCCAACTCCCCCGGCGTGCCCCGGAAGACCAGACGTCCTTCGTTCATCACTGCGACCTGGTCGCAGACGGCCGCGACGTCCTCCACCAGGTGGGTGCTGAGCACCACGCCCGCCCCGGACAGCGTCCGGATCAGGGCGCGGAACTCCAACCGTTGTGCCGGGTCCAGACCCACCGTCGGTTCGTCCAGCAGAACCAGCGCGGGTTCACCCACCAGCGCAGCGGCGATCCCGGCCCGGCGGAGCATCCCGCCGGACAGCGACTTCATCCGGGCGCGCGCCCGGTCACCGAGCCCGACCGCCTCGACGACCTGCCGGGTAGCCTCTGCGGCCTGCGCGTCGGGCATCTCGCGCAACCAGGCGCAGTAGCGGACGAACTCCTCCACCGTGTACCCGGGGAAGTACCCGAAGTCCTGTGGCAGGTAGCCGATTTGTCGCCGCAACACTCGTGCCGTCCGCTCCGAGCGGACCGGCTCCCCGCACACCTCCAGCGTCCCGCCGAGCGGCGGCGCCACCGTGGCGAGGGTCCGTAACAGGGTGCTCTTTCCCGCCCCGTTCGGACCGAGCAGCCCCAGCACGCCTTCCCCGACCGACAGGTCGAGCCCATCGATCACCCGCCGCCCCCGGTACCCCTGCACCAGGCCGACCACCCGCACCCTCGGCTCCACGCCGCGCCTTTCCCACCGGAGCTGTGCGCCCCTGGAAAGGGGGGCGCACAGCCGTGCCTCACAGTGCTTGCCACCACCCTTTTCGGGGCGGTTCAGATCTCTAGTACTTGAACCACACGTCGGAGTATCGGATGGACCAAGTGCAGTCCAGCTGACCCCAGTTGCTGACCGTCGAGCCCTTGGTGATGTAGTTCCACCCAGAGGCCCGGTCGTGGTCCACGCCGCCGCAGTAGGCCTCGTTCTGGTAGTAGCCCGTGTCGTTGGTGTTGTAGCAGTGCGCCGACGTGCCGGTGCTGCCCCAGGTCGAGTAGCAGTTGTTGACCGAGCCACTCTGACCGGAGGCGACGGCGAGCGGCGCAGCGCCTACCAACGCCACCGCCGCGAACGACGCGACGACACCGAGCCTTACTATCGTCGAACGCACCCCGTCAACCGGGGTTGCGGTCTTCGCCATGATGTTCTCCCAAACTCATCACGATGGCGGGGAGGGGGTTTCGCGTTGCAGCGCGGAACCCCCGCACCCTTGGCCTGGACACCGGGTGATCCGAGGTGGCGCCACCCGGTCCACCGGGAGCCTTCCGCATGCGGCCGATCCAAACAAGGGCGAAGGTTGGCGATCTTCGCCCCAATTCATCCCATAAATTCTGCATAGGCGTGCCGTCGAATATGACAGTCCGCCACATCGGCGGTCGCTGGCCAGGCAATTCCCCGATTGGCAACTCCGGAGCGTAACGTCACGTTTACGCAACAGTTCCATTGCCTACTCTTGGCATACCGCACACCGGATCGGAAGAAGGGCCCCTGACCCGCAACTCCCGAGTCGGCGCAGACGGTTTCGAACCGCCGACATCCGGCTTGGAAGTGCTCTCCAGGCAAGGCTCTGACCTGCGGAACTCCGCCGTCCTCGCGTTCGGCCACCCAGTGTGGTGACCTGGGCCGACGCCGCCGAGCTTGCGGGCAGCACCCAGCCGGACGAGAAACGGCGAGACAGTCCGACGCAAATCCGCCGCACCGTCACTGAGCTCGGGCGCCGCGACCAACAGCGCGCTAACGGCTCGACCACCCTCTGGCCCCCGGCGGTGCCCAGTGCGGAGGGAGTTGCTGCTGTCCGCCGGCGCCGAGTGCACCGGTTCCCTGGCCGCCGCTGGGCTTGTCACGTTCGGTGCTTGGACGTTCAACACGATCCGGGAGAAGCGGAAGGGAGCCCGTGAGCGCCTTTGTCAGGCGTCGATCGGACGCAGCACCGCGTAGTACGCGAACGGCGGACCGTACAGCCGGGCGACCCGCAGCCCGGCACCCTCCGCCAGGCTGATCAGCGAGGACGGCCGGATCTGATGCCTGTCGAAGAACTCGCCGACCACCAGCCGCCCGAACGGCTTCAGCACCCGGCGCAGCTCGGCCAGCGTACGCGCCGGATCCGAGATCTCGCCCAGCGCCGTCACCACGTAGGCCGCGTCGAACGAGCCATCCGCAAAAGGAAGTTCATGTGCGTCGGCGCAGTTCGGCACGATGTTGTCGACGCCCTGCTCCTTGGCCCGGCGGCCCACGTGGTCGAGCATCTCCTGCTGGATGTCCACGATGTCCAGCCGGCCGTTCGGGCCCAGCTGCGGCGCGACGTGCAGCGACTGCAGGCCGGTTCCGGGGCCTATCTCCAGGATCCTCTCGCCCTCCCGGGCCTGCAGCACGTGGTCCAAACGCTTCAGAGTCAGGAACGGCAGCGGCAGGTCGAGCAGCCAGCGCTGAGAGTACGGGTACGGCGCGGAGTCGGTGAACCACCAGGTGGCGACGGCGGCGGCAGCACCCGCGCCGATCAATGCCCGCGAATTCCTCATAATTCCTCCCCAAATATCCGATTGGACCCTCGGAGCATCCCCGATGGTCAATCAGTTGTGTTTGTGTGCAATCCGTTTGCGCCGGTGCCGAATCTGTCGGCAGTCGACCCGAGCGGGCCGGACGAACCGCCCGTGGACCGCCGTTGCGGCAGGCCGGGGCCTTCCCGGAACGGACCGGACCGCAAGCGCCGATCTCGTCAGGAGCTCTTCCACTCAGCGGCCCGGCCGAGGGAAGGTCCGGGTCGCGAGAACCGCGCAGGCCACCGCCAGCGGCAACTCGGCGAAGACCGCCATCAGCACCGCCTGCTTGAAGTCCGAACCCGGGGCAGCCGTCATGGTGTCGAACCAGGCGTCGACCAGCAGCAGGGCCGAGGTCGCGGCGGAGGTCAGGCAGGCCCGGCTGTCGCCGCGCCTGAGGAGCAGTCCTATGGAGAGCAGGCCGAGCGCCTCGAAGCTGTCCAGACCCGTCCACGTCCAGGCCCAGTGCGAGGCCTGAGCGGTGGCCGGCAGCCCGGTGTGCAGGAAGACCAGCCAGGGAATCATCGCCAGCCCGAACACGGTGAGGACCGTGCCCGCCCGGCGAAGCAGCAGAGGGAACGGCGAAGCGGCTGCGGCCTTCGGCGTGATCCGCGGGACACCGGAGCCCGAACCGGCGTCCACCCGGACCGGACGGAGCGAATGAACACCGGTCAGCTGAGTGCTCGCCATGACACGTGACTCCCTCCCGTGCCCGCCCCTCGGGCACAACATCAGCATGTCGATCGCGCACACCCGAGGCAGTAGCCCTCCTATCCGACTTGATGGTGGCGCTAGGTACACCTTCCGCATCCGGCGACACTGCGAGGTGATCCGGTCTGCCCCGCCGGAAGCAGTTCGAACGCTGGTCGATTTCCCTCCATGAGCCCCGTGACGGCCAGCAGAAGCCGGCCTACCGACCCGAGATGCTGTCCGCCGACAGGCCGGGATCAAGATCTACAGGTGGTACTAGGTTCACCATGAGATCGGGTACAGGCTTCATGGCGCCGTCCTCCTGCGGTGCCCTAGCGTCGTGCCATGACGATTCCAGCTGGACTGAGACGCACGGTCCTCCGGGCGCAGCGGGACACCGGTTTTCTTGCCGCCGGCGTGCTGCCGCACCTGGCGCTGGTGCCCGTGTGGGCCTGGGCGGCGACGACTACCGCCAGGACGGGGAACTGGCTCTTCACGGTTTCCGTGTCGACCGCCCTGGTCCTGCTCGGCACCCCGGTGCTGACGGCCGTTCAGCGGGTTCGCTACCGGGTGCTCATCGGTGTGAACGTCCCCCGGCTCACCCCCACCGCGCCGGAACGATGGACGTGGGCCTCGGCCGCCCGGTGGCTCGCGGCGACGCGGCCTTGGCGCAAGATCGGCTACCACCTCGTGCTGGGCCCGCTGCTCGCGCTGCTGGAGCTGCTGGTGCTCGCGGTGGCAGCGGCATGCCTGGCGGGCGCCACCGCCTGCGCCTGGTCGTGGGCGCTGCCGACCGGAATCCGCCAGGACTGGTTCGGCTACCTGACCCAGCTGCCGGCTTACACAGCGGCCGGCCTCCTCCTCCTCCTGTGCGCCCTGCCCTGGACCGCGCGGGCAGCAGCCCGGGCCGAGGCGCGGCTGGCGTTGGGCCTGCTCGGGCCCAGCCAGGCGCAGCGGCTCCAGGAGCGGGTCGATCAGCTGGCCGTGAGCCGGACCGACTTGATCGAGGCCGTCGACGCGGAGCGCCGCCGGATCGAGCGCGACCTGCACGACGGCACCCAGCAGCGGTTGGTGTCTCTCGCGGTCAATCTGGGTCTGGCCATTGCCACCCGCCCGGACCTGCCGAGTGATGCCCGCGAGGTGATCGCGGGAGCGCACCTGGAGGCGAAGGAGGCGATCGCCGAACTCAATGACCTGGTGCGGGGGCTGCACCCGGCCGTGCTCGAGGACCGAGGTCTGGACGCGGCGCTGTCCGGGCTGGCTGCCCGGACGCCCCTGCCGGTGCGGCTGCGGGTCGATCTGGAGGAGCGGGTGGCGCCCAACGTGGAGTCGGTCGCGTACTTCGTGATCTCCGAGGCGCTGACCAATGCGACGAAGCACGCCCACGCGATGCAGGCGGAGGTGATAGTCCGCCAGGTCGGCGAGGTGCTGCGAGTGCGCGTCACCGACGACGGGCTGGGCGGTGCCGATGCCGCCTCCGGCACGGGGCTGACCGGGCTGGCCAAGCGGGTCGGCTCCCTCGACGGGGCCTTCCACGTCAGCAGCCCCGCCGGCGGGCCCACCACCATCACCGCGGAGCTGCCGTGCGCGCGGTGATCGCCGAGGACTCGGTGCTGTTGCGGGTCGGCCTGATCAAGGTGCTGGAGATCGGCGGGTTCCAGGTGACCGCCGAAGCCGGCGATGCGGAAGGGCTGTTGGCGGCGGTGGCGGAGCACCGGCCCGAACTCGCCCTGATCGACGTCCGGATGCCGCCGGACTTCACCGACGAGGGGGTGCGAGCGGCGATGGAGATCCGCCGGCGCTGGCCGGGGACGGCGGTGGTGCTGCTTTCGCAGTACGTGGAGGAGCGGTACGCGGCTGACCTGCTGTCTGCGAACACCAGCGGTGTGGGCTACCTGCTCAAGCAGCGGGTTGCCGATGTCGCCGACTTCGTGGCGGCGGTCCGGCGGGTGGCGGACGGGGGCACGGCCCTTGACCCGCAGGTCGTCGCCCAGTTGCTGCTGCGGCGCGACAGCAACCCGCTCGCACGGCTGACCCCCCGCGAACGGGAGGTGCTCGGTCTGATGGCCGAGGGGCGCTCCAATGCCGGCATCGCGCAGGCGCTGGTGGTCAGCGAGAGCGCCGTGGCGAAGCACATCAACAACATCTTCGCCAAGCTCGACCTGCCCGTGGTCGACGCGGACCACCGCCGCGTCCTGGCCGTGCTGCGGTTCCTCGGAGCGTCCCGGGCCTGACCTTCCCGTCGGTGATCACGATCTACGGCTGGAGTACCGGGGGATCTTCGGGTCAACGATGTGTGCCGAA
The DNA here is from genome assembly GCF_043200475.1 of Kitasatospora sp. NPDC048407. Classification (NCBI taxonomy): domain Bacteria; kingdom Bacillati; phylum Actinomycetota; class Actinomycetes; order Kitasatosporales; family Streptomycetaceae; genus Kitasatospora; species Kitasatospora sp. NPDC048407. The sequence goes on along the minus strand of NZ_JBICXW010000004.1, from coordinate 154,921 downwards.
TGTGTGCGGCAACGTCGGAGGCCCTCCCGCCGGGTGGGCGGAAGGGCCTCTGACCTGCAACTTCTGAGTGGGCGCAGACGGTTTCGAACCGCCGACATCCGCCTTGTAAGGGCGGCGCTCTACCGCTGAGCTATGCGCCCGCGCCGAAGTGGACCGGTGGGCCGGTCGCACGACGAGTGGACAGACTACCTGGTCCCGGGAGTGGTTCGCCGCCCCCTGGGGAGAGGGGGTGTCGTCGGGGGGTGCCGTGCGGGGTGGGTGATCGGGAAGAATGGCGAGTGGAGTGGTGGGACGGGACGGAGCAGGGAGCACGTGGTGAGGGTGGCCGGCGGCGGTGGCGGGGGGCGGGGCGGCTGGTGGGGCGGCGGCCGGCGGGACGGCGCGCGCGCGGATGCCAGGGCGGCCCGGGAGGCGGCGCAGGAGTCGTTCTACGAGCTGGATTCGGCGCAGCGGGACGCGCTGCTCGCGGTGGAGACGGTGAAGTCGGCGGGTGAGCCGTCGACCGCGCGCCGGGTGGAGCGGGAGTACGCCGAGCTGGTGGCCCGGATCGACCAGGTGACGGTGGCGTATCTGGGGGCGCTGGACGCGGTCGATCTGGAGGCGGCCGAGCTGGACCCGTCGGCGGCGTTCCGGGCCAAGCAGCAGTTGGAGCAGGCCAAGCGCGAGCTGGACTCCAAGCGTGCGGAACTGGGTACTTTCGTCAGCCGGTTGCAGCCGCTGGTGGAGCATGCCGAGGCGCAGCTGATCCGGGTGACGCCGGCGGTGGAGCGGGCCCGGCAGGCGTTGCTGGCGGCGAGTGTCGCGTTGGATCAGGCGCGGGGCGCGGGGTTGCGGGCGGACGACCTGGCGGCGCGGCTGGCCGAGCTCGCGCCGGAGCTGACCAGGCTGAACCAGGGCGTCTCGCAGCACGGTGTGCCGGCCACGCTGCAGCGTGCGGAGGACGTGGTGCGGCGGGCGGAGGAGGTCCGGGCGGAGGCGGCGAAGCTGCCTGAGCGGGCCGGCGAGATCGACCGCCGGGTGGGCACCCTGCGGACCAGGATCGACGCGCTGGAGAACCGGGCCGGCACGGTGGAGCCCGCGCTGAGCGAGTTGCGGCGGCGGTTCTCGGCGGCCTGCTGGCAGGACCTGCAGCACGTGTCGGCGCAGACCGCGGACGCGGTGCGGACGGCCAGGTCGCGGCTGACGGACGCGGTGCGGGCCCGGGGCGAGCAGCGGTGGGCGGACGCCACGACGGCGATCGGCACCGTGCGGGCGCTGCTGGACACCGCCGAGGGGTCGGTGACGGCCGTCAACGAGCGGCTGCGGCAGCTGAACGAGGTGCAGCACGATCCGCAGCGCGAGATCGAGCGGGCCCGGTTCGCGCTGCGCGACGCCCAGCGGTTGGCGATGGCCGGCCGGCAGGCGCCGGACCCGCGGCACGCCGGCCCGCTGGACGCGGCGGTGGGCCGCCTGGACCGTGCGGTCGCCTCGCTGGAGCAGGCCGGCCGGCACCCCGACTACTGGCAGTTCCTGACCGAACTGGCGGCGGTGCGGGAGACGGCGGCCGAGGTGGTCTCGATGATCCGCGGCCACTGAACGGCCGACACCGGCTGGGCGCCCCGCCGTCCCCGACCGGCTACTGGGCGGACCGACCGGGCACCGGCCCGGTCACCCCTCGGTACCCTGCTGCCCATGCCTCGCTACGACTTCCGCTGCCGCTCCTGCGGCGCCACGTTCGAACTCAGCCGCCCGATGGCCCAGGCCAACGATCCGGCCGTCTGCCCGGAGGGCCACCCCGACACCGTGAAGCTGCTGTCGACCGTCGCCGTGACCGGCGGCGCGTCCGGCGCTGCCGCCCCGGCCCCGAGCGGCGGGGGCGGCGGCTGCTGCGGGGGCGGCTGCTGCGGCTGACCGACACCCACCGGCCACGGGCCACGCGTCACGGGCCACCGGTCACGCGTCACGGCCCACCGGCCACGGGCCACGGGTCAGCTCACGACCGCAACCTCCCCCGCGCGGACCCGGGCCAGCATCTGCCGGATGATCTCCTCGCCCGCCGCGACGCCGATCTCGGTGAGCGCGGTGACGCCCTCGGCGCTCCACCCGGTCTCGGCGAGTTCGCCGTGGCCGGGTCGCCAGCCGTGGTCGGCGGTGAGCAGCAGGTCCGCGTCGAGCACTGAGTCTCCGGCGGCGAGGACGGTCCGCGCGCCGGTGCGGCGGCGGACCTCGGCCAGTGCGGCGCTCTTGGAGAGCGGTGCGGGCACCGCGTAGACCTTGCGGCCCTGGAGGGAGACCGTCCAGCCGCGGTCGGCGCACCAGGCGGTGAGTTCGTCGATCCAGCCGGCGGGGAGTTCGGCGCGTTCGACCACCAGGTAGGCGAACAGGTCGTCGGCGACCCGCCGCTTGTGCGTCCACTCGGGGTCGGCGGCGATGGCGAGGTGTTCGACGACCTCGGGCAGCGGGGCGCTGGCGGCGTCCAGCCGGGTGCGGATCTCGTGCTGCCAGTCGGGGTCGGGCACGCCGTCGACCAGTAGGTGGCCGCCGTTGGCACAGACCGCGTACGGGGGGATCCAGCCGGGGGTGGGGCCGGGGAGGTTGATCCGCTCGTACTGGGTGCGGGTGCGGGTGGTGATCGGGACGACGGGGGTCTGCTCGGCGAGTTCGGCGAGCAGTTCGGCGGCCGTCTCGGTCATGAAGGAGAGCGCCTTGCCGTCGTGCACCTCCACCGAGAGCAGTCGCGGGGCGAGCCGGTCGGGCACGTCCAGAGCGAGCGCGCGGTTGGAGTAGACGAGGGTGCGGTCGAGGTCGCTGGCGACCAGGAACTGCGGCACGGGCGGGGTCTCCTTCGGTCGGGGGCAGGGTCAGGTGTGGACGGCGGTGCCGTCCGCGCCGGTGGCGCCACGGGTGTAGCGCGGGTGGATGAGACCGACGCAGCTGTACGGCAGGTGGTCGATCTCCTCGACGGGGACGCCGCGTTGGGCGGCGAGCAGCCGGACGTGGTCGAGGTCGGCGCCGGTGCCGCGGCGGGCGAGGATCCGCCAGGGGACGCGGCGCAGCAGCACCCGGGTGGTCTCGCCGACGCCGGGCTTGACCAGGTTGACGCTGTCGATGCCGTACTCGGCGCTTATTCGTTCGACGGCGGCCCAGCCCTCCCAGGTGGGGGTGCGGTCGGCGGTGGCGAGGCGGGCGGTTTCGGCGGCGACGGCGTCGGCGACGGCCGGGAACTCGGCGGCGACGGTGTCGACGAACCGGGCGGAGACGTCGGCCTCGGCCAGGTGCCGGTAGTACTTGGCGCCGTGGAACTCGCCGGGACCGGTCAGGTCGGCGCGCAACACGGTGCGGGAGACCAGGCCGGAGACGGTGGAGTTGAGGCAGGCGGAGGGGATCAGGAAGTCGTCGCGGGTGCCGTAGGTGCGCACGCAGCTGCCGGGGTCGGCGAGGACGGCGAGGCCGGGGTCGAAGCCGGTGCCGGCCAGTGCCTGGTCGAGTTCGCGGGTGATGGCGCCCTTGCCCGTCCAGCCGTCGACGAAGACCACGTCGGCGGCGCGGTGGTGGGCGGCGAGGTGCTTCAGCGCGACCTGGTCGATGCCGCGGCCGCGGACGATGGAGACGGTGTAGTGCGGCACGTCGAGGCCGTGGGCGTGGGCGAGCCAGCGGCGGATCAGGATGCCGACGGGGGTGCCGGCCCGGGCCAGCGAGGCGAGCACCAGGTGCGGTCCGCGTTCGCGCAGCAGGGTTTCGGCGACGGCGCCGACGGCGGTGGCCAGCCTGGTCGCGGAGGCGGCCAGCGCGGTGTGGAACAGCTGCTGGTACTCGGGACTGGGCTGGTACTCGACCGGCAGCGACTCGGCGTAGTGGGCGCCGCCGGACTGCACGGCCTCCTCGCGTTCCTCGACGGGTGCTTCGAGGTGGACGTCGGAGAGGTCCTTGAGCAGCCAGGTGACGTCGGTGGCCGGGTAGCTGGAGAAGGCCGGTCCGTGCAGTGGGCGGGCGGCGGGCGGGGAGGGGGCGGTGTGTGCGGTCATGCCGGGCCTTCGGTGGGGTGCGCAGGGGTGATGCTCTGGCAGCGGGTGGTCGGCGGGGCGTCAGGCGGGTGGCGCTGGGCGGTACGACGGGAGAACGGCGAGCACCACGTGGTCGGTGGCGGTGCGCAGGCGGGGCAGCAGGGCGTCGGGGCCGTGGTGCAGGGCGGGGGTGTCGGCGGGGTCGTCGACGACCAGGACGACGGTGTCGAAGCGACGGGCCGGGTCGCTGCCCGGGGCGACGTTGTAGGCGTAGCGCTCGGTGGCGTCGTCGCCGGCCGGATCGTCGTGGGCGGTGAAGGCGAGCCGGGTGCGGATCGCGTAGCCGGGGTGGTCGTGGGCGAACACCGGGGAGCGGGTGGTGGTGGAGAACCGCACCTCGGCGTCCGGGAGTTGGTGTTGCAGGGCGTCGGCGAGCCGCAGCGGGGCGTACATCAGCTCTTCGCAGCCGAGCACCAGGACCCGGCGGGGCCGGGGGCCGACGGCAGCGGCGAGGGCGGCGCCGAGCGCGGGGAGCGCGTCGTCCAGTCGGCGGCGGTGGGCGGGGGTGAAGCCGTGCCGGCCGCCGTCCGGCAGGCCGTCCGGCCAGGGCAGCCGGAGCTGCGTCAACTCGCCTGCGGGCTCAGCTGGTTGTGGCTGCTCGGGGGCGGCATCGATGAGTTCCCGGGCGCGGTCCAGGACGCCCTCCGGCAGCTGGACGCCGCCGCCGGCGGTGGCCACCAGGTCGAGCCGGGCGCCGAGTTCGGCGGCGGCGACCTCCAGGCGGGCGCGGTCGGCGGGGGTGCGCAGGTCGACCAGGGCGACCACCACGTACCGCTCACGGGGGTGCGCGGCGTGCAGGGCGCGGATGGTGTTCAGCACCGTGGTGCCGGTGGAGAACTCGTCGTCGACCAGCACCAGCGGCCCGTCCCCGGCGAGCAGCCCCGGATCCTCGGGCAGCAGCAGGTGGCTGGTGGCGTGCGAGTGCTCCTCCTCGAAGCCGCCGAGCGGGACGAGGCCGGGCACCGGGCGGCGGGTGGAGTGCAGGTAGGGCGCGTCGAGGCCGTCGGCAACGCTGTGGCCGAGGGCGGTGGCGGTCTCCGCGTAGCCGAGCACGACGGCCCGCGCCGCCTCCGCGGGGCCGAGCAACGCGGCCACCCGGCGGCCGAGTTCGAGCCCGGCGCCGTGCACCACCTCGGGCCGCTGCGGGACGTGCTTGCCCAGCACCTGGGAGACCAGCAGGTGCGCGCGCTTGGGGTTGCGGCGCAGCGCGAGGCCGATCAGCGCGGTGAGTTCCGGCCCGCCGGTCAGGCGCAGGCCCAGCCGGTCGGTGACCCACTGGCCGGTCCAGGGGTCGGCCCCGACCGGCCCGGGGGTGGTGGTGTCTACGGTCATCGGGGGCTCCTCTCATCACGACGACGGGTGGTGCGGGTGGTGCTGCTGGTGCCTGGAAGGACGCACGGCTGCACGTCCGGGTTCGAGCGTACGGGCAGCGCAACCGCCCGCGGATCGGCCGACCGGCCAACCTCCGCACACCGATCGGCGCGAATCGGATGACCGTCCGGTGGACACCGGCATCGTCCGATCGGCTGACACCGGATCAGAAACCGACCCAGGAACGGGCGCAGGAAGCAGGACGAAGGAGGCAGGGCGCAGGAAGCAGGGCCCGGGACGCGCAGGACTCAGGACGCGCAGGACTCAGGACACACAGGCCGAGAGCAGTTCGGCGAACGACACGTCGGCCCGCGCGACGCCGAACACCCCGGCGCGCAGCAGCACCCGCTCGGCCCAGGCCCGGTGCGGCTTGGCCTCGTTCATCTTGTTGGTGTACGCGGAGCGGCTCACCCCGCCGCCGCCCCGGTGCTGCTGCAGGATGTCGCTGGCGTCGCACAGTTCCTCGTGGGTGACCACGGACAGCGCGTGCACGGCAGCGACATGGCTGGGGTGGATGCAGGTCTTGCCCAACAGGCCGTTGGCCCGGTCGAGTTCGATCTCCCGGATCAGCCCGTCCAGGTCGTGCTCGATCAGCCGCTGCCGGACCTGGTCGGCGGGCGGGGTGACCTCGGCGAACGGGGTGCGGCGCAGCTGCGGCTTGAACATCCGTTCCTGGAGCGGGAAGTACTCCCAGACCGGACCGGTGACGGTGAACCCGGTGCCGTCGGCGCGGCCGAGCACGTTGACCACGTCGCCGATCACCTGGGCGACCAGCGCCACGTCGTAGGCGGTCAGGTCGGGCGAGCGGCGCAGCCCGTACGCGGAGCACAGGTCGGTGACGCCGAGCCGGACCGCGAGGACCCGGTCGCGGTGCTTGTCGAGCAGCCGGGCGATGCCGAACAGCTGCTCGTGGCGGCTCTCCAGGTGGGCGAGTTCGGGCGACTCCAGCACCGGCATCACGAACAGCCGCTGCCCGCCGGTCTCTTCGGCGCGGGCCAGCGCCTCCAGGAAGGGCCGCCCGCTGTCCTCGGTGAACTTGGGCACCACGAAGCCGCTGAGCAGCCGCAGCGCGGGCCCGAGCCGCCGGGACAGGTCGGTGATCTGCTCGGGAGCGCGGACCCGGACGAACAGCAGCGGCAGCTGCGAGGCGGCGTCATCAAGGGCAAGCCCGGTGAGTTGGGCGACCAGGTTGTGCTCGGCGTCGTCCACCTCGTGGTCGGCTATCGCGTCCTCCAGGCACAGCACCATGGAGATCACGCCGCGGGCGGCCTGCCGCCGGATGTCGCGGGCCAGGGTGGGACGGGTGGCGGGGCTGTAGAGCGTGGCGCCGAGCGCGGTGGCCAGGACGTCCGCCCCGCTGTCCCGGTCGAAGGCGACGGGCTGCTCGTGAAAGAGCCGGTTGCGGACGTCGTCCGCGAGATGCCCGAAGTGGCGCAAAGTGCTCTCCCGCTCTGATCTGTGGGGCCCGCTCGGGGCCGCGTACGGCTGACGCCTCGACTCATGGACGGTTGGCGTGGCCGGATAGTTCACCGCGGCGGCGGTCGCCGCGGTGGGGTCGGGAGCACCGGGCCGCCGGCCGCCCATCGTACGACCGGGCAACACCGGGGAAGCAGTTCGAAAGCCCGAGCCCCACCGGCCGGCCGCCACCGCCCGGACTCGCCGATGCCGCGCCCGCGTTGTCCCAGGCCCCGGGCAGGCGGCAGGATGGTGCGTTATGACGCACGTGATGGCGAAGGGCGCCAACATCCCGCTGACGGCCAACGCCGTCCGTGCCGTCCTGCGTTGGACGGACACCCCGGGCATCCCGGACGTGGACGCCTCGGCCCTGCTGCTGGCCGAGGACGGCAGGGTCCGCGACGACCTGGACTTCGTGTTCTACAACCAGCCCCGGCACCCGTCCGGTCTGGTCCGCCACCTGCCCAAGCAGGCCGCGGACGGCTGGATCTGGGACGCGGTGGAGATCGACCTCGCGAAGCTGCCCGCCGGGGTGGACCGGGTGGTGCTGGCCGGTTCCGCCGAGGGCGGGGCGTTCCCCGCCGTGCCGGGCCTGCGGGTGCTGCTGTTCGACGCCGGCCTGCCCGAAGGGACGCCCGCGCTGGCCGAGTTCGCCGTCGACGAGTACGAGCAGGTGACGGCGCTGGTCGCCGCCGAGCTGTACCGCCGCTCCGGCAGCTGGAAGTTCCGCGCAGTCGGCCAGGGGTACCTGAACGGGCTGATCGCGCTGGCCACCGACTTCGGCATCACCGTCGAGGACTCCACGGGCGACGGCGGCACCCCGCTGTCCGCCGACCCCCGCCTGCCCGACCCGGCCACCGCACCCGCGGCCGCCACCGAGCCGCCGGTGTCCGCGCCCGCCCCGCTCCCGGTGGACGAGGACGACTGGACGATCGCCCCGGCCCTGCCCACCCAGGCCCAGGCCCCCGCCCCGGCGCCGGTCGCCGCGCAGCCCGCCCCGATCGTCGCCCCGCCGCCGCCGGCGCTGCCGCCGACCGTCCACCACGCCGCGCAGCCCCCCGTCCCGCAGGCCGCCGGGTACGGCTACCCGCAGCCGCAGCAGCAGGGCTACGGCTACCCGCCGGCTCAGCCCCAGCCGCAGGCGGGCGGCTACGGCTACCCCCACCCGGCCGCCCCCGGCTACGGCCACCCGCAACCGCAGGCGGGCGGCTACGGCTACCCGCAGCAGCCGCCCGCGCCGCCCACCCACCAGCAGCCGGTGCAGCAGCAGCCCGCACCCGTACCGCAGCAGCCCGCCCAGCAGCCCCCGGCACCCCCGCAGCCGGGCGCGCCGTTCGCACTGCCGCCGCAGGGCCCGCAGTTCCAACCGCGCTGACCGCACCGGCGCACCAAAGCGCCAAAGCACCGCAACGCCAAGCACCAGAGCGCCAAAGCGCCGCAACGTCACGGCGCCGAAGCGTCAACTCCCGGGCCGGTCGGGGGTCTTGTACCCCCGCTCCCACTGCATGCCGAAGCCGTACAGCCGGTCCAGGTCCGACTGGAAGCCGTGCACGTACTTCACCTCGCGGCGGATCGTCAGCTTGCCCTCGCCGTCGTTCTCGATCAGCACCACCGCGCACGAGCGGGCCGCCGCGGCCCGCTCGTCCAGCTTGATCTCGATCCGCGGGCCGCTCTGCGGAACGATGGTGACCACCGCCTGGGTGCGGTCGAACGCGGGGGTGTCGTCGTAGATGTAGACGAACACCAGCAGCCGCTTGAACTGGTCCTTCTTCTCCAGGTTGATGTGCATGGTCTCGCCGGACGAGGCGCCTGACACGTCGTCACCGGAGAGTTTGATGTACGGCGGCCGGTTCAGGTCGCCGAAGAGCCGGCCGAGCGGCTGCACCACGCCCCGGGTGCCGTCGGCGAGTTCGTACAGGCAGGCCAGGTCGAGGTCGACGTTCAGCGGGGCGGAGCCGCCGGCGGTGGGCGCCAGCGGGCGCAGGATCCGCGGGTCGAAGAACCGGCGCAACGCGTTGCCCGCGGTGGGCCGGTCAGCGCTGCGGGTCGACCAGTGCAGGTTGATGTACAGGTAACCGGTGGTGGCCGCCGAGCCCGTGATCGCGTGTTGTGGCTGCGACTTGGTCAGTGTGACCTTGAACTGCCCTCCGGTGTCGAAGCTGTTGCGGTCCCCTTTCAGGAACTCCCACACCGAGACCATCGTGTCCTCCCCCAGCGCCGGTTCTGTCCTAGCTCTCCAATACCCACCCACGGGGTCCTGAGTCAACGTCAACCCGCTGGTACGGACCGCTGGCAGAGGGTTCGTCACTCCCGTACGATGCCCGCCCCCAGGACGCGATATCGTCTCTCCGCACAGGTGTCCCGTGCGTTGTCCCGTGCGCCACGTCACCTCCAACTTCCCCTGCCCTGCGGAAAGCCGAGGCCCTCCCCGCGATGAACCTCTCCTCCATACAGCTGGTCTGGGCCGTGGTCGGCGGCGCAGCCCTGCTGTTCACCGCCATCCTGGTGGCCTTCCTGCGCTTCAAGAACAACAAGGCCGAGGGGTCCGACGACTCCTGGGAGCGCAGCGAGGAGCGCCGCCGCCGCAAGGAGGCCATCTACGGCGGCGCCTCGTACGTCCTGCTGTTCTGCTGTGCCGGTGTCGCTGCCGCGCTGTCCTTCCACGGTCTGGTCGGTTTCGGCCAGCAGAACCTGAACCTGTCCGGCGGCTGGGAGTACCTGGTTCCGTTCGGCCTGGACGGCGCGGCGATGTTCTGTTCGGTGCTCGCGGTGCGCGAGGCCAGCCACGGTGACGCGGCGCTCGGCTCCCGCATGCTGGTGTGGCTGTTCGCGATCGCCTCGGCCTGGTTCAACTGGGTGCACGCCCCGCGCGGCGGCTCGCACGACGGTGCGCCGCAGTTCTTCGCCGGCATGTCGATCTCGGCGGCCGTACTGTTCGACCGGGCGCTGAAGCAGACCCGCCGGGCGGCGCTGCGCGAGCAGGGCCTGGTCCCGCGTCCGCTGCCGCAGATCCGCGTGGTCCGCTGGCTGCGCGCCCCGCGCGAGACCTACGCCGCCTGGTCGCTGATGCTGCTGGAGAACGTCCGCAGCCTGGACGAGGCCGTCGAGGAGGTGCGCGAGGAGCGCCAGGCCAAGATGGACGCCAAGATCCGTGCGCGCAGCGCCGACCGCCGCGAGCGGGCCGAGCTGAAGGCGATCTCCCGCCAGAACGGGATGCTGGGCCGCTCCCGGCACGGCCGGCAGGTGCCCGCCCTGGCCGCCGCGGGCGACTCCCCGTCGTCCGCTACGGAGCCTGCCCTAGCCGCCGAGGAATCCGCTCTCGACCGGGTCGGCGCCTCCGCCCTGGAACCCGCCGCCCTGAACGCCGGCCGTCGCCCCCGCGCCGCCGTCGAGTCGCCCACCACCGGCAGCGGCTCGTACTCGTCCAGCAGCTCGTACTCGTCGAGCATCGACCTGACGATGGACGAGGACACCCTGTCGATGCCGAAGCTGGACTCGCTGGAGCGCAAGCTCCGGGCGATCGAGCAGCAGCTCGGCTGAGGCCCGGCAGCTCGGTCTGAACCCCGCAGCGCGACCGGGACCCGCCACAAACGAGAGCCGCCCACCGGGAAGTTTCCCGGTGGGCGGCTCTCTGCGTGCGGTGCGCCGGCTAGCTCTCGGCCGGCGAGGCGCCCTCCAGCGCCTGTTCCCGCTTGTTACGGACCATCGAGCTGGCCAGTGCCGCGCCGATGAAGGCGACGCCGACCAGGCCGGTGACGAGCTCCGGGATGTGGTACTTGATCGAGGCGAGCAGGATCAGCGCCAGCGCGCCGATCGCGTAGTGCGCGCCGTGCTCCAGGTACACGTAGTCGTCCAGGGTGCCCTTGCGGACCAGGTAGACGGTCAGCGAACGGATGTACATCGCGCCGATGCCGAGGCCCAGGGTGATCTGGAAGATGTCCTGCGAGATGGCGAACGCGCCGACCACGCCGTCGAAGGAGAAGGACGCGTCCAGCACCTCCAGGTAGAGGAAGAGGAAGAACGCGGCCTTGCCGCCGACCTGGACGATCGACTTGCCCTTGCGCTCGGCCTCGTGCTCGGCCTCCTCCTGCTCCTCCAGGCCGGCCTCGAAGACCCCGGAGAGGCCGTTGACGGCGAGGTAGGTGGCCAGACCGCAGACACCGGCCAGCAGGACCGTTTCGGCGCGGTCACCGGCGAACAGCCGGGCCGACACGGCGAGCAGCACCAGCGCGATGACCGAGGAGAGGGCTTCCAGCTTGCCGATCTTCTCCAGCGGCTTCTCGATCCAGCGCAGCCAGTTGAACTCCTTCTCCTCCAGGATGAAGTCGAGGAAGATCATCAGCAGGAAGATGCCACCGAACGCGGCGATCGCCGGGTTGGCCATCTCCAGGTACTGCGCATAGGTGTGCCCGTCGTGGGTCTTGCTGGAGTCGAGCGCCAGCTGCACCACGGTCGCCGGGTTGAGGTGCGCGGTCAGGGCCACCACCAGCAGCGGGAAGACCAGCCGCATGCCGAAGACCGCGATCAGCACACCGACCGTCAGGAAGATCTTCTGCCAGAAGGCGTTCATCCGCTTGAGAACGGTGGCGTTGACGACGGCGTTGTCGAAGGACAGGGAGATCTCGAGGATCGAGAGGATCAGGACGACGCCGAATCCTTCGGCCCCCCAGATCAGGCCGGCGGCAATCAGGCCGGCGATCGTGATGGCGAAGGACCATCCGAACGTACGGAGGAACACGGGGTCAGTTACCTTTCTGGCTACCGGAATTGACCGATTCCGGGCTGCTTACTGAACGTTGACGCCAAAATCGAGCGCGATGCCGCGCAGGCCGGAGGCGTAGCCCTGGCCGACGGCACGGAACTTCCACTCGCCCTGGTAGCGGTACAGCTCGCCGAAGATCATCGCGGTCTCGCCGGACGCGTCCTCGGAGAGGTCGTAGCGGGCGATCTCGCTGCCGTCGCCCACGTTGGCCACACGGATGTAGGCGTTGGAGACCTGGCCGAAGCTCTGCAGCCGGGCGTCGGCGTCGTAGATGGACACCGCGAAGACGACCTTGTCGATCTGCACCGGCACCAGGTCGAGGTGGACGTCGACCACCTCGTCGTCGCCGTCACCGTCGCCGGTGAGGTTGTCGCCCTGGTGCTCGACCGAGCCCTCGGGGCTGCGCAGGTTGTTGTAGAACACGAAGTACTCGTCGCCGAGGACCCGGCCGCCGGAGCACAGCAGTGCACTGGCGTCCAGGTCGAACGGCGCGCCGGTGGTGGACCGGGCGTCCCAGCCGAGGCCGATCCGAACCTGCGTCAGGTTCGGCGCGGCCTTGGTCAGCGAGACGTTTCCGCCCTTGGCAAGGGTGACGGTCATCGGACTTTCCTCCCAGCTCCCGTCTCCGGGGCTCCCGGGGTGTACAGCGGCGGTCTGCCGTCGAAGCCGCCCGGGAGGGCCGGTCCGACGGGGCGCGCCCGAAGGACGCACACCAAGAGATCTACGCCCCTCGACGGCCGTACAGTGCTGCACACCCGACTGAACTTCCTGAACTCCGCTCTCTCCGCCCGGCCCGGCCGCCGCGCCCCGCGGGCCCGAAATCGCCCGCGCGCACCCCGGCCGGGGGCGGATCGCGGCCGAATCTATCAAGCCCCCGCCCCGGTTCCGCTCCGACCGGGACCGGCCGGAACCCGCCCGGTACGCTGCCGGGACCGCCGGACGAACCGTCGCGCGGGCACGGACGCACCAGGACGGACAGCGGGAGCATCGCAACGATGCCGCTCGAACCGCTCGACCGCACCGACCCCGAATCCGTAGGCCCCTACCGGCTGTTGGCGCGCCTCGGCGTCGGCGATGGGTCCCTCCTGCCCGGCGGCGGGCAAGGAGGGAGGGACGGGTCCACCCGGCCCGTTCGGCCGCCGGCCGGACCGTCGCGGTCAAGGTGGTGCGCGCCGAGCTCGCCGGCAACGCCGAGTTCCGCGAGCGCTTCCGCCGCGAGGTGACGGCCGCCCGGCCCGCCGGCGGCACCTTCACCGCCCCGGCGGTGGACGCCGAACGGCCTGCAGGGCGTGCGGATCGCCGACGGCGAGCAGGTGTGGGCGAAGACCTCCGACCGCTCCACCCACGTGTGGTACTCGGCTCCCGCGGCCGGCAAGCACGTCGTCTACTCGACACTCGGCGGCCTGACCATGACCTGCCGGGGCACCACCGACACCCCTGCCGCCCCGAGCCGGGTGGTGGCCTTCAACGCGGCAGACGGCGCCGAACCGTGGCACCTGGAGCTGCCGTCCGAGGTGCCCACCGCGGACCGCGGACCGGCGCCTCGATCGACCTGCCCTGGCACCTGGCCGGCAACGACGACCTGCTGATCGCCGTCCAGGGCGACCGCGTGATGGCGCTCCCCGCGGAGCAGCGACGGCGACGGGCCGGGCCCGCGAACGGACCCGGCCCGCACTGCGCCCGGCGCAGCCTCAGACGTTGACGCCGAAGTCCTGCGCGATGCCGCGCAGGCCGGAGGCGTAGCCCTGGCCGATGGCGCGGAACTTCCACTCGTCGCCGTTGCGGTACAGCTCGCCGAAGACCATCGCGGTCTCGGTCGAGGCGTCCTCCGACAGGTCGTAGCGGGCGATCTCGGCGCCGCCGGCCTGGTTCACCACCCGGATGAAGGCGTTGCGGACCTGGCCGAAGCTCTGCTGCCGGTTCTCCGCGTCGTAGATCGACACCGGGAAGACGATCTTGGCCACGTCGGCCGGGACGCCGGCCAGGTTGACCTTGATCGCCTCGTCGTCGCCCTCGCCCTCGCCGGTGAGGTTGTCGCCGGTGTGCTCGACCGAGCCGTCGGCGCTCTTCAGGTTGTTGAAGAAGATGAAGTCGGCGTCGGAGCGGACCCGGCCCTGCTCGGTGCAGAGCAGCGCGCTGGCATCCAGGTCGAAGTCCGTGCCGGTGGTGGTGCGTACGTCCCAACCGAGGCCGACAACCACGGCGGTCAGGCCGGGCGCCTCCTTGGTGAGCGAGACATTGCCGCCCTTGCTCAGGCTGACACCCACGTGGTCCTCCAAGAAGTCGGGTTCCCGATCCGTCAACGGCCCGATCGTAGTGCGGGGTTCCCGGCCGGGGGTGGCGACTCGGCCCGGCGCCGCGCCGAAAATCGGCCCGGCGCCCGGCCGAGGGTGGTGTCAGAGCGCGCCGAGGGCGGCCAGGTACTCCTGGGTGTCACGGGCGTCCGGGAGGCCGTTGACGACGCTCCAGCGGACCACGCCCTCCTTGTCGATGACGAAGGTGCCGCGGACGGCGCAGCCCTTCTCCTCGTTGAAGACGCCGTAGGCGCGGGAGACCTCGCCGTGCGGCCAGAAGTCCGACAGCAGCGGGTACTCGAGGCCCTGCTGGTCGGCGAAGACCCGCAGCGAGAACGGCGAGTCGACGGAGACGGCGAGCACCTGCACCTCGTCGTTCTGCAGGCGCGGCAGCTCCTTCTGGATCTCGCAGACCTCGCCGGTGCAGACACCGGTGAAGGCGAACGGGTAGAAGACCAGGACGACGTTCTGCTCGCCGCGGAAGTCGGACAGCTTCACCGACTCGCCGTGCTGGTTCTTCAGCTCGAAGTCGGGGGCCTGGGCGCCGATCTCGATGGCCATGAGGGGACCTTCCTGCCGGGTCTTGGTGGTGCGGGCAGGGAAATCCTCCCACTCGCACATCCCCGTTCGGCCGTTCGGGTGAGGCGGCGGGGCCGTTCGAGGCGTCGTTCAGCCCTGAGCGAACAAGGTGGCGGTGGCAACGAAACGCGGGCCCCGGCGGAGTCTTCTCCGCCGGGGCCCGCGTTTCGGTCGCGGTCCGAAGCTCAGCGCTTGCCGGTCTTCGAGGCCTTCGGGGTGGCCAGGCGGGTACCCGCCCAGTCCTTGGCGATCGCCACCGAGCTGGTCTGCGACAGGCCGGCGGTCTTGGCGGCATCGGCGATCTCGTGCGCCTCGACGTGCCCGTCACGGCCGGTCTTCGGCGTCAGCAGCCAGATCAGGCCGCCCTCCGCCAGGTACTCCAGGGCGTCGACCAGGGCGTCGGTGAGATCCCCGTCCTCGTCGCGGTGCCACAGCAGGACGCCGTCTGCGACGTCGTCGTAGTCCTCGTCGACGAGTTCGGAGCCAGTGATGTCCTCGATCCCCTCGCGGAGGTCCTGGTCACTGTCTTCGTCGTACCCGATCTCCTGAATGATCTGGCCCTGTTCGAAGCCGAGACGAAGAGCCGGGTTGGACTTGTCCGCGGGGTCCGCGGTCGCGCTCACGGGAATAACCTCCAGTATTCGGCTCGGCATCCATGCCGAGGCTGTGGCCGTAGTCCACACGGGAGCGGCGGTTCGCGCAAGTACCCGACCCCCGATCCCACCCAAAGGTTGACGCGTCGGGGGCCGACACGCCGCCCTCCGTGTGGCCAATTGCGCCGAAATGTCCGTATCCGTACCGGACCGGGACGCTTCGTCGCCCACCCACACGCAGACCGTACGCCTGCCCGAGATACGAACGGCATTCGGGCCAGCCGTGTGTGCGGGCGTAAAGTCTCCTGTTGGCCCTCATCCCGGCCGGCCGCCATCGTCCGGCCGGGGTCCCAGGTCGGACCACCTCCTGACCGTACCGCCCAACCGGCGGAACGGTTACCGATCGGTAGAGATGACGGATCTCCGAACGCGGTAGCACGATGGAGGCGGCGCGACAACTCAGTTTCGACCGACAGTGAAGGAACAGCGTGGCTTCCGGATCCGATCGCAACCCGATCATCATTGGCGGCCTCCCGAGCCAGGTCCCGGACTTCGATCCCGAGGAGACCGCGGAATGGCTGGAGTCGCTTGACGCTGCCATCGACGAGCGCGGGCGCGAGCGTGCCCGCTACCTGATGCTGCGGCTGATCGAGCGCGCCCGTGAAAAGCGTGTCGCCGTGCCCGAGATGCGCAGCACGGACTACGTCAACACCATCGCCACCAAGGACGAGCCGTTCTTCCCCGGCAACGAGGAGATCGAGCGCAAGATCCTCAACGCGACGCGGTGGAACGCGGCCGTCATGGTCTCCCGCGCCCAGCGTCCCGGCATCGGCGTCGGCGGCCACATCGCCACCTTCGCCTCGTCCGCGTCGCTGTACGACGTGGGCTTCAACTACTTCTTCCGCGGCAAGGACGCCGACGGCGAGTCCGGCGACCAGGTGTTCTTCCAGGGCCACGCCTCGCCGGGCATCTACGCCCGCGCCTTCCTGCTGGACCGACTGACCGAGCAGCAGCTCGACGCGTTCCGCCAGGAGAAGTCCAAGGCGCCGTACGGCCTGTCCAGCTACCCGCACCCGCGGCTGATGCCGGACTTCTGGGAGTTCCCGACCGTCTCGATGGGCCTCGGCCCGCTCGGCGCGATCTACCAGGCCCGGATGAACCGCTACCTGGAGCACCGCGGCATCAAGGACACCTCCGACTCGCAGGTGTACGCCTTCCTCGGCGACGGCGAGATGGACGAGCCCGAGTCGCTCGGCCAGCTGTCCCTGGCCGCCCGCGAGGGCCTGGACAACCTGACCTTCGTGGTCAACTGCAACCTGCAGCGCCTGGACGGCCCGGTCCGCGGCAACGGCAAGATCATCCAGGAGCTGGAGTCGCAGTTCCGCGGCGCCGGCTGGAACGTCATCAAGCTGGTCTGGGACCGCACCTGGGACCCGCTGCTGGCCCAGGACCGCGACGGCGTCCTGGTCAACAAGCTGAACACCACCCCGGACGGCCAGTTCCAGACCTACGCCACCGAGACCGGCTCGTACATCCGCGAGCACTTCTTCGGCGGCGACCTGCGCCTGCGCGCCATGGTCGAGAACATGACCGACCAGCAGATCCAGCACCTGGGCCGCGGCGGTCACGACCACCGCAAGGTGTACGCCGCGTTCAAGGCCGCCCGCGAGCACAAGGGCCAGCCGACCGTCATCCTGGCGCAGACCGTCAAGGGCTGGACGCTGGGCCCCAACTTCGAGGGCCGCAACGCCACCCACCAGATGAAGAAGCTGACGGTCGAGGACCTGAAGCGCTTCCGCGACCGGCTGCGCCTGCCGATCACCGACAAGCAGCTCGACGAGGGCTACCCGCCCTACTACCACCCGGGCCGCAACTCGGAAGAGATCCAGTACATGCACGACCGCCGCAAGGAGCTCGGCGGCTACGTGCCCACCCGCAAGGTCCGCCCGCGCAAGCTCGAACTCCCGGGCGACGACGCGTACAAGGCTGTCAAGAAGGGCTCCGGCAACCAGACCATCGCCACCACCATGGCGTTCGTCCGGGTGCTCAAGGACCTGATGCGGGACAAGGGCATCGGCAACCGCTTCGTGCCGATCGCGCCCGACGAGTACCGCACCTTCGGCATGGACTCGCTCTTCCCGTCCGCCAAGATCTACAACCCGCTCGGCCAGACCTACGAGTCGGTCGACCGCGAGCTGCTGCTGGCGTACAAGGAGTCCCCGTCCGGCCAGATGCTGCACGACGGCATCTCCGAGGCCGGCTGCACCGCCTCGCTGATCGCCGCCGGCTCGTCCTACGCGACGCACGGCGAGCCGCTGATCCCGGTCTACGTCTTCTACTCGATGTTCGGGTTCCAGCGCACCGGCGACCAGTTCTGGCAGATGGCCGACCAGCTGGCCCGCGGCTTCGTGATCGGCGCCACCGCCGGCCGCACCACGCTGACCGGCGAGGGCCTGCAGCACGCCGACGGCCACTCCCAGCTGCTGGCCTCCACCAACCCCGGTGTGGTCGCCTACGACCCGGCCTACGGGTACGAGATCGCCCACATCGTCCAGGACGGCCTGCGCCGCATGTACGGCTCCTCCGCCGAGCACCCGCACGGCGAGGACGTCTTCTACTACATGACCGTCTACAACGAGCCCATCAAGATGCCGGCCGAGCCGGAGGGCGTGGACGTCGACGGCATCCTCAAGGGCCTCTACAAGCTCGCCGAGGGCGGCGCCGGCCAGATCCCCGCGCAGCTGCTCGCCTCCGGCGTGGCGGTGCCGTGGGCCCTCGAGGCGCAGCGCATCCTCGCCGAGGAGTGGAACGTCAAGGCGGACGTCTGGTCGGCCACCTCCTGGAACGAGCTCCGCCGCGACGCCGTCGAGGCCGAGGAGTTCAACCTGCTGCACCCGGAGGAGCCGCAGCGCGTCCCGTACGTGACGTCGAAGCTCTCCGGGGCCGAGGGTCCGTTCGTGGCCGTCTCCGACTGGATGCGGGCCGTCCCGGACCAGATCTCCCGCTGGGTGCCCGGCCAGTACCAGTCCCTGGGCGCCGACGGCTTCGGCTTCGCCGACACCCGCGGCGCGGCCCGGCGCTTCTTCCACATCGACGCCCAGTCGATCGTCCTGGCCACCCTCACGGAGCTGGCCAAGCAGGGCAAGATCGACCGCTCGGCGCTGAAGTCCGCGATCGACCGCTACCAGCTGCTCGACGTGGCCGCGGCCGAGCCGGGTGCCGCGGGCGGCGACGCCTGATCGCTCTGACATAGAGATCCGCCCGAGGAGGGAACTCCCCTTCTCGGGCGGATCTTTGCGTTGCGGCCCTCCGCTTCGCGCGGTGGACGTCGCGTCAGACGTGGGCCAGCGGCCTGCTCTCGCTCGCGTCGCGCTCCGCGGGCTTCGTCGCCGGGGCGGCGAGTAGCGCTGCCGGGGCCAGGACGAAGGCCAGGCCGGTGGCGAAGATGCCGTAGATCAGGTGCTTGGTGTTCTCGATCGCCTCGCCGTACATCGCGGTGACGAACTGCGTCAGGGTCACCCCGGCGAGGCAGATCATCAGCGCCAGGAACGCCCGGCGTCGCGGGTTGCCCGCGCTGCGGCGCAGCCACCACGCGCCGGCCGCGGCGAGGGCGAGCTGGAGGCCGAGGACGAAGCCGCCGCCGAAGGTCCGCAGGAAGCCGGTGTAGAGGGAGAGGCGGTGTTCCTGCGCGCCGGCCGGCTTTCCGGCGCCGACCGGGTAGGTGCCGAGGTTCTCGGGGCGGGAGGTGGCGAAGTCGTCCAGTCCGCCGTCGGCGATCCGGAGTGCGACGCCGGGGTGGCGCAGCAGGTAGCCGCCGATGTTGCCGTAGGTGATCCTGTCCTTGACCTCCGGCCAGCGCGGGTCCTTCTGCGGGGCCTTCTCGCCCCACCAGTTGAGTCCGGCGTACTGGCCGAAGTCGGCGGGGAGGCCGAGCGCGACGGCGTCCTTCTCGGGGTGGGGGCTCTTGCCCATGATCCCGACGAAGATCATCTCGGTCCGGTTGATTTCCTTGAACGAGTCCATCTGGAACATCAGCGTGTGCAGCCCGGCCGCGCCGACGACCGCCGCCGCGGCCAGCGGCAGGGCCCGGGAGCCGAGGCGGCCGGTCCACCGCCCGATCGGGACGCGGGACGTCAGCAGCAGTACCAGGAACGGGACGGCCATCGTCAGCGCCTGCATCTTGGACGCGCACACCGTCACCGCGCCGACGGTGAACACCGCGAGGCCCAGTACCCGGGCCCGGCGCGAGCCGCCGAGGTGCATCGCTCCGGCGGTGGCGAACAGCAGGCCGGTCAGCCCGGCCAGCTCGCTGAACGGCGAGGCGGCGTAGTCCGCGACCACCGAGTCGCCGACGACCACGAACAGCGCCGCGCAGACCAGCAGGCGCAGCGTCAGGCGGCCGCGCAGGGCGACCGCGAAGACCGCGAACGCCAGGCCCACAAGGGCGCACCAGAGCAGTGCCTGTGCCCGCAGGTCCAGGTAGCCGTGGTAGCCGAGCAGTCGGCTGATCGGCCGGGCCAGTTCCGGCATCCACTGGCCGCTGCCGGGGTAGCGGTTGCCGGGGGGGCATTCGCCGGGCAGTGCGTGGTCGTAACGGAAGTTGGCCCATTTGAACCACCACCAGGAGCCCTCGTCGAGGTGCACCTTGGCGTCCAGGGCGCACATCCGGCTCGGGCCGTCGCCGTTGTCGGCGAGGCCGATCGGGCCGTTGTGGAAGATCCGGACGACCATCGCCGCGGCGGCGGCCAGCCCCACCAGCGGGCCGAACACCCACCAGCGCCCGAGGAACGCCGCCACCCGTTCCGTTCTTCGGCGCCGCCGCACCGCCTGGCGCCCCTGTGTTCTCTGCTCAGTCACGGACCGCACCTTAGTGCAGTAATCCAATATCGAATCGAGTGTCAGGAGGGGGGCAAAAAGATCGCAAAACCGCGCGGGAAACCCCGGAAAACGGAGCGGCCCGTCCGCGGGAAGAACCTCCTTCCCCCGGACGGGCCTTGGCGGTGCGTCAGATGTGCACGGCCGGACCGGCGTCGTTCGCGCCGCGCTTGGTGAGCAGGCCGAGGGCCGCCGCGACGGCGGCGACGATCGCGGCGACGGTGAAGGCCAGACCCATGCCGCTGACGAAGGACGAGTGGACGGCGTCGGCGATGCCCTGGGTGACCTCGGCGGGGACGCCGGGCTGGGCCGGCGGGGCGATGCCCAGCTGGGCGAGCTGCTTGAGACCCTCGCCCTGCTCACCGCCCGGCAGCGGCTGGCCGGTGGCGGCGGTCCACTTGTCGGGGAGCACGCTGGTGACCTTGGAGGCCATCACCGCGCCGAGCACGGCGGTGCCGAGGCTGCCGCCGACCTGCATCGCGGCCTGCTGGAGGCCGCCGGCCACACCGGACAGCTCCAGCGGGGCGTTGCCGACGATGACCTCGGTGGCGCCGACCATGACGGGGCTGAGGCCGAGGCCCATCAGCAGGAACCAGAGCGACATCACGCCGTTGCCGGAGTGGATGTCCAGGGTGGACATGCCGAGCATCGCGCCGGTGGTGAGCAGCATGCCCACCATGATCGGGATGCGCGGGCCGATCTTGCCGATCAGGAAACCGGCCACCGGAGCGCCGACGATCATCATGCCGGTCATCGGCAGCAGGTGGACGCCCGCGTCGACCGGCGCCATGCCGTGCACGTTCTGCAGGTAGAAGGTGACGAAGAAGATGCCGCCGAAGAACGCGAAGGCCATCAGCACCATCAGCAGGGTGCCGGCCGACAGCGGCACCGAGCGGAACAGCGACAGCGGGATCAGCGGCTCCTTGGCGAAGTTCTGCCAGACCGCGAACACCACCAGCGCGAGCACCGCGCCGCCGAGGAAGAGCAGCGTGGCGGGGTCGCCCCAGCCCCAGGTCGGGGCCTTGATGATGCCCCAGACCAGCATGAACATCGCACCGGAGAGCAGCACGATGCCGGGGATGTCGAAGGACTTGGCGGCGTTCTCGGCGCGGACGTCCTTGAGGATCAGCAGGCCCAGGACCAGCGCGACGATGCCGACCGGGATGTTGATGAAGAACACCGACTCCCAGTTGACGTGCTCGACCAGCAGACCGCCGACGATCGGACCGGCCGCGGTGGAGGCACCGATGACGCCGCCCCAGATGCCGATCGCCATGTTGAGCTTCTCGGCGGGGAACGCCCCGCGCAGCAGGCCGAGCGCGGCGGGCTGGAGCAGCGCGCCGAACAGGCCCTGCAGCACCCGGAAGAAGATCACCTGCTGAATCGAACCGGCGAAGCCGATCGCAGCGGAGGTGGCGGCGAAGCCGACCGCGCCGACCAGGAAGGTCGACTTGTGGCCGAACCGGTCGCCGATCTTGCCGGCGGTGATCAGGAAGACCGCCAGGGCCAGCAGGTAGCCGGAGGTGACCCACTGGATGTCGGCGGGGCTGGCCTTCAGGTCGGTCTGGATCGCCGGGTTGGCGATGGCGACGACGGTGCCGTCGAGGGCCACCATCATGACGCCGACGGCGACGGTGAGGAGGGTCAGCCAGGGGTGCCCCCGCAGCTTCCCTCCGGCGGCCGGGGCCGCCTCCTTGTCGAGTACGACGGACTGGCTCATGGCTCGGGACTTCCCCGTTCGTGTGGTGTGGCGAGAGAGCGGCCCCGCCATTATGTCAGTCGCTGACAATCGACATGCCGTGACTTGTGCCACTTGATGACAAATGGCAGGACGCTATCGTAGAAGCATGGCCACCCCGCTCCCCGCCGCCGTCCAGCCCACCGCTGGCCTGCGCGAACGCAAGAAGCAGCGCACCCGCGACGCGTTGATCGGCGCCGCGCACCGACTGTTTCTCGGCCAGGGCTTCGCACGGACCACGGTGGACGAGATCGCGGCCGACGTGGAGGTCTCCCAGCGCACCTTCTTCCGGTACTTCGCCAACAAGGAGGAGGTCGCCCTCGCGGTGCTCGCCGACGTCGAGGAAGAGTTCCTCGAGCGGCTGCGCACCCGGCCCGCCGAGGAGAACCCGCTCCAGGCGATGCGCGGCGCGGTGCACGAGGTCTGGCAGGCCATCGACCAGGACCGCGGGGCCCGCTACGGCACCGTCACCGCCGTCCTGGAGCTGTTCGAACTGATCGAGTCCACCCCCACCCTGCTCGCCGCCCACCTGCGGCACTCCTTCCAGCAGGAGGGCGAAGTGGCCCGGATCCTCGCCGAACGCGAGGCACTCGACCCGGACACCGACCTTCGCCCCCGGCTGCTCGCCGCCGTATTCGGCACCGTGGTGCGGATCTCGCACCTGTCGTACGCCGCCAGTGCCGACCAGCACAGCCACTGCACGGACGGCATGCTGGCCCTGCTGGAGCGCCACTTCGACGAACTCGGACCGGCGCTGGCCGGCTCCTGGCGCTGATACCGGAGTAGTACTCCGGTATCACCCCCGTCGCCCGACCGGAGTATGAGGACACCGGCCCCGCCCCGTTCTACCCTCGGCCCGGTGACCACCTGGAAGACCTTCCTCAGCGCCCTCGTCGAACCCGTCCCGAGCCACCGACCGCCGCTGGCCAATGCCCGCAAAGCATGGATGCGGGCGCTGCCCTTCGTGGTGGTGCTGGCCATGATCGGTGCGCTGCTGCCCACCGGCATCGTCGCGCTGACGCAGTTCTACGGGGTGAACGGGGGCCTCGCCGCCGCACTGGCCACGGTCCAGGCCGGGGCGCTGGCACTGGCCCTGGTCCGGCCGCTGACCGCCTGGCAGCTGGTGGCACCGTCGGTGCTGGTCGGCGCGGTCGTCACCCACGGCGAGGCCGCCACCCAGGCCTGGCCGTGGCCGGTCCCCACCCTGCTGAGTTACCTGTTCCTGATGGTGTTCCTGGCGATCCGGGAAAGCGGACGCACCCTGCTCGCCGTCTGGGCGGTCACCTTCGTCGGCAACAGCCTCAGCTGGTCCGTCTTCGCCGAGCACTTCGACGGCACCTCGGTGGTGGTCACCGCACTCTCCGGGGTGATCCTGATGCTCGGCTGGAGCCTGCGCAGCCGCGACGAGGCGAAGCGGCTGCTCGCCGCCCAGGAACAGATCTCCGAGACCGAACGCGCCCGGCGCACCTTGCTGGAGGAACGCGCCCGGATCGCCCGCGAGTTGCACGACGTGGTCGCCCACCACATGTCGGTGATCGCCGTCCAGGCCGACAGCGCCCCGTACCGCATCGAGGGCCTGCCCGAGCCCGCCGTCGCCGAATTCGGGCAGATCGCCTCCGCCGCCCGCGGCTCGCTCGCCGAGATGCGGCGCCTGCTCGGCGTGCTGCGGGCCGCCGACACCAAGGCCGACAAGGCCCCGCAACCGGGCCTCGACGACCTGCCGGGCCTGCTCGCCACCGTGGCCCAGGCCGGCGTCCGGGCCGAACTCGACCTCGCCGACGACGTCCGGGCCCTCGGCCCCGTCCCCGAGGCGGTCGGCCTGTCCGCGTACCGGATCGTCCAGGAAGCCCTGGCCAACGTCGTCCGGCACGCCCCCGGCGCCACCGCCCGGGTCCGGGTCGCGGCGGCCGACGGCGCCCTCACCGTGGACGTCCACAACGACCCGGCCTCCGGCAAGGCCACCGCCGTCGAAGTCTCCGCCTCCACCGGACACGGCTTGACCGGAATGCGGGAACGCGTACGTCTGCTGGATGGCACCCTGGACACCGGCCCGACCGCCGACGGCGGCTACCGGGTCGCCGCCGTCCTGCCGATCGACCGCCCCGCAACGGCGGTCGGCACCGCCCCAGGGGAGAACACCGCATGACCATCCGCGTCCTCATCGTCGACGACCAGGCGATGGTCCGCGCCGGCTTCGCCGCCCTGCTCGGCGCCCAGAGCGACATCGACGTGGTCGGCGACGCCGCGAACGGCCTCCAGGCCCTGGAAGTCAGCCGGCACACCCACCCCGACGTGGTCCTGATGGACGTCCGCATGCCCGAGATGGATGGCCTCGAAGCCGCCCGCCACCTCCTCGACCCCCCGCCCGGCGTGATCCACCGCCCCCGCGTCCTGATGCTCACCACCTTCGACGTCGACGACTACGTGTACGAGGCCCTCCGCGCCGGCGCCTCCGGCTTCCTCCTCAAGGACGCCCCACCCGCCGACCTGATCAACGCCGTCCGCGTGGTCGCCGCCGGCGACGCCCTCCTCGCCCCCTCCGTCACCCGCCGCCTGATCGCCGACTTCGCCCAGAACCGCCCCACCCCCCGCCGCGACCCCCGCCTCCGCCTCAACGGGCTCACCCCCCGCGAGACCGAAGTCCTCGAACTCATCGCCCGCGGCCTCTCCAACCAGGAAATCGCCGCCCACCTGATCCTCGCCGAACAGACCGTCAAGACCCACATAGGCCGCATCCTCGCCAAGCTCAACCTGCGCGACCGCGCGCAGGCCGTCGTCCTCGCCTACGAGAGCGGCTTGGTGCAGCCCGGCACCTGAGCAACCTCCCCGCGCCCCTGGTTGCCCGCACTCCCACCCAGGTATGACGTGCGTCTTGGCTCCGCAGGGTGACGCCCCGCCACGCACCTCGTTCCTACCTTCCTCCTCGTCACCGAACGGGAGGAGGAAGCGATGCTGGGGCGTCTGCGTCGAGGGACGGCCGTCGCGGGGTTGGTGCTGGCGGCGGTGCTGGGGGTGGGGTCGTGGACGTCGGCGGATGCGCAGACGCCGCTGACGGGGCCGCCGCCGGGGTCCGCGGAGTGGGTGGCGGACACCGGGCTGGGGGTGCGGCTGCCCGATCCGACGAACGCCTCCCCGGCCGAAGTGGCGGCGTTCTTCGACGCGTTGGCCCCGGACCAGCAGCGGCAGCTCGCGTTCCGGCACCCGCAGGTTCTCGGCAATCTGGACGGCGCGCCGGTCCCCCTCCGCTACTTGGCGAACTCCCTGGCCCTCGCCCAGGAACGCGCCCGTGAGCAGGCCCGCGCCACCGACACCTCGCTCCTGCCGGAAGAGCGCGAGCAGGCCGCCCGGAAGGCCGCCCGCTACGCCGAACTGACCGGCCGCCAACTTCTCGCCTTCGATCCTCGCGGCCGCGGCCAACTCGCCGAGGTGTTCGGCGATCTGGCCCACGACGCCCGCACCGCCGTCCTCGTGCCCGGATCGGACGTCGATCTGGCCTCGTCCGACCGCCTCGCCGCCATGGCGAAGGAACTGCGCGCCGCTGCCAAGGACCAGGTCGCCGTGGTGGCGTGGGTCGGCTACACCACGCCCGTCGGCGTGGGGCTGGACGCCGCCCGGGAGGAGCTCGCCCGGGCGGGGGCCCCGCGGCTGGAGCGTCTGGTCGCCGGCCTGGCCCCGCTGACCGGGCCCGTCACTCTCTTCTGCCACAGCTACGGCTCGGTGGTGTGCGGGCAGTCCGCGCCGGATCCGGCGCGGGTCTCGGGACTGGTGGTGTTCGCCTCGCCGGGGCTGGGCCTGGAGCGGGCGGACGAGTTGAAGGTGCCGGTGTGGGCGGTGGCCCGCAATCCGGAGGACTGGATCTCGAACGTCCCGAACGTCTCGGTGTTCGGTTTCGGGCACGGCGCCGACCCGACGTCCCCGGGCTTCCACGCCCGCCTGCTGCCGTCGACGGGTTCGCACGGCCACAGCGACTACTTCGCCCCCGGTTCGGCCTCGCTCGCGGCCTTCGCCGCGCTCGCCGCGACCGGCGCCCCCACCACCGCCTGACGACTGTCGAGGAGACGTCCGATGCTGCCTGTTTCCGTTCGCCGCGCCGCGGCGACCGTCGATGCCAAGACCCCCGCCACCCGTGACCGCGCACTGGACGGCCTGCGCGCCGTCGCACTGCTCTCGGTGCCGCTCGGGCACTGGCTGCTCGGCGGGTTCACCCTCTCCGACGGCGTGCTGCACAACGCGAGTCCGCTGACGGCGCTGTCGTTCATGGCGCCGCTGAGCTGGGTGCTGCAGATGCTGGGGGTGTTCTTCCTGGTCGGCGGCCGGGCGTCGGCGCTGTCGCTGCGCCGGGCGGCCGACCGCGGGGTGGGTACCGGGGAGTGGTTGCGCGGCCGGGTGCTGCGGCTGGCCCGGCCGGTGCTGGGGGTGGCCGCGGTGTGGGCGGCGCTGATCCCGGTGCTGCGCGGGCTGGGGGTGCCGGCCGACACGGTGCGCACGGGGGCGGTGCTGATGGTGCAGCCGCTCTGGTACATCGCGATGTACCTGGTGCTGACGGCGCTCACCCCGCTGTGCGTCAAGTTCGGTGCGCGGATGAAGGGTTGGGCCTCGGCGGCGCTGCTGGCGGCGGTCGCGGCGGTGGACCTGCTGCGGTACGGGCCGTGGGGCGCGTCGATGCCGGGGTGGCTGAGCCTGCTGAACCTGCTGCCGGGCTGGCTGTTCGCCTACCAGCTGGGTGTGGACTGGGCGCACGGCCGGATCTCCCGGGCCGGGGCGCGGCTGACGGCCTTCGGCGGGGCGGCGCTGTTCGCGGTGCTGCTGCTGGTGTTCCACTACCCGGCGAGCATGGTCGGCGTACCGGGCGCGGCCCGCACCAACTCGCACCCGCCGTCCCTGCTGGTGCTGGCGCTGGCCTCGGTGCAGGGCGGTGCGGCGATGCTGCTGAAGGACCGGCTGGGCCGGGCGCTGCGCCGGCCGCTGCTGTGGCTGCCGGTGGTGGTGGTCAACCTCGGCGCGATGACGATCTTCTGCTGGCACCAGACCGCGATGTTCCTGACCGCGCTGGCCGGTTCGCGACTGGGCACGCTGCCGGGCCTGACCGCCGCCCCCGACTCCGGCCTGTGGGCGGTGGCCCGACTGGCCTGGCTGCCGTTGTTCGCGGTGGTGCTGGCGCTGATCGGCCGCTGGGCGCGGCGTTTCGACGCCCCGTGGCCGTCCCGCGCCTGGCGGGCGGTGGCGACGGCGGGCGCGGCACTGTTCGCGGTGTACGCGCTCGGCGCGGTCTGACGCTGCGTCAATTCGCTTCGGTTGTCGGAGCCTGGCCGTACCCTGGCGGCCATGGCGACCTTCGACGAACTGATCGCGCTGGCACTGGAGCTGCCGCAGGCGCACCAGGAAACCACCTGGGAGCAGGAGACGTTCCGGGTCGGCCGGAAGATCTTCGCGATGGGGCACCCGGAGTCGGGGGCGGTCTCGGTGAAGGCCACGGTGTCCGATCAGGCCGAACTGATCGCCGCCGCGCCCGAGGTGTACTCGATGGCGCCGTACACCGGCCGGTTCGGCTGGGTGCGGGTGCAACTGGCCCTGGTCGAGCCGGAGGAGCTGCGTGAACTGCTCACCGAGGCCTGGCGTTCGATCGCTCCGAAGCGCGTCCGGGACGGATACGACAGGTAGCGTCCGGGCGAATGTGACACGGAACACTGTTTGCTCCCTGCCCGGCGCGTCTGCCGCCCTCTAGTCTGGCTGACTAGTAGTTGGCAGTCGTAGCACCATCGGGCCCGGCCCGCTGCGATGTACCGGCCCGAGGGAGTGGACGCCATGCAGCGCAGGCGGGTCAAGCGGATCCTGATCGGCGTGTTCGCGGGCTGTGCGGCCCTGGTGGACGCTGGGGCGGCGGTCGCCCAGGCCACCGCGTCCAGCGAGCAGCTGGCCATCACCACGCCGCCGGCCGGCAGCGCCGCCTGGGTCGCCGACAACACCTTCGGCCGCGCCCTGCCGGACCCGGCCACCGCCGACCCGGCCGCCGTCGCCGCCTTCTTCGCCTCGCTGACGAACGCCGAACTCGACCGGCTGATCCTCGAATACCCGCTGGTGGTCGGCAACTTGGACGGTGCGCCGCCGGCCGTCCGGTACCGGGCCAACCGGGAGGCGATCGCCGCCGAACGCGACCGGGCCCGGCAGCGTTCCGAGGACCGCGCCCTGGACCCGACCGCCCGCGCGCTGGCCGCCTCCCGCGCCAACGACTCCGAGGCGCTGCTGGCCGGCGGCCGGCAGATCCTCGCCTTCGACCCGCGCGGCCGCGGCCTGGTCACCGAGGTGTACGGAGACCTGGCCGCCGCCCGGCGGGTCGCCGTCCTGGTGCCCGGCTCGGACGCCGACCTCGCCCACTTCGACCAGGCCGTCGAGCCGTTGCGCTCCCCCGCCGGCATGGCCCGCGCCCTGTTCGCCGAGGAGCACGCCCAGTCCCCGAACACCCGCACCGCGGTGATCGCCTGGACCGGCTACGTCACCCCGCAGGGCCTCGGCCCGGACGCGGCCACCTCCCGGCTCGCCGAGGCCGCCGCGCCCCGCCTGGAACGGCTGCTCGCCGGGCTGAAGCAGACCAGCCATCCGGAGGCGCCGCCGACGCTGCTGTGCCACTCGTACGGCTCGGTGGTGTGCGGCACCGCCGCGCCGACCGTGCACGGCACGCAGCCCACCGACCTGGTGGCGTTCGGCAGCCCCGGGATGGGCGTCGACTCGGCCGCCGAGCTCGGCACCGGCGTCCAGGTGTGGGCGGCCCGCAACCCCGCCGACTGGATCGGCAACGTCCCCTACCTGGAGGTCGGCGGCCTCGGGCACGGCGCCGACCCGACCACCCAGGCGTTCGGCGCGATGACCGTCTCCTCGGTCGGCGCCAGCGGCCACAACGGCTACCTGGCCGAGGGCACCGCCAGCCGGCACAACTTCGCCGCGATCGCCCTCGGCCACTACGGCGACGTCAGCCACCCGACCAACTCCGGCAATTGACCGGACGTCACACCTCGCGGGCGTCCGAGGTGGCGCTCATGTCCGCGTAGCGGGGGCCCTGCACCCGGCCGCCGATCGGTTCCAGCTCGGCCAGCTCCGCCGCCGTCAGCTTCAGCGCGGTCGCGGCGGCGTTCTCCTCCAGCCGGCTGCGCTTGCGGGTGCCCGGGATCGGCACCACCGTCAGGCCGTGCACCTCGGCCCGCTGCTGCAGCCAGGCCAGCGCGACCTGGGCGGCCGTCACACCGCGCTCCGCGGCGACCTTCCGGATCGGCTCGACCAGCTCCGCGTTGTCCGCCGCGTTCGCACCGGTGAACTGCGGCAGGTGACGGCGGAAGTCGTCCGCGCCCAGCTGCTCGGCGTTGGCGAACGCCCCGGTCAGGAAGCCCCGGCCGAGCGGCGAGTACGGCACCAGCGCGACGCCCAGCTCGGCCGCCACGGGCACCGCGGTGCGCTCCGGGCCGCGGGCGAACAGCGACCACTCGGACTGCAGCGCCGCGATCGGGTGCACCGCGTACGCCTCCCGCAGCTCCGGACCGGTCACCTCGGACAGACCCAGGTGCTTCACCTTGCCGGCCGCGACCAGCTCCGCCATCGCCCCGACCGACTCGGCCAGCGGCACCTCCGGGTTGCGGCGGTGCATGTAGTACAGGTCGATCTCGTCCACCCCGAGCCGCCGCAGCGAGGCGTCCACCGCCTGCCGGATGTACGCCGGCTCGTTGTTGACGGCCCGGTAGCTCGGGTCGTCGGCGCGTCGCTCGATCCCGAACTTGGTGGCCAGCACCACCTGTTCGCGGTGCGCCCGGACGAACGGGCCGATCAGCTCCTCGTTGGCGCCCGAACCGTAGATGTCGGCGGTGTCGAACAGGGTCACCCCGAGCTCCAGCGCCCGGCCGAGGGTGGCCAGCGCCTCCTCGGTGTCGGTCGGCCCGTAGAACTCGCTCATCCCCATGCAGCCCAGGCCCTGCACACCCACGACGGGGCCGTTGCTGCCGAGCCGGGTGGTCTCGATGCTGCTCATGCGCTCTTCCTGTCCTCGATCGGATAGTCCGCCGTCGTCTCAGTCGCGTCGTCGCCCGGGACCGGTGCGGCAGGCTCGCCGTAGAGATCGATCTTCCGGTCGATCACGGCGAGCGTGGCGTGCAGGTCCGCGAGCCGCTGCCGGACCTCCGCGCGGTGGTCCACCAGCAGCTGCCGGCGCTCGGCCCGGGTGGCGTCCCCGTCCCGCACCAGCTCGACGTACCGGACCATGTCGGCCACCGGCATCCCGGTCAGCCGGAGCTTCGTCAGGAACGCCAGCCGCGCCAGGTCCGCGTCGCTGTACCGGCGCTGGCCGGCGTGTGAACGGTCCACCGGGTCCAGCAGCCCGATCCGCTCGTACCAGCGCAGCGTGTGCGCAGTGAGCCCGCTGATCGCGGACACCTCGCTGATCGGATGCCGCGGCGTCCGGTCCGGCACCGCACTCGGCGCACCGAACGCCCGCTCGCAACCCGCCAGTTGAGCACTCCGCTGGACGAACTCCGCCATCCTGCCCGACCCCCGCTCTCGACGACGGCTCCGACGCTACTCAGTTGGAGCGCACTCCAAGCAAGCCTGGCACACCGGATCTCCCGGACCGTCGTTTAGAGTTCGGCCCATGCAGAGCTTGCGGATGATCGAGGACTGGCCCGTACCGAACGCCGCTGCGGCGGTCGTACGCGGAAGCGACGGCGCCCTGCTCGGCGCACACGGCCCGCAGGACCACCTGTTCCCGCTCGCCTCCGTCACCAAGCTGCTCAGCGCGTACGCCGCACTGATCGCCGTCGAGGAAGGCGTCTTCGAACTCGACGACCCGGCCGGCCCCGACGGCTCCACCGTCCGCCACCTGCTGGCCCACACCTCCGGCCTGGCCTTCGACGAACACCGCGTGATGGCCGCCCCCGGCAACCGCCGCCTCTACTCCAACGCCGGCTTCGAAGTCCTCGCCGCCACCCTGGAACACGCCTCCGGCATCCCGTTCGCCCAGTACGCGGCCGAAGCCGTCTTCCAGCCGCTCGGCATGCACGCCACCCTGATCAACACCGCCCACCGCGCGCCCGCCGGCGCGGGCGGCCTCTCCACCGCCGCCGACCTCGCCCGCTTCGCGGCCGAACTCCAGTCCCCCAAGCTGCTCGACCCCGCCACCCTGCACACCGCCACCCGCGAGGTCGCCTTCCCCGGCACCAGCGGCGTCCTGCCCGGCTTCGGCCACCGCCGCCCCAACGACTGGGGCCTCGGCTTCGAAATCCGCGACCACAAGACCCCGCACTGGACCGGCACCACCAACTCCCCCGCCACCTTCGGCCACTTCGGCCAGTCCGGCACCTTCCTCTGGGTCGACCCCACCGCCGACCTCGCCTGCCTCGCCCTCACCGACCGCGACTTCGGCCCCTGGGCAGCAGAGGTCTGGCCCCAGCTCAGCGACGCGATTCTCTCCGAACAGGAGTGAACGTCCAGGGGCGCGGGGAACTGCGCGAAGCGGGAGGCACTCAGCTGCAAGATCGCGACGCAGAACAATGACCTGCACTTGATCGCGACCTTACGGACGTGGTGTGCGCTTGTCGCGCAGTTCCCCGCGCCCCTGTTTTCGCGCCCACGCGCTGTCTCACCCGTACTGCAACGGGCTGTGCATCTCCCAGAGCAGCAGTTCCACCCCGTCCTCCCCCGCCGTCGGGTCCGCGAACGCGTCCCCCGTGATCCGGATCGCGTCGCCGGCGCTCGCCGACCGCCCGCCACCCTGCGGGCCGGGGACGGTCCGGTAGCCGACCGAGCCGGCCACCACGTGCACGTATCGGAAAGGGGCGGCGGGGAGTTCCGGCAACGCCGCCCACGCCCCGGCCCGCACCAGCCAGAGCGCCGCGTCCGCCCGTCGCAGGCGCAGCGCGTCGTCCGCGGGCCGCCCGGAAGCGAGCAACGTCAGCCCGTCCTCAATCGCAACCGACCGCAGCCCGAACCCCGGTTCCGAACCGAACTGATCGGGCTGGAGCCACATCTGAAGAAACGTCACGGACGAGTCCGCCCCGCCGAGGTTCCGCTCGGTGTGGTTGATGCCCGCCCCCGCGGACTGCACCTGGAGCATGCCGGGCCGGACCACGCTCGCGTGGCCCGCGTCGTCGCGGTGGGCGAGCGCGCCGTCGATCACCCAGGTGACGATCTCGGTGTCGGTGTGCCGGTGCGTGTCGTAGCCGGCGCCGGGGGCGAGCGTCTCCTCGTTGCAGGCGAGCAGCGCCCCGAAAGATGTGTTCTTCGGGTCGTAGTGCCCGGCGAAGGAGAACGCGTGAAGGGTGGTGATGCCTTCGGCGGGTTCCGACAGGTAACGCTCGCCGGCCCGGCGCAGGTCGGCGCGGCCGCGTTCCTTCCGTCCGGCCCCGGACGCGGGTGCGGCGGTTTCGAGGGGGTGCCCGTCCTGGGGCGAGGAATCCACGCTCACGGGCACCACGGTAGCCGGTGTGACGGGTGCCACCGGTCTTCTCGGCGCGGGGTGTGCACGAGCACCCGTCCGCGTGAGGCAGGCTAGTGCCGTGCCATCCGCTTCAGCGAAACCCGACAAAGCATCCGACCGGACGTCCGGCGAGCCGCCCGCCCAGGAGCGGCCCGCCGACCGGGGCCCGGATAAGAAGTCCGCGAAACGTCCGGCGCGGCCGAACGGTACCGCGGCGGTCCCCGGCCGTGGCCGGATGACCGCCGAGGAGCGCCGACTCGCGTCGGAGCGCGCCGAGTTGCGGGCGGCGACGCTGAAGCGGCTGGAGAAGTCGGCGGGCAAGCTGGCGTCCGCGGCGATTGCCCGGATGGACGATCAGCTGGCCTGGTACCGGCGGATGCCGCCGGAGCACCGTTCGTGGATCGGCCTGGTCGCGCAGGCGGGTATCGCGGCGTTCACCGAGTGGTACCGGCACCCGGAGGCGCCGCAGGCGATCTCCACCGACGTGTTCGGCACCGCCCCGCGGGAGTTGACCCGGGCGATCACGCTGCGGCAGACGGTGGAGCTGATCCGCACCACGATCGAGGTGATGGAGGAGGCCATCGAGGAGGTGGCCGCGCCCGGCGACGAGGCGGGCATGCGCGAGTCGGTGCTGGTCTACGCCCGGGAGATCGCCTTCGCCACCGCCCAGGTGTACGCGCAGGCCGCGGAGGCGCGCGGCGCGTGGGACGCCCGGCTGGAAGCGCTGGTCGTCAACTCGCTGCTGTCCGGGGACGCCGACGAGGGCGTGCTGTCCCGGGCGGCGGCACTGGGCTGGGGTCAGCCGAGCCAGGTGCGGGTCGTGATGGGCAGTGCCCCGGACGGCGACAGCGAGCTGGTGGTGGAGGCCATCCGGCGGGCCGCCCGGTACGCCAAGCTGCACGTGCTGACGGGGGTGTTGGGCCGCCGCCTGGTGGTGGTGGTCGGCGGCGACAAGGAGCCGGTGCACGCCGCGCGGGCGCTGATCGGTCAGTTCGCGCCGGGCCCGGTGGTGGTCGGTCCGACGGTCGGTGACCTGCTGTCGGCGACCCGCTCGGCGCATGCCGCCGCGCAGGGCCTGAAGGCGTGTTCGGCGTGGCCGGACGCGCCACGCCCGGTGCTGGCCGACGATCTGCTGCCCGAACGCTCGCTGGCGGGCGACGAGGTGGCGCGCCGTCAGCTGGTGGAGGAGATCTACACACCATTGGAGGAGGCCGGTTCGGCACTCCTGGAGACGCTGAGTGTCTATCTGGAGCAGGCGTCCTCGCTGGAAGGTGCCGCCCGGATGCTCTTCGTCCATCCGAACACCGTGCGCTACCGGCTGCGTCGTGTGACAGATGTCACCGGCTATGCTCCATCGGACGTGCGTTCGGCGTTCACCCTGCGCATCGCCCTTGCCCTGGGGCGTCTCGGCTCCGGGCCTGACCAGGGCTGATCGCACTGTAGGGAATCCACAATCCGACGTGCTTTTCTTCGTCATCGTCGCCTACCCGCCCCACGGCGTCCGGCGAGAGAGGGTTGAACCGTGCTCGTTATCGTCGCCCCTGGACAGGGTGCCCAGACTCCCGGCTTCCTCAACCCCTGGCTCGAACTGGACGGCGTCGCCGACCGGCTGCGCCAGTGGTCGGAGGTAGCCGGCCTCGACCTGGTGCACGCCGGAACCGAGGCCTCCGAGGAGGAGATCAAGGACACCGCCGTCGCCCAGCCGCTGCTGGTGGCCGCCGGCCTGGTGACCGCTCAGGCGCTGCTGCCGCAGGGCGTTTCCGCGTCGGTCGGCGCGCTGGCCGGCCACAGCGTCGGTGAGATCACCGCCGCGGCACTGGCCGGCGTGCTGTCCGAGCAGGACGCGCTGGCCTTCGTCCGCGAGCGCAGCCTCGGCATGGCGGAGGCCGCCGCGGCCACCGCGACCGGCATGGCGGCGGTGCTCGGCGGCGACCCGGAGGCGGTCGCCGAGAAGCTCGCCGCGCACGGGGTCACCGCGGCGAACAACAACGGCGGCGGCCAGATCGTCGCGGCCGGCACGCTGGAGCAGCTGGCCGCGCTGAAGGCGGACCCGCCGGCCGGC
The DNA here is from genome assembly GCF_043200475.1 of Kitasatospora sp. NPDC048407. Classification (NCBI taxonomy): domain Bacteria; kingdom Bacillati; phylum Actinomycetota; class Actinomycetes; order Kitasatosporales; family Streptomycetaceae; genus Kitasatospora; species Kitasatospora sp. NPDC048407. The sequence goes on along the minus strand of NZ_JBICXW010000004.1, from coordinate 120,696 downwards.
GCGCGGCTGATCGCGCTGAAGGTCGCGGGCGCGTTCCACACCGCGCACATGGCCCCGGGCGTGGCCCGGCTGGAGAAGCTGGCGCCGACGCTGACGGCGGCCGACCCGGCGGTGGCGTACGTGTCCAACAAGGACGGCGAGGTGGTCGGCGACGGTGCCGAGGTGCTGTCCCGTCTGGTCTCGCAGGTGTCCAACCCGGTCCGCTGGGACCTGTGCATGGAGACCCTGCAGCAGTTGGGCGCGACCGCCGTGATCGAGCTGTCCCCGGCCGGAACCCTCACCAACCTGGTCAAGCGCAACGTCAAGGGTGTCGCCACGCTGGCCCTGAAGTCCCCCGCCGATCTCGACCGGGCCCGTGAGCTCGTGGCCGAGCACGGCAAGCAGGAGAAGTCCGCATGACTGCCACCATCAAGCCGGCCACCGGCGCCCAGTTCTCGCGCATCCTCGGGGTCGGCGGCTACCGCCCGACCCGGGTGATCCCGAACTCCGAGGTGCTGAACTGGATCGACTCCTCGGACGAGTGGATCCGCTCGCGTTCCGGTATCGCGGAGCGCCGCTGGGCCGGCCCGGAGGAGACCGTCGCCGAGATGTCGGTGCAGGCGGCCGAGCGGGCCATCGCGATGTCCGGGATCGCTCCGGAGCAGATCGGCGGCGTCATCGTCGCCACCGTCTCGCACCTGAAGCAGACCCCGGCGATCGCCACCGAGATCGCCCAGCGGCTCGGCTGCGGCACCGCCCCCGCGTTCGACATCTCCGCCGCCTGCGCGGGCTTCGGCTACGGCCTGAGCCTGGCCGACGGCATGGTGCGCGGCGGCAGCGCCGAGTACGTGCTGGTGATCGGCGTGGAGCGGCTGTCCGACCTGACCGACAAGTCGGACCGCTCGACCGCGTTCATCTTCGGCGACGGCGCGGGCGCCGCGATCGTCGGCCCGTCCGACACCCCCGGCATCGGCAAGGTGGTCTGGGGTTCGGACGGCTCGCAGTCCGAGGTGATTTCGCAGACCAAGGCCTGGGACACCGCCTTCGCCAAGCCCGACGCCGTCAACGGCGCGGGCGAGGAGATCAAGTGGCCCGCGCTCCGGATGGAGGGCCAGACGGTCTTCCGCTGGGCCGTGTACGACATGGCGAAGGTCGCGCAGCAGGCGCTGGACGCCGCCGGGATCACCGCCGACCAGCTCGGCGCGTTCATCCCGCACCAGGCCAACATGCGCATCATCGACGCCATGATCAAGACGCTGAAGCTGCCCGCCGAGATCCCGGTGGCCCGCGACATCGTCGAGACCGGCAACACCTCCGCCGCCTCCATTCCGCTCGCCATGGAGCGGATGCTGGAGCGCGGCGAGGCCAAGAGCGGCGACCTGGCGCTGATCATCGGCTTCGGGGCCGGCCTGGTCTACGCCGCAGCAGTCGTTACTCTCCCCTAGGCGTTTTTCTCCGCACCACATGAAACCCGCGGCGGTCCGTCGGACCGTCCGCCGTCACCACCGAAGAGGAGCAGCCGATATGGCTACCCAGACCGAGGTTCTCGAAGGTCTCGCCGAGATCGTCAACGAGATCGCCGGCATTCCGGTCGAGGACGTCGAGCTCGACAAGTCCTTCACCGACGACCTGGACGTCGACTCGCTGTCCATGGTCGAGGTCGTCGTCGCCGCCGAGGAGCGCTTCGGCGCGAAGATCCCGGACGACGAGGTCAAGAACCTGAAGACCGTCGGCGACGCGGTGAACTTCATCGTCGCCAACGTCTGACCAGTCGTCAGGCTGCCGGTCGGGGCGCGCCAGCCGCGCCCCGACCGTCCCCCTTTCCGTCCGGCTCGTCCGGCCCCCCGCTCTACGTGAGAGAAGAAGAAACCAGTGACTGCTGAAAACCGCACCGTGGTCGTCACGGGTATCGGCGCCTTCACGCCGCTGGGCGGCGACGCCGCCACATTCTGGGAGGGCCTGCTGGCCGGCCGGTCCGGGGTCCGCGCGCTCACCGAGGAGTGGGCCGCCGACCTGCCGGTCCGGATCGCCGCCCGGGTCGCCGTCGAGCCGTCCGAAATCCTGCCCCGCCCGGTGGCCCGCAAGCTGGACCGCTCGGCCCAGTTCGCGCTGATCGCCGCCCGCGAGGCCTGGAAGGACGCCGGCTTCGAGGGCCCGGCCACCGCCGACTCCAACGAGCTCACCCCCGAGCGTCTGGGCGCGGTCATCGCCTCCGGCATCGGTGGCGTCACCACCCTGCTCGACCAGTACGACGTGCTCAAGGAGCAGGGCGTCCGCAAGGTCTCCCCGCACACCGTCCCGATGCTGATGCCCAACTCCCCGGCCGCCAACGTCGGCCTGGAGGTCGGCGCCCGGGCCGGCGTGCACACCCCCGTCTCCGCCTGCGCCTCCGGTGCCGAGGCGATCGGCTACGCGATCGAGATGATCCGCAGTGGCCGCGCCGACATCGTGGTGGCCGGCGGCACCGAGGCGGCGATCCACCCGCTGCCCATCGTCGCCTTCTCCAACATGATGGCGATGTCCAAGAACAACGACGACCCCGAGCACGCCTCCCGGCCGTACGACAAGGCCCGTGACGGCTTCGTCCTCGGCGAGGGCGCCGGCGTCGTGGTGCTGGAGTCCGCCGAGCACGCCGCCGCCCGCGGTGCCCGCGTGTACTGCGAGGCGATCGGCCAGGGCCTGTCCTCGGACGCCCACCACATCGCCCAGCCGGAGCCGACCGGCGCCGGCGTGGCCCGCGCCATCGCCGACCTGTTCGACCGCAACGAGCTGGACAAGGCCGAGGTCGTGCACGTCAACGCGCACGCCACCTCCACCCCGCAGGGTGACACCGCGGAGGTCAAGGCGCTCAGCCGCGAACTCGGCGAGCACCTCGGGCACGTGGCGATCTCCGCCACCAAGTCGATGACCGGCCACCTGCTCGGCGGCGCCGGCGGCATCGAGACGGTCGCCACCGTCCTCGCCCTGCACCACCGGATCGCCCCGCCGACCATCAACGTGGTCGACCTGGACGACGACATCGAGGCCGACATCGTCCGCGACGAGCCCCGCAAGCTCCCGGTCGAGGGCCGCATCGCCGCCCTCAACAACTCCTTCGGCTTCGGCGGCCACAACGTGGTCCTGGCCTTCCGCACCGTCTGAGACGCCACCGTCTGAGACACCACCCTCTGAGGCACGCGCGAACAACTGCGCGACCGGCCCGGCACTCCGATCGAGTGCCGGGCCGGTCCCGTCTCCGCGCCGCTACGGGTCACACCACCTGGTGCAGCCACCTCACCGGCGCACCCTCACCCGCGTACCGGAACGGCTCCAGCTCGTCGTCCCACGGCTTTCCGAGCAGCCGGCCGATCTCCGTCTCCAGGTCGCTGCCCTCGCTGCGGGAGCGCAGCAGCACGGCCCGCAGCCGGTCCTCGGGGATCAGGATGTCGCCGTGGATGCCGGTGACGGCGTGGAAGATGCCGAGGCTGGGCGTGGAGGAGTACCGCTCGCCCTCGGCCGTGGCGCAGGGCTCGCCAGTCACCTCGTAACGCATCATCTGCCAGCCGCGCAGCGCGGAGGCGAGCCTGGAGGCGGTGCCGGGCTCTCCCTGCCAGGAGAGTTCGGACCGCCAGTGGCCGGGCGCGGCGGGCTGCCGGATCCAGTCGAGGTTGACCCGCACCCCGAGGGCGCCCGCCACCGCCCACTCGACGTGCGGGCACAGCGCGCGTGGCGCGGAGTGGATGTAGAGCACACCACGTGTCGTCACCGGGACCTCCTGGCTGTGGACGAGGGTCGCCTTCCCCAGCTGCCTCGCGCCGTCGCCGGTCGGTACGGACCAGTGGCTACCCCGTGACGCTCAACTTATTCGACATTAGGTCATCAAATCGAGCAAAACGGACAAGCTTTCCCTCCATGCTAGTCGGTTCCCCCGGGAGGTCTACCCCCACAGCGCCCACCTCCCCCGAACGGACCTAAACGCGCGCCCCCACCGGATCGCGCATCCGGTGGGGGCGGGTTGACGCAGCAAAAGCTGTCACATCATCAGCTCTTGCGCCGTTCAGACCTGTACGACCATCTTTCCGATGTTGGCGCCGTGCAGCATGCCGAGGAAGGCCTCCACGGCGTTCTCCACGCCCTCGACCACGGTCTCGTCGTAGCGAAGCGAGCCGTCCCGCAGCCAGCCGCCGACCTCCTCGAGGAACTGGCCGCGCAGCGCACTGTGGTCGCTGACCAGCATGCCCTGCAGGCGAAGGCGCTTTCCGATGGCCAGCGCCAGGTTGCGCGGCCCCGCCGGGGCGGAGGTGTCGTTGTACTGGGCGATCGCCCCGCACAGGGTGGCCCGGCCGTGCACCCGCAGGGCGCCGATCGCGGCCTCCAGGTGCTCGCCGCCGACGTTGTCGAAGTAGACGTCGATGCCGTCGGGGGCGGCCCGGCCGAGCAGCTCGGCGACCGGGCCCTCCTTGTAGTTGAAGGCGGCGTCGAAGCCGTAGTCGTCGACCAGGGTGGCGACCTTCTCGGCGGAACCGGCCGAGCCGATGACCCGCTTCGCGCCCTTGAGCCGGGCGATCTGGCCGACCAGCGAACCGACGGCGCCGGCCGCGCCGGAGACGAACACGGTGTCGCCGGATCGGAAGGAGGCGACCTCCAGCAGCCCCGCGTACGCGGTGAGGCCGGGCATCCCGAGCACGCCCAGATAGGCGGAGAGCGGGGCGAGTTCGGGGTCGACCTTGACGGTGCGCGCCGCGTCCACGGTGGCGTACTCACGCCAGCCGAGCCCGTGCAGCACGGCGTCGCCGACCTGGAAGCCCTCGGCGTTGCTGGCGACCACGTGGCCCACCGCACCGCCGTCCATCGGCGCGCCCAGCGCGTACGGCGGGACGTAGGACTTCACGTCGTTCATCCGCCCGCGCATGTACGGGTCGACGGACAGGTAGGCGTTGCGCACGGTGATCTCGCCCGGGCCGGGCTGCCGGACGGGGGCCTCGACCAGGGCGAAGTCGCCGGGAGCCGGCCAGCCCTGCGGGCGGGCGGCCAGGTGCCACTCGCGGCCGGTGGCGGGAAGGTCCTGCTGTGCCATCACACGCTCCTCATCAACCTGAAACATTCAGTGGCTCAAGTAATCCTGTGGATGAAAGGTTCATGTTGTCAACTGTTCAGCTAGACTCGGCGCCATGGAGAAGGAGCAGGTCATGGAGCAGGCACCGATTCCGACCGCCGACCCGATCACCGTGGAGGTCGTCGACCTCATGGCACGCCTGGTCGGACTCTTCCACCGCGAGTACGAGGAGGCCGCCGCCGCCCGCTCGCTGACCGGCGCGCAGGCCAAAGTGCTGGCGCTGCTACGGCGCGGGCCGATGCCGATGCGGCACATCGCACAGACCCTCTCCTGCGAGCCGTCCAACGTCACCGGCATCGTCGACCGGCTGGAGGGCCGCGGCTTCGTCACCCGCGAGTCCGACCCGCAGGACCGCCGGGTCAAGCTGGTCGTCGCCACCGACTCGGGGCTCACCGCCTCCTCCGAACTGCGCGAATCGCTGAACTTCGCCCGCGAGCCGCTGGCCGCGCTGGACGCCCCCGAACGGGCCCAACTGCGGGACCTGCTGCGGCGGATGCTCGACTCCTCGGCCCGCGACTGACCCTCCGCCGGACCGCCCCCCGGACTCCGCGTCGGACGATTCGGGGGTACCCCGGTTCGAGGGTCGAAAAATCTCTCCGAAATGATGGTTCGCGTGTAACCATTCCCGTCACCGCACCGTCTAAGTGGTGACGAACGCCCCGCCGTCCGCAGTCTCGCGGAGGCGGCAACTGCCTGCCCTCGGGCACCAGTTCCCGTTGCGCGCAGAGAGATCCCGGATCGATGACCGACGCCACCCAGAGCACTGCCGCGGCCTCGCCACGACGCCGCAGAGGCCGCCGAATAGCCCAGGGTCTCGGGGCGACCGCCGCCGTCATGGTGGTCGTCGCCGCGGGACTCGGCGCCTGGTACTACCAGCGGCTCGACCACAACATCACGACCTTCGCCCCGGAAGGCATCGCCTCCACCCGCCCGCCGGCCGGGCCTCCCGCGCCCACCGGTGGACACCCCGTCAACATCCTGCTGCTCGGCTCCGACACCCGGAGCGACGGCAACGGCGACCTCGGCGGCGGTGACGTGGGAGTCGGGCACTCCGACACCGCGATCCTGCTGCACGTCTACGCCGATCACAAACACGCCGTCGGCGTGTCGATCCCCCGGGACACCCTGGTCACCATCCCGCCGTGCCGGCTCGCGGACGGCCGGTGGACCACCGCCCGGGCCAACCAGATGTTCAACTTGGCTTTCACCATCGGCGAGTTCAAGGACGGCAACCCCGCCTGCACGCAGAACACCGTGGAGGAGCTGACCGGCCTGCGGGTGGACCACACCCTGGTCGTCGACTTCAAGGGCTTCGCCTCCATCACCGAGGCCGTCGGCGGCGTGGACGTGTGCGTGCCCAACGACGTCAACTCCTACGGCATCCAGCTGGCCAAGGGCCGGCAGACCGTCGCCGGGCAGCAGGCCGTCGACTACGTCCGCGCCCGGCACGGCCTCGGCGACAGCTCCGACATCGGCCGGATGCGCCGTCAGCAGGCGTTCATGTCCTCGCTGATCAAGAAGGTGCAGGGCGAGGGCTTCGACCTGGCCACCCTGCTGCCGCTGGCCGACGCCGCCACCAAGTCGCTCACCGTCGACCCCGACCTCGGATCGCCGTACAAGCTCGCCGAGTTCGCCCAGTCGCTGCAGAACATCAAGCTCGCCGACATCCAGTTCGTCACCCTGCCCTGGCGCTTCCAGGGCGCCCGGGTCGCCATCGTGCAGCCGGACGCCGGCATCCTGTGGGACCTGCTCCGCCAGGACCGCACCCTGGACGGCCGCCTCACCGGCGACACCGCGAGCCCGTCCGCCGGCGCCTCGGCAGGCGCCTCCGCGTCGGCCGACCCCTCGGCCTCGGCCAGCCCATCCGCCACCGGCAGCCCCGACAGCACGAACCTGGACGTGCCGATCACGGTCCACAACGCCGCCAAGTCGCCCGGGCTGGCCGGACGCACCGCGACCGCGCTGCGCGGCAACGGGTACCGCAACGTCACCATCGCCGAGAACACGCCCGCCCGGAACACCACGCTGATCGAGTACGCATCCGACCAGCGCCCCGCCGCCGAACGCCTGGCCCGGCTCTACCCCGGCGCGGAACTCCGCGCCGCCTCCGGCAGCGATGGCATCACCCTGACCGTCGGCCAGGACCGGGCCGGCGCCGACACCCCCGGCATCCCCGACGCCGGGGCCTCCGCCGGCACCATCCCGTCCACCATCCCGAACGGCATCACGGACAACACCCGGCCCGCCGACAGCGACCTCTGCGCCGACCTCAGCTTCGGCTGACCCCCGGCCGCCGGGCCCCCGGGCCCGGCGGCGCCTACGCCTCCTGGGGCGCGGCCGGGTCCGGGCCCGGAAGGCCGGTCACCACGAGGGTGACCCGCCGGTCCGCCAGCTCGCCCGCCCGGGCCAGGCCGTAGACCGCGGACAGCGCCTTCGCCACGTACCGGCGCTCCACCGGCACCCCGTGCCGGTGCTCGAACCCGGCGGCGAAGCGTTCCAATTCCTGCGGCACCCGCCCGTACCCGCCGCCGTGCCAGCCGTGCTCCAGCCGCCAGTTGCCGAACTCCCGGCCGTACGCGGCCAGTTGCAGCGCCGCAACCTCGCGCTCCAGGTAGCCCTCGCCACGCAGCACCGCCACGCCGAGCGCCTGCGCGTCCGGCGGCAGACCGGCGGCGATCCCGGCCAGCGTTCCACCCGTACCGACCGCGCAGCAGACCACGTCCCGCGCGCCCAAGTCCGGCAGTTGGTCGGCCAGTTCCGCGGCGACCACCGCGGCCCCGCGCACAGCCGCCGCGTTCGATCCGCCCTCGGGCAGGACGAAGTGCCCCGCCCGCCGCTCCTGCCGCCCGGAGGCGATCTCGCGGTAGACGGAACGCTCGACGAACTCCAGCACCATGCCGTCCCGTTCGGCCCGGGCCAGCGACCAGTTCCGCGGCATTCCCGCCAGCTCGGCCCCGCGGATCACCCCGACGCTCTCCAGCCCGAGCGCCCGCGCCGCCGCGGCCACCGCCCGCACATGCGTGGAGTACGCCCCGCCGTAGGTGAGCAGCGCCCGGCAGCCGTCCGCGACAGCCCGCTCCAGGTTCGGTGCGAGCTTGCGCCACTTGTTGCCGGGCACCGTCGGATGCGCCAGGTCGTCCCGCTTCAGCCGCAGCTCGACCCCCGCGGCGGCGAGCTCCGGGTCGTCGACCACCGTCAACGGCGTGGGCAGGTCAGCGGGCACGAGCATCCACTCACCCTAACCGGGGACCGGCAGCACCCCGCCGGCCCCTGTACGCCGGCACCCCGACAGCGCCAGGCCGCCGCGCGATGGCCCGCTGATCGGCTACGGCTCCCCGCCCGACCATGCCTTCCCCGCCGCGCTGGACGCCCCTGCCAGGCCCCCACCGCGCTGCCTCGCTCGTGGGCTCCGCTCCGCCCCGAAGCGCGGCCGGCGCGGACACGACGGCCATCAGCAGCGGCACGTGGCGCTGTCGACGGATGGTCATTCGGCAACTTCCTTCCTCGGATCGGATGCGGCCTCGCGGAGCACGGCCGCAATGCCGCCGAAGCCGCGCCGTTCGGCGTGCTGGAGCGCGGTCACGCCGTCGGCGTCGGCGAGCTGCGGGTCGGCGCCGGCGGCGAGCAGCAGGCGGACGATCTCGGTGTGCGGGCCACCCCCGTCGCCGAGGATCACGGCCTCCAGCAGGGCCGTCCACCCCAGGCGGTTGACGTGGTCGACATCGAGGTCGGTCTCCTCCAACACCGCCTGCACGTAGGCCACATGACCGCGCTCGGCGGCCGGTATCAGGCTGACGCCGCCGAACCGGTTGGTCAGCCCGAAATCCGGCCCGGCGACCAGCAGGGCCCGCATCATGGCGACGCTGCCGGTGACGCCGGTGACCAGCCATGGGCTGTCCTCCCGGTGGTCCTGCGCATCCGGATCCGCTCCCGCCGCGACCAGGAACTCGGCGACGGCCACCTGGTCGGCGAGCGCGGCCGCAAGCAGCGCCGTCCGCCCCTGCGGATCGCGCGCCTCCAAGTTCGCGCCTGCGGCCAGCGCGGCCCTGACAGCGGCGAGGTCGCCGGTGTGCGCGGCACCGAGCAGACGCTGGTCGATCGCGGTCGTCATTACGGTCCTCCTCCTGAAGGGACGGCAGGTGCGGCACGGGCGGTCCTCGGCACATGCGAGCTCGGGCCGGGCCGAACGGTGGGCCCGCCGGCTGCCTCCGGCGAACCTCCCACCTCCATATTTGCCCCGCCCCCGGGCTCGATTCGTCGTCGAACCGGCCAGTCCCCGCGAGCCTTCCGGTCGATACCGACGTCATCCGATCAGTCGATGCGCGACATCCGCAGGGGCCGGCTCCGGCACCCGACGCAGAGTCGACGATGCTGACGATCCGCTACAAGAGGCCGACACCGGCCGGGCGTTGAGAAGTCGACGCAGGCGAGGCGGCCGAGGAAGCCGGGCAGGGCCGCGAACGTGGAGATTCGATCACCATGGCGATCTCCCTCTTCCGCCCGCCGGGATTATGTGCAATTTTACATGTCACACGTCAGATGGTCGGCGCCCCCCTCGGCTCGGCCACTACCGCTCGGAGTCCCCCACCGTGCGTCATATCCGGATATCTGCCGCCCAGTTGGGCCGGCTGTTCGCGCTCGCTTTCGCGCTGGTCCTCACCGTCGGGCTGTTCGCCCCACAGGGCCGCGCCTTCGCCGCCCCCACCCAGCCCGCCACCGGCGCCACCCCCGCCGACACGGCCACCGCCCCCGCCTCACACCCCGTCCCGAAGTCGGCCGACGAGCCGAAGGACGCCCGCCCGACCCCGGGTCAGGTCGGGACCGGTACCAAGTCCGCACCGCGGCCGGCCACCCAGGCCCCCGCCGTCGAGTCGGTCAAGAAGCTCGGCGCGCTCGCCGCCGACGCCACCGGCTGCGACACCTCGTTGTTCGGCTCCACCGGCGGCACCACCCTGGTCAACACGGTCAAGTCGGCCGGCCTGGACTGCCTGGGCAAGCTCTATTCGATCACCGGCACCGACGCGAAGAACACCTTCCGCGAGCCGCAGATGGTCGCCGTCGCCGACGCCCTGCGCACCGCCTCGGCGAGCTACGACGGCACCGACTCGGCGTCCGCCGCCCAACTGATCGCCTTCCTGCGGGCCGGCTACTACGTCCAGTGGAACCACGCCGACGCGGTCGGCCCGTACGGCACCGCACTGCAGACCTCGATCCGCGGCGCGCTGGACGCGTTCTACGCCGCCCCGCACGCCAAGGACGTCACCGAGGCCAACGGCCAGATCCTCTCCGAGGCGGTCATCCTGATCGACTCCGCTCAGGAGAACGCCCGCTACACCGGCGTGGTCAAGGACCTGCTGGACCGCTACACCAGCTCCTGGACCGGCGGCATGTGGACCGCCGTCTCCAACACCAAGCTGGTGCTGGAGAACGGCCTCGGCACCGACTCCTTCAACGCCGCGCTGGCCGCCGACCCGTCCGTAGCCGCCTCGATCTCCGCCTTCGTCAAGCGCAACAGCTCGATGCTCAACGGCAGCGACCTGGCCACCGGCCTAGGCATCGACCTCGGCTCCTTTCTGGAGCAGCCGGTGCTGCAGGCCCAGGCCCGCCCGCTGGTCAAGGATCTGGTCAACGCCTTCCCGCTGATCGGCGCCACCGGCCCGCTCACGATGAACCTCGCCTGGTTCACCGAAAAGAAGGACGAAGGCCACTGCTCCTACTACGGGCTGTGCGACCTGCCGACCCGGCTCGCCCCGCTGGTCCTGACCGTCGACCGAATCTGCAGCCCGGCCCTGCACATCCGCGCCCAGGCGCTGACCGCCGCCGAACTGGACAGCACCTGCTCCAGCCTGGCCAACGAGGACGCCCTGTTCCACAGCGTGGTCAAGGACAACGGCCCCGTCCCCGGTGACCTCAACACCCAGTTGGAGGTCGTGGTCTACGACTCCTCCTACGACTACCGCCTGTACGCCTGGTCGATGTTCGACATCGACGTGGACAACGGCGGCATGTACCTGGAGGGCAAGCCCAACGAGCCCGGCAACCAGGCCCGCTTCATCGCCCACGAGGCGGAGTGGCTGCGCCCGGCGTTCTCGATCTGGAACCTCAACCACGAGTACGCGCACTACCTCGACGGCCGCTTCGACTTCTACGGCGACTACGACGCCGGACAGACCGTCCCCAACATCTGGTGGATCGAGGGCTTCGCCGAGTACATGTCCTACACCTACCGGGACGTGCGCTACGACGACGCGATCGCGCAGGCCGCCAAGGGCACCTACAAGCTGAGCACGCTGTTCGACACCACCTACCAGAACACCGACTCCACCCGAACCTACAACTGGGGCTACCTGGCCGTCCGCTACATGCTGCAGTCGCACCCGCAGGACGTCGCCGCCTACCTGGCCAAGACCCGTAGCGGCGACTTCACCGGCGCCCGCGCCGTCATCACCCGCATCGGCACCTCGTACGACGCCGACTTCGCCACCTACCTGGCCGCCTGCGGCGCCGGCAACTGCGGCACCCGGCCGCCCGCCGCCCCGCTCTGCGCCGGCCAGGACACCCGCTCGTACGGGCAGAACTGCCGCCGCGACAACGTCGCGGCCACCACTGGCAACTACAGCTACAGCTTCCTCAACCTGCCGGCCGGCGTGAAGCAGCTCACCATCACCACCACCGGCGGCACCGGCAACGCGGACCTCTACTGGAACCCCGCCGGCTGGGCCACCACCGGCTCCTACGCCGCCAAGTCCACCAACAGCGGCAACGGTGAGACCCTGACCATCACGAACCCGCCCGCAGGCTGGGTGTACTTCAGCCTCTACGCCCAGAACTCCTTCTCCGGAGTCACCGTCACCACGCAGTACTGAACCGCCCGGTGACACCCGAGGCCCGCGGATCCCAGGACCGCGGGCCTCGCGCCGTATCCGGCTCGGTCGCCGGACTCCCCGGCCCTCCGCGCCCGGCGATCGCGGTCCCTGCCCCCGGAGTACCCGCACCGAATCATGCGTGCCCAAACGGTCACCGCGCAGCAATTCCCGATGGGGTGAATCTCCCGGCCGCGGCCAACCACCGGACCGTTTCGACGTCCAGGGGGAACCACGGGCCCCGGCAAGGGCGGACAGCGATGCGGCCCAGGTCGCCGGGGCCACCCGGAAGCACCGCCCGGGGTTCGGATCCTGCCCGAGTTCCCCGGAATTCCTCGGCGCGCGCTCGCGGCGCTGCGCACAGGAGCTGCCGGGGACGCTAATCTACGCTCAGAGCTCGACAAGTCCGGCATTTCGCCTGGCCAGGGAGCTCCATCGGCTGACGGTCGGTCAGCGGCCGAGGTAGGGCGGGTGGGACTCGAACCCACGACCAAGGGATTATGAGTCCCCTGCTCTAACCGGCTGAGCTACCGCCCCCCGACTCGACCCGCCGGGGCCGACACGCGGCCCTGGCAGCAGTGGACGGCCCCTCAGGGACGCCCCCGGCAGCATAGCCGGTCGGTCACCCCTGGTGCGCGCCGGGGGCGCATCCGGGCCCGCCCGTTCCCGTCCCGTCCGCGCCGCCCATTCGTGGCCCCGGCCACGGCCGTCCGGCGGACACCCCGACGGGCGAACCGCTCTGGAGCGACGGTGGCACCGCGCCGCACCGCGGGTGACGCTTGATCATCGGATTGGCGGCGAGTGGCGAGCGGGAGCGGGTGGCCGGGATGAAGCGGTCGGCGGGCGCGGCGGCCTTGCTGGCAACGGCGGTCCTGGCGGCGGCCTGCGGCCCGTCCGGCCCCACCGGAGGGGAGAGCACCACACAGCCGCCGGCGTCGCTGCCGTCGGGCGCCCTCGCCTCGCAGACCGGCGGGCACGGCTGGAACCGGGACCGGCTGCGGGCGGCGCTCGGCAGGCGTGCCGGGGCGACTCACACCGCCCTGCCGACGCCGTTGAACAGCCGGGTGGGCGCGGTGTTCACGCACGCCGCGGACGGCGACCACTTCTGCACCGCCAGCGTGGTCGGCAGCCCGGCCCGGAACCTGATCGTGACGGCGGCGCACTGCCTGGTCGATCCCGGAATCGGCACCTCCCGCACGGACCTGGTGTTCGTACCGGGCTACCGCTCCGGTGACGCGCCCTCGGGTGTCTGGCCGCTCGGCACCGTCACCGTCGACCCGAGCTGGCGCACCCGCGGCAATCAGGACCTGGACGTGGCGTTCGCCACCGTGCGGCCGCAGAACGGGCGGCAGGTGCAGCAGGTGCTGGGCGCCAACCGGCTCGGCATCAATCGCGGCTCCACCCTGCCGGTGAAGGTGACCGGCTACCCCAGCAGTTCCGACGAGCCGATCACCTGCAGCAACACCACCGTCCGGCAGAGCCCGACCCAGCTGCGGATCGACTGCCCGGACTACACCGGCGGAACCAGCGGCAGCCCCTGGGTGACCGAGCTGGATCCGAGCACGCACACCGGCACCGTGGTCGGCGTGATCGGCGGTTACCAGCGGGGTGGCGACACCGCCGACATCTCGTACAGCAGTTACTTCGGCGACCGGGTGCGGATGCTCTACACGCAAGCGTCCCAGGCTTCCTGACACCCAGTCGGGCGGGCCCCACGCCGAGGCGTTTGCCGCTGCCGTGCGGGCCCTGGTAGATCTTGCTGCATCCTCCGCCCGGCACCCCCGGGCGGGCCCGTCGAGCGGAAGCGAGTGACGGTGCCGCGCACCTCTCCCCGAATCGGCAGCGGCCCGGCCGCCGCGGCCTGCGCGCTGCTGCTCCTGCTGGGGGCGGCCGCGACCGGTTGCGATTCCGCCGAGCCGACCAACAACGGCCCCACCGCCCGGCCCGCCCCCGCGGGTCCGCTGGGCAACCGGATCGGGCCGCTGTTCGTGGACGACACCGACGGCATGCGGGCCTGCACGGCCGCCGTGGTGCACAGCCGGGGCCACAATCTGCTGATCACCGCCGCCCACTGCGCGGCCCCGCGCGGCGTCCCGCTGGACGGTCTGGTGTTCGCCCCCGGCTACCGCGACCAGCGCGCCCCGTACGGGAGTTGGCCGGTCAACGCGGTGCTGGTGGATCCGCGCTGGGGGCCGGACGAGAACGAGGGGTACGACGTGGCGTTCCTCACTGTCGGCACGGTGCGCGGCCGGCAGATCGAGGACGCGATGGGCGCCTTCACGCTCGCCACCGGACTCGGCTTCGGGCTGGACGTCACCGTCACCGGCTATCCCAACAACGCCGTGTCCCCGATCACCTGCGAGGGCCTCACCACCTCGCGCAGCAATACCCAGCAGCGCTTCGACTGCGCCGGATTCACCGACGGCACCAGCGGCAGCCCCTGGGTGACCGAGCAGGGTCAGGTGGTCGGCGTAATAGGGGGTTACCAGCAGGGCGGGAACAGCCCGGAGGTCTCCTACAGCGTCGCTTTCGGCGACCGCCTCGCCGACCTCTACCGGCAGGCCGGCGGCTGAGCGCCCCGCCGTAAGCCTCCGGGGCGCGGGCCCCGGGGGTACCGGGCGTGCGGAAAACACGAAGGCCCCTCGGCTTCACCGAAGGGCCTTCGCTCTGTACTGATCACCGTAATTTCCGGTGAAGCTCCCCCAATTGGACTCGAACCAATAACCTGCCGATTAACAGTCGGCTGCTCTGCCAATTGAGCTATGGGGGACCGCGCTCCTCCAATTGGACTCGAACCAATAACCTGCCGATTAACAGTCGGCTGCTCTGCCAATTGAGCTATGGAGGATAGTGCTTCGCTTCGACCACCCCGGTCTCCGGATCTCTCCGGGCCCACGGTGCTCGCTGCGGGACATACATTAGCGCACTCAGGGGGGTGTTCCGCCAATCGCTTTCGGCAGCGGCCTCCCCCACCTCGGCCGCGGGCCGGTCCGGCGTGCCCCGCGCGCGCCGTACGGTGCGGACGGGGATGCTGGTGCACGGTGGCTCCGGCTGGCCCGGACCCGCCACCGGCAGGGCGGTTCACGGCCCGGCCGGACGGGTAGACGCGGCAGACAATCGCGCGGCAACGAAGGGTGGAACCAGGGCATGTGGAAGGTGTCGTTGATCGTGGGCATCGGGATCGGGTACGTCCTCGGTACCCGGGCCGGGCGGGAACGGTACGACCAGCTGGCCGGTGCGGCCCGACAGCTGCGGGAGAACCCGCGGGTGCAGGACGCGGCCGGCAAGGCCAAGCAGCAGGCGGGCGCGGTGGCCGGGAAGGCCGCAGGGGCGGTGGCCGACAAGGTCGGCGAGAAGCTGCCGAACTCGCTGACCGAGCGCGTCCCGTACTTCGCGAAGCACCAGGGCGAGGACGACGGCTGGGGCACCGTCCGCCCCTGATCGCACCGAACGTCCCCGGTCGGCACGGACCGCCTCCGACCAGGCACGGAGGGTCGGAGGCGGGGCTGGTTCCGGTACCGACTGGGCAACACTTGCGGCAGTCGGGCCCGCCCCGGCCGCCGACTGCGGCATGATCTCGGCATGGCCATCGTCGCGGGCATCGACAGCTCCACCACTCGCACCCGGATCGTCGCGTGCGACGCCGACACCGGCGCCGTGCTGCGGCAGGGCCGGGCCCCCCATCCGCTGCCCGAGGGCGACGACGCCCGCTCCACCGAGGTCGACCCGCAGAACTGGCTGCACTCGCTCGGCGACGCCGCCGCCGGGGGCCTGCTGGAGGGCGTCCGGGCGATCGGGGTGTCCGCCCAGCAGCACGGGCTGATCGGCCTGGACGCCGGCGGCGTCCTGGTGCGGCCCGCGCTGCTGTGGAACGACCCCCGCTCGGCGGGATCGGCGGCCGCGCTGTTGGACGCGCTCGGCGGTGCGCAGCCCTGGGTGGAGGCGATCGGCGCGGTACCGGGCCCCACGTACACCATCGCCAAGCTGCGCTGGCTGGCCGAGTTCGAGCCGGTGTCGGCGCAGCGGATCGCCGAGGTGCTGCTGCCGCACGACTGGCTGGTCTCCCAACTGTTGGGCGGCGCCCGGCGGCGCACCACGGACCGCGGCGACGCCTCCGGCACCGGCTACTGGTCGCCGATCACCGGCGAGTACCGGCAGGACCTGATCAAGCTGGCGTTCGGCCACGAGCTGAAGGTCCCGGACGTGCTCGGCCCGGCCGAGCCCGCCGGGCACACCCCCGAGGGGCTGCTGATCTCGGCCGGCACCGGCGAGAACATGGCGGCCTCGCTGGGCCTGGGGCTGGTCCCGGGCGACGCGGTGGTGTCGCTGGGCGGCAACGGCACGATCTTCGCGGTGCACGAGCGGGCGGTGGTCGACCCGTCCGGCCTGGTGTCCTCGTTCGCGGACGCCACCGGCCGGCACCTGCCGATGGTGGCGACGCTGAACGCCGCCCAGGTGCTGCGCTCCACCGCCGCGATGCTCGGCACCGACCTGGAGGGCCTGTCGGAGCTGGCCCTGCAGTCCTCGCCGGGCGCGTACGGGATGGTCTTCCTGCCCTACCTGGACGGCGAGCGCACCCCGAAGCTGCCGCAGGCGGCGGGCACCCTGACCGGGCTGCGGGCCGAGTCGATGGCGCCGCAGCACGTGGCGCGGGCCGCCGTCGAGGGCATGCTGTGCAACCTGGCGGAGGCGCTGGACGTGCTGCGCGGGCACGGCGTCGCGGTGAACCGGGTGTTCCTGCTGGGGACGGCGGGCCGGCTGCCCGCCGTCCAGCAGATAGCCCCCCTGGTGTTCGGGCTGCCCGTGGTGGTGCCGCCGCGCGGCGACCACGCGGCGCGCGGCGCGGCCCGCCAGGCCGCCTGGGCGCTCGCCGGAACGGCCGAGCCCCCGCACTGGGAACTGCCGGACGTCACCCTGCTCAACCCGGACCAGGAGCACGACCTGGCGGTCGGCAACGCGGTGCGCCAGCAGTACGCGGCGGTGCGCGAGCAGTTCCACCCGGAGACCGCCGCGACCTCCTGACGGGCCGTCCGCAACCTGTCCGGCGAGACGACGCTGAAGATGCGTCAGGCGGTCCGGGGTGGCAACGTTGGAGGCTCCACGACTGGAGGGACGGTTCGTCATGGCGTTGCACAAGGGGCAGGCCCACGGGGACAACCGCCGGCTGCCGTTCAGCCCGATGCACGTACTGACCGACCCGCTGGGCGCGATGCAGGTGGCCCCGCCGCTGCACCAGCTGCCCAAGATGGCGATCCCGCCCTCGGTCGCGTACGAGCTGATCCACAACGAGCTGATGCTGGACGGCAACGCCAAGCTCAACCTGGCGACCTTCGTCACCACGCAGATGGACGAGTACGCGGACCGGCTGATGAGCGAGTGCCGCGACAAGAACATGATCGACAAGGACGAGTACCCGCAGACCGCGGAACTCGAGCGGCGCTGCGTGGCGATCCTCGCCGACCTGTGGCACGCGCCCGATCCCGGGGCGGCGGTGGGCTGTTCCACCACCGGCTCCAGCGAGGCCTGCATGCTCGCCGGGATGGCGCTCAAGCGGCGCTGGATGCGGCGCAACGCCGACCGGTACGCGGCCGGGGCGCGGCCCAACCTGGTGATGGGCATCAACGTGCAGGTCTGCTGGGAGAAGTTCTGCAACTTCTGGGAGGTCGAGGCGCGGCTGGTCCCGATGGAGGGCGACCGCTTCCACCTGACCGCCGATCAGGCCGTCGCGCACTGCGACGAGAACACCATCGGCGTGGTCGGCATCCTCGGCTCCACCTTCGACGGCTCGTACGAACCGATCGCCGAGATCTGCGCCGCACTGGACGGCCTCCAGCAACGCTCCGGGCTCGACATTCCGGTGCACGTGGACGCCGCGTCCGGCGGCATGGTCGCGCCGTTCCTCGACCCGGACCTGAAGTGGGACTTCCGGCTGCCCCGGGTGGCCTCGATCAACACCTCGGGCCACAAGTACGGGCTGGTGTACCCCGGGGTCGGCTGGGCGCTGTGGCGGGACGAGGAGGCGTTGCCCGAGGAGCTGGTGTTCAAGGTCAACTACCTGGGCGGCGACATGCCGACCTTCGCGCTGAACTTCTCCCGGCCGGGCTCGGAGGTGGTCGCCCAGTACTACACGTTCCTGCGGCTCGGGCGGGCCGGGTTCCACGCGGTGCAGCAGGCCTGCCGGGACGTCGCCGAGTACCTGGCCGGGCAGATCGAGAAGCTCGGCCCGTTCCGGCTGATCACCCGGGGCGACCAGCTGCCGGTGTTCGCCTTCACCACGGCCGAGGGTGCCTCCTTCGACGTGTTCGACGTGTCCCGGCGGCTGCGCGAACGCGGCTGGCAGGTACCCGCGTACACCTTCCCGGAGGGGCGGACCGACCTGGCGGTGCTGCGCGTGGTGTGCCGCAACGGGTTCACCCGGGACTTGGCGGACCTGCTGCTCGGCGACCTGCGGCGGCTGCTGCCCGAGCTTGAGCGCCAGCCCGCGCCGCTCAGCGAGCTGGGCATGCCGCAGCGCAGCGGGTTCCACCACTGACGGGCCGCCGGGGGTCCGGTCAGTCCAGGTAGCCGCGGAGCTGGTCGGCGGAGGCGTGTTCGCGGAGCTTGCGGAGGGTCTTCGCCTCGATCTGCCGGATCCGTTCCCTGGTCACGCCGAACAGCTGGCCGATCTCCTCCAGGGTGCGGGGGCGGCCGTCGTCGAGGCCGTAGCGGAGCTGGACCACCTGGCGTTCGCGTTCGCCGAGGATGGCCAGCACCGCCTCCAGGTGCTCGCGCAGCAGCAGGAACGCGGCGCTCTCCGGCGGGGAGGCGGCGTCGGCGTCCTCGATCAGGTCGCCGAGGGCCACGTCGTCCTCCTCGCCGACCGGGGTGTGCAGCGAGACCGGTTCCTGGGCCAGTTTGAGGATCTCCCGGACCCGCTCCGGCGGCAGTTGGAGCACCAGTCCGACCTCGGCGGCGGTCGGTTCCACGCCGCGCTCCTGCAGCAGGGAGCGCTGCACCCGCAGCACCCGGTTGATCAGCTCTACCACGTGCACCGGCACCCGGATGGTGCGGGCCTGGTCGGCCAGGGCGCGGCTCATCGCCTGGCGTATCCACCAGGTCGCGTAGGTGGAGAACTTGTAGCCGCGTGCGTAGTCGAACTTCTCGACCGCCCGGATCAGCCCGAGGTTGCCCTCCTGGACCAGGTCGAGCAGGGTCAGGCCGCGGCCGACGTAGCGTTTGGCGACCGAGACCACCAGCCGCAGGTTGGCCTCGATCAGGCGGCGCTTGGCGATCCGGCCGAGCACGACCAGCCGGTCGAGGTCGTCGGTGAGCCGCTCGTCCCCGTCCGGGGCGCGGTCGAGCGCCTCCTCGGCGAACAGGCCCGCCTCGATCTGGCAGGCCAGCTCGACCTCCTCGGCGGCGGTCAGCAGCCGGATCCGGCCGATCTCGCGCAGGTACTGCCGCAGCAGGTCGGCGGCCGGGCCGGCGCCCTCGTCCAAGGCGGCTTCCGGGGGCTCGTCGGCGAGGTCCTCGGCGGTGGGCTCGGTCTCGGGCTCCTGCGCCCCCTCGGATCCGGGGACCGTCCCGGCTTCGGCTTCGGGGTCCGTCGGGCCGGACTGCGGCTCGCCGGTGGGGAGTTGCGGGCCGGCCGGGCCGGGCTGGCGTGGGATCGCGGCGTCCCGGGCGGGGGCGGTCCGGTGCGGGCGGGCGACTGAGAGCTCCACGGGCATCCCTCCAGGGGCCGCGCGCGGCCTGGGGGTGCCGCGCCACATCGGATGGGATACCCAGCCCGGCGGGCCCGGGCACCTGTGGGAGGCCGCGGTCCGGACAAACGGCACCCGGCGCACGCCCGGGTGCCGCCGGGCGGGCGGGGGCGGTCGAGGGAGCGGCGGGGCGGGCGGGCGCCGGTCAGAGGGCGGCGACGCCGCGCGAGCGCAGCTGCTGGCCGTACTGCTGCAGGGCCCACAACTCGCTCTGCACCGGGTGCAGTTCCTCGGCGGTGGCCCGGTCGCCCAGCCGGCGCAGGTGGGCCCGCACCTCGTCGACCCGCCGGTCCACGGCCTGCAGGCGGAGCTTGACCAGGAACTCCCCCGCGTACACCTCGTCGGCCTTGCGGCGGGAGCGGATCGGCTCCACGGTCAGTTCGGTGACCAGGCCGCGGACCTGGTCGTCCGGGCTGGCCTCGCGGACGGCGGCGGTGAAGTCCGGCAGGCTCGCGCCGTACGCGGTGCCGCCGACCTGGCCGATGGCGCGGCGGACGGCTTGGTACGGCGGAGTGGGGAACTCGTCCTCGCCGTACTGGTCGAAGGCCGGGCTGACCAGATCGGGGTGCTGGAGCGCGAGCTTGAGCAGCTCGCGCTCGACGAACTGCGCCGGGTCGCGCGGGTTGAGCCGGAACGCCGGGCGCTCCGGACGGGCCGGCTGCTGCCCTGCGGGGTCGGGTCGGTGCAGCGGCCGGCGCTGGCCGTTCTGCTGGTTCTCCCGCTGCCAGCGCGCGAGTTGGGAGATCCGGCGGACCACGAACTGCTCGTCCAGGATGCCGACCATGCCGGCCAGCTGGACCGCGTACTCGTGCTGGATCGAGCGGTCCTTGATCTTGACGATGATGCCGGCGGCCTCTTCGAGCGCGGCGGCGCGGCCCTCCGCGGTGTCCACCCGGTGCCGGGCGACCGCCGAGCGGAGCGCGAACTCGAACAGCGGGACGGGGTTCTCGACCAGGGTGCGGACCGCATCGTCGCCCTGGGCGAGGCGCAGATCGCACGGGTCCATGCCGCCCGGGGTGATGGCGATGGAGGTACGGGCGGCGAACTTCTGGTCGTCCTCGAAGGCCCGCAGGGCGGCCTTCTGCCCGGCGGCGTCACCGTCGAAGGTGAAGACCGTCTCACCGCGGTAGGTGGAGGTGTCCATCAGCAACCGACGGATGATCTTGATGTGGTCTTCGCCGAACGCGGTGCCGCAGGTGGCCACCGCCGTGGTGACGCCCGCCAGGTGACAGGCCATCACGTCGGTGTAGCCCTCGACCACCACTGCCCGGCCGGACTTGGCGATCTCCTTGCGGGCCAGGTCGATGCCGTACAGGACGTTCGACTTCTTGTAGATCGGCGTCTCGGGGGTGTTCAGGTACTTCGGGCCGTTGTCGTCCTCGCGCAGCCGTCGCGCACCGAAACCGACCACGTCGCCCGAGCTGTCCCGGATCGGCCAGACCAGGCGGCCCCGGAAGCGGTCGATCAGGCCGCCGCGCTGGCCCTGCGAGGCCAGACCCCCGACCGAGATCTCCTTGTCGGTGAAGCCGCGGCCGCGCAGGAAACGCACCAGGTGCTCCCAGCCGACCGGGGCGTAACCCACCCCGAAGTGCTTGGCAGCGGCCTCGTCGAAGCCGCGCTCGGCGAGGAAACGACGGCCGATCTCCGCCTCGGGAGTGGCCAGCTGCTCCTGGAACCAGGCAGCGGCGACCTTGTGCGCCTCGATCAGCCTGGTCCGCTCGCCCTGCTGGTGCCGGGGGCTGTAGCCGCCCTCCTCGTAGCGCAGGGTGACGCCCGCCTGGGCGGCCATCCGCTCGACCGCCTCCGCGAACGAGCAGTGCTCGATCTTCATCAGGAAGGTGATCGTGTCGCCGGACTCACCGCAGCCGAAGCAGTGGAAGACGCCCTTGCCCGGGTGCACGTAGAACGACGCGGACTTCTCGTCGTGGAACGGGCACACGCCCTTCAGCTGGGCGCCGCCACCATTGGCCAACTGCACGTAGTCGCCGACCACGGCGTCGATCGGCAGGGCGGCACGCACCGCCTGCACATCCTCGTCCCTGATCCTCCCGGCCACTGGGAAAGTCTACGGGAGCGGCGTTCGTTCCAGCGGTCGCACGAAGCGGTCGCACCGGCTCCGGGCTCAGCCGGTCAGCTTGGCGTGCAGGGCCAGGGCGGAGGCGTCGGTCAGGGTGGCGATCTGGTCGATCACGGTGCGCAGCGCGGCGCGGTCGTCCTCGGCCTCCGCGTACTGGGCGGCGAACACCGGGTCCAGCCCGTCCGGGGCGGTGCGCAGCAGGGCATCGGCGAGTTCGGCGATCACCACGCGCTGGCGGGAGCGCAGCTGGGCCTGCTCGTCCCGCTGCATCACGTACCGGACGGCGACGGCCTTGAGCACCGCGCACTCCAGCCGGACGTCGCGCGGGACGACCAGCTCGGCGGCGTACCGGGTGAGCCGGCCCGGGCCGTAGCGGGCCCGGGTGGCCTGCTCGGCGGCCAGGCAGAACCGGCCGATCAGCTGGCTGGTGAGGTCCTTGAGGCCGGCCCGGGCACGGGCGGTGCCGTCGTAGGAAGTGGGCCACCATTCCTCGGACTGCAGGCGGTCGAGGGCTGCGGCGAACTCCTCCGGCCCGGCCTGGGCGGCGAACCGCTCGGCGATCTTGAACAGCTCGGCCCGCTCCTGCGGGGCACGCAGCGCCTCCGGGTCGATGTGGCCGGCCTGGAAGCCGTCCTCCACATCGTGGGTGGAGTACGCGACGTCGTCGGACCAGTCCATCACGGTGGCCTCGAAGCACCGGCGGCCGTCCGGCGCGCCGGTGCGCATCCAGCGGAAGACCGGAAGGTCGTCGCCGTACACGCCGTACTTGGTGGAGGCGGGGTCGGTGGGGTGGCCGCCGCGTGCCCACGGGTACTTGGTGGCGGCGTCCAGCGCGGCCCGGGTCAGGTTGAGGCCGACACTGCGGCCGGGCCACGGGGAGAGCCGGACCTCGGGCTCGTCGAGCGGGGCGAAGCGTTTGGGTTCCAGCCTGGTCAGGATGCGCAGCGACTGGGCATTGCCCTCGAAGCCTCCGCAGGCCGCGGCGGCCTGGTCGAGTGCCTCCTCGCCGGTATGGCCGAACGGCGGGTGGCCGATGTCGTGGGCCAGGCAGGCGGTCTCCACCAGATCCGGATCGCAGCCGAGCGCCGCGCCCAGCTCCCGGCCGACCTGCGCGCACTCCAGCGAATGGGTGAGCCGGGTGCGCGGGAAATCACTGCGCATCGGCGCGACCACCTGGGTCGTCCCCGCCAGGCGGCGCAGCGCGGCCGAGTGCAGCACCCGGGCGCGGTCGCGCTGGAAGGCGGTGCGGCCGGGCCGCTTGTCCGGCTCGGGCACCCAGCGGGCTTCGGACTGCGGGTCGTACGGAGTGGTGGTCTTCATATGTCAGTCACGGTACGCCGGATGACGGACATTCGGACCTGCGCCGCGCGAACACCCGGCGCCGCCGCGGCAAATTGCAGAGACTTCTCTGCAAAGAGGTCTATGCAGAGAAGTCTCTGCACTCTAGTGTTGCCGTCATGAACGAGCACCGCCCCGAAGAACACCCCGTCACCCCCTCACCGAAGGGCGAGCCCCCGCGACGCCGACTCGACGCCAACAGCCTGCGCGGGCTGGCCCATCCGCTGCGGATGCAACTGCTGGACGAGCTCCGCCTGCACGGACCCTCGACCTCCGCACGGCTCGCCGAGCGCACCGGCGAGTCCACCGGCACCATCAGCTGGCACCTGCGGCACCTCGCCGAGCACGGGTTCATCGAGGAGGAGGCCGGCCGCGGTACCAAGCGGGAACGCTGGTGGCGCGCCGTTCGCGGTGCGATCACGCTGGCCGCCGCCGACTTCGAGCAGGACCCCGGCGCCAAGGCGGCGGTCTCCGTCTACCAGGCGGAGAACCTGCGCCGTCAGTACCAGCGGGTCGCGGACTCGCTGGCCGCCGAGTGGGGGGACGACTGGCGCAACACGGGCCTCGTGAGCGACTGGAGCAACTTGGTCCTGACGCCCGCTCAGCTCCGCGCCCTCGGCGACGAACTGGCCGCCGTCGTCGCCCGCCACACCCCCGACCCGGACGCCGCCCCCGACCCCGACGCGCGACCGGCCATCGTCCAGATCCAGGTACTGCCCCGAAAGGAACCCGACCGGCCATGACCTCGACCGCCTCCACCGAGTCCCACCCCGCCGAGCCGGTCGCCGGGTCGGCCGCCGGGCCAGTCGTCGGGCCAGCTGCGAAGGCGGTCACGGAACACGCCGCGGAACCCGTCGCGGAGCCCGTCGCGGAGCCCGTCACCGCCGGGTCCCGCCGGCCGGGCTACGTGGTCGCCGACCCGACCGCCCGCCGCCGCGCCGGGCTGCTGCGGCGCCACCGGGACTTCCGGATGCTGTGGATCGGCGAGACCGCCAACAAGTACGGCTCCGCCGTCACCGGCCTGGCCCTGCCGCTGATCGCGGTCAGCACCCTGCACGCGAGCACCTTCCAGGTCGGCCTGCTCGGCGCGGCGGGCTGGCTGCCCTGGCTGCTGATCGGCCTGCCCGCCGGGGTGTGGGTGGACCGGCTGCGCGCCCGACCGATCATGCTCACCGCGACCGCGATCTCGCTGGTCCTGTACGCCACCGTCCCACTGGCCGCCCTCGCCGGGACCCTCACCCTGTGGCACCTGCTGGCCGTGGCCCTGCTCGCCGGGGCCGCCGGGGTGTTCTTCCAGACCGCGTACACCGCGTACCTGCCGCAGCTGCTCGACCCCGCGGACCAGCCCGAAGGCAACGCCAAACTGCACGGCAGCGCCTCCGCCGCCGGCATCGTCGGACTCGGCAGCGGCGGCCTGATCGCCCAGCTCGCCGGACCGGTCAACGGCCTGCTCGCCAACACCGCGACGTTCCTGCTCTCGCTCTGGTGCACCGCCCGAATCGGCCACCACGAGACCGGCCGCGCCGACCGGCCCCGCCGGGCGCTGCGCAAGGAGATCGGCGAAGGCCTGCGGCTGCTCGGCTCCGACGTCTGGTTCCGCACCTTCACCCTGTTCGGCGCCGCCTCCAACCTGGTGCTGACCGGCTACCAGTCCCTGCTGGTCGTCTTCCTGATCCGCGAGGTCGGGATCGCGGAGGGCACCGTCGGTCTACTGGTCGGCCTGGCCTCCACCGGCGGCATCGTCGGCGCGGCCTTCGCCCGCCGGATCGCCGCCCGGCTCGGCACCTCCCGCGCCATGCTGATGCTCGAACTCTTCCTGCCTGCCCTGACCGTCCTCATCCCGCTCACCGGCCGCGGCCTCGGGCTGGCCTGGTACCTGATCGGCGGCTTCGGCGCCTCCGCCGGCGTGGTCGCCGGTAACGTCATCAAGTCGACCTTCCAGCAGCGCTACTGCCCGCCGGAACTGCTCGGTCGGCTCTCCGCGAGCGGCGCGGTGCTCAACTTCGGCTCCATCCCGCTCGGCGCCGTGCTGGCCGGCTTCCTCGGCACCGAACTGGGCGTGCGCCCCGCGATGTGGCTGATGACCATCGGAGTACCGCTGGCTGCGCTGATCCTCTGGTGCTCCCCGATGCGCCGCGTCCGCGAGCTGCCCACCGAGCGCCGGCCGCTGGACACCGCCGGCCAGCCCGCAACTCTCGTCTGCGCAGGCTGACTTCCCCTCACCGCCCCACAACGACCTGACTGACCGGCCGCCTCCGGCCGGTCAGTTCCTGGCCCGACCGGAGGCCGCCGACTGGCGGGGGATACGTGCCCGGCGGGTGGCCGGCGCGGGTGCAGGGGGTACGACCGGCACGGCTTCGGGACGGGGGCTGCCGGTCTCCGCCGGAACCTGCACCCGCTGGACGGGCACCACCGTCGCTCCAGGCGTGCCAGGCAGGGCCTGCAGTTTTCGGCCGGTGCGGCGCCGGGCGGCTTCCGCTTCGGCCTCGTCTGCCTGCTGACGCAGCAGCATCGCCTCGTCGTGCGCCAACGGCACACCCGCCTCCGCGGCCCGCCGGTACCAGTCCAGGGCGCGCTCGGTCTGGCGGCGATCGGCCAGCATGCGGGCGGCCGCCAGCAGGGCGTCCCGCTCGCCGACCTCGGCGGCCTTCGCGTACCAGTCGAGCGCCTCGTCGATCCGGCCCCGGTCCTCCAGCATCTCGGCCGCTTCCGACACCGCCTGCCGGTCCCCGGAGTCGGCGAACCGCTGCACCCATCCGATGGCCGCGTCCGTACTCACCGAGCCAGACAGCATCCGGGACGCCTCGCGCAGACTGGCCTGACCGGGCCGGTCCGCCGAGCTCAGCAGCAGGTTCGCTTCGAAGTACCGGCCGCCGGCCTTCAGCAGTTCCACCGCATCGAGCAAGAACGCGGCGGTGGCCTCGGCGTCTTCGGCGGGTGCGGCCGGTGCGGCTGCTACGGCCGGTCCGGGGAGCGGATGGGAACGGGAGCGGGGCCGGTCGGAGACCGTGGCCGACCGCCGGTCGAGCTGCTCCACCACGCGGGCCGCCTCCGGCAGTACGCGACACCCGCCGGCCCTGGCGGCGGCGCGGTGCCAGGTGGCGGACTCCCGCGACCGACCGAGTTCGCCCAGCAGCCGGCCGAGTTCACGCATCGCGTAGGTGTCGCCCCGGTTGGCGGCGAGCGTGTACCAGTGCACCGCCCGGTCGCGGTCGCCGTTCCGTTCCAGCATGTCGGCCGCCTGGAACAGCGCCGCCTCGCCACCGGCCTCGGCCGACCTGCGGTACCAGCTCAGCGCCCCGGCCAGGTCACCGTCCCGTTCGCACTGTTCGCCGCGCTCGCGCAGGGCGTGGTGGTCGCCGATGTGCGCGTACCAGGGCAGATTGCCGTACTGGCCGTCTCTCGCGAACAGCGCCGCGGCCTCGTA
The DNA here is from genome assembly GCF_043200475.1 of Kitasatospora sp. NPDC048407. Lineage (NCBI taxonomy): Bacteria > Bacillati > Actinomycetota > Actinomycetes > Kitasatosporales > Streptomycetaceae > Kitasatospora > Kitasatospora sp. NPDC048407. The sequence goes on along the minus strand of NZ_JBICXW010000004.1, from coordinate 94,175 downwards.
CCAGGCCGTCTCGTCGCCGGTGGCCGCGGCCCGTTCGTACCAGGCCGCGGCCTCGTTGATCCGGCCCACCCTCTCCCACACGTCTGCTGCCTCATGCACCGTGGTGACCCCCTGTTCCCACGCGCGTTCCCACCAGGCGATTGCCTGGTCCGTTCTCCCGGCCGCCGCGCAGATCCTGGCGCAGGCGGCGGGTGCCTCGGGATGTCCGTCGGCCGCTGCCCGCTCGAACCGGCCCAGGGCCTCGTCCGTGCGGTCGAGCCCGAGGAGTAGCCGCCCGGCCCGGTAGTGGGCGGCCGGATGGCCGGCTCCGGCGGCGGTGTCGAACCGCTCCAGTGCCGCGTCGATCTCGCCGGTGCGGCCGAGGAGTTCGGCACTCCGGCAGAGTGCTTCGGTGTCCCCGGCCCGGGCGGCCCGTTCGTACCAGCCGACGGCCCGTTCGTGCTGCCCGTCGCGTTCCAGCAGTTCGGCTGCTGTCACCAGCGCCCCCGGCACGCCGACTTCGGCTGCCGCGCCGCACCGGTCGACGGCCTCCGCCGTCCGGCCGGAATCGGCGAGCAGGGCGGCGGCCTCCAGCAGCGCGGTGTGGTGGCCCGCTGCGGCGGCCGAGGCGAAGAGGCCGAGTGCTTCCTGTGCGTGCCCGCGCAGCGCTGCGGCGCGGGCGAGGACAGGCTGGTCGGCGGGGTGGGCGTGCCGCGTCAGGCACTCCCAGAGGCCGGGCGGCACGGCGCGGCTCTCCCGTTCCGGCCGCAACTCCCGCACCAGCGCCTCGGCCAGGCGTACCTCGGCGTCTTCGTCGCCGCCTCCGGTCAACGCCGGACCGCCCGATATCCGGCCGGCCGTCACCAGCGCGCCGCCCGTCTCCAGGCCATCGACGCGCAGGTACGCCCATGCTTCGGCGGCCCAACCTGCTCCGAGGGCGCCCCGCTCGCACTCCGTCAGGTAGTGCGGGGCGGCGGCCGTCAGCAGGGCGGCAGGCAGGGTGGAACGGTGGCCGAGGCGCAGTGTGTCCAGTGCGGCATCGACCAGCGCCCTGGCGGCGGGCGGCCCCGACCGGTAACGGTGCACCAGCCGAGGGCCGGCCGGTTCGGCTCCGTCGCGGGTGCGACGACGTCCGGTGGGCTGGGCGTCGCCGTCGGTCGGGGTCTCGGCAGCCGACCGGGTGTCCGGTGCCGACTTCCGCCCGGATCGGCCCGGCCTCGTCGCACCAGTGCCGTGGTGGGCCCGGTCGGCGTCCCTCAGGGCGGCCCAGTAGCGGGCCCGTCGCACCGGGCGGCCGGCGGCACGGGCCAACTCCCCTGCCACGATGGCCAGCCGGTCGATCTCGCGGGGCACGGAGCGCCCGGACAGCCACCCGTTGAGAGTGGACGGGCCGATCCCGCCCAGCCGGGCCAGGCTTCTCTGAGTGATCGTCCGGCCTCCGGACCGGCGGGCCGCTTCCCAGAGCATGAGCAGTTCGCGCAGCACCGCGGAGTGGGCGGCACGTCCCCTCATCCGCACGTCAACTGCCATGCCAGCTCCCCGGCCGGACTCGGGGCAGATCTTCGAATCCGTCCCTCTGCGTGCAGGGTACGCATTCCGGCACCCCGTCGTACCGAGTTCTCCGGGAATCACCTGCGGGATCGGCGATCCTGCCCCCATCCAGGCCCGTGACCTGCTATGGGACCCTCGGACCGCCCCATGACTCGGTGAGTGTGGGCGCGCGCAAGAAACGCGCGCCCGGTCGGACCGCCGGGCGACCGGGTCAGTGCCGCTGCCGCAGAGCCGTCAGAACGGCATCGGCCATGCCCTGCTGGCCCTGGGCGTTCGGATGGATCGGGGCCAGGCCACCTGCCGCACCGAGGGGTTCGATCCAGCGAGTGCCTTCCGCCTCGCACATGTCATGGCCGGTGGACGAAGCATAGGTGTCGACGAAAGTCACCCCGGCCGCTTCGGCCCGTTGGCGGAGCATGGCATTCAGCTGCTGCTCCTGCTCGGTGACGAATCCGATGTCGGCTGCCGCGATGCCGTCCCCCAGCGTCTTGGAGCACCGGGCCGGGTCCTGCGGCAGCAGCGCCGGGTAGCCGATCAGCAGGACCTTGGCCTGTGGCGCCCGCCGCTTGACCTCGCCGAGGGCGGTCGTGAGCCGCTCGCCGGTGTCCTGCACCTTCCGCTGGACCTCACCGCGCCCACCACCGGTGGTGTAGTAACTGCGGCAGGGCGCGTCGCTGCCACCGCCGATCAGGCTGTGCCGGACGTTCTCCAACGCGCAGCGGCCCAGGACGTCGAGGAATCCGGCGTCGTTCCCGCCCACGCCGAGTGTGACCAGGCGGGTCGCCTGGCCAACGGCGTCCAGCTGGGGCGGGTTGACCCCGTTGTCGGTCTTCTGCGCGGCCGTCAGGTCTCCGGTCCGTGCGCCGCTGCAGCTGACGTCGGTGAAGTCCTGCAGGCCGAGCTGCCGGGCCACCAGGGAGGGGTAGTTGACGCCGGACCTGCCACAGCCCAGCGGTGAGCCGCTCTGCGGCGGGATCCGCAGGCCGGAGGTATAGCTGTCCCCGAGTGCCACGTACGGCCCGGTGATGGGCGTCGCGGAGGGGCTGGGGGTCGCTGCCCGGTCGGGGCCGGGCTTCGGGGAAGTCTCGGCGGCACTGCACGCTGCGGTGCTGATCAGCACCGCCGTGGTGGCGGCCAGCAGGCGGCGGCGCACCTACTCCGCGCCGCGCTCGTGCTCGGCGAGGAACTCCTCGAAGCGTCGGCCGAGCTCGTCGGCCGAGGGCAGGTCGGTGGTCTCGGCCAGCAGGCTCTCGCGATCGGCGGGGCCGGAGACCGCGTCGTACTGGCTCTCCATGCCCTGGATCGCGGAGCGCAGCTCGCCGTCGCCCTGGGAGAGTTGGTCCTCGATCTCGGCGTAGACCTCGTTGACCCGCGCGCGCAGTTCACTGCCGGGCATGACCAGGCCGGTCGCGGACTGCACGGCCTCCAGGATCACCACTGCGGCAGCCGGGTACGCGGAGCGGGCGATGTAGTGGGGGACGTGCGCGGCGAAGCCCAGCACGTCGTGGCCGGACTCGGCGAGCCGGTACTCGACCAACGCCTGAGCGCTGCCGGGGACCTGCGCCTGGTCGAACCACTTGGGGTGCCCCGCCGCCAGGTCGACGCGGTTGCCGTGCGGGGTGAGGCTGACCGGCCGGGTGTGCGGCACACCCATCGGGATGCCGTGGAAGGAGACGGCCAGACGGATCTCGAACCGCTCCACCAAATCCCGTACGGCGGCGGCGAACAGCTCCCACTCGGTGTCCGGCTCGGGGCCGGTGAGCACCAGGAACGGCGCGCCGACGGAGTCACGCACCAATTGGAGGAGGATTTCCGGCGGGTCGTAGGCCGTCCAGCTCTCCTGGTCGAAGGTCATCGCGGGACGGCGGGCCCGGTAATCGACCAGCCGGTCGTGGTCGAACCTGGCGACCACCTGCGGGGAACCGTGCTCCAGCAGGTGCGCCACCACCTGGCCTCCGGCCTCGCCGGCGTCCATGAAGCCCTCGAAGTGGTACAGCAGCACCAGGCCGGCACCGGCCTCCGCGGCGGCGCGGGCCGCCGCCAGGGCGGTCACGCCCTGCGGTTCCAGCTCGTACAGCTCCTTGGGATCACGCACAGCGCACCCAACCCCGTTCCGTCTCGTCGTCTCGGAATGTTTTCGGATCTGATCTGTCCAGCGTGCGACGGCTCGCCGGAATTCCCGTCCGCGCGCGAGTCTTCACTCCGTCTCGGGAATCCTCTCACCTCCCGGCAAAGCCGCTGGTGGTGGACGTGGCGAGCGGGCCGAGCGCTAATATGACGGAGCGTCTCGGCGTGCCGAAAGGACCTGCGCGTCCTCGTTGGCGCGCCGCGAAGTGACGCACCGCCTTCTGGCGGGTATCGTCCTCTCGCTGCCTCGCATCGTCGCGTCGTCGCGCCACGCCGTCTGTCACGTCGTGGGCCACGCCCCGGTCCGTTGTGATGCCAGCCATCCATTGCGCACCTTGCCTTCACCTGGCCGCCTGCTTCGCTTCGTGATCTCGTTTCTCCCTCGGCCATCTCGCGGACGCACACTGTCCCGTCGCTCATCCCGCCGGATCGGTCCGTCGACCCGTGTCCGTACCGGCACCGCGCTGCCCGCCTCCGGGCTGCCGACCCGCCGCACGCCCGAGCCTCTGGCGTAGCGCACCCGGGCGGCCGCTTGTCCGGGGCCGGGGCGAACGACCACTGCCCACGCGCCGCGAACCCGGCACGCGGGACCCCGACGAGCCGAAGGACCGAAGGATCCGTGCCCGTACCCGTCACCCTCTACGGCCGCACCGTGCGGCTGGAGCCCCTCGCCGAGCACCACGCCGCGGCCCTTGCCGAGGCCGGCGCCGAGGACCGTACGACCTACGCCTTCACCCCTGTCCCGCACGGCCTTGAAGCCGCCCGGGAGTACATCGCGCGTGCCCTCGCCGACCAGGCGGCGGGCCGGTCAATGCCGTACGCCACCGTGAGTACGGCCGACAGTCGCGTCGTGGGCTCGACCCGATTCCTGGAACTGGACTACTGGCAGGGGCCGCTGGTCTGGCCGCCCGTGCCCGGGATCCCGTACGGCGATCCGCTGGAAGCCGTGCCGGACGCCGCGGAGATCGGGAACACCTGGCTGTCCCCGCGGGCGCAGGGCACCGGCATCAACACGGAGGCGAAGCTGCTGATGCTGCGGCACGCCTTCGAGGTCTGGGGCGTGCAGCGGATCTCGCTGCGGGCCGACGCCCGCAACGCCCGTTCCCGGATTGCCATCGAGCGGCTGGGTGCCACCTCCGAGGGAGTCCGCCGGGCGCACTCGCGCGGCCTGGACGGCGTAGTCAGGTCGACCGCGTTCTACTCGATCCTGGACGAGGAGTGGCCGGCCGTCCGCGACATCATCGAGCTGCGGATCGCCGCCGCGACCTCGCCCAGCGCACCGGATCCGGCGCCGCTCAACCAGGAGTGCCTTAGACACGGCGGCTCCCTGGTCGGCGAGCCTGTGATCGGCAGTTCGCTGCTCCCGGCCGCCTGAGACGGCCTTCCGGCTCCCGTTCCGGCGGGAGCCGGCCCGTCCGGGGCGGGCGTACGGCGGGGTCGGCCCCCGAACGCCTTCCCCGGACGGCTTTCTGCCGTAGTGGGGCTGCGACACTCTGTCGAGTTGTCAAGGAGCGTGGGCCTCACGTGCGTTGGCTCCACCTCCGCTCCGGGGTGTGATCCTTCTGATACTGCGCCAGGTCCGACCCGCCCCTCCGACTCAGCCCTCGCTCGAACCGCCCCCGGTGTCGGACTCCGAGCCGGCCGCCTCGGCGGCGGCGGCCAACTGCTGGAGTGCGGCAAGGTGGGCGGCCAGCGCGGCCCGGCCCTGCCGGGTCGCGGAGAGCCAGGTGCGCGGCCGCTTGCCCACGTAGCCCTTGCGGGCCCGCAGGTAGCCGGTCGATTCCAGGCTCGCCGCGGTTTTGCTGAGCACCGAGTCCGAGACCTGGCAGTAGTCGCGGACCACGGAGAACTCCGCCTCCTGGCATCCACTGAGGAAGGCCAGGACGGTGAGCCTGGTCGGTTGATGGAGGGCTGGGTCAAGCCCGTTCACTGCGCGCTGCTCATGCTCTGCTCCTTGACGTGACGGTTGATCAGGGCGATGCCGGCCCACATCGCCAGTCCGCCGCCGACACCGGCGGCCGCACTGGCCCAGCCCGGATCTCCGGTGGCCAGCCAGGCGACGAGGCCGGACAGCACCGCCGCCAGGACGACGGCGCCGAACGCCCGCAGGGCTTGCGGCGGGAGCCCGCGTTCGACGAGCCCGGCAACGCCGCGGGCGCGGACGGCTGCCCGCACTATCGCGGCCTGCACCAGCACCAGCCCGAGCGGGCACAGCAGTATCAGCCACTGCGCCTGCTGCCCGAAGGACTTCCCGATCGCCGCCCCGTAGGCAGCGAACGAGAGGCCCACACCTGGCCCGTACCACCAGGGAAGCGGCTGTGGCCGCCGTGCGGCGGCCTCGGCCCGCCCGGCGAGGGCGAGCGCCTCGGCGGGGGTCAGAGTGTCTCCGGGCGGCAACCCTTCGACCTCTCCGTACGTGAACTGCTTTTCCTCGGCCATCGAACCCCCGGGCAGCGCGACATCGATCCAGCCTTCTGCCGAATCAATTGCTGCCACTCTGGCACATACTTTCCGCGATGGAAAGTAATTTACCGGCGTGTCGCCGGCAGTGTTGTCAGCAGCGCGAGTCGATCTCCTGGAAGGAGGCGTAGTGGTCGGCGGTCCAGTACTGCTCACCGGCGCTTCCGGTCACCACCCGCCGGGTTCCGCGGTCGTCCGAGCCCGGGGTGACCACGGTGAACTCGTGGTAGTAGCCGTTGTTCTGGCGCGGCAGGCGACTCTCCCGGTTCTCGAAGACGATGCCGTCCGAGCGGTACGGGTAGGGGCCGCCCTTGGCGATCAGCCCGAGGGTGTCGAGGGCCTGCGAGGGCAGTTTGCTGCGGCAGACGTCGGCCAGCGCGGTGTTGGTGGGCACCCAGGTGGGCTGGTCGGCGGGCGACTTTGCCGGGGCGGACGGCTTGGGGGCGCTCGTGGTGCCGTTCCGGGCAGCCGTGGCGGCGGGCGCGGAAGGGGACTTGTCGGCGCTCGGGCTGCCGGTGTCGCCCCCGCCGTTCAGTAGGGCGGTCACTGCGGCGATAAGGCCCGCGACGATCAGGACGGCGAGGCTGATCAGGCGATTGCGGCTGGTCATGACGTCTAGCTTGCCGTACCGACTCACCCGGACGGCGTAACCAGCGCGCACCGGGCGAGGGTCGCGCCGACAGCGGTGGGCCGAGGGCGCAGGAGCACCGCGAGGTCGGACCGGGTAAACGTCGCCGGGGCGGGAGCGGACGCCATTGTCCGTTCCCGCCCCGGCTGCTCCGTACGGCGGCTCTCCTGCGCCGAGCTCCGCCGTACGCCCCTCTTCTTACGGAGGGGTGCGGTCAGTGATCCGCGCTGCTTCGTGTCAGCGCGAGTCGCTTCCCGCCGTCTCGATGGCGGCGCGGCCTGCCTCCAGGCGCGCCACCGGAATCCGGAAGGGGGAGCAGGATACGTAGTCCAGCCCCACCTCGTGGAAGAAGTGGACCGAGTCGGGGTCGCCGCCGTGCTCGCCGCAGACGCCGAGCTTGAGGTCGGGGCGGGTGGCCCGGCCGGCCTGCGCGGCGCTCCGAACCAGCGAGCCGACGCCGTCGCGGTCGATGGTCTCGAACGGGCTGACGCCGAAGATGCCCTTCTCCAGGTAGGCAGTGAAGAACGAGGCCTCGACGTCGTCGCGGGAGAAGCCCCACACGGTCTGGGTCAGGTCGTTGGTGCCGAAGGAGAAGAAGTCGGCGGCCTCGGCGATCTGCCCGGCCGTCACGGCGGCGCGCGGCAACTCGATCATGGTGCCGAGCTTGATGTCGAGGTTGACGCCGGTGGAGGCGGCGACCTCGGCGAGCACTCGCTCACACTCGTCGCGGACCAGCTCCAGCTCCTGGACGGTGCCGACCAGCGGGATCATCACCTCGGGGCGCGGGTCGCCGCCGGCCAGCTTGCGCTCGGCCGCGGCCTCGGCGATCGCCCGGACCTGCATCCCGAACAGGCCGGGAATGACCAGACCGAGGCGGACGCCGCGCAGGCCCAGCATCGGGTTGGCCTCGTGCAGGCGGTGGACGGCCTGGAGCAGGCGCAGGTCGTTCTCGTTCGGGTCCTTGCGGGCCTCGGCGAGGGCGACGCGCACCGACAGTTCGGTGAAGTCGGGCAGGAACTCGTGCAGCGGCGGGTCGAGCAGGCGGACCGTGACCGGAAGCCCGTCCATCGACTGGAAGAGCTCCAGGAAGTCGCCCTTCTGCAGCGGCAGCAGGCTGGACAGCGCGGCCTCGCGGTCCTTGTCGTTGTCCGCCAGGATCAGGTGCTCGACCTCCTTGCGGCGCTCCTCACCGAGGAACATGTGCTCGGTGCGGCACAGGCCGATGCCCTGGGCGCCGTACCGGCGGGCGCGGTTCGCGTCCTCGGCGTTGTCGGCGTTGGCGCGGACCGCGAGGCGGCGGCGGCCGTCGGCGTGCGACATCAGCCGGTGCACGGCCTGGACCAGCCCGCCCTGGACGTCGGCGCCGGCGTGCAGGGTGCCCTCGAAGTACTCGACCACCGGGGACGGCAGCACCGGGACCTCGCCCAGGTACACCTTGCCGTTGGCGCCGTCGATGGACACCAGGTCACCCTCCTGGACGACCTGGCCGTCGGCGGTGGTGAACTTGCGGTTCTTGGTGTCGACCTCCAGCTCCTCGGCGCCGCAGACACAGGTCTTGCCCATGCCGCGGGCGACCACGGCCGCGTGCGAGGTCTTGCCACCGCGCGAGGTAAGGATGCCCTCGGCGGCGATCATGCCTTCGAGGTCGTCCGGGTTGGTCTCACGGCGGACCAGGATGACCTTCTCGCCGGAGCGCGACCACTTCACAGCGGTGTAGGAGTCGAAGACCACCTTGCCGACCGCGGCGCCGGGCGAGGCCGCGATGCCGTAGGCGACCGGCCGGGTCTCGGCGGTGGGGGCGAAGCGCGGGAACATCAGCTGGGCGAGCTGGCCGCCGGTGACCCGGTGAAGCGCCTCGTCCAGGTCGATCAGGCCCTGGTCGACCAGCTGGACGGCAATTCGGAATGCGGCGGCGGCGGTGCGCTTGCCGACGCGGGTCTGCAGCATCCAGAGCTTGCCGCGCTCGATGGTGAACTCGATGTCGCACAGGTCCCGGTAGTGGTTCTCCAGGGTCTGCATGATGGACATCAGCTCGTCGTACGACTTCTTGTCGAGCTGTTCGAGGTCGGCCAGCTGGAGGGTGTTGCGGATGCCCGCCACCACGTCCTCGCCCTGGGCGTTCTGCAGGTAGTCGCCGTAGACGCCCTGGGTACCGGTGGAGGGGTCGCGGGTGAAGGCGACACCGGTGCCCGAGTCCTCGCCGAGGTTGCCGAAGACCATGGTGCAGACGTTGACGGCGGTGCCCAGGTCGTTCGGGATGCGCTCCTGGCGACGGTACAGGCGGGCCCGGTCGCCGTTCCAGGAGTGGAATACCGCGTGGATCGCCAGGTCCAGCTGCTCGCGCGGCTCCTGCGGGAACTCGCGGCCGGTCTCCCGGAGCACGATCGCCTTGAAGGTCTCGACCAGGATCTTGAGATCCTCGGCGGTGAGGTCAAGGTCGTTGACGGTGCCCTTGGCGTGCTTGGCCTCGTCCAGCGCCTCTTCGAACAGCTCGCCGTCGACGCCCAGCACGGTCTTGCCGAACATCTGGACCAGGCGACGGTAGGAGTCCCAGGCGAAGCGCTCGTTGCCGGACTGGGCGACGAGCCCGGTCACCGAGGCGTCGGAGAGGCCGATGTTCAGGACGGTGTCCATCATGCCGGGCATGGAGAACTTGGCACCGGACCGCACCGAGACCAGCAGCGGGTTGTCCGCCTGGCCGAGCTGCTTGCCCATCCGGGCCTCGAGAGCGACCAGGTGGCCGGTGATCTCCTCGTTCAGCGAGGCCGGCTCGGAGCCGGTCTCGAGGAACACCTTGCAGGCGTCGGTGGTGATGGTGAACCCCGGAGGGACGGGGAGGCCCAGGTTGGTCATCTCGGCGAGGTTCGCACCCTTCCCGCCGAGAAGATCCTTGAGGTCCTTGTTTCCTTCGGTGAAGGAGTAAACAAACTTCTGCTGCGCCGCCACGGGTCGTTCTCCTCGCACACGGTTGCCCTGACGCCGGAGAACATACCCATTTCGAAGGCTGTTTAGGGGAGCGAATAGGTCGTACGAGCTGCGAGGCGGGTCATTGACCAGCAGATCGAATGCCTGAATGGGCGTTTGCCTGCGTTGCTGAAATCGTCCGGGTGACGCTAGCGAGCCTTCAAGAAGTGAAGACATCGCCACGTGAAGCTCATGCGAACCGGACACACAGTGACGGCATCGACCCCGCCGCGTTTCCCCGGCTTGATTTCCTGCAACCAGCCGCAGCCATCCACCCCGGAGCCCGTTCGGGAAGCGATCCGGACTTGTACACCTTGGCGAAGTCCGCTGACTGGCCGTCATCCGCCACGATATGTGGCCAGCGTCACGAGCGCATCTCAACTGTCGAGCCCGGGAACTCTACGTCGCGCGTCGCTTTCTGCTGAGCGGTCGGTTACTCCGAGTGGCGGAATTTCGCCTTTGAGGAGCCCTGCTGTCCACTTTGGATAACTAGCCTGGTCCAGTTCGGCCAGCGGCCAGTGGAGGTCATTTCTGCCGAACCGTACAGATCATCCGCCAGAGGTGTCCGATTCGGCATCTTCGCCGAGTCGGGCGCACTCATACGGATCGTCCAACCAGCCTTCGGGCAGGACCACCCGGTTGTTGCCGCTGGTTCGGCCGCGCGGACCGTCGGCGCCGATCGGCCAGCTCTGTTCCTGGTCGACCAGCGCGAGGGTTTCGGCGAGTTCGGTGAGCGAGCTGGAATTGGCGAGCTTTACCCGCAGCTCGGAGCCGACCGAGAAACCCTTGGTGTACCAGGCGACGTGCTTGCGGAAGTCAATGACGCCGCGGGCCTCGTCCCCGAGCCACTCCCCCAGCAGTTGGGCGTGCCGGACCATGGCCCGGGCCACGTAGGCGAAGGTGGGGCGGGCGTAGTCGACGTCGCCCTCGAAGATCGACACCAGGTCCTTGAACAGCCACGGCCGGCCGAGGCAGCCACGGCCGACCACCACGCCGTCACAGCCGGTCTCGCGCATCATCCGGACCGCGTCGTCCGCGGACCAGATGTCGCCGTTGCCGAGCACCGGGATCTCGGTCGGGACGGACTCACGCAGCCGGGCGATGGCCGACCAGTCGGCGGTGCCGCCGTAGTGCTGGGCGGCGGTACGACCGTGCAGGGCGATCGCGGCCACGCCCTCCTCGGCGCCGATCCGGCCGGCGTCGAGATAGGTGAGGTGGTCGTCGTTGATGCCCTTGCGCATCTTCATGGTGACCGGGAGGTCGCCCGCGTTCCCGACCGCCTGCCGCAGGATGTCTCGCAGCAAGTTGCGCTTGTACGGCAGCGCGGAGCCGCCGCCCTTGCGGGTCACCTTGGGGACGGGGCAGCCGAAGTTGAGGTCGATGTGATCGGCAAGGCCCTCCTCGGAGATCATCCGCGCCGCCTTGCCGACGGTCTCCGGGTCCACGCCGTACAGCTGGATCGAGCGAGGCTTCTCACTTGCGTCGAACTTGATCAACTGCATGGTCTTGGCATTGCGCTCGACCAAGGCCCGGGTCGTGATCATCTCGGAGACGTACAGGCCGCGGCCGCCGCTCTGCTCCCTGCACAGGGTGCGGAACGGGGCATTGGTGATACCGGCCATCGGGGCCAGCACCACCGGCGGCCACACCTGCATCGGCCCGATGTTCAGCGGGGCGAACTCGGGCGCTTCGGGCGCTGCCGGGGTTGCCTGGGCGAAGTCGGGCGTGATGGTCATGCGCGGCAGATCCTCAAACGGGTAGGGCCCCAACGGCGGGAGTTCCGGATTCTCTATTCTCCCCCACCGACCGGGCAGGCCGCCCCGCGCTGCGGGACAGCCCCGGTCGGACGCTGGTCGGGCGCTGGTCGGGCGCCGGGCGGTCGCGCGCTGGCGGTCGCGCCAGCGGTCGCGCGCTGGCGGTCGGGAGCGACTGCGGCGCGGGCCGGCCGGATGCGCGGCGGCGCGGCGCTCGGTCAGTGGTGGCTGCCGGTCCGATTGATGTTGACGTCGCCGGAGGCAGTGAGGATGTCCAGCACCCGCGAGGAGGCTGAGTTCTGCAGGGACGGATCCATCACCAGGCCGGCGGCTGCGGCGCTGAGGTCGATCCGGTACTGACTGCCGTCGTCGGGGACTTTCAGCACGAAATTGCCGGAGGCCAATCGGGCCGTCACCAAGGTCGGCGGCCGGTCGTACTGAAGGGTGATCTGGCCCGAGGAGGAGACCACTCTGGCCTCCGCGGACGTCAGCCCGGTGCCGACGATCTGACCGGAGCCGGCCTTGGCCCAGATGGCGCCGCTGACCCGGCTCAGCTCGATCTGCCCGGAACCGGTCTCCGCCGAGGTGGCCCCGGACATGCCGAGGATCTCCGTCCAGCCGGAACCGCTGCGGGACTTGATCGCGGTCGCTGCCGGGACCTGTATCTCCAGGGCGACGGCGCAGCCGAACAGCATGCTCGCTTCTGGGCAGTCGACGGATATCGACAGTGTGTCCGCTTCGACCTGCTTGCTCACAACGGGCATGCGCACGGCCCAGCCAACGCGTTCGGTGACGATCACCCGATCGGTGCCACCGGCCCGCACGGTGACCATGGCCGGACCGGAGTTGATGTCGAGCCGGTCGATCGCCTCGAAGAACGTCTTCTCACGGACACTGTCGCGCTGGACCAGGGAAGCGCCGGTGGTTGCCGCTCCGCCCACCATGGCGCAGGCGAGTGCCAGCACTCCGATGACCCGCCAGATGCGCCGCTCTCCCGTGCGCAGCTCGCCGGCCGGGACGTCCGGGCCGGGTTTCGGCAGCCATCGGGCGAACCGGCCCTTGCCGGCGGGCCGCAGCTCCGGCTCCGCCCCTGTGGTCGATCGTCGTGTCATTGGCTGACCTCCAGGAAGCGAAGTACCGCGAGTACGCGCCGGTGGGTGTCCTCGGCGGGTGGAAGGTCGAGCTTGGTGAGGATCGAGTTGATGTGCTTGGAGACCGCGCTGTCGCTGACCACCAGGGATTCGGCGATCGCGGTGTTGGAGCGTCCTTCGGCCATCAGCGCCAGCACGTCCCGCTCGCGGGGCGTCAAGCGGTGCAGCGGATCCTTGTCACGGCGCAGCAGCAGTTGCGCGACCACTTCGGGGTCCAGGGCGGTGCCGCCCTCGGCGACTCGCTGGAGCGCCTCCACGAATTCGTCGACGTTGGCGACCCGCTGCTTGAGCAGGTAGCCGACACCGCTGGTGTTCTTGGCCAACAGATCGGCTGCGTAGCGCTCCTCGACGAACTGGGAGAGCAGCACGACCGCGGTGCCCGGCCACTGCTGGCGGATCATCAGGGCGGCGCGGACTCCCTCGTCGGTGAAGCCGGGGGGCATCCGGACGTCCGCGACGACGATCTGGGGACGGTGCTCCTCCACGGCGGCGAGCAGCGCCTCGGCGTCCTCCACGGCGGCGGCCACCTCGTAGCCTTCGCTCTCCAGGACCTTGACAATGCCGATCCGCAGCAGGACGGAGTCCTCGGCGATCACAGCTCGCATGGCAGCTCCATGGTGATAGTGGTGGGGCCCCCGCGGGGGCTGGTGATGGCAAGTGATCCGTCCACGGACGCGGCCCGTTTGCGCAGGCCGGTGAGCCCGCTGCCGCGGGTGGCGTCCGCTCCGCCGATGCCGTCGTCGGTGATGGTGATGAGTAGCCGGTCGGAGACCCGACGCAGGGCGAGATCGACCCGGGATGCCTTGGCGTGCTTGGCAGCGTTGGCCAGTGCCTCGGAGACCGTGAAGTACGCGACCGCCTCCACGGTGGGGGCTATCCGGCCCGGCAGGTCGACCGCGAGGTGCACGGGGACGGGACTGCGCGCGGCGATGCCGGAGAGCGCCGCGTCGAGCCCGCGGTCCTCCAGTACGGCGGGGTGCAGGCCTCGGACCAGGTCGTGGAGTTCCTTGATGGCGGCCTGGGCCTCCTCGTGCGCGGTGACGATGACCTCCATCGCCTCGGGCGGAATGTTCCTCAGGGTGCGCCGGGCGAGGCCGAGGTTCATCGCGAGCGAGACCAGGCGCTGCTGTGCGCCGTCGTGCAAGTCCCGTTCGATCCGGCGGCGTTCGGCGTCGGCGGCGTCCACCACATCCACCCGGCTCTGGGTGAGGTGCTCGACGCGGCGCTCCAGCACCTCCGCGCGGTTGGGGCCGAGCAGGGCGCGGACCGTCCAGAGGTCGAGCGCGGCGAGCAGGGCGACCAGCCATGGGGTGAGGAACAGCAGGAGCAGGCCGCCGAGGGTGGCCACCGTGCCGTCTACCGTCCAACCGAAGCCGGAACGAAGGGGGTTGTCCATCGGAAGCAGCCAGACCCAGCCGAAGAAGGTGAACAACACCAGGGCGGTGCCCCAGAGACTGAGGACCAGGGCGGCGCAGAAGGTCTGGATCGGGGCGATGACGAGGTGGTACACAGCCTGACGCCACGTCAACCCGGCGCGGAGACGGGGCAGCCAGGCTGCGTCCGACGCCAGTCGGCTCGGGATCTCCAGGCCGCGCAGGCTGCGGACCCGGCTGCGCTGGACAGTGGTCAGCAGGTCGAACAGGACCACCAGCAAGAGCAGCCAGACCATCAGCGACTTGCCCGGAATGCTGAGCACGATGATGCAGGGCAAGCCGAGCGGGAGGCCGGCTGCCAGGAACAGCGAATCCCGTCGAGTGCCCGCGGACCACGGCGCATGCGCCAGCGCAGCACGGAGCGCTGCGCGGCGGGCCGCTGCGGGGCCGGCCGCCCGGACGGGGCGCGACTGGATCTTCGACTGGAACATGCGGCACAGCGTAGGGCCGCGCCGATCTCAGCTTCCATGGCCTGGGCCTCCGTCTTTGGGGTGTAGCTGGCTACACCCCAAAGACGGAGCCGCGCGCTACCGACAAGATCCTTGCCGCTGACGATTCTTGACGGCATGACGAATACGAACCTGATGCGTTGTGGCCGCAGCCCGCTCGTTGCCACCCCTGGCGCCGCCCTGGAGTTCCCGATGGCCGGGTCCGAACTCCTCGACGGCGTGGGCATGGTGGGCCTGCTCGCCTCGGTCGGCCCTTGGTCGGTGCGCCTGCGCGCCGGCCGCCGCCCGGCCATGGAGGTGTACGAGTACGGCGAGTTGCTCGATGTGGTGGTCGAGTCCTCGCTGGCTGATACCCGGTTGCGCGGTGCGCGGCGCGGCCGGGCCGGTGGGCCGGGAGAAGGGCCGGTCTCCTGCGCGTGGGGCCGGTGGCCACCAGGCACCGCACCCCGGCCGGTGCTGTTCCGCCCGGGCGGACTGCGCCGCCGCACAGTGCCGGCCGATGCGGTGCGGACGGCGGGCAGCTTCTGGTTCGCCTCGGTGGCCGGGGAGTTCCGCTGGGCGCAGGTGTGCTGGTCGTCGGGCTGCACGGAGCACCCGGAGTCGGGGAGGGCGGCATGAGTGTGCTCGCTTCGCCCCTCGTCCGGGTGGGCGGCGGGGTGCGTCCGGTCCGGTCCGGGCGGGTGGGCCTGCGGGTCGGGCCGGTGCCGGTGGGGTTGCTGTTCCTGGGCTGCGGGCTGGTCCTGCTGCCCTGGGCGGCGCTGCTGGCCACGCTGCCCGGCGGGACGACCTGGGCCGTGCTCGATGTGGTCGAGTCCGCTGCGCTGTCGGCAAGTGCCGTGCTGCTGCGGCAGGGCAGGAGTCCGCGCTGGACGGCCGGGCTGGCTGCCGTGCTGCTGGTCGTCGATGCCGGGTGCGACGTGGCGACAGCGGCGCGCGGGCCCGAGCTGGTGGTGGCCCTGCTGATGGCCCTCTGCGCGGAGCTTCCGCTCGCCGCCCTGTGCTGGTCGATAGTGCTCGGACGATCCGGCCCTGGTCCGGCCGGATCGCCGTCCGCGCGTCGGCGCCCGGTCAGCGGTCAGGCGGCGCCGGCCAGTTGGTGGAGCCGGTCCAGGGTCTCCCGGTCGTGGGGCACGTATCCGACCAGTCGGGTGCCGCTCCTGGGGCCCAGCCACATGTTCGTGTACTCGAAGCGCAGCAGGCCGACTTCGGGCAGCACGAACTGTTTGAACCCGTTGACCATCCCCGACACCTCGTGCCTTTCCCAAGCCTCCTCGAAGTCCGGAGAGGCCTTGCGCAGCCGGGCGACCAACGCCTTCCACCCGGGTTCCGCCGCATGGTCGGCCATCACGGTCCGGAAGCGCGCCACCACCCCTGCTCTGGCGGCCGCCAGGTCCGCCAGGTTCCTCGCGATTGGAGTGTCAGTGAAGATCATCCACATGACGTTGCGGTCCTCTTCGGGGATCGTGTCCAAGTCCCCGGCCAGCCAGGTGTATGCCCGGTTGTTCGCAAGGATGTCGAACCGGCTGCTGATCACCACGGCCGGAAACGGGTCGAGTTGGTCCACCATGGCCGCGATCGCCGGGGAGACGGTGGGGTACTCCTTCACCGGCGCCGGGTCCTCGGAACCGGCCAGCGTGAACAGGTGCGACCGCTCGTTGCGATCGAGCAGCAGGGCCCGGGCCACCGCGTCCAGGACTTGGGCCGAGACCTGTATGTCCCGTCCCTGTTCCAACCACGTGTACCAGGTGATTCCGACCGCGGCGAGGCCGGCGACCTCCTCGCGGCGCAGCCCTGGGGTACGGCGGCGTCCGACGGCAGGCAGGCCGACCTGTTCGGGCGAGATGCGCTCCCGGCGGCTGCGCAAGAACGTGGCCAGTTCGCGCCGCCGATCGTCGGCGGGGGTGTGAAGGTCCGTGGAGGTAGCCATAGCACCAGGGTGTACCACCGCAGATCCTGTTGCCAGGTACTCCTTATACCTGGATAAAGACCGCCTGGTACCAGGCTGAGAGGAGCCTCATCGTAGTACCCGTGACTCAGCAGACAGTGCTACCGCAGATCTCGTCGCCGGTCCGGCCCGCGGCTCCCGAACTGGGTGCCGCCGGCCTGATCACCGTCCTTCTGGGCGCCTTCCTTCCGATGCTTGACTTCTTCATAGTGAATGTCGCGCTGCCGACCATCGACCACGATCTGGTCGCCGGGCCCGCCGTCCTGGAACTCGTGGCGGCGGGCTACGGCATCGCCTTCGCCGTCCTGCTCGTCCTGGGCGGGCGGCTGGGCGACGCCTTCGGCCGACGGCGGCTGTTCATCGCCGGAGCCGTCGCCTTCACCCTCACCTCACTCGCCTGCGGTGCCGCCCCCACCGCCTGGACCCTGGTCGCCGCCCGGGTCGCCCAGGGAGCCTCCGCCGCTCTGCTGCTCCCCCAGGTCCTCGCCACCATCACCGCCACCACCAGCGGTCAGCAGCGCGCCCGAGCCCTCGGCATCTACGGAGCCGTCGGCGGCATCTCGGTGGTGATCGGCCAGGTACTCGGTGGACTCCTGGTCTCGGCGGACCTCTTCGGCACCGGCTGGCGCGCCGTCTTCCTGCTGAACGTCCCCTTCGCGCTGCTCACCGCAGTCCTGGCAGCACGTCATGTCCCGGAGAGCCGGGCGGAGCGGGCCGCGGGCGTGGACCTGCCCGGCACCCTGCTGCTCACGGCGACACTGCTGGCCCTGTTCGTTCCCCTGATGGAGGGCCGGGCGGTCGACTGGCCGCTCTGGACCTGGGTGTCCCTGGCAGCATTTCCCGCCCTCGCGGCGGCATTCGTGGCGGTGGAACGACGGGCCGAGCGGGAAGGGCGAGTCCCCCTCGTCCCGCTCTCGCTCCTGCGGATTCCCGAGATGCGGCGCGGCCTCGGCGTGGCGGTGCCCTACTTCACCGGATTCGGCGGATTCATGTTCGTGATCGCCCTGCTGCTGCAGAACGGGCTGCACCAGGGTCCGGTCGCCGCAGGTTGGGCCCTGGTGCCGATGGCAGTCGGTTACTTCGGCGCCTCACTGGCCGGGCCGCGGCTGGTCGGCCTCTTCGGCAGCCGGGTCATCACGGCCGGCGCAGTGGTCCAGGGAGCCGGCCTGATCACTTTGATCGCCACCGCACTGGGCGACTGGTCGCACTTCTCCCTGCTCCGGATGCTTCCCGGCGTCGCGCTCGCCGGCATCGGACAGGGGCTGGTGGGCATGCCCCTGTTCCGGGTGGTGCTCTCCCGGGTTCCCGCCGAACGCGCGGGGGTCGGCAGCGGCGTGCTGGCGACCACCCAACAGTCCAGCCTGGCCCTGGGAGTGGCCACGCTCGGCACCCTCTTCATCGGGCTCGTCCCCACCCTGGGAATGGCGAACGCGCTGGCTCTGGTGCTCGGCATCCAGGCGCTCGGTTCCCTGATCATCTGCTGGTTGAGCATCCGGCTGCCGCGCTCGGTCGGATGACGGCCACATCCCGCCAACCAGGCCCGGAGCAAACACAGCTCCGCAACGGAGGAGGCCGCGGCCTGCGGAAAATGACGGGCCCGGCCTCCAGGGACACTGACAGGATGGCGTCATGACGAATCCGACCATCCTTCCGAGCGACACCCGCTCCCGCGAGCAGCTGGTGGCCGCAATCACGTCCGGGAGCAGCCCCAAGTACCTGCACTTCTGGGGTCACCGGCCCGAACGGGACGGGCGGATCGGGTCCGGCTCGCTCAGCCAGTGGTGGCCGTCGCCGTTCACCGTCGACGGGGTCGAGTACGCCACCGCCGAGCACTGGATGATGGCCGGCAAGGCGCGACTGTTCGGCGACGAGGAGATCGTCCCGCGCATCCTCCGGGCCCGAACGCCCGCCGAGGCAAAGAAGTTGGGCCGCCTGGTCAAAGACTTCGACCAGGACACCTGGGTGGCGCACCGCTCCGAACTGGTAGTGGCGGGCAACGTCGCCAAGTTCGGGCAGGACGAACGGCTTCGCGACTATTTGCTCCGCACCGGGAAGCGGGTCCTGGTGGAGGCCAGCCCGCTCGACCGGGTCTGGGGCATCGGCCTGGCAGCCGACAACGAATTGGCGAACTCGCCGACGCAGTGGCGCGGGCTGAACCTGCTCGGCTTCGCGCTGATGGAAGCGCGGGCCCAACTGGCAGATTGACGCTCCATCAGCCCGCATCCACCGGGAACGAACACCCCGTACCCTCACAAGTAGGGCGAGTCGGATGGGAATTGGCCCGCGCTCGAAAAACCCGTCGATCTCCCGCCGCGTCGCCACTCGCATTTCCGTCTCGAAAACGTTATGACTTACTCCCGTAACGTGGCCGCCGTATGGCAGCACCAGGATGGCCACCAGTCGTAGTGTCGGGGGCCAATCGGGGGACCCCGTGGAGAA
This sequence comes from Kitasatospora sp. NPDC048407, assembly GCF_043200475.1. Taxonomy (NCBI): domain Bacteria; kingdom Bacillati; phylum Actinomycetota; class Actinomycetes; order Kitasatosporales; family Streptomycetaceae; genus Kitasatospora; species Kitasatospora sp. NPDC048407. The sequence continues at coordinate 75,295 of NZ_JBICXW010000004.1, read as the reverse complement.
ACCAGGGCGGGGCGCGATGACCGTACGCGATCGGGGGCCGGAGTCGGCCGATGTCCAAACACTCAGAGCGGAGTTGGACGAACTGCTCCGGGCCCGGCAGTTCGCCGCACAACGCGAGCGCCGACTCAGCGAAGAACTTCGGGCCGACCACGCCCCAGGATCCGGCCGCCCGACCCGACAGCCCGACCCCGAACTGCTCCGGCAACTCGCCCAGGCCCAGAACCTGCGCGAAGGCCTCGGCGCACGCTGCCTCGAACTGAGCGACCGACTGCTGGCCGCCGAGGACCGCCTGCTGCCCAGTCGCTCGGCCGCTGAGCCGCCCCGCCACCAGGGCCACGCCCCGGCGGGCTTCGCAGGGACAGCCCGCACGGAACCCCCGGTCGGCTGGGACGCCGCCCCGATCCCCCCGCAGCGGCCGCGTTCGCCCACGTCCGGCTTCGACGCGAGCCAGCACGGAACGCCCATCGGACACGGCACTCCCCCGGGCCGCAGCACGCCCGCAGGACGACCGGGCCCGGCGCCCACCGATTCGACCGCCGGCCCCTTGCCGATCCGCACCCGCTCCGGCGCCGGCCGTCCCGAAACCGCACCGGGACAGGCCTCCTGGGCCAGGACAGGCATACCGGGCCAGGCCGCCGACGGCCCCCGGCCCACCAGTGCAGGGCGCCCCGGCCCAGGGCTCCCCCACGCGGAACGCCCCAGCACAGAACGCCCTGGTCCGCACCAGGGCACAACCAGCGCCTGGAACACCCGGCCCGGCACTGCCGCACCGGGCACCGCCCCAGCCGACAGGCCATCAGCCCCGACCGCACAGGCCCAGCAGGCCCGGCAAGCCCCGCAGGTCGGCGGCCCCAACGGCGAGCGCTTCCGCTCGGCCGCTTCGGGGCGCGGCCCCGCCACGCCGCACCGGGGCGGGGCCCACGGTGTCGAGGACGCCACGCAGGCGCCCGGCCAGATGCGGGCGCGGACGACGGTGGAGCTGGTGGCCCTGGTGCAGCGCATCAGCGGGCTGCACCAGCAGGGCGCGACACACGAGTCGGCGGCCATCGTGCGCCAGGTGGCCGTGATGATCACACCGGAGGACGTGGCCCGGCTGGCCGCGATGCTGCAGCAGAACGGTCCGGCGGGCTCCTCCACCTACCTGGCCCGCTCGGCCTCCACCGGGGCACCGGAGCACGCGGCGGCCACCCTCGCGGTGCTGCGCCGCGACGGGATGATCAACGAGGCGGCCGACCTCTTCCACACCCTGTGGTCGGCGAGTTCGGCGGCCCTGCCGGCGCTGCTGGCCGCCCTGGAGCAGTCCGGCCAGTCGGCCGACGGCCAGACCCTGCTGTGGGAACGCGCCTCCGCGCCGGCCGAGGAACTCGCCGAGCTGGCGCAGCACTTGAAGGCCGCCGGACGGACCGCCGACGTACGCCACCTGCTGCGGCAGGCCGCCGGGCGGCCGATCAACGAAGTCGCCGCGATCGTGGGCGCGTTGAGCGAGGAGACCGCCGCGGAGCTGATCGGCGAACTGGCACGGATCCGGTCCGCGAGCGACATCAGCCGGTTCGGTGCCGCGATCCAGGGGTCGAGCGAGCTGTACGACACCCTGCTGTTCGCCGCCGACGACCTGGAGGAGAGCCGGGCCCGCAGCGTGTTCACGGCGCTGCGCACCGGCGGACTGCCGACCGAGCTGACACCACGCCCCCGGTCCCGGTCCCGCCAGCGCCGCTGACTCCCCTGCGGGCCGGCCGCGCGCAGGGGAACACCGAACCCGAACGCCGCCAGCAGAACCACCGCCCGCCGCAAAACCGCGGCTCCCGGCCTGCGAACTCGAATTCGCGGGCCGGGAGCCGGGGTTGATGCTCAGCCGGTGAGACTCAGCCAGTGGTGCTTCACCGGGTGTTGCGGCGTCAGCAGCCGATCAGGCGGGCGCCCAGGTAGGACTTCACCTGGTCGAGCGACACTCGCTCCTGCGCCATGGTGTCACGCTCGCGGACGGTCACCGCGTTGTCCTCGAGGGTGTCGAAGTCGACGGTGACGCAGAACGGCGTGCCGATCTCGTCCTGGCGGCGGTAGCGCTTGCCGATCGCACCGGCGTCGTCGAACTCGACGTTCCAGGCGGAGCGCAGGTCGGCGGCCAGGCCGCGGGCCTTCGGGGAGAGGTCGGCGTTGCGGGACAGCGGGAGCACCGCGACCTTGACCGGGGCCAGGCGCGGGTCGAGCCGCATGCCGACGCGCTTCTCCATGACGCCCTTGGCGTTCGGCGCCTCGTCCTCGAAGTAGGCGTCGATCAGGAAGGCCAGCATGGCGCGGTTGAGGCCGGCGGCAGGCTCGATGACGTACGGGTAGTACCGCTCGTTCGCGTCCTGGTCGAAGTACTTCAGGTCCTGGCCGGAGGCCTCGCTGTGCACCGTCAGGTCGTAGTCGGTGCGGTTGGCGACGCCCTCGAGCTCGGAGAACTCGCTGCCACCGAAGTTGAAGCGGTACTCGATGTCCACCGTGCGCTTGGCGTAGTGGGACAGCTTCTCCTTGGGGTGCTCGAAGAAGCGCATGTTCTCGGTGCGCAGGCCGAGGTCCACGTACCAGTTCCAGCGCTGCTCGAGCCAGTACTCGTGCCAGGTCTCGTCCTCGCCGGGCTTGACGAAGAACTCCATCTCCATCTGCTCGAACTCGCGGGTGCGGAAGATGAAGTTGCCGGGCGTGATCTCGTTGCGGAAGCTCTTGCCGACCTGGGCGATGCCGAACGGCGGCTTCTTGCGCGAAGTGGTCTGCACGGCGCGGAAGTTGGTGAAGATGCCCTGCGCGGTCTCCGGGCGGAGGTAGGCCAGGCCGGACGCGTCCTCGGTGACACCGAGGTGCGTCTTCAGCATGCCCGAGAACTCCTTGGGCTCCGTGAAGGCGCCCTTGTTGCCGCAGTTCGGGCAGTTGATGTCGGCGAGGCCGTTGGCCGGGAGCTTCTTGTGCTTGGCCTCGTAGGCCTCTTCCAGGTGGTCGGCGCGGAAGCGCTTGTGGCAGGAGAGGCACTCGGTCAGCGGGTCGTTGAAGGTCGCGACGTGGCCGGAGGCCTCCCAGACCTCGCGGGCGAGGATCACCGAGGAGTCGATACCGACGACGTCCTCCCGAGCGGTGACCATCGCACGCCACCACTGGCGCTTGATGTTCTCCTTCAGCTCGACTCCCAGCGGACCGTAGTCCCAGGCGGCGCGAGTACCGCCGTAGATCTCGCTGCAGGGGTAGACGAAGCCACGGCGCTTGCTCAGGCTGACGATCGTGTCGATCTTGTCGGCGGCCACAGTGCTCTCTTCAGTACGACGGCGCGGTCAGGGCACGGCTGGTTGCGCGCGCCCGAAGAAACTCAGAGTACCGGGGATGCAGGGGCGGGATTCAACTCGATAGTGGCAAGGACGGGCGGCCGGGCGGCCCTGCCGGAGTGAACGGCCGTACACGTCCCGGCGTGTTGGCGACCGGCCCGACGCCCGGCGCACGGCCGGCGGACAGCGGCGCGCGGGGCTGCTGACACCCGCTCGCGGGAGGTCGCCGGGGCCGCAGTGTGACCCCGATCCCCCCGAAAGCAAGTTGACAATCATTTCCACATAAGATGAGAATGGTTGTCATGAAGATTCGCCGCCTGTCGACCTCGATAGCCTTCGCCGCCACGGCCACGGTCGGCGCACTCCTGCTCTCCGCCTGCGGCGGCACCAGCAGCGCGGCCGGCAAGGACGGCGGAAAGCTGAACGTGGTGGCGTCCTTCTACCCGATGGAATTCCTGGCCCGGCAGATCGGCGGCGAGCACGTCAAGGTCACCGACCTGACCGCCGCCGGCGTCGAGCCGCACGACCTGGAGCTCACGGCCAAGCAGGTCGCGGCGGTGCAGCGGGCCGACACGGTGATCTACCTCAAGGGCCTGCAGCCGACCGTGGACAAGGCGGTGGCGCAGACCCACCCCAAGCACGTGGTGGACGCCACCGCCGCCTCCCCCCTGGTGGACCACCACCTGGACGAGGGCACCACCGAGCCCGACGGCCACGGCGCCGAGCACGACCACGAGCACACCGATGCCGCCGGCGACCCGCACATCTGGCTGGACCCGACCCGGTACGCGGCGGTCGCGAAGAGCGTCGGCGCCGAACTCGCCGAGGTCGACCCGGCGAACGCCGCCGAGTACCAGCGCAACACCGACACTCTGGTCGCCCAACTGGCCACCCTGGACCAGGAGTTCCGGGACGGTCTGCAGAACGTCAAGACCAAGACCTTCATCACCAGCCACGCCGCGTTCGGCTACCTCGCCGACCACTACGGCCTGAACCAGGTGGCGATCAACGGCGTCGACCCGGAGGCCGAGCCCACCCCGTCCCGGCTGGCCGCGATCCAGCGTGCCGCAAAGGACAACGGCGCGACCACCGTGTTCTTCGAGGCCCTGGTCAGTCCCAAGCTGGCCAACACCGTGGCCTCCGACCTCGGGCTGAAGACCGCCGTGCTCGACCCCCTGGAGGGGGTCAAGGATCAGGCCGAGAACGACTACTTCTCCGTCATGCGGCAGAACCTCGACAATCTGAAGGCCGCCCTCGGCGCGAGCTGATCAGCCCGCCCCGACCACCGGGCCCGACCACTCAGGCCCGACCACTCAGGCCGACCGGATCCACCCACCCGACCGGATCCACCCACCCGAACCACCCACCCGACCCGAACCAACCGGCACGAGCCGAGCGAGGAACACCATGAGTACTGTCATCTCCACGGCAGACTCCGACCGGCTGCGGCCGTCCTCCGGTGAGGACTCCGGGCCGGCGGTCGTCAGCCTCCGGGGCGCGGTCGCCACTGTCGGTGGACGGCCGGTGCTGCGCGGTGTCGATCTCACCGTCCGGCCGGGCGAGGTGGTGGCGCTGCTGGGCGCGAACGGGTCCGGCAAGTCCACCACCGTGAAGAGCGTCATCGGGTCGGTGCCGCTGGAGCAGGGCAGCCTGGAGCTGTTCGGGCGGCCGCTGCGCAAGTTCCGGGCCTGGCACCGGATCGGGTACGTGCCGCAGCGCACCACCGCGGCGGGCGGCGTGCCGGCCACGGTGCGCGAGGTGGTCTCCACCGGGCGGCTGCCGCAGCACGGGCTGCTGCCGTTCCGCCGCAAGGACCGCGCCGCGGTGGACCGGGCGCTGACCTCCGTCGGCATGCTGGACCGGGCCGGTGACGGGGTGACCAACCTGTCCGGCGGGCAGCACCAGCGGGTGCTGATCGCCCGCGCCCTGGTCGGCCTGCCCGACCTGCTGATCATGGACGAGCCAATGGCCGGCGTCGACGTGGACAGCCAGCAGGTGCTCGCCGACATCCTGCGCAGCGAGGTGGAGCGCGGCTGTGCGGTGCTCCTGGTGCTGCACGAACTCGGGCCGCTGGAGCCGCTGATCGACCGGGCCGTGGTGCTGCGCGACGGCTGCGTCGCGCACGACGGGCCGCCGCCCCGCGGCGTCGGCCAGCACGCCCTGCCCGGCCACGACCACGTCCACCCGCACGCCGACGACCACCACCACCGCACCACCCAGGGGCTGCTGGCATGATCGAGATGTTCCAACCCGACTTCATGCAGCGGGCGTTCCTCGCCGCCGTGCTGGTCGGCATCACCGCCCCCTCGGTCGGCATCTACCTGGTGCAGCGGCGCCAGGCGCTGATGGGCGACGGCATCGGACACGTCGCGCTGACCGGTGTCGGCCTCGGCTTCCTGTTCCAGGCCAACCCGATCTGGATGGCCGTGCTGGTCTGCGTCCTCGGCGCGATCGTGATGGAACTGGTCCGCGCGCGCGGCAACCAGCGCGGCGACATCGCGCTGGCGATGCTGTTCTACGGCGGCATGGCCGGCGGCAAGCTGCTGGTCTCGATGAGCAGCCAGGCCGGTTCCGGCAGCCTGGAGAGCTACCTGTGGGGCTCGATCCTCACCGTCTCCCCCGGCGACCTGGCGGTGATCGGCGGGCTGGCGGCGGTCGTCGTCGCGGTCACCGCCGGTCTGCGCCGTCAGCTGTTCGCGGTCTGCCAGGACGAGGAGTTCGCCCGGGTCACCGGCCTGCCGGTGCGGGTGCTCAACCTGCTGCTGGCAGTGATGGCCGCGGTCACCGTGACGGTCGCCATGCGGGTGGTCGGCCTGCTGCTGGTCAGCGCGCTGATGGTGGTCCCGGTCGCGGCGGCCCAGCAGCTGACCCGCTCCTTCGCGGCCACCCAGGCCGCCGCGGTGAGCGTCGGCGTGGTGACGGCCCTGCTCGGCGTCGGCACCTCGTACCAGGCCGACCTGCCGTCCGGCCCCACCATCGTGATCCTGGCGATCCTGGCCTTCGCCCTGTTCAGCGCGATCGCCGCGCCGTTGGCCAAGCGCCGCCACCGGGCCGCCACCGAACACGGCCCGGCGGTCTGCGACGTCGTCCTGCCCGGCCAAAACCCGAACGGCCAGGACCCGAACGCCCAGGGCCCGAACGGGGACGACGCGGCGGAAGCCCCGCGGCCGAAGGCCCCGCTGTCGGGGGAGACGCTGTCAAGTCGGGGGCTGGCACAATGATGTGCGAAACCCAGCCGATCAGCAGGAGGACCCCGGTGACCACCGCAGGCCCGTCGCCGCGCGCGCGATCGACTCGGCAGCGCACCGCCGTCTCAGCGGTCCTGGACGAGGTCGAGGATTTCCGCAGCGCGCAGGAACTGCACGACATGCTCAAGCACCGGGGCGACTCGGTGGGTCTGACCACCGTCTACCGGACGCTCCAGTCCCTCGCCGAGGCCGGTGAGGTGGACGTGCTGCGCACCGCCGAGGGCGAGGCCGTCTACCGCCGGTGCAGCAGCGGGCACCACCACCACCTGGTGTGCCGGCACTGCGGGGCGACCGTCGAGGTCGAGGGTCCGGCGGTCGAGCGCTGGGCCAACTCGGTCGCCGCCGAGCACGGGTTCAGCGACATCGCGCACACCCTGGAGATCTTCGGCACCTGCGGCGAATGCGCCGCGAAGCAGCAACTCCCGTAACAGCAGCTCCCCCAGCAGCACTTCGGGCCACCCGGCCCGCCGCACGCACGAGGCCCGGATCGGAACCGTCCGATCCGGGCCTCGTGCGTCAGCGTCAACCTCGCGTCACCGCTGCGGCGGCACCTCGGCCCCGCCGGCGGGGTCGTTGGGGATGGCCCCGCCGAAGCGGCGGTCGCGGCGGGCGTACTGCTCGCAGGCGCGCCACAGGTCGCGGCGGTCGAAGTCGGGCCAGAGCACGTCCTGGAACACCAGCTCGGCGTATGCGGACTGCCAGGCCAGGAAGTTGGAGGTGCGCTGCTCGCCGCTGGGGCGCAGGAACAGGTCCACGTCCGGCATGTCGGGGTAGTACAGGTACTTCGCGAACAGCTTCTCGTTGACCTTCTCCGGGTTGAGCTTCCCGGCGGCCACGTCGCGGGCGATGGCGAGGGCGGCGTCGGCGATCTCGGCCCGGCCGCCGTAGTTGACGCAGAAGTACAGCGTCATGGCGTCGTTGTTCTTGGTCTGCTCCTGGGCGACCTGGAGTTCCTGGACGACGCTCTTCCACATCTTCGGCATCCGGCCGACCCAGCGGATCCGGATGCCCATGGCGTCCATCTCGTCGCGGCGGCGGCGGATCACGTCCCGGTTGAAGTTCATCAGGAACTTCACCTCGTCCGGGGAGCGCTTCCAGTTCTCGGTGGAGAAGGCGTACAGCGAGAGGTTCTTGACGCCGATCTCCAGGCAGCCGCGCAGCACGTCGAGGACGACGCCCTCGCCGACCTTGTGGCCCTCGGTGCGGGGCAGGCCGCGCTCCTTGGCCCAGCGTCCGTTGCCGTCCATGACGCAGGCAACGTGGTTGGGGACCAGCTCGGCCGGGATCTTCGGCGGCTTGGCGCCGCTGGGGTGCGGGGCCGGGACTTCGTACGTCCGCTGCTTGCTGCCGAACAGGCGTCGCGCGACCATGTTCACTTCTCCACGTATCTCATCGAGCGGATGCCCCGCTCCAGGTGCCACTGCAGGTAGGCGGCCACCAGCCCGCTGCCCTCGCGCCAGTACCGCGGCTCGCAGGCGTCGGCGGTCTGCCAGTCCCCGGACAGCAGCGCGCCGAGCAGTACCAGTGTCTCAGGGGAGGGTACGGCACTTCCGGGTACCCGGCAGTCGCCGCACAACACTCCGCCGGCCTGGAGGGAGAAGAACCGGTTGGGGCCGGGGAGTCCGCAGCGGGCGCAGTCGGTGAAGCTCGCCCCGTAGCCGTTGACGGCGAGCGAGCGCAGCAGGAAGGCGTCCAGCACCAGGTGCGACTGGTGGGTGCCGCCGGCCAGTGTGCGCAGGCCGCCGACCAGCAGCAGGTACTGCTGGACGGCGGGTTGGCCCTCGTTCTCGGCGAAGCGTTCGGCGGTCTCCAGCATCGCGGTGCCGGCGGTGTAGCGGGTGTAGTCGTCGACGATCCGGGCGCCGTAGGGGGCGAGCGTCTCCACCTGGGTGCACAGCGGCAGGGTGCGGCCGACCAGGTCGCTGCCGCGGCTGAAGAACTGGATGTCGACGTGCGAGAACGGCTCGAGACGCGCGCCGAACTTCGACTTGGTCCGGCGTACGCCGCGCGCCACCGCCCGGACCTTGCCGTGCTGGCGGGTCAGGAAGGTGATGATCCGATCGGCCTCGCCGAGCTTCTGGGTGCGCAGCACGATGCCGTCGTCGCGGAAGAGACTCATGGTGGTTCCCATTGTCCCGTACCCCACCGACAGCCCGGCGGCGGCGAACAGCGGCGAACGACGGCGAACGACGGCGGACGACGGCAGCGGGCGGCGGCGCGCAGCCGTGAACCCGCACCGGGGCGGTGGGGCTTTCACCCGTGCGGTGCGGGACACGGCGGGCCCGGGAGGGGGAGTTCGGGCCCGGCTCGGGAAGAACGGCGAAAAACGTCAGTGCGGGGCGCGGGTGGCGGCCTCCAGCAGCCGGTCGACCTGCGCGGTGGTGAGGTCGAGGCAGTGGCCCACCACACCGAGCGCGGCCCGCTCCTGCGGGAGGTAGCGGCCGTCGGCGAGGGCGACCATCGCGCCGAGGGTGACCAGGCGTTCGCGGCCCTGGACGAGCAGGTGCGGGGCGAGCGGTTCGAGTGCGGCGTGCAGTTCGACGGCCAGTCCGCCGCCTTCGACGTCCACGTCGAGGGGTTCACCGCCGCTGTGTCCGGAGAGCGCGGCGAGCGCGGCCAGTACCTGGGCCTCGCCGCAGTCCTCGAAGCCGGCTTCCTTGATGACGGTGCAGGCGGCTTCGCGTCCGCTGCGGCTGCCGGTGCCGCCGGCGGCGAGCGCGGCCAGGGCGATGGTGTACTGGGCGTCGCGGAGCATCGCGCCGAGCCGGACCGAGGTCAACTCCTCCAGCGTGTCGGTGCTGTGGCGGCCGCGGCAGGAGGTGCACTGGACGCTGCGGACCACGCCGCCGAGCGGCAGGACCGGGGTGCCGAACAACCGCAGCCACCGCCGACCGTGCTGCCGACGGTAGTTGCGGTCCCCACCGCAGCCCGGGCAGAAGAATTCACCGAGAACGTCCGTCCGCCAACGAGGGCGGACACCCCACAACCCTGTCACGGCGCCACTCCCCAGACATGGCAGGCGGCCTGCACATCAATGGGCAGGTCACGCGACCGGACGCCACGGCCGTCCCACCGACCCCGGTTCCGGTCCGTCGATGTTGCCACGGTTACCGGCTCGTGTCAGCACCCTGAACGGGTGCCGAGGGGAAAATTTGTGACCGGGGACACACGCCAAAGGCATGGCCCCGCACGTTACTTGACGGTACGTCGGGCACCGGCCGAACGCCACATCGAGCACCGGCCGAGCGGTACGTCGGACACCGCTCGATCGGCACGTCGGACACCGGCCGAAACGCCACGTCGGGCACCGGCCGGGCGGGCCGCCGGAGAGCGGCCCGCCGTCCCGCGTCAGCCGCGCTGCGCGGCCCGGTTGACGGCGCTGACCAGCGCCTTCAGCGAGGCCAGCACGGTGTTGCCGTCGATGCCCACGCCCCACAGCACCTTGTCGCCCACGGCGCACTCGACGTACGCGGCGGCCTGCGCGTCGCCGCCCTCGCTCAGCGCGTGCTCGGCGTAGTCCAGCACGCGTACGTCGATGCCGATCGAGCCCAGCGCGTTGACGAAGGCGGAGACCGGGCCGTTGCCGGTGCCGGTCAGCGTGGCGGGGGTGCCGTCGACGACCGCCTCGGTGGTCAGCGCGTCGCGGCCGTCCTCGGTGGTCAGGCTGCGCGAGCCGCTCAGCGAGATCCGGCCCCACGGGTTGGCGGGGGTGGGCAGGTACTCGTCCTGGAAGACCGCCCAGATGTCGCCGGGGGTGACCTCGCCGCCCTCGGCGTCGGTCTTGGCCTGGATGATCTTCGAGAACTCGATCTGCATCCGGCGCGGCAGGTCCAGCTTGTGGTCGTTCTTCAGCACGTAGGCGATGCCGCCCTTGCCGGACTGCGAGTTGACCCGGATGACCGCCTCGTAGCTGCGGCCGACGTCCTTGGGGTCGATCGGCAGGTAGGGCACACCCCAGGTGTAGTCACCGACCGGGACGCCGGCCGCGGCGGCGTCGGCCTCCAGGGCGTCGAAGCCCTTCTTGATGGCGTCCTGGTGCGAGCCGGAGAAGGAGGTGAAGACCAGGTCACCGGCGTAGGGGTGGCGCTCGGGCACCGGCATCTGGTTGCAGTACTCGGCGGTGCGGCGAATCTCGTCGATGTCGGAGAAGTCGATCATCGGGTCGACGCCCTGGGAGAACAGGTTCATCCCGACGTTGACCAGGTCCAGGTTGCCGGTGCGCTCGCCCTGGCCGAACAGGCAGCCCTCGACCCGGTCGGCGCCGGCCATGATGGCCAGTTCGGCGGAGGCGACGCCGGTGCCGCGGTCGTTGTGCGGGTGCGCGGACACGCAGACGAACTCGCGGCGCGACAGGTTGCGCGACATCCACTCGATCTTGTCGGCGTAGACGTTCGGGGTGGACCGCTCGACGGTGGTCGGCAGGTTCAGGATGATCTCGCGGCCCTCGCCGGGCTGCCAGACGTCCATCACCGCCTCGCAGACCTCCAGCGCGTAGTCCAGCTCGGTGTCGATGAAGATCTCCGGCGAGTACTCGTAGCCGAAGACGGTCTCGTCGCCCAGGATCTTCTCGGCGTACTCCATCACCAGCCGGGTGCCGTCCGTCGCGATGGCCTTGATCTCGTCCTTGCTCGCCTTGAACACCACCCGGCGGAACATCGGCGAGGTGGCGTTGTACAGGTGGACGGTGGCCCGCGGCGCGCCCTTCAGCGACTCGACGGTCCGCTCGATCAGGTCCTCGCGGGCCTGGGTCAGCACCGAGATGGTGACGTCCTCGGGGATCGCGTTCTCTTCGATCAGCGAGCGGACGAAGTTGAAGTCGGTGGCGCCGGAGGACGGGAAGCCGACCTCGATCTCCTTGTAGCCCAGCTGCACCAGCAGGTCGAACATCTTGCGCTTGCGGGCCGGCGACATCGGGTCGATCAGCGCCTGGTTGCCGTCGCGCAGGTCGGTGGACAGCCAGCGCGGGGCCTGGGTGATCACCTTGCTCGGCCAGGTGCGGTCCGGCAGGTCCACGGTACCGAAGGGTACGTACCGCTGGAACGGCATCCCCGAGGTCTTCTGCTGCACGGTCGCGGCGGTGATCGGGGTGGGACGGTCGACGAACGCGCGGGCGACGGAGGACTGTTCGGTCATGGCTGGGGCTCTCGGCTTCCCTTGTCGAAGGCGGTCTGCGGTCGGGGGACACACACCCGACTCGGCCGACTGGATGCACCGCCGCGGATCACGCTGGGCGCAACAGGACTCCCCGCGGCGAGGGGGCCGGCCTTCACTGGACTACAGGCCCTCGCCGCGGCAGCTAAGAAGAAGCAGCCGGATACGCATGATGCCGTCACTGTAACCCGGGCGGCGACCCGGCCGCAGTGAGCCCCGCCACGATCCCAACCAGTGAGACGGCCTCCGGCCGCCGGGCGGGTGCGGCAAGTTGGCGAAAGCCTCGGCAAACCCGTTCGCCGCCCTGCACACTGGCATCCATGCGTATCCAGGTCACCCGCACCGGCGGGTTCGCCGGCCTGCTCCGGTATGCCGAGATGGACACCGAGGAGCGCCCGGACGCCCCGCACGTGCACGCGCTGGCCCGCGAGGCGATGGCCGGCGGGCTGCGCGCGCCCGCGTACGGCGTGCCCGACGGCTTCCACTACGAGATCACCGTCGACGGCCGCACCGTGCACTGCGCCGACCCCAAACTGTCCGACTCCCAGCGCGAGTTGGTCAGTCTGGTGCTCCGCGAAGGCGCCTGACGGCCACCGCCCGGGCCGCTCAGATCCAGCCGTCCAGCGAGGCCAGGAACCCGGCCGGGTCGTCCCGGTGGATGCAGTGCCCGGCGCCCGGGACGGTGCGCACCTCGAAGCCGCGGCGGCGCAGCTCGGCAGCCTCCTCGGGCGACACCAGGACGCTCGGGTCGGCGAGTTGGACCAGCGAGGGGACGGCCGGGGGCCCCGGCAGCACGGAGAGTTCGGGGTGCGCCCACAGGCCGATCGCGGTGTCGCTGTCCCAGGCGGCAAGGCCGGCCAGCTCGGCGTCCACGTCCTCGTCGGCCCAGTCGGGGTGCATGGTGGTGATGAACTTCCGGGTGCCGAAGCGCTTGAAGTCGACGAACGGCTCCGGGCCGATCCCGGGCCGGTCGTAGACGAACGCGGGGTCGCTGTAGACGGCCCGGTCGGGCTTGAGCCGGTCCAGGGCGCGCCACAGCGCGAGCGCGCCCATCGAGTGGCCGATGGCCAGCGCGGCCCCGGAGGGCAGCGTGTCGACGAGGTCCTCGGCGAACTGCTCGGGGCCGTACCGGTCGGCGGGGGTGGCGCCCTCACCGGCCGGTGAGGCGCCGTGGCCGCGCAGGTCCACGCCGATCACCCGGTAGCCGCGCTCGGCGAGGGCGGGGCCGATCACCCGCCAGGTGTGGTGGTTGGACTGGAGGCCGTGGATCAGCAGGGCGGTCCGGTCGCCCCCGCTCCACTCGTGGGTGTGCAGTTTCACGACCGGGCCGCCCCTGTCCGCCTGTTCGATGCTCCGTCAGAAGCCGAGCTTACGCAGCTGCTTGGGGTCGCGCTGCCAGTCCTTGGCGACCTTGACGTGCAGGTCGAGGTAGACCGGGGTGCCGAGCAGCGCCTCGATCTGCTTGCGGGCGGTGGTGCCGACGTGCTTGAGCCGGGAGCCCTTGGCACCGATCACGATGGCCTTCTGGCTCTGCCGCTCGATGTACACGTTGGCGTGGATGTCCAGCAGCGGACGGTCGGCGGGCCGGTCCTCGCGCGGGATCATCTCCTCGACCACCACGGCCAGCGAGTGCGGCAGTTCGTCGCGCACGCCTTCCAGCGCGGCCTCGCGGATCAGCTCGGCGACCATGATCTGCTCGGGCTCGTCGGTGAGGTCGCCGTCCGGGTAGAGCGGCATGCCCTCGGGCAGCAGCTTGGTCAGCAGGTCCGCGACCAGCTCCACCTGCTTGTCACCGACCGCCGAGACGGGAATGATCTCGGCCCACTCGATGCCGAGTTCGGCGCCCAGCTGCTGGACGGCGATCAGCTGCTCGGCGAGCCGCTTGGAGTCCACCAGGTCGGTCTTGGTGACCAGTGCCACCTTCGGGGTGGACTTCTTGATCTCGGCGAGTTCCTTGGCGATGAACTTGTCGCCGGGGCCGAGCTTCTGGTCGGCGGGCACGCAGAAGCCGATCACGTCGACCTCCGCCCAGGTGGTGCGGACCAGGTCGTTGAGGCGCTCGCCGAGCAACGTGCGGGGCTTGTGCAGCCCGGGGGTGTCCACCAGCACGAGCTGGGCGTCGGGGCGGTGCACGATGCCGCGCACGGTGTGCCGGGTGGTCTGGGGACGGTCGGAGGTGATCGCGACCTTCGTCCCGACCAGGGCGTTGGTCAGGGTCGACTTGCCCGCGTTGGGACGGCCGACGAAGCACGCGAACCCGGAGCGGTACGGGGAGGAAGGGGCATTCATGGCACCCATTGTCCCCGATCGGCCGGGCCGACCCGGCCAGTGGGGGTTTCAGCCCGCCTTCTTCTTCCCGCCGCCCATGATGCCGCCGACCAGAACCAGTGCCAGCAGCACCAGGGTGCCGGCCAGCCACCACACGGAGCCGGTCTCGTGCCAGCGGCCGAAGCCCATGACGCACAGCAGCAGTCCGCAGAAGAACGCGGCGATCCCCATGACCCCTCCCCCGCCGGGAAATCCCTCGGCCGGGGCGATTATCGCACCGGCCGAGGGATTGTCGAGGGGCGTACTCAGCGCCTCACCGCGCCTCGGCGGCCACCTTCAGCGTCCCGTCCGGCCCGGCCAGCAGCACCGGCGTGCCGGCCCCGCCCAGGTCCCGCACCGCCGCCAGGTCGTCCGCCGCCGGCTCGTCCGCCGCGGAGACCACGGCCGCCGCCTCCAGGCTCTTCGCCCCGCTGGCCACCGCCATCGCCACCGCCGTCTGCAGGGCGCTCAGCTTCAGCGACTCCAGCGCGACCGTCCCGGCCACGTAGGTGCGGCCGGTCTCGTCGCGGACCGCGGCGCCCTCGGCCACGCCGTTGCGGGCGCGGGCCGAGCGGGCCAGCGTGATGATCTTCTTGTCCTCGGGGTCCAGCTCGGAAATCTCGGTCATGGCCCGAGCATAGGTCGCCCACCGGCGCACCGGCCCGGGCGTCCGGCCCTCGGCCATTCGCCGGCTCAACCCTTGAACAGGACCCCTCCGGCCCTCGGCCATTCACCGGCTCAACCCTTGAACAGGACCCCTCCGAACAGCCGCCCCTCGCCGGAGGCTCAGTCCTTGAGCAGCGCACCCTCCCCCGCCGGCACGAACTCCGCCAGCGCGGCGTCGATCCGGGCCAGCACGGCCTCGTCCAGCACCAGTTCGGCGGCGGCCTGGTTCTCCGCGATGTGCGCGGGGGTGCGGCTGCCCGGGATCGGCACCACGTGCTCGTCCTGCCGCAGCAGCCAGGCCAGCGCCAACTGGCCGGGGGTGACGCCCAGTTCGGCGGCGATCGCGCGCACCGGGGCGTACCGGTCGTTGTTCGCGGCCAGGTTCTCGGCGGAGAACCGGGCGATGTTCTGCCGGAAGTCACCCTCGGAGACCTGCTGCACGGTGCCGGTCAGGAAGCCGCCACCGAGCGGGCTCCAGGCCACCACGCCGACGCCCAGTTCACGGGTGACGGCCAGCAGCTCCGGGTCGATCGGCTGCCACATCGACCACTGCACCTGCACCGCCGCCACCGGGTGCACCGCGTGCGCGGCGCGCAGTTGCGCGGCCGTCACGTTGGAGAGCCCGAGGTGCCGCACCTTGCCGTCGGCGATCAGTTCGGCGACCGCGCCGACGGTGTCCTCGAACGGCACCTGCGGGTCCGGGAAGTGCGGGTAGTACAGGTCGATCACATCGGTGCCGAGGTTGCGCAGCGACTGCTCCGCGTAGCCGCGCACGTACTTGGGCTCGCAGTTCACCGCCAGTTCCTCGAACGCGAAGTGCACCGGGAAGCGATGCGCCTCGGCGCCCTCCGGGATCCGGAAGCCGAACTTGGTGGCCAGCACCACCTCGTCGCGCCGGCCGCGCAGGGCCCGGCCGATCAGTTCCTCGTTGTGTCCGCGGCCGTAGCCGTCCGCGGTGTCGATGAGCCGGGCGCCGGCGTCGATCGCGGCGTGCAGCGCGCCCTGGCCGCGCGCCTCGTCGATCTCGCCGTACACGCCGGGTGAGAGCACCATCGCCCCGAACCCGATCGGCGAACTGGCCAGCGCCCCGAGCATGCGCTCCGTCATGTGCCTCTTCCCCTCCAAGCCGACCGCGGCCCAACGGATCTGACGATCCGTCGGGCCAAGTGCGGTTCACTCTATGACGGAACGATCAGTGCCCGGTCGGGTTCGGCGGCCCCGGACGCAGAACCTTCACCAGCACCGGCGGGCCGTCGGGCCGCTCGGCGTCGTGCTCGTGCCGCCGCTTCCAGTACGGGTTGTCCTGCGGCAGGTGGCTGCTGACCCGGCCGTACATGCCGAAGGTCAGGATCACGAAGCCGAAGACGAAGCTGAAGACGACGTTGCCGATGTGGAAGGCGAGCCGGTTGGCGCTGGAGTCCAGCACCATCAGGCCGACGAAGCCGGCCAGCACGAACAGCACGCCCATGATCATGTTGAGGTCGGAGGCGAAGTTTCCGCCGATGATCGCACCCAGGATCAGGATTCCGCCGGCCACCAGCGACAGCACGCTCAGCGCGCCGTTGCTGGACATGCCCAGCACCTGCTTGCCCGTGGTGTCGATGAAGCCGGGGGTGCCGCCGGTGAGCCCGAGGATGCCGAACACCACCAGGAACACTCCGCCCAGCCCGGCACCGTAGCGGTACACCTGGCCCAGCCGGTGGTCGACCGGGAGTTCGTCGTGGAGTCTCATCGGGTCCTCCCCGCATGGTCGGACCGGAGGAACGGCACTTCGTGCAGGTACAGCGACCCGCACTGCTGGCAGCAGTGCAGCCCGGTGCCCCAGGCCTCCTCCGGCTTGCTCTCGGCGTCCGAGGCGATCTCGGCGCCGCACATGCCGTACGAGAGGTCGGTGTCACGGACCACATGCCACCTGGCCACCCCGCCGGCCGGCCCGGTGGGGCCGTATTCCGCGCGCAGTAGATGTGCCATGTCTCCCATGGTCGGCACGCCGGGGGCGGTCAGGCAAACGGGCCCCGGGCCGAACCGTCCGACCCGGCAAGCCGGTTGGGACGGCCCGTCCAGGGCCCGCTGCGGGTACGGCGGACTACGGAGCGTGCTCCTCGGCCGGTTCCTCGGCGTGCTTCGCGTACTCCTCGGCGCGCACCGGCGCGGCCACCACGGTGCCGATCCGGTTGCGGCGGCCCGCGGAGCTCTCCGCGGTCAGGCTGATCGCGGCCAGCCCGCTGCCCTCCGGCACCGGCACCTCGCAGGACGATCCGGGGATCGGCACCCGGCCCAGGCACTTGGCCAGCAGGCCGCCGACGGTCTCCACGTCCTCGTCGTCCAGCTCGATGCCGAACAGTTCGCCGAGGTCCTCGACGGTGAGCCGGGCGGTGATCCGGAACGAGCCGTCGCCGAGGTCCTCGACCGGGGCGATCTCCCGGTCGTACTCGTCGGTGATCTCGCCGACGATCTCCTCCAGGATGTCCTCGATGGTGACCAGTCCGGCGGTGCCGCCGTACTCGTCGATCACGATCGCCACGTGCGAGCGCATCTGCTGCATCTCGCGCAGCAGGTCCGCGGCCGGCTTGGAGTCCGGCACGAACACCGCCGGGCGCATCACCGAGTCCACCTGCTCCGACTCGGCGTCCCGGTTGATGTGGGTGCGCCGCACCAGGTCCTTCAGGTAGACGATGCCGACCACGTCGTCCTCGTTGTCGCCGACCACCGGGATCCGCGAGAAGCCCGAGCGCAGCGCCAGCGTCAGCGTCTGCCGGACGGTCTTGTGCCGCTCGATCATCACCAGGTCGGTGCGCGGCACCATCACCTCGCGGACGATGGTGTCGCCCAGCTCGAAGACCGAGTGCACCATCCGGCGCTCCTCGTCCTCGATCAGGTCGTCCTTCTCCGCGAGGTCCACCAGCGCCCGCAGCTCCGCCTCGGAGGCGAACGGGCCCTCCCGATAGCCCTTGCCGGGCGTCAGCGCGTTGCCGAGCAGGATCAGCAGCCGCGGGATCGGACCGAGGATCCGGGCCAGCGGCAGCAGCACGTAGGACGCCGCGGTGACGGTGCTCAGCGGGTGCTGACGGCCGATCGTGCGCGGGGAGACCCCGACCGCCACGAACGACACCAGCACCATCACACCCACCGCCACCAGCACGGCCAGCCAGGTCTGCTGGAAGCTGCGCACGCACACCACGGTGACCAGCACCGCGGCGGCCATCTCGGCGGCCACCCGGATCAGCATCGCCAGGTTCAGGTAGCGGATGTTGTCCGAGGCCAGCGTCAGCAGCCGGTCCGAACCGCGGCGGCCCGAGCGGACCGCCTCCTCGGCGCGGAACCGGGACATCCGGGAGATCCCCGCCTCGGCGCACGCGGCCAGCCAGCCGAACACCACCAGCAGCAGCGCCCCGACCAGGAAGCTCGTACTCTCACCACTCACAGACGGCCGGCCCTCAGTGGACGGTCGGCGCGGGAGACAGCCCGGTCAGCCCGCGACCGGCCCGCCAGTCGTCCAGGATCCGCTTCTGCAGCGCGAACATCTCGCGCTCCTCGTCGGGCTCCTCGTGGTCGTAGCCGAGCACGTGCAGCACCCCGTGGACGGTGAGCAGCTGCAGCTCCTCGTCCATCGAGTGCTTGGTCGGGGCGGCCAGGCCCTGCTGCTTCGCCACCTCGGGGCAGAGCACGATGTCGCCGAGCAGGCCCTCCGGCAGGTCCTCGCCCTCCTTGCCGGGCCGCAGTTCGTCCATGGGGAACGACATCACGTCGGTCGGACCGGGCAGGTCCATCCACTGGACGTGCAGCTCCGCCATCGACTCGCTGTCGTAGATGATCACGGAGAGCTCGGACTGCGGGTGAATCCGCATCTTTTCGAGGGCGTAGCGGGCGACGTCGAGGATGGAATCCTCGTCGACGTCCCACCCGGACTCGTTGGCGATGTCGATCGACATGGAGGGCTCAGTACTCAGCTTTCGGTGCGATGGGACTGCCGGGGCGCCCGGGCGCCCCGACGTTGAACGGGTTTGCGGTCGCCGGACTCCTCGGCCTCCTGCCGGGCGTCCCAGCGTTCGTACGCGTCAACGATGCGGCCGACCAGCTTGTGCCGCACCACGTCGGTGCTGGTCAGCACCGAGAAGTGGATGTCGGGCACGTCGACCAGGATCTCCTGGACCACCTTCAGACCACTGCGGGTACCGCCCGGCAGGTCGATCTGGCTGGTGTCGCCGGTGACCACCACCCGGGAGTTGAAACCGAGGCGGGTCAGGAACATCTTCATCTGCTCGGGCGAGGTGTTCTGCGCCTCGTCGAGGATGATGAACGCGTCGTTCAGGGTGCGGCCTCGCATGTACGCCAGCGGAGCCACCTCGATCGTGCCGGCGGCCATCAGCCGCGGGATCGAGTCCGGGTCCATCATGTCGTGCAGCGCGTCATACAGCGGCCGCAGGTAGGGGTCGATCTTCTCGTAGAGGGTGCCGGGCAGGAAGCCCAGCCGCTCCCCCGCCTCGACGGCCGGCCGGGTCAGGATGATCCGGTTGACCTCCTTGGCCTGCAGCGCCTGCACGGCCTTGGCCATCGCCAGGTAGGTCTTGCCGGTGCCGGCCGGGCCGAGGCCGAAGACGATGGTGTGCTTGTCGATCGCGTCGACGTAGCGCTGCTGGTTGAGCGTCTTGGGGCGGATGGTGCGGCCCCGGTTGGACAGGATGTTCGCCGTGAACACCTCGGACGGGGCCGGGTGGGCCGGGTCCTCCGCGGCGCTCCTGAGCATGGTGATGGAGCGCTCCACGGCGTCCTCCGTCAGTGGCTGGCCGGTGCGCAGCACCAGCATCATCTCGGTGAAGAGCTGCTTGACGAGCGCGACCTCGGCCGGAGAGCCGGTGGCCGTCACCTCGTTTCCTCGGACATGGATGTCGGCGTCCGGGAAGCCGCCCTCGATCACTCGCAGGAGCGAGTCGGCCGCACCCAGCAGGGTGACCATCGGGTGCTTCTCCGGAATGACTATCCGGGTGCTGGCGGCTGCCGCGTCGGCGGGCCGCTGTCCGTCGGTTCGGGTCTGCGGTGAGTCAGTCATGGGTCGGCGCTACGGCCTGCCTCATCCCAATCCGTCGTGTCGTGTGGCCAGGGCTCTCCAGGCCACCAGGGTACGCCGCGCAGATGTTCGCCGGAGCGGCACGGCGGCTTCGATGGTGGGGTCTGTCGCCCCGATGTGCGAGCGGTTTTTCGTCAACGCGCGCCCCGGGGGGCGCTCAACGGCGCGGTGGGACGGGGATCCTGGCCAGATCCTCGGCGATCACGACCTCGCCGTCGAAGTGCTTCTCGGCCTCCGCGCGGTGCGCCTGCAGGTCCGGGTAGCGCTGCGAGAAGTGGGTCAGCACCAGCCGGCGCACCCCCGCCTCGGCGGCCACCCGGGCGGCCTGCGCGGCGGTCAGGTGGCCGTGCTCCTCGGCGAGTGCGGCGTCCGCCTCCAGGAAGGTCGCCTCGATCACCAACAGGTCTGCGCCCTCGGCGAGTTCGGCGACCCCGTCGCACAGCCGGGTGTCCATCACGAAGGCGAACCGCTGCCCGGGCCGCTTCTCCGCGACCTCCGCCAGCAGCACCGTCCGCCCGTCCACCTCGACCCGGCCGTCGCGCTGCAGCTGCCCCACCGCCGGTCCGCGCAGACCGAGTTCGCGCAGCCGCTCGGGGCGCAGCCGGACGCCGTCCGGCTCGGTCAGCCGGTAGCCGAACGACTCCACCGGGTGCGACAGCCGCACCGCCGCCAGCTCGAACGGCGCGCCCGGCGCCTCCAGCGGGCCGGGCCCGGCGACCGGGCGCTCCCGCAGCTCGGCGGTGGCGTGGTAGACGCTGGCGTGCCGCAGCCGGTCGAAGAACACCTGGCCGGACGCCGGGTAGTAGGCGTCCACCGGGTGCGGCACCCGGTCCAGGTTGATCCGCTGCAGCACGCCCGGCAGGCCCAGGCAGTGGTCGCCGTGGAAGTGCGACACCGCGATCCGGGTGATCCCGGTGGCGGTCACGCCCGCCTGCAGCATCTGCCGCTGGGTGCCCTCCCCCGGGTCGAACAGCAGCCCCTCGCCGTCCCAGCGCAGCAGGTATCCGTTGTGGTTCCGGTGCCGGGTCGGCACCTGGCTGGCCGTGCCGAGGACGACGAGTTCACGCTGCGACAACGCTCAGACCAGCCCCTCGGCGAGCGTGCGCCCGCCCAGCACGTGCACGTGCGCGTGGAACACCGTCTGGCCGGAGTCCGCACCGGTGTTGAAGATCATCCGGTACGACTCCAGGCCCTCGCCCTTGGCGGCCTCGCCGGCCTCGGCGAGCAGCTCGGCGGCGATCTCCGGCTCCGCGACGGCCAGTTCGGCCGCGTTGGCGTAGTGCACGTGCGGGATCACCAGCAGGTGGGTGGGAGCCTGCGGGTTTATGTCGCGGAACGCCAGCGTCCGGGCGCTCCTGCGCACCACCGTCGCCGGGATGTCCCCCGACACGATCTTGCAGAACACACAGTCCGCCTGCGGCTCGCCGGCCATCTCCCGCACTCCTTCTGAACATCCGTCACTGGTGACGACGACCCTACAGGGAGGGGGCGCGGACGCCCCCTCCCCGCTGTCAGTCGATCGGCGGCGCGGTCTTGGCCGGGGTGACGGCCAGCGCCTCCAGCGCGACCCGCACCGCGGTCTCCAGCTGCGGGTCCCGGCCGGCCGCCCAGTCGTGCGGGGCGACCGCGACCTCGATGTCGGGCGTGACGCCGCCGTTCTCCAGGCCCCAGCCGTAGCCCTCCAGCCAGCTGGAGTACTTGGGCTGGGTGACCGTCGTGCCGTCCACCAGGTCGTACTTGTTGTCGATGCCGATCACGCCGCCCCAGGTGCGGGTGCCCACCACCGGGCCGATGCCGAGCGCCTGGATCGCGGCGTTGACGATGTCGCCGTCCGAGCCGGAGAACTCGTTGGCCAGCGCCACCACCGGGCCGCGCGGGGCGTCCGCCGGGTAGGGCTCGGGGCGGTCCAGGTCGCGGCCGCGGTTCCAGCCGACGATCCGGCGGGCCAGCTTCTCCACGATCAGCTGCGAGGTGTGGCCGCCGCGGTTCTCCCGCAGGTCGACCACCACGCCCTCGCGGGCCATCTCGATCCGCAGGTCGCGGTGGAGCTGCGCCCAGCCCGCGCTCTGCATGTCGGGCACGTGCAGGTAGCCGAGCCGCCCGCCGGACAGCTCGTGGACGGCGGCCCGCCGCCCCGCCACCCAGTCGTGGTAGCGCAGCGCCTCCTCGTCGTCCAGCGGCACCACCACGGGGTGGCGCTCGCCGCCGTCCTTGCCGCTGACGGTCAGCTCGACCGGCTGGTCGGCGGTGCCGGCCAGCAGCGGGCCGGGGCCGGTCACCGGATCGACCGGGCGGCCGTTGACGGCCAGGATCGCGTCACCGGGGCGGATCGCCGCGCCCGGCGCGGCCAGCGGAGAACGGGCCCGCGGGTCGGAGGACTCGCCGGGCACCACCCGGGCCACCCGCCACACCTCGCCGTCGCGGACCAGGTCCGCGCCGAGCAGGCCCTGCCGGCGGGCCGCCTCGGTGCCCCGGCCGGGTGGGATCACGTAGGCGTGCGAGGTGCCGAGCTCGGCGACCGTCTCCCACAGCAGGTCCACCAGGTCGGAGTGGCAGCCGGCCCGGTCGACCAGCGGCCGGTAGCGCGCCAGCGCGCCCGCCCAGTCGACGCCGCCGAGGTCGGCGCGCCAGAAGTTGTCGCGCATCAGCCGGCCGTTCTCGTCGAACATCTGCCGCCACTCGGCGGCCGGGTCGACAGTGATCCGGATCCGGTCGAGATCGACGTCGGTGTCCTCGCCGTCGTCGGCCTTCTGGTCGGCGGGGACGATCCGCACGCTGCCGTCCTCCAGCACCGCCACCCGCGCGCCGTCCGCGGAGATCGCGAACGTGTCGACGCCGGTGAGCAGTTCCTCCACCTTGCGCTTCTTCAGGTCGTAGCGCTCCAGCGCGGTGCCGGCCGGGGTGTCGTCCAACGAGGCGGCGCTGTCGCCGAGTTCACCGCTGAACGGGATCCGGCCCCACAGCACGCCGTCCTTCGCCGCGCGCAGCGCCCCGAACCGCCCGGCCGCCACCGGGAACGGCACGATCCGGTCGGCCAGGCCCTCCAGATCGACCTTCGTGGTGGGCGTCGCCGACTCGCTCTTGTCGCCGTCCTTGCTCTCCTCGTCCTCGCCGCCGACCGGCCGCCCGGCCCGCTGCGGCCCGAACGGCGACGGGGTGTCGGCGGCCAGCGTCAGCAGGTACGGGCGGGTGCCGCCGGGGAACGACAGGTCGAAGACGTGCTCGTCGTACACCGGGTCGAAGGTGCGCACCGACAGGAACGCCAGGTGCTTGCCGTCCGAGGTGAAGGCCGGCGAATAGTCGTGGAAGCGCTGCGGGGTGGCCTCGCTGACGGTCCGCGAGGTCAGGTCGGCCAGCATGATCTGGCGCAGCGACCACGGCCCGAGCACCGGCTGCGACCAGGCCAGCCAGCCCGAGTCCGGGCTGAACACCGGCCCGCTGACCTCGCCCTCGCCGCTGCGCGCCAGCTCGTGCACGGCGCCGTCGCTGAGCGCCACCAGCAGCAGCCGGCCGTCGTGCGAAGCCACCGCGAGCTGCCGGCCGTCCGGCGAGACCGTCAGCGACAGCACCCGGCCCAGCTGCCCGGCCGCCAGCCTCCGGCGCTCCGCGCCGAGCACCGCGGGCGCGTACTCGATCGCGTCCTCGCCCTCGGCGTCCGTCACCCACACCACGCCCTGCGCGCCGTCCTCGCCGGGGACGACCCGCACCAGGCGGTTGCGCACCCCCGGCGTCTCGTCCAGCACCCGCGACGGACCCTCCCGGTGGGTCACCCAGTGCACGGTGCCCCGCACCACCACGGCCGCGGCCCGGCCGGTGCGGTCGACAGCGACGGTCTCCACCTGCCCGTCGGCCCGGGTCGGATGCGGCCGGCGGCTGCTGCGCGGACCCGCCAGGTCGATCTCCAACCGGCGCGGCTCGGCACCCTCCAGGTTGTCCAGCAGCCACAGGTCACCCGCGCTCTGCCAGATCACCCGGGTGCCGTCGGTGGACGCCTGCCGGGCGTAGAACCCGGTGTCTGCCGGGCCGTGCGCCCGCAGGTCGGTACCGTCCGGAAGGCTCGAGTACAGCCGCCCGACACCCTCGTGGTCGGACAGGAACGCCACCCGGTCACCCACCCACAGCGGGCACTCCAACTGGCCGTCCAACTCGGCGTGCAACCGCTCGAACTCGGCCGCCCCGATCCACAACTTCCCGGCCCGGCCGCCCCGGTAGCGCTTCCAGTGCGCGGCTTCCCGGTTGTGCGTCCCCAGCAGCACCCGCCCACCCGTCGCCCCCGCCGGCACCGGCTCGAACGCCAGCGCCCCGATCGGCCCGTACGGCAGCCGCTGCGGCTCGCCCCCGTCCAGCGGCACCGCGAACGCCCACGTCCGACGGATCGTCTCCTGCCCCGCCGTGGTGATCGCGATCGGCCGGCCGTCGCCGGTCCACCCCACCAACGCCGTGAACGGGCTCCCCCAGTACGTCAGCCGCCGCGCCTGCCCACCGGCCGCCGGCGCGACATGCACCTCCGGCGCCCCGTCCCGGTGTGACGTCCACGCCACCGTCCGCCCGTCCGGCGAGAACCGCACGGCCCCCACCGGCGCCTGATCCGCGGTCAAGCGCCAAGCGCGCCCGCCCTCCACAGGGGCCAGCCAGACATCGTCCTCGGCGACGAAAGCGACTACGTCGCCGTGCAAGTGGGGGTGGCGCAGGTATCCGCGCGTCAAATCGGTCACCCGGCCACAGTAGAGGGAGCGCGACCAGGGGCGCGGGGAAGTGCGCGAAGCGGAAGGCGCCCAACCGCGAGATCACGGCGCAGGACAATGACTTGCACGTGATCGCGACCTCGGCTGGGAGGTACCCCCACGCGCCCCTGTTCGTTTACCCCCAGCGCCCCGTACGCCCGAGCAGCAGCGCCCCCGCCGCGACCCCCGCGGTGGAGGTGCGCAGGACGGACGGCCCGAGTCGATAAGGCTTCGCCCCGGCCTCGGCGAAAGCCGCGATCTCCTCCGGCGACACCCCGCCCTCCGGCCCGACGATCAGCACGATCTCGCCGGAGGCGGGAAGCTCCGCCGTGGCCAGCGGCAGCGAACCTTCCTCGTGCAGGACAGCGGCGAAGGTGGCCTTCGACAGCAGCGGAAGCAACTGCCGCGTGGTCATCAGGTCGTGCACCTCGGGAAAGCGCAGCCGTCGCGCCTGCTTGCCCGCCTCGCGCGCGGTCGCCCGCCACTTGGCGAGCGCCTTCGTGCCGCGCTCGCCCTTCCACTGGGTGATGCACCGGGAGGCCGCCCACGGCACCACCGCGTCGATGCCGGCCTCGGTCATCGTCTCGACGGCGAGTTCGCCGCGGTCGCCCTTGGGCAGCGCCTGGACGACGGTGATCCGGGGCGCGGGCGCGGCCTCCTCGCGTACGGCGGCGACCAGCACGTCCAGCGCGTCCTTGCCGTGCACCGCGACGACGGTGCCGTCCGCGCCGCGGCCGTGTCCGTCGGCGAGGGTGACGGCCTCGCCGGGCTCCAGGCGCTTGACGGCGACGGCGTGCCGCCCCTCGGGGCCGTCGAGGCGGACGGTGGCGCCGGGGGCGGCGCCCGCCAGGTCGTCGACGACGAACACCGGTGCGGTCATCGGAACAGGAACCCTCTCGCGGAAAGAACAACAAAAAAACCCGGGCCGGAAGCGGCGGCGTGCACCACTCCCGGCCCGGAAAGGAACGGGTCTCACCGGCCGTTGAAGGCGTCCTTCAGCCGGGAGAACAGGCCCTGCTGGCCGGGTGCGAACTGGCCGGACGGCCGCTCCTCGCCGCGGAGCATGGCGAGCCGCCGCAGCAGCTCCTCCTGCTCCGGGTCGAGCTTGGTGGGCGTCTGCACCTCGACGTGCACTATCAGGTCGCCCCGGCCGCCACCGCGCAGGTGGGTGATGCCGCGGCCGTGCAGCGGGATCGACTGGCCGGACTGGGTGCCGGGCCGGATGTCGACCTCTTCCAGGCCGTCCAGGGTCTGCAGCGGCACCTGGGTGCCGAGTGCGGCGGCCGTCATCGGGATGGTGACGGTGCAGTGCAGGTCGTCACCGCGGCGCTGGAAGACGGCGTGGCTGGTCTCGGCGATCTCCACGTACAGGTCGCCGGCGGGGCCGCCGCCGGGGCCGACCTCGCCCTCGCCGGCCAGCTGGATCCGGGTGCCGTTGTCGACACCGGCGGGGATCTTCACCGTGAGGGTGCGGCGGGCCCGGACCCGGCCGTCGCCCGCGCACTCGGGGCACGGGGTCGGGACGACGGTGCCGAAGCCCTGGCACTGCGGGCAGGGCCGGGAGGTCATGACCTGGCCCAGGA
Source organism: Kitasatospora sp. NPDC048407 (assembly GCF_043200475.1). Lineage (NCBI taxonomy): Bacteria > Bacillati > Actinomycetota > Actinomycetes > Kitasatosporales > Streptomycetaceae > Kitasatospora > Kitasatospora sp. NPDC048407. The sequence goes on along the minus strand of NZ_JBICXW010000004.1, from coordinate 49,252 downwards.
AGGACCGGGTGACCTGGGAGACCTCGCCCTTGCCGCGACACATGTCACAGGTCTGCGCGGAGGTACCCGGCGCGGCGCCCTCGCCGTTACAGGTGGTGCAGGTGACGGCGGTGTCGACCTGGAGTTCCTTGGTGGTGCCGAACGCGGCCTCCTCCAGGGTGATCTCCAGTCGGATCATCGCGTCCTGCCCGCGGCGGGTGCGCGAACGCGGGCCGCGCTGGCCGGTCGCGGCGCCGAAGAAGGCGTCCATGATGTCGGAGAAGCCGAAGCCGGCCGCTCCGGCCCCGAAGCCGCCCGCACCGCCACCGTTCGGCGACAGCGGGTCGCCGCCGAGGTCGTACACCTGACGCTTCTGCGGATCGGAGAGCACCTCGTAGGCGGCGTTGATCTCCTTGAACCGCTCCTGCGTCTTCGGGTCCGGGTTGACGTCCGGGTGCAGTTCACGGGCGAGGCGCCGAAACGCCTTCTTGATCTCGTCCTGCCCCGCGTCGCGTCGGACGCCGAGTACCGCGTAGTAGTCCGTGGCCACCAAATGCTCCGGTTTGTTCCGCCTCTAGAAGTGCTTGCGAGAACTGCGTGACGGTCTCACGCAGCCTTGTTATGACTCGTCCAGGATCTGGCCGACGTATCGCGCCACCGCTCGCACCGCCCCCATTGTGCCCGGGTAATCCATCCGGGTCGGACCGATCACACCCAGCTTTGCCACGCTCTGGTCGCCCGAACCGTAACCGACGGAGACCACCGACGTGGAATTCAGGCCTTCATAGGCGTTCTCGTGGCCGATCCGGACCGTCATCGCCGAGTCCCCGGTCTCACCCAGCAGGCGCAGCAGCACCACCTGCTCCTCCAGTGCCTCGAGCACCGGACGGATGGAGAGCGGGAAGTCGTGGTTGAACCGGGTCAGGTTGGCGGTGCCCGCCAGCATGATCCGTTCCTCGTTCTGTTCGGCGAGCGTTTCGAACAGCACGGTCAGCACGGTGCTGACCGAGGGCCGGTCGGCCGGCTCGAAACTGGCCGGCAGGTCCTCCAGGAGGGTCGGCACCTCGGGCAGCCGACAGCCGCCCGCCATGCCGTTCAGCCTGGCCCGCAGGTCTCCCAGCACGGTCTCGCCGACCGGGCCGGGGCAGTCCACCATCCGCTGCTCGACCCGGCCGGTGTTGGTGATCAGCACCAGCATCAGCTTGGTCGGGGTGAGCGAGACGAGTTCGATGTGCCGCACGGTGGAGCGGGTCAGCGACGGGTACTGGACCACCGCGACCTGCCGGGTCAGCTGCGCCAGCAGCCGCACCGTACGGGCCACCACGTCGTCCAGGTCGACCGCGCCCTCCAGGAAGTGCCGGATCGCCCGGCGCTCCGGGGGCGTCATCGGCTTCACCTCGGCGAGGCGGTCGACGAACAGCCGGTAGCCCTTGTCGGTGGGGATCCGGCCCGCGCTGGTGTGCGGCTGGTGGATGAACCCGTCGTCCTCCAGCGCGGCCATGTCGTTGCGCACCGTGGCCGGTGAGACGCCCAGGTTGTGGCGCTCCACCAGGGCCTTGGAGCCGACCGGCTCCTCGGTGCCCACGTAGTCCTGCACGATCGCGCGGAGCACGGCCAGCCGTCGCTCGTCCAACGGGCGCACGGACGGGCGCGTGTCGATCAGGCGGCCGTCGGGCTTGCCGTCGTCCGGCATGTGCACGCACCTCCGTCGTCGTCCGTTGAACCGGTGGTCGATCCTCTCTGGCACTCAACTGGGCAGAGTGCCAGAACCGTACCTGCCAGTGTACGGCCCGGGCCTGATGGCAGGAACGGTCCGCCGACGTGATCCTCGACCGAAAACCGCGCCGACCGGCTCCCGCGGGCCGACGCGACCGCATTCCCATCGGATTCCCATCGTTTCGGATGGTGCCTGCGGGCCCCGCCGGTGGCAGCATCGAAGGCGAAGACGGCGAAGGAGGAGCAGCGATGTCGGCCTCACGGCAGCACTCCCGGTTCACCCCCGACCGCGGCCTGACCGGCCGGATGGTCACCACCATGTTCTTGATCGGCCTGCTCTATGTCGGCTTCACCGGGTTGCTGATCGTGCTGCTGCGCGGTGCCTGGCCCCTGGTGGTGCTGATCTCCGGCGGCCTGTTCGTCGCCCAGTTCTGGTTCTCCGACAAGATCACCGAACGGGCGATGGGCGCCCACCCGGTCTCCCCCGAGGAGTTCCCGCAGCTGCACGGCGCGGTCGACCGGCTGTGCGCGCTCGCCGACATGCCCAAGCCGCGCGTCGCGGTCGCCCACAACGACATGCCCAACGCCTTCGCCACCGGCCGGAACCCGGAAAACGCGGTGATCTGCGTGACCACCGGCCTGCTGCGCCGGCTGGAACCGGAGGAACTGGAGGGCGTCCTCGCCCACGAGCTCTCGCACGTCGCGCACCGCGACGTCGCGGTGATGACGGTGGCCGGATTCCTCGGCGTGCTGGCCGGCGCGATGACCCGGATCGCGCTGTACGGCGGAATGATGGGCGGCGGCAACCGGAACAGCAACGACTCCAACGCCGCGATCGCGATGATCATCGTCCCGCTGGTCTCGATGGTGGTGTACGCGATCAGCTTCCTGCTCACCCGGCTGCTCTCCCGCTACCGCGAGCTCGCCGCCGACCGGGCCGCCGCCCAGCTGACCGGGCGCCCCAGCGCACTGGCCTCCGCGCTGACCAAGGTGACCGGGCAGATCGCCGCCATCCCGACCGAGGACCTGCGCAAGGCCCAGCCGTACAACGCCTTCTACTTCGCGCCCGCGCTGAGCGCCAAGGAGACCGCCGCGCAGCTGTTCTCCACCCACCCGTCGCTGGAGCAGCGGCTCGCACAGCTGTCGAAGATCTCCTCCCAGCTCGGGCAGTGACCGCCTTGCTCGGGCAGTGACCGCCTTCCACCCTTGATCAAGGAGCTCGCCCCGTGGGATTCCTGGACGCCCTGTTCGGCCGCAGCAAGCCGGTGAAGCCGGACCTCGACCAGCTGTTCGGCATCCCGTCGGCCGCGCTCACCCTGCAGGCCGCCACCGGCTTCCTCCCCACCGGCCTCGGCTCGGTGTGCTTCGCCGCCGTCGAGGGCGGCGCCTTCGCCGAGGTCCAGTCCCAGGTCCGGGCCCTGCTCGACGCGGACACCGAACGCGGCGGCACCCCCGTCGAAGCCTCCCGCGACAACTACGGCTACTCCTGGCTGCTCGCCCGCCACACCCCCGACGAACTCCCCGACCTGGTCAACGACCTGCACGCGGTCAACAGCGAGCTGGAGGCCAACGGCTTCGGCCCGCAACTGCTCTGCTCGATCGTCGCCTTCCGCGACCGCGAGGGCCGCTCGCTGGGCCTGGTCTACCTGTACAAGCGCGGCACCTTCTACCCGATGTGCAAGCTCCCCGGCCAGGAGAAGCGCAACAACCCCCTGGAGATCGAGATCTCCAACCTGCTCCGCAACGACCTGCGCATCGAGTCCGACCTCTCCCGCTGGTTCCCGGTCTGGGGCGCCCCCGGCCTGGACGACTGAGGCTCCGCCCCAGGGTGGTCGTCCGTGACCGACTGGACCGCCCTGCCCGACCGTGATCCGTCCGAGGCCGAGCTGGCCGCCGTCCGCGAGGCGCTGCGCTCGCCCGACCCGGTGGAGCGCGACGAGCGCGCGTACTCCCGGCTGGCCGGCTGGATACCCGGGCTGGCCGAGGAACGCCGACTGGCGCTCGGCGACGCGATGGCGGACCGCTTCGGGGACCCCGAGATCCAGGCCCGGACGTTCGCGCCGCTGGTCCTGGGCCGCATCGTGCGAACCGGCAGCCTGCGCGCCGAGTGGCTCGCCGCGTTCGCCCGCTGGTACCCCGCCGAGACCGACCTGCGCGGGCACCACCCCGCGCTGGGCTGGCTTCACGCCGTCGCGCACGGCGCCGACCTGCTGGGCGCGTTCGGGCAGCACCCGGACGTCGACCCGGAGCCGCTGCTGGCGCTCGGCACGGCCCGGCTGCTCGCCCCGACCGGGCACGTCTTCGACGCGATGGAGGACGACCGGCTCGGCTGCGCGCTCGCGTTGACCCTGACCCGGCCCGAGCTGACGGAGTGCCAGGCCGTCGGCTGGCTGGACGCGGTGGCCGAGGTGTTCGCCGGCGGAGAGCCCGGGCCGGTGCCGGCCGAAGTGTCCAACACCCTGCGCACGCTGCGGGTGGTGCACCTGCTGGCGGTCCGGGGCGTGCGCCCGCAGTGGGGCGGCGCGGAGGTGCGGGCGCTGCCGCACGGGGCGGCGGTCGGGGAGCGGATCGCCGAGGTGCTGTCGACGGCCGCGCCGTACCTCGGCTGACGGACCGTCGGGGGCGGTTTCGTAGACTGCGGGGCATGCGCAGCAGGGAGTACGGGCCGGATCTGACCCCGCCGTGGAAGCGGCAGCAGCCCGCGCCGGAGGTGGCGGCGGAGCGGGATCTGGTGGTGGAGGATGCGGCGACCGGGTTCTGCGGGGCGGTGGTGCGGTGCGAACGGACCGCGGAGGGATTCACCGTCACGCTGGAGGACCGGTTCGGCAAGCACCGGGTGTTTCCGCTGGTGCCGCGCGGATTCCTGCTGGATGGACGGGTGGTGACGCTGGTCCGGCCGACCGGACCGGCCCCGCGGCGCGGGCCGGGGCGGACGGCGTCCGGGTCGATAGCGGTGCCCGGGGCGCGCGCCCGGGTGGCCCGCGAGTCGCGGATCTACGTCGAGGGCCGGCACGACGCCGAACTGGTCGAACGGGTCTGGGGCGACGACCTGCGGATCGAGGGCGTGGTGGTCGAGTACCTGGAGGGCGTCGACGACCTGCCCGCGATCGTCGCCGAGTTCGCCCCCGGCCCGGGCCGCCGGCTGGGCGTCCTGGTCGACCACCTGCTGCCCGGCACCAAGGAGCACCGGATCGCCGCACAGGTGACCGGCGACCACGTGCTGGTCGTCGGCCACCCGTACGTCGACATCTGGCAGGCCGTCAAACCGGCCGGCCTCGGCTTCGCGGCCTGGCCCGAGGTGCCGCGCGGCGAGGTGTGGAAGGAGGGCATCTGCCGCCGTCTCGGCTGGCCGGTGGACACCTCCGCCGCCTGGAAGCGGATCCTCGCCTCGGTGGACGGCTGGAAGGAACTGGAGCCGGAACTGCTCGGCCGGGTCGAGGAGTTGATCGACTTCGTCACTCAGTCCGGCACTGCCTGACAGCCACTCAGCTCGACACCGCCGACGGCAGGACGGTCTGCGTCGGGCTCGGCAGGGCGGACGGGTCGACTGCCTGCCCCACCACGATCCGCGTCGCGGGCACGCAGTCGGGCACGGACTCCACCACCACGGCCCGGAAGGTGGTGAACGCCCCGCCGGGGAATTCGGCCCGGCCCGCGGTCAGCAGCACCGTCGAGCCGGGCGGGACGAGCTTGGGGTCGATCCGCACCATGCCGGGGCCGTCGCCGGGCTGCACCAGGTCGGGCTGGGCGCGGGTCCCGGCCGGCTCCGGCAGCGTGCACTCCTCGGGCGTCCTGGCCTCCTCGATCCCGGCCGCCGGCACGCCGTACCGCTGCAGGGTGGCGACCATGTCCGGCAGGCCCGCCGGGTCGCGCAGTTGCAGCGCGATGGTGCCGTCCGGCTCCCTGGTCACCGCGTACGCGGCGGTGCCGCCGTGCTCGCCGCCGAGCGCCACGGGCAGCACCAGCGCGGTGGCCACGGCGGCCGCGCCGACCGCGAGTGCGGCCAGTACCGGGCGGCGGCGGAGCAGTCCCGGGCGGCGGGCGGGCTCGCGTTCGGCGGCGAGGACGGCCAGTTCCTCGCCGAGCCTGCGCTCGAAGTTGCTGGTGGACGGGGTTCGGTCGGAGCTGGTCACGAGGCCACCTCGATCATCGGGTCGGCGGGGGCGGCGGGGCGGGGCAGCAGCGGGCCCGGCCTCGGCAGGTCCTTGCGGGCGGGGCGGCGTTCGGCACCGAGCAGCCGCCGGGCGCGGTGCATGCGCACCCGGACGGTGGCCTGCGAGATGCCGAGCACCTGCGCGGTCTCGGCGGTGGTCAGGCCGTCCATGACGACCAGGTCGAGCACCTCCCGCAGCGGGGCGCTGAGCCCGGCGTGCCGCTGCGCGAGATCACGGACGGCCCGCTGGGCGTCGATCCGCTCCTCCAGGGCGAGGATGTCCTCCTCGTCGAGCAGCCGGCGGCCGGACAGCCGGCCGATCGCCCGGCGTTCGCGGTGGTCGCCGCGCCGGTACCCCGCGATGACGTACCGGGCGATGCCGTACAGCCAGCCGATCGCGGTGCCGCGCTCGGGCCGGTAGCTGCCGGCGGCCTCCAGCGCGGCGACGAAGATGTCCGCGGTGAGGTCGGCCGCCAGGTGGGGATCGCTGACCCGGCGGGTGACGAAGTCGAGTATGGCGTTGACGTGCAGGCGGTAGAACGCGCCGAAGCCGTCCGGAGTGGTCAGCTCCGGTGGACGGCCCTCGGGTCGCGCTTCGTGGCGTGGATGCTCACGGATGCGCATGCGTCCCTCCTCGGTCGGGGGACCCGGCGGGTCCCTTCACCGAGTACTTGGCCGCAGCCCGCCGGAGCGTTTCACGCCCGCCCGACTCCCCGATCGTCAGGTTGACGCCCGGGACCGGGTGGCGCGGCTCAGTCGACCAGGTCGCGGACCACCGCGTCGGCCAGCAGTCGGCCGCGCAGCGTCAGCGCCGCCCGGCCGTCCGCGTACGGGCCCGGCTCCAGCAGGCCGTCGGCGAGGGCCCGGTCGGCGGCCTTGCGGCCGGTGTCGGTGAGCAGGTCGAGCGGGCAGCCCTCGACCAGGCGCAGCTCCAGCAGGATCCGCTCGACCCGGCGGTCCTCACCGGCCAGCACCTCGCGGCCGAGCGCGGGCGTGCGGCCCTCGGCGAGCGCCTGCGCGTACGCGGCCGGGTGCTTGGCGTTCCACCAGCGGACCCCGCCGACGTGGCTGTGCGCGCCCGGGCCGGCGCCCCACCAGTCGGCGCCCGTCCAGTACAGCTCGTTGTGGCGGCACCGGCCCTCGGGCGTGGTGGCCCAGTTGGAGACCTCGTACCAGGCGTACCCGGCGGCGGCGAGCGCCTGCTCGGCCATCAGGTAGCGGTCGGCGTGCACGTCGTCGTCGATCATCGGCAGTTCGCCGCGCCGGACCCGGGCGGCCAGCCGGGTGCCGTCCTCGACGATCAGCGAGTACGCGGAGACGTGGTCGGGGCGGGCGCCGATCGCGGCGTCCAGCGAGGCCTGCCAGTCCTGGTCGGTCTCGCCGGGGGTGCCGTAGATCAGGTCCAGGTTGACGTGCTCGAAGCCGGCCTCGCGGGCCTCGGCGACGCACGCCTCGGGGCGGCCCGGGGTGTGGTGGCGGTCCAGGATCCGCAGCACGTGCGGGCGGGCGCTCTGCATGCCGAAGGAGATCCGGTTGTAGCCGCCCTCGCGCAGCTCGGCCAGGTACGCCGGGTCCACCGACTCCGGGTTGGCCTCGGTGGTGACCTCCGCGCCCTCCGCGAGGCCGAACTCCTCGCGCAGCGCGGCCAGCATCCGCACCAGGTCGCGGGCGGGCAGCAGGGTGGGCGTGCCGCCGCCGAGGAACACCGTCTGCACCGGCAGCTCGGCGTCACCGAGGATGCGCCGGGCCAGCCGGATCTCGGCGATCACGTTGTCGGCGTAGGTGTCCTGCGAGGCAACGGTGCCCGAGGACCGCAGTTCGGTGGCGGTGTAGGTGTTGAAGTCGCAGTAGCCGCAGCGGCTGGCGCAGTACGGCACGTGCAGGTAGAAACCGAACGGCCGGGCGCCGAGTCCGTCCAGGGCGTGGGCGGGCAGCGAACCGTCGGACGGCACGGGTTCGCCGTCGGGAAGTGCGGAGGGCATGCGCCCATTGTCCGGTACGGCCCGCGAAAGTCCGAAGGCCGTACCGGAACCGTGGGTGCTCAGGCCTCGTTGGCACCCGCGTACATCGCGGTCACCCGGTCGGCGTAGGTCTTCTCCACCACCGGGCGCTTGATCTTCAGGCTGGGGGTGAGCTCGCCGTGCTCGATGTCCAGGTCGCGCGGGAGCAGGGCGAACTTCTTGATCGTCTGCCAGCGCTGCAACTCGCCGTTGAGGCGCTTCACGAAGCCGTCGATCAGCTCCACGGTGGCCGGGGCCTCCACCACCTCGGCGTACGACTTCCCCGCCATGCCGTGCTCGGCCGCCCACGGCATGATCACCGTCTCGTCCAGGCCGATCAGCGCGGTGCAGTAGTTGCGGCCGTTGCCGATCACCAGGATGTTGCTGACGAACGGGCAGATCGCCTTGAACTTGCCCTCGACCTCGCTCGGCGCGACGTACTTGCCGCCGGAGGTCTTGAACATGTCCTTCTTGCGGTCGGTGATCCGCAGGTAGCCGCCCGCGCCGAGCTCGCCGATGTCGCCGGTGTGGAACCAGCCGTCCGACTCCAGCACCTCGGCGGTCTGCTCGGGCATCTCGTGGTAGCCGCGCATGACGCCCGGGCCGCGCAGCAGGATCTCGCCGTCCTCGGCGATCCGCACCTCGGTGCCGGGCAGCGGGAGGCCGACCGTGCCGACCCGGAAGTCCTCCGCCCGGTTCACGGTGGAACCGGCCGAGGTCTCGGTCAGGCCGTAGCCCTCCAGCACCGGGACGCCCGCGCCCTTGAAGAAGTAGCCGATCTCCGGGGCGAGCGCCGCGCTGCCGGACACCGCGCCGCGCAGCCGGCCGCCGAACGCCGCCTTGATCTTGGTGTACACCAGCTTGTCGGCCAGCGCGTGCTGCAGCCGCAGGCCCAGCGGGGCGCTCTCGTGGCCGTGCGCGATCTTGTTGGCCTGGATGGTCTGCGCGTAGTCGCGGGCCACCTTCGCCGCCCACAGGAAGATCTTGTACTTGGCGCCGCCCTCGGCCCGGGCCTTGCCGGCGATGCCGTTGTAGACCTTCTCGAAGATCCGCGGCGCGGACGCCATCAGGGTCGGACGGATCACCGGCAGGTTGTGGATGATCCGGTCCACCCGGCCGTCCACCGCCATCACGTGGCCGGTGGCGATCTGGCCGGAGATCAGCGTCTTGCCGAACACGTGCGACAGCGGCAGCCACATGAACTGCACGTCGTCCGAGCGCAGCAGCCCGCTCTCCTCCTGCGCCACGCCCTCGTACGACCAGCAATCGTGCACCAGGCGCACGCCCTTGGGGCGGCCGGTGGTGCCGGAGGTGTAGATCAGGGTGGCGAGCTGTTCCTTGTCCAGTGAATCGATCGCCTTGTCGACGGCGTCCGGGTTCTCCTTCAGGTACGCGGCGCCGCGCTGCTCCAGCTCGGCCAGCGTCAGCACCGTAAGGCCCTCGGCCTGCGGCGCGTCCTCACCCGCCTGGTCGAACAGGATCACGTACTCCAGCGCGGGCAGCTCGGGCTTCTGCTCGACGGCCTTGCGCAGCTGGCCGGCGTTCTCGGCGAACAGCGCGCGGCTGCCGGAGTTGGCCAGGATGAACGCAGTCTCGTCGGAGTTGGTGCTCGGGTAGACCGTGGTGGTGGCCGCGCCGGCGCACATGTTGCCCAGGTCGGCGAGGATCCACTCGATCCGGGTGGCGGAGGCGATCGCCACCCGGTCCTCGGCCCGGATGCCCAGCGCCATCAGGCCGGCCGCGACCGCGCGGATCCGCTCGTTCGCCTGCGCCCAGGTCAGCGACCGCCACTGCTCCGCACCCGGCGCGCTGTCCGCGGCCTGCTCGTCCACCGGGACCGGGTATCGGTAGGCCTCACCGTTCGGAGTGGCCTTTACCCTGCTGAGCAGAAGGTGCGCCACGGAGGGCGGGCGCCGCTCGATCATGGACTGCGCGGAACTCAACGAGGACCTCCGGGGACGGGTGGACCGAGAGTGGGTAAGCGACGGCCGTGGGGGCGGCCGGCAACCGACTTAACCGGTGAGTAACAAGAGGGCATTCAGCAGCCTAGGGGGTGAAAAGCCGTTCCGTAAGGGGGTGACGTGAGCTGGCACACTCACGGGGCGGAAGTGCAGGCACAGCGCAGGCTCAGAGTGCAGGCCCGGTCAACGGGTGAAGCTTTTTCACAAGTACCCGAATTTGGGATGCGCGCGTCCCACTCGACGACGAGAGTGTCACGGTGCTTTTCAGACTCCTACGGGCCCACCTCGGCCCCTACTCCCGCGACATCACAGTGCTGGTACTGCTCCAGCTGATCTCCACCATCGGCATGCTGTACCTGCCGACGCTGAACGCCGACATCATCGACAGCGGCGTCCTCAAGGGCGACACCGGGTACATCCTGCGGGTCGGCGGCGTGATGGTCGGCGTCTCGCTCGCCCAGGCCGTCTGCTCGATCGGCGCGGTCTACTACGGCGCCCGCACCGCGATGGCCGTCGGCCGCGACCTGCGCGCCGGGGTGTTCTCCCAGGTGCAGGAGTTCTCCGCCCGCGAGCTCAACCAGTTCGGCGCGCCCTCGCTGATCACCCGCACCACCAACGACGTCCAGCAGGTCCAGATGCTGGCGATGATGTCCTTCACGCTGATGGTCGCCGCGCCGATCATGTGCGTCGGCGGCATCATCATGGCGCTCAACCAGGACGTGCCGCTGTCCGGCCTGCTGCTGGCCGTGGTGCCGGCGCTGGGCATCGTCGTCACCGTGCTGGTCAGCAAGATGCGGCCGCAGTTCCGCGGCATGCAGGAGCGCATCGACACGGTCAACCGGATCATGCGCGAGCAGATCACCGGCATCCGGGTCATCCGCGCCTTCGTCAAGGACAACCACGAGAAGCAGCGCTTCACCGGCGCCAACGGCGAACTCGCCGACTACTCGCTGCGGGTCGGCCGGCTGATGTCGCTGATGTTCCCGATCGTCATGGGCGTGGTGAACATCTCCAGCGTCGCCGTGTTCTGGTTCGGCGCGCAGCGCATCGACAGCAACAGCATGCAGATCGGCGCGCTCACCGCTTTCCTCTCCTACCTGATGCAGATTCTGATGAGCGTCATGATGGCCACCTTCATGTTCATGATGGTGCCGCGCGCCGAGGTCTGCGCCGAGCGCATCCAGGAAGTGCTGAGCACTCCCTCCAGCGTCGTCCCGCCGCTCGCCCCCGTCACCGAACTGCGCGCCCACGGCACGCTGGAGCTGCGCGGCGTCGACTTCCGCTACCCCGGCGCCGAGGTGCCCGTGCTGCGCGGCATCGACCTGACCGCCCGGCCCGGCGAGACCACCGCCGTGATCGGCTCCACCGGCGCCGGCAAGACCACCCTGCTCGGACTCGTCCCTCGGCTCTTCGACGCCACCGGTGGCGAGGTGCTGATCAACGGCGTGGACGTCCGCGACATCGACCCGCAGAAGCTGTCCGAGGTCATCGGCTTCGTCCCGCAGAAGCCGTACCTGTTCTCCGGCACCGTCGCCTCGAACCTGCGCTACGGCAAGCCCGAGGCCACCGACGAGGAACTCTGGCACGCCCTGGAAATCGCCCAGGCCAAGGACTTCGTGGAGAAGCTCCCCGAGGCCCTGGACGCCCCGGTCGCGCAGGGCGGCACCAACCTCTCCGGCGGCCAGCGTCAGCGCCTGGCGATCGCCCGGGCCCTGGTCCGCAAGCCCGAGATCTACCTGTTCGACGACTCCTTCTCGGCCCTCGACTACGCCACCGACGCCCGGCTGCGCGCCGCACTCAGCGGGGAGACCGCGGACGCCACGGTGGTGATCGTCGCCCAGCGCGTCTCCACCATCCGCGACGCCGACCGGATCATCGTCCTCGACGAGGGCGCCGTCGTCGGCACCGGCACCCACCAGGAGCTGATGGCCGACAGCCCGACGTACCGGGAGATCGTGCTCTCCCAGCTCACCGAGCAGGAGGCCGCGGCGTGACCACCCCCGACAGCCCCGACGTGACCGAGCCCGACGTGGCCGTGCCCGACGTGACCGAGCCCGACGTGACCGAGCCTGTGGCGAACACGCCCGACCTGACCAAGGCCGGTGCCGGAACGACCGGATCGAAGCCCGCCAAGCCCGACCTGGCCAAGGCCAGTGCCGGAGCCGGAGCGAACGAGGCGGAGCAGGAGCCGGTCTCCACCTCGCAGGAGGCGGCCGCCCGCCGCGGCGGGCCCGGACCCGCGCGCTTCGCGGGCGCCCAGGGCACCGAGAAGGCCAAGGACCTCGGCGGCTCCGCCAAGCGCCTGCTCGGCATGCTCAAGCCCGAGCGCAACCTGATCCTCAGCGTGCTCGGATTCGGCGCGCTCTCCGTCGCCTGTGCGGTGGCCGGCCCCTGGGTGCTCGGCAAGGCGACCGACCTGATCGTCGCCGGAGCCACCGGACCACGCTTCACCGGCGCCCCGAGCAAGCAGGCCGTGCTCGAAGGCCTGCGCGCCAGGGGCGAGGGCAACATCGCCGACCTGCTCGCCTCGATCGACTTCACCCCCGGCCAGGGCATGGACTTCGGCGCCATCGGCACCATCCTGCTCTGGGTGCTGGGTATCTACCTGGCCGCCGTGGTGTTCGGTGTGGTCCAGGGCCGGCTGAGCGCGCTGGCGATCAACCGCACGGTGTTCCGGCTGCGCGAGGAGGCCGAGGCGAAGCTGGCCCGGCTGCCGCTCAGCTACTTCGACCGCCAGCCGCGCGGCGAGGTGCTGAGCCGGGTCACCAACGACATCGACAACATCCAGCAGTCGATGCAGCAGACCATGGGACAGGTCGTCAACTCCCTGCTGACCATCGTCGGCGTGCTGATGATGATGTTCTGGATCTCCCCTCTGCTGGCTCTGATCGCACTGATCTCCGTTCCCGTTTCGGTGGTGGTCGCCGCCAAGGTCGGCAAGCGGGCCCAGCCTCAGTTCATCAAGCAGTGGGGCTCCACCGGCAAGCTGAACGCCCACATCGAGGAGATGTTCACCGGGCACAGCGTGGTGAAGGTCTTCGGCCGCCAGCAGGAGGCCAAGGACCTCTTCCAGCAGGAGAACCAGGCACTCTACGAAGCCTCCTTCCGTGCGCAGTTCATCTCGGGCATCATCCAGCCCGCGATGATGCTGGTCGGCAACATCAACTACGTGCTGGTCGCGGTGGTCGGCGGTCTGCGGGTGGCCAGCGGTGCGCTGTCCATCGGTGACGTCCAGGCGTTCATCCAGTACTCCCGTCAGTTCAGCCAGCCGCTCAGCCAGGTCGCCTCGATGGCCAACCTGGTGCAGTCGGGTGTGGCCTCCGCCGAGCGGGTCTTCGAACTGCTCGACGCCAACGAGCAGTCCCCCGAGCCGCAGCGCCCGGAGCGCCCCGCCGAGGTGCACGGCCGCGTCGCCTTCGAGGACGTCTCCTTCCGCTACGACCCGGAGAAGCCGCTCATCGAGGGCCTCTCCCTGAAGGTCGAACCCGGCCACACCGTGGCTATCGTCGGCCCAACCGGTGCCGGCAAGACCACCATGGTCAACCTCCTGATGCGTTTCTACGAGGTCAGCAGCGGCCGGATCACCCTCGACGGCGTGGACATCGCCGCGATGTCCCGCGAGGAGCTGCGCTCCGGCATCGGCATGGTGCTCCAGGACACCTGGCTGTTCGGCGGCACCATCGCCGAGAACATCGCCTACGGTGCCGAGTCCGCCACCCGCGAGCAGGTGATCGCGGCGGCGAAGGCCGCGCACGTGGACCGCTTCGTGCGCACCCTCCCCGACGGCTACGACACCGTCCTGGACGACGAGGGCACCGGAGTCAGCGCGGGCGAGAAGCAGCTGATCACCATCGCCCGGGCCTTCCTCGCCCAGCCCTCGATCCTGGTACTGGACGAGGCGACCAGCTCCGTCGACACCCGTACCGAGGTGCTGATCCAGCGTGCGATGGCGGAGCTGCGCACCGGCCGCACCAGCTTCGTGATCGCCCACCGCCTCTCCACCATCCGGGACGCCGACGTGATCCTGGTGATGGAGAACGGTTCGATCGTCGAGCAGGGCAACCACGACCAGCTGATCGCTGCCGACGGCGCCTACGCCCGGCTGTACCAGGCGCAGTTCGCCCAGGCGGTGGCCGAGGTCGACTGACACGACGTCAGCGTGCTGCCCGGCCGCCCGGCCCGACCGGTCCGCCGCCCTGGGGGAGGTCCGCACCGCGGGCCTCCCCCTCGCGTATCGCGGCGAGGGCGAGAGCCGGGGCGGTGGTGACTGGCGCCAGGATGGTCGCGGTGATTGCGGTGGCCCGGTGGGTGGTGGTCGGGTCGGTGATGGGGTCGGTGATGGTCGGGTCAGTGGCGGTCAGGGTGGCCGGGTCGGTGGTGGAGGCGGCGATCACGGTGGTGGCGGGCCGTCCGGCCGGGCGCTGACCGAGCAGGGTGGAGCTCAGGGCGAGCGCCATGCCCAGCAGCTGCACCGCGTTGAGGGACTGGCCGAGAGCGGCCCAGCCGATCACTGCCGCCGACACCGGGCTGAGCAGGCCCAGGAAGGCGACCGAGGTGGCGGGCAGACGACCGATGCCGCGGAACCAGACCCAGTACGCCAGCGCGGTGTTGGCCACCGCGAGGTAGCCGTACCCGAGCAGGTTGGTGCCGCTGAGCGCGGGCGGGGCACCCTCGACCAGAGCGGCCACCGGGAGCAGCAGCAGACCGCCGGCGGTGAGCTGCCAGCCCGTCAGCGCGAGTGGGCCGACGCCCTCGGGGCGCCCCCAGCGCTTGGTGAGCACCGTGCCGGCGGCCATCGCCCCGGCCCCGGCGAGACCGGCCAGCACGCCTATGGCGTCCAGCCGGGCGGTGGCGCGCAGCACCACCAGGGCTACGCCGAACACTCCGACGGTGCCGGCCAGCAGGGCCCGCCGCCCGAACCGCTCCCCCAGCAGGGGTACGGCCAGCCCGGCGGCCAGCAGCGGCTGTATCGCGCCGAGGACGGCGGCCACGCCGCCGGGCAGGCGGTAGGCGGCGACGAAGAGCAGGGCGAAGAAGACGCCGATGTTGAGCGTGCCCAGCACCGCCGAGCGCCACCACCAGGAACCGCTGGGCAGTCGTCGGGTGACGGCCAGCAGCACCAGTCCGGCGGGCAGGGCGCGGAGAGTCGCAGTGAGCAACGGCCGGTCTGCGGGAAGCAGTTCGGTCGTCACGGCATAGGTGGAGCCCCACGCGAGCGGGGCGAGCGCGGTGAGAGCTACGGTTCGCATGAGAGATAGCTTAGCAGCAAGTTACTTGCTGTCGAGTCAATTAGCGAAAGCAAACTCGCCGCTCACCCGCTCACTCCCGAGCAGCCCTGTGCCACACTGGCGAAATGGACCGAGTTGACCGACGCAGCACTGCACACGACCCCGTGGACGCGATCGCCGACCAGTGGCGGCACGAGCGCCCGGACCTCGCCCACCGCACGGAGGCGATGGCCGCGTTCGGCCGGGTGCACCGGGTCTCCCGCGCGGTCAGCGACCTGATGGAGCAGGTCTACGCGCAGTTCGGCATCGGCCTGGGCGAGTTCGACGTCCTGGCCACCCTGCGCCGCGCCGGGGAGCCGTTCTCACTGTCGCCGCGCGAGCTGACCGCGACTCTGATGCTCACCACCGGCGGCATGACCGGCCGGCTGGACAAGCTGGAGCGGGCCGGCCTGGTCACCCGCTCCCCCGACCCGAACGACCGTCGCGGCCTGCGGATCACCCTTACCGACTTCGGCCGGGAGACGGTCGACCAGGCCGTGGCCGCGGGTACGGCCGTCCAGCAGCGGATCATCGACCGGCTCGGCGAACAGCGACTGTCCGAGCTGAACACGCTGCTCCGGGATCTGCTGCACAGCGTGGAGTCCCGCTAGTACCCCGCAACGACCCGCTTCCGCCACCCACTGCGGCCGTCACACCGAGCGGCCGTTCCGCTGAACGCTCACGCAGCCGTCCCACCCAAAGTTCGCACGACCGCCCCGCCTGACGCCGGATCAATACCGGCCTGCCGCCCCGGCCGTTCGGCGCGCTACCGTTGGCAGGTGCCCGATCCGACCGCCATCGACACCGCGCCTTCCGGCCCCGTCGACGCCTTCCAGGCCGAGCGCCGCTACCTGGGCGCGGTGGCCTACCGCCTGCTCGGCTCGGTCGCCGATGCCGAGGACGTGCTGCAGGAGGCCTGGCTGCGCTGGCAGTCGGCCGACCGGTCGGGCATCGCCGAGCCGCGCGCCTACCTGACCACGGTGGTGACCAGGCTCTGCTACGACCAGCTGGGTTCGGCCCGGGCGCGCCGGGAGGCGTACTTCGGCGAGTGGCTGCCGGAGCCGTTGCTGAGCACCGCGGAGTCCCCCGCCGAACTGGCCGAGGTCGGTGAGGCGGTGTCGGTGGCGATGCTGGCGGTGATGGAGCAGCTGACTCCGGCCGAGCGGGCGGCGTTCGTGCTGCACGACGTGTTCGCGGTGGGTTTCGAGGAGATCGCCTCGGCGTTGGACCGCTCCCCCGAGGCCACCCGGCAGCTCGCCTCGCGGGCCCGCCGCCGGGTTCGGGACGGCGGCCGCCGCAGCACTGTCGACCCGGCCGAACACCGCCAGGTGGTGACGGCGTTCATCGCCGCGGCAACCGGCGGCGATCTGATGACGCTGATGGAGGTGCTCGACCCCGAGGTGGTCTGGCACGCCGACGGTGGTGGCATCGTCAGCGCGGGCCGCCGTCCGCTTCTCGGCGCGCTCCATGTGGGCCGGCTGGTGCGCAAGATCGCCGAGCGTTCGGTGGATGTGGAGCGCCCGCTGGTGCCGATGCTGGTCAACGGCGAGCTGGGTGCGGTCTGGTACTCGAGCCCGGGCGTGATCGGCGGCGTGCTCGCGTTCACCGTCGCGGACGGCCGGGTCACCTCCGCGTACGCGATGGTGAACCCCGAGAAGCTCACCCACCTCTCGGGGGCGTGACACAGGTCACGGTCACACTCCCGCAGTGTGCCCCGTCCCCCTTCCGTATCCGCCACCCGGCGGGGTCCGTGAAGGAGGACGAGATGACTGGCAAGCACATCGTGGTGATCGGCGCGGGCTACGCGGGACTGTCCGCGGCCGCCGGGATCGGCCGTGGGCCGGACCGGGTCACCCTGATCGCCCCGGAGCGGCGCTTCGCCCACCGGGTCCGCCAGCACGAGATCGCCGTCGGCCGCCGGCCCTCCCGGCCCGACATCGCCCACGTGCTGCGCGGCCGCAAGGTCGACCACCTCGCCACCCGGGTCGTCGAGCTCGACCTGGCCGGGCGGAAGGTGGTCACCGAGGACGGCAAGCGGATCGCGTACGACACCCTGGTGTACGCGCTCGGCAGCCGGGTCGCCTGGAGCGACGTGCCCGGCGCCGCCGAGCACGCCTACTCGGCCGAGCAGGCCGAGGAACTGCACCGCCGGATCACCGACGCGCCGGCACCTGGGACGATCGCGGTGGTCGGCGGCGGCGCGACCGGCATCGAGCTGGCCACCGAACTCGCCGAGGCCCACCCGTCCTGGCAGGTCCGGCTGGTGGCGTCCGGCCCGGTCGGCGGCTGGCTGTCGGCGCGCGGGCGGGCACACGTCCTGGCGGTGCTCCACCGACTCCGGGTCCAGGTGGACGAGGCACACCAGGTCACGGCCGTCACCGCCGCCGGGTTGGAGACGCCGGCCGGCCCGATCCCCGCCGACGTGGTGGTGTGGGCCGGCTCGCTGGAACCGCACCCGCTCGCCGCCGACTCCGGCCTGGCCGTCACCGAACGCGGCCAGGCCGTGGTGGACGACCACCTGCGCTCGGTGTCGCACCCCGACGTGTACGTGGCCGGGGACGCCGCCGCCACCAAGGTGCCCGGCATCGGACAGCTGCGGATGGCCTGCGCCACCGCCCAGCCGCAGGGCCGCTACCTGGGCAAACTGCTCACCGGGCGCACCGACAAGCCGTTCTCGTTCCGCTACCTCACCCAGTGCCTGAGCCTGGGCCGCGGCGAGGCGCTGGTGCAGATGATCCACGGCGACGACTCGATGAAGCCGCGGGTGGTGACCGGGGCGGCTGGTCGGCTGGTCAAGTCGGTGATCGTCAACGTGCTGCCGCTGACGCTGCGCTGACCGGCAGCCGGCCCCGGGAGCGGAGTCGATTCGCCATCAGGAAACGGCAACGGGCCGGGGCCCCGGGTGGGGACCCCGGCCCGCTGGGCCGACCGTGGGAACTACTTCTTTTCCTTCGGCGGCTCCGCGTCCGTCGACAGCGCGGCGATGAAGGCCTCCTGCGGGACCTCCACGCGACCGACCATCTTCATCCGCTTCTTGCCTTCCTTCTGCTTCTCCAGCAGCTTGCGCTTACGCGAGATGTCACCGCCGTAGCACTTGGCGAGAACGTCCTTGCGGATCGCGCGGACCGTCTCACGGGCGATCACCCGGGAGCCGATCGCGGCCTGGATCGGCACCTCGAACTGCTGGCGCGGGATCAGCTTCTGCAGCTTGCCGGCCATCATCACGCCGTAGTTGTAGGCCTTGTCCTTGTGCACGATCGCGGAGAACGCGTCCACCGCGTCGCCGTGCAGCAGGATGTCGACCTTGACCAGGTTGGCGGACTGCTCGCCGATGGGCTCGTAGTCCAGCGAGGCGTAGCCGCGGGTCTTGGACTTCAGCTGGTCGAAGAAGTCGAAGACGATCTCGGCCAGCGGCAGGGTGTAGCGCAGCTCCACCCGGTCCTCGGAGAGGTAGTCCATGCCCTGCAGGTTGCCGCGGCGGGACTGGCAGAGCTCCATGATCGCGCCGACGAACTCGTTGGGCGCCAGGATGGTGCCGCGCACGACCGGCTCGTACACCTCGGCGATCTTGCCGGTCGGGAACTCGCTCGGGTTGGTGACGGTGTGCTCGGTGCCGTCCTCCATGATCACCCGGTAGATCACGTTCGGGGCGGTGGAGATCAGGTCGAGGTTGAACTCGCGCTCCAGGCGCTCCCGGATGATCTCCAGGTGCAGCAGGCCGAGGAAGCCACAGCGGTAGCCGAAGCCGAGGGCGACCGAGGTCTCCGGCTCGTAGGCCAGTGCGGCGTCGTTCAGGCGCAGCTTGTCGAGGGCGTCGCGGAGCAACGGGTAGTCCGAGCCGTCCAGCGGGTAGAGGCCGGAGAACACCATCGGGCGCGGGTCCTTGTAGCCGCCGAGCGGCTCGGTGGCACCCTTGTGCTGCGAGGTGATGGTGTCACCGACCTTGGACTGCCGGACGTCCTTCACACCGGTGATGATGTAGCCCACCTCGCCGACACCGAGGCCGTCTGCGACCTTCGGCTCCGGCGAGATGACGCCGATCTCCAGCAGCTCGTGGGTCGCGCCGGTGGACATCATGGCGATCCGCTCACGCTTGGTGAGCTGGCCGTCGACCACTCGCACGTAGGTGACCACGCCGCGGTAGGCGTCGTACACCGAGTCGAAGATCATCGCGCGGGCCGGGGCGTCCTTGATTCCGACCGGGGCGGGGATCTTCTCGACCACGTGGTCGAGCAGGTCCTCGACGCCGAGGCCGGTCTTCGCGGAGACCTTCAGCACGTCGGCCGGGTCACAGCCGATGATGTGCGCGATCTCGGCCGCGTACTTCTCGGGCTGGGCGGCCGGCAGGTCGATCTTGTTGAGCACCGGAATGATGGTGAGGTCGTTCTCCAGCGCCAGGTACAGGTTGGCGAGGGTCTGCGCCTCGATGCCCTGGGCCGCGTCGACCACAAGGATGGTTCCCTCGCAGGCCGCGAGGGAGCGGGACACCTCGTACGTGAAGTCCACGTGGCCGGGGGTGTCGATCATGTTGAGGATGTGCGTCTTGCCCGCGTTCTCACCGGTCCGCGGCGCCCACGGAAGGCGGACGGCCTGCGACTTGATGGTGATGCCGCGCTCGCGCTCGATGTCCATCCGGTCGAGGTACTGGGCGCGCATCTGCCGGGGGTCCACCACGCCGGTGATCTGCAGCATCCGGTCGGCGAGCGTCGACTTGCCGTGGTCGATGTGGGCGATGATGCAGAAGTTGCGAATCACCGCCGGGTCAGTACGGCTGGGCTCTGGCACGTTGCTGGGGGTCGCGGGCACCTTGGTCCGATTTCTGATCCGATCAATATGGTTCCGCCCATCCTCCCATGCCCGAGGCCCGACCGGTCTTTCCACCCGGGCGGGCATGCGGCACGATCTCCGCATGATCTTGGAAAGCGCCCTGCTCGACGTCCGCCCCGGCCAGGAGAACGACTTCCTCGCCGCCTTCGTCCAGGCCCGGCCGCTGATCGCCGCCCAGCGGGGTTTCCGCTCCCTCGAACTGCGCCGCTGCCTGGACGGCGGCCGCACCTCGCGCTTTCTGCTGCAGGTCGAATGGGAGACCCTGGAGGACCACACCGAGGGCTTCCGCCGCTCCCCCGAGTACGAACGCTGGCGCGAGCTGCTGCACCACTACTACGACCCGTTCCCGACGGTCGAGCACTATGGCGAGCCGCTGATCAGCGACTGACGGGACACCGGTCGCGTTCGCGCCGCCGGTCCGGTTTGGGCGGCACGGGACGGCCCTGGTAGCGTGGGCCGCTGCACTCCGCCCTCGGCATGCCCTCTCGGCTGGTACCGGCGGCGGGCGGTGCAACCCGTTGAACTGCCGATTCACACAGACTGAGGCTCTTTCGTGGCGAACATCAAGTCCCAGATCAAGCGCAACAAGACCAACGAGAAGGCGCGCCTGCGCAACAAGGCCGTCAAGTCCTCGCTGAAGACCGCTCTGCGCAAGGCCCGCGAGGCCGCTGCCGCCGGTGAGAACGAGAAGGCCGTCGAGCTGGCTCGCGCCGCCTCCAAGGCCCTCGACAAGGCCGTCAGCAAGGGCATCATCCACAAGAACCAGGCCGCCAACAAGAAGTCGGCGATCACCAAGCGCGTCAACGTCGCTGCCTGATCCTGGTCCTTCCCGTACGGCCCGGCCGTACGACCCGGTGCTCCGGCACCACCTAGGACGGCGTGAATCCGCGGCCCTCTACCCGCCACCGCCGACCGTCCGCTCCCGGGAATCCGGCCCTCTACCCGGATTTCCGACGAGCTGCACCACCCGTACCGCACGCGGCCTGCGTTCGCCACGCGGGTGCGGTACCCAGATGAACCACGGAAAGTACCCGCTCAGGGCACTTCCCCCAACTGCCCGCCCGGTCCCCACCGGGCGGGCAGTTCGCGTTTCCGGGCCCGGTCGACTGCCGCCCGCCCGGCAGCCATGGTGTCCAACCACCGCGCAGAGAAAGGGGATCGGCGCGAACGATGCAGCGAGGTAGGGTGCGTGGGTGCCTGACACTGCCCGTGCGTGACCAACTACTCGGGGGAACGATGTCGACTCCGCCGCCGCATCAGCTCCAGGGCCACCGCTCCACCAGCAGCTTCTCGCGCAACCCCCGCACCTCACCGGCCACAGGCGTCAGAACGGGCACGGTCACCACCATCGGCCCCGACGGGCCCTCCAACGCCAGCGACAACCCGAACGGAACCGGCACAGACGGCCCGGGCCCGGGCCGTCCCCGGCACGGACTGTGGTGGGGCATCGGCGGCGCCCTGATGGCCTCGGCAGTGTGGGCGGCGACCATCCTGACAGTCCCCGCACTGATCAACGGCGACTCGACACCGAGCGCCCGAAGCGTGGCCGGCTACCGGACGGTCGACGACCTGTGCACCACCGCCCGCCTCACCACCTTCAGCCAGCTGTACCCAGTCCCGACGGGCACCCCCTACCACTACACGACGCGCCACCGGGCGTTGGACGAGATGTACTGCAGCCAGTACCGCAAGAAGGTCGGCGGCGACCAGGACTACTACACCCTCTACCTGCAGGTGCAGCTCCACCACGAGGTGGACCCGCGCCCGGAGTTCGACGCACAGCGCGAGGGACTGGCCCAACGCCACTACCAGGTCAGTCCGGTACCCGGCCTCGGCGACGCGGCCTACATCGGCTACCTCGACGACCCCGACCGCGGCACCCCGGGCTCGCACTACCTCACCCAGGTCCTGTACGTCCGCCAGGGCGGTATGACCTGCTACACCAGCTGGTCCGCCTCCTACCAGGACGGCAGAGGCACCGCCCCCGACCGGGAGCAGGTCCGCACCGCACTTCTGTCCGACACCCGTGAACTGCTGCGCACCCTCGGCGGATCCACCTGACCCACTCCGGGGCTCCGCCCGACCGATACGGGAGATCGCCCGAGCCGATTCGGCGGGGCCGCCTCGGAAACGTTGCCGGGCGCGGCTCAGCACGGGCGTGACTGATACAGGCGTGGCTTGAGTAGGGGCAGGCTCAGTACGGGCGAGAGCCGGCCCGGGAAGCCCGGGCCACGGCGACCACTGCGCGCTCCAGGGCGTACGCCGGGTCGTCGGAGCCGCCCTTCACGGCCGCGTCTGCCTCCGCGACGGCAGTGAGGGCCGCGGCCACGCCGTCGCCCGTCCAGCCACGCATCTGCTGGCGGACCCGGTCCACCTTCCACGGCGGCATGCCCAGTTCGCGGGCCAGGTCGCCAGGGCGCATGTTCCGGCCCGCGGTGGCGAGTCGGCCGATGCTGCGAACCCCAGAGGCGAGTGCGTACGTGATACCCGTGGGCGGCTGGCCGACAGCCAGCGCCCAACGCAGCCGCTCCAGCGCTTCGGCGGCCCGACCGGTGACGGCGAGATCGGCCACCTCGAAGCCCGTCGCCTCCGCCCGGCCGCTGTAGTACTTCGCGACCGCAGTCTCGTCGATCGGGCCCTCGATGTCCGCCGTCAACTGGCTGCACGCGGCCGACAGTTCGCGCAGGTCGCTGCCCAGCGAGTCGAGCAGCGCCTGGCACGCCTCCGGGCTGGCGGCCCTCCCCAAGGTACGGAACTCGTTGCGGATGAACGCCAGCTTCTCGCTCGCCTTGGTGAGCTTGGCGCACAGCACTTCCCGCGCGCCCGCCTTCTTCGCCGCGTCCAGCAGCCCCTTGCCCTTGGCCCCGCCCGCGTGCACCAGCACCATGATCACTTCTTCGGCCGGCGTCTCCAGGTACGCCTTGACCTCCTTGACCGCGTCGGCCGCAAGGTCCTGCGCAGCCCGGACCACGATCACCTTCCGCTCCGCGAAGAGCGAGGGGGTGGTGAGTTCGGCCAACTGCCCGGCCTGCAGTGCTCCCGGCGCGAGATCGCGCACATCCGTCTCCGGATCCGCCGCCTTCGCCGCCGCCACCACCGCGGCGACCGCGCGGTCCAGCAGCAGCTCTTCCTGGCCGACCGCAACGGTCAGCGGGGCAAGCAGGTCCTCGGGTGCACTCTTCCTGGCCATCGCCTACCAGGATCGCACGCCGTACCGACAGGCCTGCTCCGGCACGTCCCATCAGGGCAGACCCCCGGAGCGGAATCTGGGGTGGGGCCGCCGCCGTTCCGCCCACGGGGCTGGGGAGAATGTTGGCGTGATCAAGAACAATGACCGTCAATTGCTCGTCCTTTCCGACCGCGACGCGGCGGATGAGATTGCCGAGGAGTTGAGTGCGCGCTGGCCCGACCTGGGCGACGTGGAGGTGGTCCGGGACGCCCTCGCCGGGGAGGACGACGCCGAGGACGCCCAGTGGATCGTGGTCGTCGAGGCACCCGAGGACGAGGGCTGGACACCGCAGCTGCTGACCGAACTCGACCGGCTCGTCGCCGAGCAGGACGGGTGGCGCGAGCAGGACTGACCCACCCGCCCCGGCCCGCAGGTCCCCTCTGGTTCCCGTCCGAGCGAGGTGACCCCACCCGCTCGGACGGGCGCTCTGTCCGCACCTGCCGGGCCCATCGATTCGAGCTGCCATCGCCGTCGGCGGGCCCGGGCGCGCCTGGGGTCAGCCGTGGCCGGAGCGCTGGTGGGACGCCACAGCCAGGGAGAGCGCATCCCCCACCACCGCGATGTCCCCCACCCGGTCGGTGCGGACCACCGTCGTCCCCAGCGCCCTGAGTCCGGCCACTGTCTGCGGAGCCGGATGCCCGTATGGGTTGCCGGTACCGCAGGAGATCAGGGCCAGCCTCGGCCGGAGCCCTGCCATCAACGCCCAGTCCTGGTGCGCCGATCCGTGGTGCGCCACCTTCAGGACGTCCACCCGGCCCAGCCCGGGAGAACCAGGGCCGCCGTAGCGGTCGCCTGAGCCGCCGTAGCTCACCGACTCCGTCTGGCCCTCGGACACTTGCCCCGTGTCGCGCGCTGCTGTTGACGCCGTCCCCGCAGGTGACGGTGGAGCCCGCTCGGCCGGCCGGACCGCCGGCGGCAGGCCGAGGGCGAGCAGGGCCGCCTGCGCCGGGGGTTCCAGGTCGCCCAGCAGGGCTACCCGGATCGGGGCGCGGGGAGGACCGAGGGTGGCGAGGATCGCGATGCTGGAGTTGTTGGGGCCGGTCGCGTCCGGGGCCATTGGCGAGGCCGGCCACACCACTTCCCAGGCGAGCTCGGCACCGGCCGTTCGGCGTTCGCCTCGCTGGGCACGCAACACCGGCACCCGGCCGCCGGCTGCCCAGCGCAGCACCCTGCTCCGCTCGCCGTCCGGCTCGTCCGAGGTGGTCACTTCGATCGCACCGACCGACCGGCCACGTAGAACCCCGGGGATTCCCTCGACGTGATCCGCATGGAAGTGAGTGAGGATCAGGACCGGCACCCTGGTCACCCCGAGATCCCGAAGGCAGGCATCCGCCGACTTGGGATCAGGCCCGGCATCCACCACCACCGCGCTGCCGGGCTCGACCGGCAGCACAGTCATGTCGCCCTGCCCGATGTCGCACATCGCCAACCGCCAGCCCTCGGCTGGCCAGCCAGTCGCCAGCCGAGTCACGGCGGGCGGCCTCAGCAGAACCACCGGCAGCACAACGGCAATCGCGACCACGAGCCACATCCTGGGTCGCCGATGCCTAGGCCGTCGCCCGCCCAGCAGCGGCGGCAGTGCCCAGGCCAACGCGACGATGACCACCACCAGCAGCGCCGAGCCGAACAGTCCGCCGGGCCAGGCGAGTTCAGCACCGGGAAGCTCCGCACCCCTCCGCGCCACGGTGGCCAGCCACCCGACCGGCAACGCGGCAAGGTCCACCAGGAACTCCGCCGCCCCTTTCGACAAGGGCGCCACCGCGAGCGCACCGAACCCGAGCAGGGTGGCGGGTGCGACCGCGATCTCCGCCAGCAGGTTGCACGGAATTCCGACCAGACTGATCCGCGGCGCCAACAGGACGGTGACGGGGGAACAGAAGGCCTGCGCCGCCGCAGTGGCTCCGACCGCCGATGCAAGGTGGTGCGGCCAGCGACGCGCACGCAGCGCGGCCGTCCATCGCGGGCCGAGAATCAGCAGCCCTGCCGTGGCGAGCGCGGAAAGCAGGAACCCGAATGAGCGGGCCAGATAAGGATCCACCAGAACCAGGATCAGCACGGCGCCGGCCAACGTGGGCAGGGCTCGTCTCGGTCTTCCGGTGGCGAGGGCCAGTAGTCCGATCAGGCCGGTGGCGGCGGCTCTGAGAACACTCGGGTCGGGACGGCAGATGGTGACGAACGCCAGCGTCAGCCCCGTTCCGAGCAGTGCTGTCGTACGGAAGGAAAGTCCCAGCAGCCCGGCCAGCCCGCCCCGTCCGGGCGCGTCCGAGTCGGTCGGCGTACCTCCGACCAGGACTGCCAGGACGATGGCCAGATTGGCCCCGCTCACCGCCACCAGGTGCCCGAGGTCGGTGGACCGGAATGCGTCTGCCAGGTCGTCCGGAAGCCTCGTCACATCGCCCACCACCAGTCCCGGGAGCAGTCCGCGCACGTCGGGCGGCAGGTGATCGCAGGCATCGCGAAGCCCCCTGCGGAGCTGGGCGGCAAGGCGTTGCGGAAGGCTGGGAGGTGCGAGGGTCCGGGGCTGGCCTTGCGGGGCGAGCAGGGCCGCCGAATCCGTCCGAGGTCGTGCTTCCGAGCCCGTGGACGGGCTCGCCTGCCGCTCCGGCAACACCTCTGCCTGGAACTCCAATTGAGTGGACGGAACCAGTTGCTGCCACTGCTCCGCGTCCTGAGTCCTGATGAGGAGCGTGACAGGCGTTCTGGTCACTGTGGGCACCGCGTCCGCCTGCTCGGCACCGGCGAGTGGGAGGACGCGGGTAACGAGAGCGGAGATGGTGAGGGTCGGTTGGGAGAGGGCGCTGCCCTTGGTGTGCGCCCCGTGAAACTTGGGGTCACCGGTGATGGTCGCCTCAACGATGATCTCCGGCTTGGCAGTTCGGCCTCCCCCGGAGCGAGGCGGCGCGGACTGCTCGTCCGCATCCGGCGGCTTCTCCAAGCCGCCCGGGGAGTCCGGCTCTCCCCGGGCGGGCGTCAGCGCTGGATGGGCCAGGGCAGGCAGCGGGCCCCGGTGCAGGTCGGCGGTGTGGAGGACTGTGGTGGTCGCCGCCGTTGCGGCGGTGAGCAGGACGGCGGCTGCGAGTCGGTGGATCGAGCGGCGAGGTCCTTTCGAAGTGAAGAGGCCGGAGGCGATCACGCCGCCCATCAAGGCGCTCAGGAGCAGCGCCGGGTGGTGTCTCGCGTCCAGGTCCAGGGCGAGGGCTGTGACCAGCCATGCGGTGATGGCCAGGAGGAGGAGCCGGTAGTCGGTTCGGTCGGGGACGGTGGAGGGCAGGGCCGGCATTGGGGCGCCTCCTCTCGGCATGTTCGTTGGTCGACTTGTTGATTTAGAGGCTGGTGGCGCAACGGAACGGCCATGCCACACCAACCGGGCTGCACGAGGGACCAGCAGTCCCATGTCTGACAGTCGAGTGGTGGGAGACGGCGGGTTGGGCCTGGACAGAGCGTCGGATGAGCGGCCACGTTTCCCTGGGCGGGTAGCGACGCGCGGCTTCGCTCAGCAAGTCGGGAGCTAGTTCATGGGACACCTCCTGGCAGGAAAAGGGTTGGGTGTCAGAGCGTCAGGAGCGGTTTGAGGTCCTCGTACTTTCGGGGGCCGATGCCGGAGACGTGGCGAAGTTGGTCGAGGGACTGGAAGGGGCCGTGTGTCAGGCGGTACTGGAGGATGCGCTGGGCCAGGGCCGGCCCTACGCCGGGCAGTGAGTCGAGCTGCTCGGCGCTGGAGTGGTTGAGGCTGACTGGTCCGGCAGTAGCGGCAGGAGCTCCGCCGGTCGGATTTTCAACACCTACGAGGATCTGTTCTCCATCAGTGAGTGGGCGGGCAAGGTTGAGCAGGCTGGTGTCCGTTCCGGGGATCGGGCCGCCGGCGGCGGTCAGGGCATCGGCGACCCGTGAACCTGCGGGGAGGGTTCGTAGGCCGGGATCCTGAACCTTGCCGGCGATGTCGACGACCAGTGACGGTCCGGCTGGCTGGTGTGTGGGTACTCCTTCCGTCGCACGGTCGGTGGTGGATTCGGTGATGGAAATGGCGGGGACGGCAACGGGGTGTGGCCGGCCCAACCAGAAGTGCTGTGCGGCGTAGCCGATGGCAAGGACGAGGAGGACGGAGAGGCCGATAACAGCGCGGCGGTCGAAGGCGAAGGCTCCGGGAAGCCGGAACCGAAGCGGCAGTCCCGGCTGGTCAACACGGCGGGCCACTCCGACCGGTTCAGGAGCTGACGGGGCATCGGACTGAGGCGGCGGATCCGGATCCGCCTGGAGGTCGGCCCAGTTCCCCAGCGGGGCGTCAGGAACAGGGGGCGGCAGCGAGTCGGCGTCGGATGCGGCGACAGGCGGGTCTCGCTCCGGAATCGCACCGGGCTGAACTGCGGGCAGCCCGACCGTCGGATCGGTGAAGCTTCGAGCGGCCGTACCTGCCGAGCGCGCCGATACTCCGTACATCGCCAGGATTTGCGGCGATGACAGTGCGTACGGTGGATCGGGAGCGGACGTCGCACGTACCACTGCCCGCTCCGGCTCGGGAGCAGCACTGACCTCCGCACGGACCGCGCGCGCTGACACCTCGCCGCTGTCCACTTCGGCTGCCCCTGCGGTCTCCAAAGCCTGGGGCACCGACTCGGCGGTCGGCCCAGGCGGGCCGAGGTCGGCGGGCTGGACGGGCGGGAAGAGCAGACCGAGGCGGGCTCGGGCAGTGGCGACGGTCTGACGGCGGCGGGCTTGGGGTGTGGTGATGGTCCTCATGGCGAGGACAGTAGGACCGGCCTGACGTGCGGTCTGGAAATTGGCCCGCCCCTGTGGATAACTCGGGCCTGTGGATAACTCTCGTCGCTAGGACGAGTGAGTTTCATAGTGCTCAGTGCGGGGATGCGACGAGCGGCGCCACCACGACGGCCAGCAGGCCAGGCCCGACGTGCGCACCGATGACGGCGCCTACTTCGCTGACGTAGAGCTCGTTCACCGCCGGTACCCGCTCCCGCAGCCGCTCGGCCAGCGCCTCGGCCCGCTGCTCTGCGGCCAGATGGTGGACGGTGATGTCCACTGGCTGTGCACCCGCGTGTTCGACGGCAATCTCCTCGAGCCGGGCAATGGCCCGGGAGGCAGTGCGGACCTTCTCCAGCGGCTCGATCCGACCGCCGGACAGGTGGAGCAGGGGCTTCACGGCCAGCGCGGAACCGACCAGCGCCTGGGCGGTTCCGATCCGGCCTCCGCGCCGCAGGTGCTCCAAGGTGTCGACGTAGAAGAATCCGTTGGTGACGTCGGCCCGCCGCGCGGCAGCGGAGACGACTTGGTCCAGATCCGCTTCGGTCTCGGCCCTGTCCGCCTCGGCATCGGTGCGATCGACTGCCGTCCCTGCCCGAGCGGCATCGAGGGCATCGGCGAGTTCTGCGGCGGCCAGCACGCAACTTCCCAGTGCCATGCCGACCAGCCGACTGTCGACCACCCTGACCGGAATCGGCGCCGTGGCGGCGGCCAACTGAGCGGCCTCCGCCGTACCGGAAAGCTCGGCGGACAGGTGGATGGAGACAATTCCCCGCGCACCGGCCTCGGCGGCCGCCCGGTAGGCGGCCGTGAACGTTTCGGGGCTGGGCCGGGAGGTGGTCACCCGGCGCTTGGCTCGCAGGGCCTCGGCGACGTCCTTCGGGGAGATCTCGACGCCTTCCGCGAAGACCTCGTCACCGACCGCAACGCTGAGCGGTACCACCTGGATGCGGTGCCGGTCCACCGCTTCTTGGGGCAGATACGCGGTGGAATCCGTGACAAGTGCGAGGTGGCCGAGCATGAGCCGGAGGTTACCCTCCGGCGGACCAGGATGACAGCGCCCGTCCTGTGACGGTTTGACCTCCATAGCAGCGGGTAACCCTCAGCGCACGGACAGAAACCACTCGTGGCGCGGGGTCAGGGGTGGTTGGGTCCGGCCGGGTTCGGCTTGCGCAGGCGGTCGGCGAGGCGGGAGAGCGGCTCGGCAGCCAACCCCAGCAGTTCTTCGGCGCTGCTCTGGCGTCCGGTACCGATTCCCTTCCGGCGGTCAGCGGGGTGATCGGCGGAGGCAGCGCTCCGGGCACTGGCCGCGGAGACAGAGTCGGCGGCGAATTCGGAGTCACGGTCGGCGGCGGGCTCGGCAGGAGTCCAGTGCCGCAGCGCACCGGCCTCGTCCTGGCATTCCTTACTGAGGCGGGCGAGCTCGTCGTCGGCGAAGCGGCGCATGCGGTCCTGGGCGGCCCAACGCAGGGAGTCCGCGGAGTGCGTGATCCGTTCGGCACGCTCGCGCAGTTCCGGAAGCTTGGCGGTGACCCGGCCGGTCATCGGCTCACGCTCCAGCAGACGCAGTTCCGCGTCGAGTTCGGCGGCGTGCGAGTCGAGCCGGGCAAGGAGCTGGAGCGAGTCGCCGAGCTGGCCATCCTGCGGGAGGCCGCCCTGCAGGACCTGGCGGGTCGAGTCCAGCGCGGTGCGCAGGGAGAGCCGGAGGCCGGCGATCTTTCCCTGGTCACCCGGCTTGGTGATGCTCTTCGCCCTGAGGGCGGCGTTCTCCACTGCCCGCTGGGCGTTGGAGCTGTGCCGATCGACCTTGGCGGCCACGGCCTTCACCGCCTTGACCGTCCCGACCACTGCCATCACCAACAGCGTCACGCCGAGCAGCGCGACCAGCGCTACGACGATACCGAGCGCTTCCATCGGGAGCCCACCTTCCGCCCGTGACAGGCGGCGGTCCGCCGAGTGCGGCCCGCCCTGTCCACCGGTCTCCACCGTAGCTCGGCCCGGCAATGGACAGCAGGCCTTCAACCGCCTGGAGACCTGAGATCAGGGACAGCTCAGGGATTTCCCCCAAGCGATCACCCGGAGACCGCCAGTACGCGCTACCCGTCAAACCATTCACGAAGAACGGAGCCACCTTGTTCGAGGCCTTCCACCGCTTCCAGCCCGTCCGACCAGTCCGACGAATCGGAGGAGCGCAAGGAGCCCGAGGGACCCAACGCATCCCACGGGCCTGGCGCGCCCTCCCCCTCCCCCTTGTCCGGGAACCGGCTCTCCCACCCCCGTGGACGGCGAAGGGCCGGCCACCCCGAATCCGGGGCAACCGGCCCTGCCGATCTGGCGACGCCTCAGCAGAGGTGGCGTCAGCCGGTGACGATGTTCACCAGCTTCGGAGCGCGGGCGATGACCTTGCGCACCTCCGCGCCGCCGATGGCCGCGACCACGGTGGGGTCGGCCAGGGCCAGCACCTCCAGCTCGGCGTCCGAGATGGACGGCGAGACCTCCAGGCGGGCCTTGACCTTGCCCTTGATCTGCACGACACAGGTCACGGTCTCATCGACCACGTAGGCCGGGTCGGCCACCGGGTAGTCGGTGAAGGCCAGCGACTGCTCGTGACCCAGTCGACGCCACAGCTCCTCGGCGATGTGCGGCGCCAGCGGTGCGATCAGCAGGACGATCTGCTCGGCGACCGGACGCGGGGTGGAGCCGCGCTTCACCAGGAAGTTGTTCAGCTCGATGGCCTTGGCCACGGCGGTGTTGAACCGCAGACCGGCCATGTCACCGCGGATGCCGTCGATCGTCTTGTGCAGCGCACGCAGCGTCGCCTCGTCCGGCTCCTCGTCCGTCACCACCAGCTCGCCGGTGACCTCCGAGACGATGTTGCGCCACAGCCGCTGCAGGAAGCGGTACGAGCCGATCACGGCGCGGGTGTCCCACGGGCGGGAGACGTCCAGCGGGCCCATCGCCATCTCGTACAGGCGCAGGGTGTCCGCACCGTACTCGTCGGAGATCTCGTCGGGGGCGACCGCGTTCTTCAGCGACTTGCCCATCTTGCCCGCCTCGCGGCGGACCTGCTCGCCCTGCCAGTAGTACTGGCCGTCGCGCTCCTCGACCTCCGCCGCGGGAACCGGGAAGCCACGGGCGTCGCGGTAGACGTCGGCGGTGATCATGCCCTGGTTGAACAGCTTGTGGAAGGGCTCGACCGAGGAGACGTGTCCCAGGTCGTGCAGCACCTTGTGCCAGAAGCGGGCGTACAGCAGGTGCAGCACAGCGTGCTCGGCACCGCCGACGTACAGGTCGACGCCGCCGGCCGGCTTGTCGGCGGTCGGGCCCATCCAGTAGGCCTCGTTCGCGGGGTCGACGACCGAGCTGGAGTTGACCGGGTCGACGTAGCGCAGCTCGTACCAGCAGGAACCCGCCCAGTTGGGCATGGTGTTGGTCTCGCGGCGGTAGGTCTTCACGCCGTCGCCCAGGTCCAGCTCGACGTTGACCCAGGCCTCGTTGCGGGACAGCGGGGTCTTCGGCGAGGACGCGGCGTCGTCGGGGTCGTAGGTGTGCGGCGAGTAGTCGTCCACCTCGGGGACCTCGACCGGCAGCATCGACTCGGGCAGCGCGTGCATCGCGCCGCTCTCGTCGTAGACGATCGGGAACGGCTCGCCCCAGTACCGCTGGCGGCTGAACAGCCAGTCGCGCAGACGGAAGTTGACGGTGCCTTCGCCGATGCCCTGCTCGGCCAGCCAGGCGGTCACCCGGGCCTTGGCATCGACCACGGGCAGGCCGTTCAGCGACACGCCGTCACGCTCGGAGTTGATCAGCACCGAGTCGTAGGTGTCGAAGGCGTCGTCCCAGGTGTGCGGGTCCTCGCCACGCCCGTCGGTGGGCTGGACGACACAGCGCATCGGCAGGTTGAACGCCTGCGCGAACGCGAAGTCGCGGCTGTCGTGCGCGGGGACGGCCATGATCGCGCCGGTGCCGTAGCCCATCAGCACGTAGTCGGCGATGAACACCGGGATCTGCTCGCCGCTGACCGGGTTGGCCGCGAACGCACCGGTGAACACACCGGTCTTCACCTTGGCGTCGGCCTGGCGCTCCACGTCGGACTTGGCGGCGGCGGCCGCGCGGTACGCGGCGACGGCCTCGGCCGGCGTCGCGGCACCGCCGGTCCACTCCTCGCGGGTACCGGTCGGCCACTCGGCCGGAACGATGGTGTCGACCAGGGCGTGCTCGGGGGCCAGCACCATGTAGGTGGCACCGAACAGCGTGTCAGGGCGGGTGGTGAAAACGGTGACGGTGTCACCGCCGACGCCGAAGTCCACCCGCGCGCCCTCGGAGCGGCCGATCCAGTTGCGCTGCTGCTGCTTGATCGCCTCGGGCCAGTCCAGCAGGTCCAGATCGCTGATCAGGCGGTCCGCGTAGGCGGTGATCCGCATCATCCACTGGCGCAGGTTGGACTTGAACACCGGGAAGTTGCCGCGCTCGGAGCGGCCGTCCGCGGTGACCTCCTCGTTGGCCAGCACGGTGCCCAGACCGGGGCACCAGTTGACCGGCACCTCCTTGGAGTAGGCCAGCCGGTACTCGCCCAGCACCTCGTCGCGCTCGACACCGGTCAGCTCAGCCCAGGCGCGGCCGCCCGGCACCTCGCGCTCGCCGGACTCGAACTGGGCGACCAGCTCGGAGATCGGCCGGGCCTTGTCGGCGTCTTGGTCGTACCAGGCGTTGAAGATCTGCAGGAAGATCCACTGGGTCCAGCGGTAGTACTCGGGGTCGATCGTGGAGATCGAGCGGCGCGAGTCGTGGCCCAGGCCCAGTCGGCGCAGCTGCCGGCGCATGTTCGCGATGTTGTCCTCGGTGGACACTCGCGGGTGCACACCGTGCTGCACCGCGTACTGCTCGGCGGGCAGGCCGAAGGCGTCGTAGCCCAGCGTGTGCAGGACGTTGTGCCCGTTCATCCGCTGGAAGCGGGCGTACACGTCGGTGGCGATGTAGCCCAGCGGGTGGCCGACGTGCAGGCCGGCGCCCGACGGGTACGGGAACATGTCCATGATGAAGCTGTGGGGCTTCGCGGCGACGGCCGACCCGTCGGCCAGCGGGCCGGCCGGGTTGGGGGCGTTGAACGTCCCCTCCTTCTCCCACAGGTCCTGCCAGCGGGACTCGATCTCGGCGGCCAGCGCGGCGCCGTAGCGGAAAGGCTCGGTGGCGGCTTCGGCCGCGCCGGAAGCGGGGGTCGTCTCGCTCATGGTCCTTCAGGCTCCATCGTCATCAGTCAGCGAACAGGCCGTAGAAAGCAGAAAACCCCTCCACAGGAGGGGACGCCACGCCGACTCCGGCACCCAAGCCGGTCCTGGTCAGCGCGGCTGGCTAAGAAGCAGGCGCACAGTTCGCATGGGCTCAGGGTACCGCACCCCTTCAACACCCTTTCGCGTCACCGCGTCAATCCCCCAACCACGCCCGCAATCTCGTCTCGGCGCACTCCCCCGCCCACTCCCGAAGCCACCTTCCCGCCTACCCCGATGCCCCAGCCCATGCCCGCGCCCACTCCCCCGCCCGCACCAGCAGTCCGTCCGCCCACGCCGCCAGTCCGTCCACCTGCTCCGGCAGCCTGGCCGTCCAGGCCCTCGCTACGCCTCCGCCCGCATCGCGGTGTCGAAGTCGCGCAGGGCCCGCGCCACACGGGCGGACTGCATGCCGGCGGCGAGCTGACGGGCCCGGTCGGCGATGCGCTCGGCGTCCTTGCGTTCGCCGGTGCGGCGGTAGGAGTCGGCAAGGCGCACCATCAACAGCGCCTTGACCCGGGCGCGTTCCGCGGTGAGCGTCTCGATCGCGCCCTGCAGCAGGCCGCGGGCCTGCTCGTGCTCGCCGAGCAGCAGGTAGCCCTCGCCGATCATGCCTTCCAGGTCGGCGCGTTCCTGGTCGTGCCCGTCCAGGCCCTCCAGCACCCGGATCGCCCGCTCGGCGACCGCCTCGGCGCTGATCTGCTCGCCCTTGCGGCCGTGCGCGCGGGCGATCCGGCCGAGTTGCAGCGCCCGCTCACAAGGTGTCAGCACGTCGTCGGCGGCCCGCAGCGCGGTGGACAGCATCGCCACCGGGTCCAGACCCCGCCCGCCGGAGTTGTAGGTGGCCTGGACGGCGAGGCAGCCGACCACGCCGACACCGAGCCGGGAGTCGCCCGAGACATGGGCGGCCCGCAGGGCGGCGACGAAGGCTCGCTGCGCTGCGGCGTCGTTGCCCATGTCGTAGTTCGCCCAGCCAACCAGCCGGGCCAGCCTGCTGGCGGCCCCGTACAGCTCCCGGCCGAGCGGCTCGTCGTAGTTGCCGAGCTCCAGCAGCTTCCCCACCATCGCGAGTTCGGCCTTCGCGAGATCAAGGATCAGTCCGCCGCCGTAGGTGCGCTCCAGGCGCTGCTTGGAGTCGTAGGAGAGCCGCAGGTCGGCCAGTTGCTCGGGGGCGATCCGCAAGGCGCCCTCGCCGCCGGTGACGGGCGGTGGCGGGGAGGCCCAGTGCCGGGCCGCCTGCTCCAACTCGTCACCGCGGAACAGGTCGGTGAGCCGCACCGGTGCGCCGTCCGCACCGGCCTCGCGGAGCGCGGTCTGCGCGGTGTCAGCCGTCCACGGGTCGGTCAGCAGCCGGGGCGAGAGCATCTTGGCGCCCCGGTTGGAGCCCATCTGCCCCCACAGCTGCTCGTACGTGACGGCGATGCCGACACTGCGGCCGAGGACCTCGCAGACGGCCTGGTCGTGCGGCGAGCGCGGCACCATGCCCCGGTCGCGCCACTTGTAGGGCGCAGTCGAGCTGATTGCCATGCTGGGCGGCAGCACCGCGTTCACCTCGCGGGCCAGCCGCTCCGGGCTCCATCCCAGCTGGTGGAGTATCCGGGCGAGCTCGTCGTTCCGTTTTCGCGCCAGATCGGCCATGGCACGACGGTAGCCGCCCTGCGCCCCGTGCGGCAGAGGAGGCGGCGGAACGACCGAAGGCCGCCCCTCGCGGGACGGCCTTCGGTCTACTGTGGAGCTACGGAGAATCGAACTCCGGACCTATTGCATGCCATGCAATCGCTCTACCAACTGAGCTATAGCCCCATGCTGTTACTACTTCTACTGCTGTCACCTGCGGTTTTCCTCGCGGTTTCCCTTGGCGACATCGACAACTGTACACGGTCGACGGTCCAGGCCCTAATCCGTTCCGGGCGCACCGCGGCCGGCCCCGGGAACACCGAAGGCCGCCACCCTTTTCGGGTAGCGGCCTCGCGGAACTGCTGTGGAGCTACGGAGAATCGAACTCCGGACCTATTGCATGCCATGCAATCGCTCTACCAACTGAGCTATAGCCCCGCAACACTGACGACCACTCACGGACCATCGGTGCGGAGTGGAGCTAAGGAGAATCGAACTCCTGACCTATTGCATGCCATGCAATCGCTCTACCAACTGAGCTATAGCCCCGCAGTTCCGCGACTCTCGCCTCCGGTTTCCCGTCTGCGTTCCTCGTCGCTGCGAACGAGGAAGACTCTAGCTGGTCAGAGCCGGAACTGTGAAATCCGGGCCGGGAAACCCTCAGGTCCCGCCGCCGACACCGCCTCAGGTCGTGCCTCAGGTCTCGTCGCCGATGACCGGCTGAGGGAGCGTCCCCGCGTTGTGCTCCTGCAGCCGCCAGCCGCGCGCGTCCTGCCCGAGCACCGACCAGCAGCAGTTCGAGAGACCGCCGAAGCGCTCCCACAACTGCGACTCCATGCCCAGCAGTCGGCCGATCATGGTGCGGATGGTGCCACCGTGGCTGACCACCACCAGGGTGCCGCCCTCGGGCAGCTTGTCAACGGCGTCCAGCACCACCGGGACGGCCCGGTCGGCCACCTCGGTGGAGAGTTCACCGCCGCCGCGCCGGACCGGCTCTCCACGGGCCCAGGCCTCGAACTGCTCCGGATACCGCTCCCGGATCTCGGAGTTGGTGAGCCCCTGCCACTCCCCCGCGAAG
The DNA here is from genome assembly GCF_043200475.1 of Kitasatospora sp. NPDC048407. Taxonomy (NCBI): domain Bacteria; kingdom Bacillati; phylum Actinomycetota; class Actinomycetes; order Kitasatosporales; family Streptomycetaceae; genus Kitasatospora; species Kitasatospora sp. NPDC048407. The sequence continues at coordinate 13,403 of NZ_JBICXW010000004.1, read as the reverse complement.
GTCTCGCGGAGACCCTCGTGGTGGTGCACCTCCAGACCGGTGAGCGAGGCCAGCTCGGCGGCGGTGCGCCGGGCCCTCGTCAGGTCGGAGGAGATCAGCAGGTCGGGGCGGAGCGCGGCGAGCAGGCGGGCGGCCCGCTGCGCCTGGAACAGCCCCTGCTCGGTGAGATCGACGTCAGTGGTGCCCTGGAACCGCGACTCGAGGTTCCAGGACGTCTGGCCGTGCCGCCACAGGACGATGCGCGGCCACGCCGCGGAGCGGCTCAGAGGTCGCCCCCGGAGACGGCGTTACCGGCGGCGTCGGTGACGGCGTTCTCGGGCCGGTTGCGGGTCGCCAGCGCGTCCTCGGGGAGCGGCAGCTCGGGGCAGTCCTTCCACAGGCGGTCGAGCGAGTAGAAGGAGCGCTCCTCGGAGTGCTGGACGTGCACCACGATGTCCAGGTAGTCGAGCAGGATCCAGCGGCCCTCGCGCTCGCCTTCGCGGCGCACCGGCTTGGTGTCGAGCTTCTCGCGCAGCTGGTCCTCGATCTCCTCGGCGATCGCGCGGACCTGGCGGTCGTTGGCGGCGGAGGCGATCAGGAAGGCGTCGGTGATCGACAGCACCTCGCTGACGTCGAAGGCGATGATGTCGTGCGCCAGCTTGTCGGCCGCCGCCTGCGCGGCGACGGTGATCAGTTCCTGGCTTCGGTCGGTGACGGTCACGATGCTCTTCCGGATCGGCTGTGGGGATACCTTCCCAGGATCTCACGAACGCGCCGGGGCCCCGGAGTGATTTCCACCCCGGGGCCCCGACCGCACAACCGGGCCGCCTGAACCAGCCCGCACACCCAGCCCGCACACCCAGGCCGCACAGCCGGCCCTCACACCCACGCCGCGCACCCGCGCCGCGCAGCCAAGCCCTCCAGCCAGGCCGCGCAGCCGGCGGGCTACTGCCCAGGCGTCTGCGGCAGCTGGTAGTCCTTGCCGAGCACCAGCACCAGGTCCGCGTTCTGCGAGTCGGTGACCTTCTTCACCACCGAGTCCGACAGCCCCAGGCTGATGGCCAGGGTGCGCGCCGCATCCTTCTTGGCGTCATCGGTGTACCGGATCTCGGAGGTCGCCTGCGCGGAGGCCTGAGCGGTGGACGGCAGCGGCTCCATGCCCGAGTTGCTGACGATCACCTTTGCGGCCAGCGCCGCCTTGTCGTTGCCGGAGGCGTTGATCACAGTGACGCGGGTGGCGCCACCGGTGCCCTTGGTCGAGCCGAGGGCACCGCCGAGGATGTCCTTCACCTGCTTGCCGGCGGTGGCGTCGTCCAGGGTGCCGTCCGGCTTGACGGTGAGCTGGGTGGTGGCCAGGTGTCCGGCCTTCGCCTGCTTGGAGAGGTTGACCAGGACGCCGGCGAGCGCCTTCTCCGGCAGCGACGGGTCGGGGACGAACATCATCCGGTGCACGTCATCGGTTGCATCCGCCAAGGTGACCGGCATCGCGTTGATCACCCCCGTCATCACCTGCCCGAAGCGGGCGAGTTGGGCATCCCGGCCCTCGCCGGGCGCTTGCAGGGTGGCGTAGTAGACGGCGGCGGGGCCGGTCAGCAGGACGTCCTTGCCGGCGGCGGCGAGCACCTTGCCGTCAGGCTTGTTCTCCTCACGCACCTCGGCGTTGGTGTCCACCTTGATGCCGCCGAGCTGAGTGACCAGCACCTGCAGGTAGGGGGTGTCCAGCCGCCAGGTGCCGGACACCTTGGCGCCCAGCACGGTGTTCAGGCCGTCGCGGGTGGCGGAGAGACCGACGGCGTCCATCGCCTGGCCGACGGTGGTGGTGGTGGTCTCGCCGTTGCTGGGGAGCTGAAGGGTGTCGGGGAGCAGCAGCACGGTCGCCTTCCGCCCGTCCTGGTCGTCGACCAGCAGCGCGGTGGTGACCTTGCCCCCCTTTTCGCGGAGGTGCACCACGTTGACGTACCGTCCGCCGGCCGCATTGGTCGAGTCGTTCGCGCCGGAGAACGCGCCGGACCACCACAGGTAACCCGCCGCTCCGGCCGCCAGTACCGCCAGTACCACCAGCAGCGCGATCAGCCGGTTGCGCAGCCGCCGCCGCCGCTCGGCCCGGACTTCGCTGCGGGACTCGGCGAACTTCAGCCAGTCGATGGCGTCCTCGGAGTCCTCCGTCTGCTCGTCGACGAAGTTGAACTCGCCCGTGGTGTAGGAGTCGTCGACTGCGCTCTTGGCCCGGGCGGCCGCAGCAGCTGCCCGTCCGCCGACCAGTTCGGACGGCTCGGACAGTGCCTCGGCCTCCGGCGCCGCAGCCCGCGCCCGGGGCGACATCCCCGCAACGGTCGGCACGGCGGCCGGACTCACTGACGAGCCCCCCCGCCCGGCCACCCCGGCCTGCGGCGGCACCCGCCCAGCGGTCCCCTGGCCCGCGGCCCCCGGCCCCTCAGCCACCCGGCCGTCGAGCACCTGCCCACCCGGTGCCTGCGCACCCAGCGTCTGCCCCGGCACCTGCGGCTGCTGCTGGTAGAACCCCTGCGCGGGCTGCTGCTGTCCGTAATAGGGGTCCTGGGCCTGCTGCCCGTAGGCGTCGCCCGCCGTCCCTCCGGCTGACGGCTGCCCGGCCCCCTGCTGACCGCCGAACTGCTGTCCGTACCCGTGCTGTTCGAACCCCTGGGCCACCTGGCCGCGCTGCGCGTACCCGGCCTGCTGCCCGTGCCCGGACTGGTCGCCGCCGTACGGGTCCTGTACGTACGCCCCGTGCTGCCCGACCTGCTGTGCGCCCTGCGGGTCGTACCCGCCGTACGGATCGGCCTGCCCGTACGGCTGTTGCTGTGCGTGCCCCTGCTGCCCGTGGCCCGCCTGCTGCCCGTACCCCTGCTGCTGCTCGAATCCGGGCTGCCCGTACCCGGACTGCCCCTGGCCCGCCTGCCCGTACCCGCCCTGGCCGCCGTACCCGGACTGCCCGTGGCCGGACGACCCGTACCCGGTCGACTCGTACCCGGGCTGCTGCTCGAACGCCTGCTGCTCGTAAGGCTGTTGTTCGTACGCCTGCTGCTCATACGGCTGCTCAAACGGCGGCTGCTCGTACGGCGGCTGCTGCTGGTATCCCTGCGGGGGGTGGTATCCGGGCTGCTGCTGGTGGGGCGGTTGGGGCTGGCGGCCGTACCACTGTTCGTCGTCGGACGTTCCGGTCATGCGGTCCCTCCCGGGGATCAAGGCCGGGCCGACGCGTACAGCGCCCGCTTGTGGATGTAACGGACCACGCCGTCCGGCACCAGGTACCAGATGGGTTCGCCCTTGGCGACTCGCATCCGGCAGTCGGTGGAGGAGATGGCGAGGGCGGGCACCTCGACCAGCGAGACGCCGCCGACCGGCAGGCCGGTGTCGGAGAGAGTATGGCCCGGCCTGGTGCAGCCGATGAAGTGCGCGAGGTCGAAGAGTTCCTCGGAGGAGCGCCAGGAGATGATCTGGGCGAGGGCGTCCGCGCCGGTGATGAAGAAGAGTTCGGCGTCGGGGTGCAGGGCCTGCAGCTCGCGGAGGGTGTCGACGGTGTAGGTGGGGCCGTGGCGGTCGATGTCGATCCGGCTGACCGAGAACTGCGGGTTCTCGGCGGTGGCGATCACCGTCATCAGGTAGCGGTCCTCGGCCGGCGAGACCTGCCGGTTGGACTTCTGCCAGGGCTGCCCGGTCGGGACGAAGATCACTTCGTCCAGGTGGAAGGCGCTGGCCACCTCACTGGCGGCCACCAGGTGTCCGTGGTGGATGGGGTCGAAGGTGCCGCCCATCACTCCCAGCCGGCGTCGCCCGCGCGGCGCACTGGCCGGCGCTGGGGTGCCCTGCGCGGCGTCCGTCCCGGAGGTGTCGACCTGCTCTCTCATGGCGCCACACCTTACGCGAACCGGGTGTCCCGGGGATTCCGCCCGTTGCGGGCCCGGGGCACTCCGTGTCCACCCGCCGCGCCGGGCGGCGGCGCGACCGGGTCAGCGGTCGCGGTTGAAGCGGGTGGTGACGAACAGCAGCAGCAGCAGGATGGCCAGCGCCGCGCCACCCGTCAGGAAGGGGTTGAGGCTGTCGTGGTTTCCGCCCTCCTCGGCGAGGACGGCGAGGGCGGGCAGGGCAGCAGAGGTCATGATCGGCGGGACCTTCTCGGCTCGGTGAGGACCAGGCGGTCACGGACCGTGCGGCCCGCGGGGCTCATCGTACGGGGGCCTGACACGCAACCGCGCGGCGGCCCACCGCGTCTGACCACCAGTGAGTCGTCCCTGGCCACCGCCAGGTCGTGGGGCTCATGACCTGGGGCTCACCGGGTCGGGGTTCAGCCCCGCTCGGCCGCCTCGGCGCGGGCCCGCTCGCGCTCGGCGTCGCGCTTGGCGCCGTCGCGGCCGGCCCGGGCGATCGCCCAGATCAGCAGGCCGACTCCGACGAAGGAGGCGATCAGGATGATCCTCAGGAACAGGCCGGGGCCGTTCTCGCTGGAGATCGGTCCGGCGAGCTGGACCAGGTCGGCAGGGGACATCACGGGGCTCCTTTTCGGTACGGCACAGCCAGGGTAGACCCGTTTATCGCCGTTCCCGCCCCCACACCCCGCCCGGACGGTGCGGGCGGACGGCGTACCGTGGCGCCCGGGGACGAGTGCGGACACAGCGACGTTAAGGGAAAGCAGCGGGGGCCGGCCACGGGAGCCGGTGCCGGCGTCGATCCAGGAGGGTACTCAATGACCGACATGACCAAGGGCAACGCGCCGAGCCGCCGCCGCCAGCGGTTCCCGGAGATCTCCACCCGTGCCTGGGAGCACCCGGCGGACCGTTCGGGGCTGGTGGCGCTGCGCAAGCTGAGCGGTTTCGACGACATCCTGAAGAAGCTGGCCGGCCTGGTGTCCGAGCGCAGCGTCCGGCTGCTGTTCCTGGCCACGGCGGTCAAGACCTCGGAGCGCCAGTTCCCGGAGCTGTACGACATGGTGCGGGACGCCGCGTACGTGCTGGACCTGGAGAAGGTCCCGGACCTGTACGTGACCCAGGACCCGAAGGTCAACGCGTACTGCATCGGCATGGACACCCCGGTGATCGTGGTGACCACCGGCCTGATCGAGCTGATGGACGAGGAAGAGCTGCGCGCGGTGATCGGCCACGAGGTCGGTCACGCGATGTCGGGGCACGCGGTGTACCAGACGATGCTGCTGATCCTCACCAACCTGGCGGCCCGGATCGGCTGGCTGCCGCTGGGCAACCTGGCGATCACCGCGGTGATCACCGCACTCAAGGAGTGGTTCCGCAAGGCCGAGCTCTCCAGCGACCGGGCCGGTCTGCTGGCCGGGCAGGACCTGCAGGCGTCGATGCGCGGCCTGATGAAGCTCGCCGGCGGCGCGCACATGGCCGAGATGAACGTGGACGCGTTCCTGGAGCAGGCCGCGGAGTACGACAAGGCGGGCGACCTGCGCGACAGCGTGCTGAAGCTGCTGCAGGTACTGCCGCAGACCCACCCGTTCGCGGTGGTTCGGGTGGCGCAGCTGAAGAAGTGGGCGGAGAGCGAGGAGTACCGCTCGATCATGGCGGGCGCGTACCCGCGCCGCGGTGACGACCCGGACACCTCGATCGGCGCGCAGTGGAAGGCCGCCGCGGACTCGTACTCGCAGTCGGTGAAGGAGAGCAAGGACCCGCTGATGGGGCTGCTGCGCGACCTCACCAACGGCGTCGGCACGGTCGGCGGCAAGCTCCGCGACACCTTCACCGGCGCCGGCCGCACCAACGGCAACGGCAGCAGCGCGGGCACCGGCGAGAAGCAGGACTGACCGGTCCGACAAGCGGCTCAGCGGGTGATCGGCCCGAGCACCCCGCAGGTCTGCCAGGCCGGCCGGCTGTGGTCGGCCGGGTTCACGGCGGGCGGGGTGCTCGGGTGGACGCCCGCCGCGGTGGCCAGCATCGGCTGCAGGTAGTCGCTCTGCACGGTGCCGCAGCCGGTGGGCCCGGCCTGGACGATGGAATCGACCACCCGGACGCGTCCGGCGTCCAGGTCGGCCCGGTCGATGTCGATCCGCACCTCCCGGCGCACCGAGTACAGGGTGACCGAGTGGTCGCTGGTGGTGCCGGCCGGGCGCAGCGCGTAGACCAGGGTGTGGTCGGCGGTGATCTCCAGCGTGCTGGGGTCGAGTTCGCCGACCTGGACGGCGCCGTTGACCTTCACGGTGTCGGTGGCCAGGGCGACCTGCCCGGGGTCGAAGCGCACCATCCAGCCGGTGGCGGCGTGGTGCTGGTCGTCGCGCGGCGTGTTGACGCTGTCGTCGTACTGGGCGAGTTCGCCGGTCGTGAGCAGCTCGCGGACCTGGCCGGTCTCGTTGGCGGTCAGGGTGGCGGGGGTCAGCTCGGAGACCACCAGGTAGTGCTGGACGGAGTCCAGGGCGCGCTGCACGTCCGTCCCGCCGAAGTGCGCGGTGGACGAGGCGGGCGGCATGTTGAAGCCGCCCTGGCCGTCCGCGTAGCCGGTCGGCAGCGCGGCGAACGGGTGGGCGGGGTCGGGGACGGCACCGACCGTGGCGGACGGGCTGAGCGGGGTGACGACCGACGTCAGCTGGGCGCCGCTGGGCGGCACGGCCTGGCCGTGCGGGGAGCTGACACCGAAGTAGACGGCCGCGGCGAACGCCATCGCCACCAGCAGCAGCAGAATCACCGCCTGCCGCGGCAACGACCCGAACCAGCCCCAGCCGCGCATCCGGGTGGCCCGGCCGAACGCGCCGGCCAGCCGCTCCTGCGCGGACAGTTCCTGGATCCGGGCAGCCTTCACGAACGATTCGTCGAAGACGACGGACCGGAACTCGTCATCGTTGGAGCCACCTTCGGGCGTGCCCTCGGGAGGCTCGCGCCGGTCACCCATGAGACCAGGGTAGGCTCGCCCGCCGCGCGCGACGAGAGGGGCGCGGGTAACGAGACCGCCACGACCGGTGATCGGCGGAGCGGCCCGCTCAGCCCGCCGGAACGGCCGCCGTCACGGGCGGCTGCACCGAGGGCGTCGTGCTGGGGCTGCTGGTTCCGCTGGACGGCCGGGCCGGCGATTCGGGGGCGTTGCCGACGCCCCGGTACACGGCGGCGACGGCCAGCGCGACCACACCGATGCCCATCACCAGGGCAAGCACCCAGGCCACCGGCCGGTGCCAGCGCTGCTGGGCGACCGACCCGCCGCGCAGCGGGTCGAAGGCGCGCAGGCGCGAGCGGCGGGTGCGCCGGTGCTGCCGGTCGCCGCCCGACCACGGGTCGGGGTAGAAGCGGTCCTCGTCCAGCCCGCCGGGCAGCGGGCGCAGCTCGAGCGGCAGCACCTCGCTCCCGGAAGTGAACTCGTAGCTCCGGGCCGCACCGGCCTGATCCGGCTCGAACCTGGTCTCGGCGGCGGCGAGTTGCCGCTCCCGGGCGCTCGGCTCGTGCACGGCGGCGGAGCGGACGAAGCTCTCGTCGAAGACCACGGTGGCGAACTCGTCGTCCGCATCACCATGGTCGGCGCCGTCGGAGTACGGCGAGCCCCCCACATCCTCAGCCACGGATTCAATGTATTACCGGCCGGGGCGTTTGTCTGTGGGTCGGGCCGATCGGGTATGTGACGCCCGCGGCATTCAGCTGCCGAAGCCGCCGACGGTCTGCCGGGCCTCGCCGCGCACGTGGCCGTCGCCGGTGACGATGTACTTGGTGCTGGTCAGCTCCGGCAGGCCCATCGGGCCGCGGGCGTGCAGCTTCTGGGTGGAGATGCCGATCTCCGCGCCGAAGCCGAACTCGGCGCCGTCGGTGAACCGGGTCGAGGCGTTGACGGCCACCGTGGTGGAGTCGACGAGCTGGGTGAAGCGGCGGGCGGCGGCCTGCGAGGTGGTGACGATCGCCTCGGTGTGGCCGGACGACCAGCGGCGGATGTGCTCCACGGCGGCCTCCAGCGAGGGCACCACGGCGGCCGCCAGGTCCAGCGACAGGTACTCGGTCCCCCAGTCCTCCTCGGTCGCCGGGACGGCCGTCACGCCGGTGCCCTCGGCGGCCTTCAGCACCGCGTCGTCGCCGTGCACGGTGACGCCCGCCTCGGCGAGGGCGGTCAGCGCGAGCGGCAGGAAGGCGTCCGCGACGTCCTGGTGCACCAGCAGGGTCTCGGCGGCGTTGCAGACGCTGACCCGCTGGGCCTTGGAGTTCAGCAGCACGCCGACGGCCATCGCCAGGTCGGTCTGCGCGTCCACGTACACGTGGCAGTTGCCGGTGCCGGTCTCGATCACGGGGACGGTGGAGCCCTCCACCACCGTGCGGATCAGCGAGGCGCCGCCGCGCGGGATCAGCACGTCGACCAGGCCGCGGGCGCGCATCAGCTCCTGCACCGACTCGCGGCTCTCGCCCGGCACCAGCTGGATCACATCGGCCGGCAGGCCCGCCCCGGCGACCGCCTCGCGCAGCACCTCCACCAGCGCCGTGTTGGAGCGGTACGCGGAACCGGAGCCGCGCAGCAGCACCGCGTTGCCGGACTTCAGGCAGAGTGCGGCGGCGTCCACCGTGACGTTCGGCCGGGCCTCGTAGATGATGCCGACCACGCCCAGCGGCACCCGCACCTGGCGCACGTCCAGCCCGTTCGGCAGGGTGTAGCCGCGCACCACCTCGCCCACCGGGTCGGGCAGGCCGACCACGCTGCGCACGTCGGCGGCGATCGCGGCGATCCGGTCCCGGTTCAGCGTCAGCCGGTCGATCACCGACTCGGCGGTGCCCGCCGCGCGGGCCCGGTCGACGTCCTCGGCGTTGGCGGCGGTGATCTCACCGGCCCGGGCGACCAGCGCGTCCGCGATCGCCAGCAGCGCGGCGTCCTTCACCGAACGCGGCACTGGCGCCAGGGCGGCGGCCGCCTCCCGGGCACGGCGCGCGGCGGCGAGGACGGGGCTGTCGGAGGTGGCGGTGAGGTCGCTCATGGCACCAAGCCTAGCGAGACACCCACCCCGCCCCGGCGGACATTTCGCCCGCTGAGACGCGGCGCCCCGTCCGTCAGTACGGGTGCACCCCGCCCAGCTGCGGCAGCGGTCCACCGAAGCCCTCCGCGACCCGCTTGTGGTACGTCGGGCGGTCCACCACCTCCAGGCCGACGATCTCCCACGCCGGGAGCTTCGCGCTGGCCTTGTGCTCGCCCCACAGCCGAAGCGCGATCGCCGCCGCGTCGTGCAGGTCCCGCGCCTCTTCCCAGTACCGGACCTCGGCGTGGTCGGCGGCGTAACGGGCCGTCAGGAAGAAGGAATGGTCGTGCGCCAGCTTCTCCAGCGCCGCCCGCAGCTCCGGCAGCGGCGTCGCCGCCCCGGCCACACTCAGCACCACGTGCCACAGCCGGCCCTGCTCCGGCTCCCGCACGCCCTCCTGCTCCTCGACGCCCCGGCCGCCCTCGATGCTGGTGAGCCGCCGCTCGGACGTCCCCGGCAGCGCTTCCTCCCGCCTGCGAACCACCGGCGGCCTCCCATTCAGCGTGTCGCGCGGGCCCCCCGGCCCGCTGCTCCCACCCCCCGTACCGGGCCCGCCGCCCGCGCTCAGCCGCGCAGCACGACCAGGTCGTCGCGGTGGACGACCTCGCGTTCGTACGCGGCACCGAGCTCCTGGGCCAGTTCTCGCGTGGACCGGCCGAGCAGACGGGGCAACTCCCTCGCATCAAAGTTGACCAGTCCGCGGGCGACGATGTGACCGTTTTCGCCAAGAAGGTCGACCGGATCACCCGCGGTGAACTCCCCGTCCACCCCGGTCACCCCGGCCGGGAGCAACGACTTCCCGCCGTGCACCACCGCCGCCACCGCCCCGTCGTCCAGGGTCAGCGTGCCGCGCGGCGTGGACGCGTGCTCCAGCCACAGCAGCCGGTCCGCGGAGCGGCTGCCGGTACGCAGGAACAGCGTGCCGGTGGGCCGGCCGGCCAGCGCGTCGGCCGCGTGGCTCGCCGCCGTCAGCACCACCGGGATGCCCGCACCGGTGGCGATCCGGGCCGCCTCCACCTTCGTCACCATGCCGCCGGTGCCGACGCCCGCCTTGCCGGCGCTGCCGACCTCCACCCCGGCCAGGTCCGCCGGGCCGCGCACCACGTCGAGCCGGCTGCTGCCGGGCTTCGACGGGTCGCCGTCGTACAGGCCGTCCACGTCGGACAGCAGCACCAGCAGATCTGCCCGCACCAGGTGCGCCACCAGCGCCGCCAGCCGGTCGTTGTCGCCGAACCGGATCTCGGCGGTGGCCACCGTGTCGTTCTCGTTGACGATCGGCATCGCGCCCATCGTCAGCAACTGCTCCAGCGTCCGGAACGCGTTGCGGTAGTGCGCCCGCCGGCTGGCGTCCTCCGCGGTCAGCAGCACCTGCCCGACCCGCACCCCGTACCGCGCGAACGACGCCGTGTAACGGGCCACCAGCAGGCCCTGCCCCACACTGGCCGCCGCCTGCTGCCGGGCCAGGTCCTTCGGCCGCTTCTCCAGCCCGAGCGGCGCCAGACCGGCGGCGATCGCACCCGACGAGACCAGCACGATCTCCGGCGCGTCCTTGCCCGTCCGCGACTTCGCCAACGCGTCCACCAGGGCATCCACCCGGTCCGCGTCCAGCCCGCCGGCAGCGGTGGTCAGCGACGACGATCCGACCTTCACCACGATCCGCCGCGCCGAGACGACCTCCTCGCGGAGCAACTGATCCACCATCAGTCCGACCCTTCCGACACGACGTCCTGTACGCCCGCAATGTAGCCATTCGGCAGACACGGTACGAAATCGGCGCAAGGCGTGAGACGGAAACCGCACCACCAGGGGCGCGTGGGGGTACCTCCCGGCCCGCTGGGGTCTGTCCGGCCGATCTTGCCGGGCGCCCGACGCCGCGCGCTGATCCGACAAGATCGACCGGACAGACCCTGGGGCTGGGGGAGAACCGCGCGCAGCGGAAGGCACCAAGCAACAAGGTCGCGCCCCCGACAATCACTTGCCGTTGATCGCGACCTTGCTGACAGCCACTCTTTACTGCTCCAGCTGCTCCCGGCCGGAGCTGAGCGCCTCGAAGTCGAGGTACTCCTGCTCCGCCGAGTCCCGCCCGCGCTGCTTCTCGCGGCGGCGGTCGACCGCCGGCCGCTGGGTCTCGAAGCGGTGGTCCTCGCCGCGGCGGCCGAGCATCTCCGCGCCGGCGGCCATGGTGGGCTCCCAGTCGAAGACCACGGCGTTCTCGTCGGGGCCGATGATGACGGTGTCGCCCTCCTTGGCGCCGACCTTCCAGAGCTGCTGCTCGACGCCGAGGCGGGCGAGCCGGTCGGCGAGGTAGCCGACGGCCTCGTCGTTGGCGAAGTCGGTCTGGCGGACCCAGCGTTCGGGCTTGACGCCGCGGATGCGGAACGCGCCGTCCTCTTCCTCGATGGTGAAGCCGGCGTCGTCCACGGCGGTCGGGCGGATGACGATCCGGGTGTTCTCCTGGACCGGCTTGGCGGCGCGCGCGGCGGAGACGATCTCGGCCAGCGCGTAGGAGAGTTCGCGCAGGCCCTTGTGGGCGAGCGCGGAGACCTCGAAGACCCGGTAGCCGCGCTCCTCGAGCGAGGCGCGGGTGAGGTCGGCGATGTCCTGGCCGTCCGGGACGTCGATCTTGTTGAGGGCGACCAGTCGGGGCCGGTCCTCGAGGCCGCCGTACTGGGCGAGTTCGTCCTCGATGGTCTCGAGGTCGGTGAGCGGGTCGCGGCCCGGCTCCAGGGTGGCGCAGTCGAGGACGTGGACGAGCACCTCGCAGCGCTCGACGTGCCGCAGGAACTCCAGGCCGAGGCCCTTGCCCTGGCTGGCGCCGGGGATCAGGCCGGGCACGTCGGCGATCGTGTAGACGGTCTCGCCGGCGGTCACCACACCGAGGTTGGGGACGAGGGTGGTGAACGGGTAGTCGGCGATCTTCGGCTTGGCCGCGGAGAGCACCGAGATCAGCGAGGACTTGCCGGCGCTCGGGTAGCCGACCAGCGCGACGTCGGCGACGGACTTGAGCTCCATCACGATGTCGCGGGCCTCGCCGGGCTCGCCGAGCAGCGCGAAGCCGGGGGCCTTGCGGCGGGCGGAGGCGAGCGCGGCGTTGCCGAGGCCGCCGCGGCCGCCCTGGGCGGCGACGAAGGTGGTGCCGTGACCGACCAGGTCGGCCAGCACGTTGCCCTGGCGGTCGAGGACGACGGTGCCGTCCGGGACGGGCAGGACCAGGCCCTGGCCCTCGGCGCCGGTGCGGTGGCCGCCCGCACCGGGCTTGCCGTTGGTGGCCTTGCGCTTGGGCGAGTGGTGGTACTCGAGCAGGGTGGTGACCTGCGAGTCCACCACCAGGGTCACCGAGCCGCCCTCGCCGCCGTTGCCCCCGTCGGGGCCGCCGAGCGGCTTGAACTTCTCGCGGTGCACGGAGGCGCAGCCGTGGCCTCCGTTACCCGCGGCGACGTGCAGTTCGACGCGGTCCACGAAGGTGGTCATGAGTGCCTCCTGTGCGAAAGAAAAAGGTGTTCCTGAGGTAAAGCGCAAAGGGTGGGCCCGGATAGTCCCGGCCCACCCTTCACAGCGAGTCTGTGCAGACTCAGGCCTCGACGGCCACGATGTTGACGACCTTGCGGCCGCGACGGTTGCCGAACTGGACGGCACCGGCGGTCAGCGCGAACAGGGTGTCGTCGCCGCCACGGCCGACGTTGGCGCCCGGGTGGAAGTGGGTGCCACGCTGGCGGACGATGATCTCGCCGGCGGAGACGACCTGACCGCCGAAGCGCTTCACGCCGAGGCGCTGGGCGTTCGAGTCACGACCGTTGCGAGTGGAACTCGCACCCTTCTTGTGTGCCATCTGGCTATCCCCTTTCTAGGAAGACCGCAGTAAGTGTGATTACTTGCTGACCGAGTCGATGCTGGTGATGCGCACCGCGGTGTGCTTCTGGCGGTGGCCCTGACGACGGCGGTAGCCGGTCTTGTTCTTGTAGCGCAGGATGACGATCTTGTCGCCCTTGGTCTGGTCGACGACCTCGGCGTGCGCCTTCACGCCACCGAGCACCCACGGGTCGGAGGTGACGGACTCACCATCGACGACGAGGATGGTCGAGAGCTCGACCGAGTCACCCGGCTTGGCGTCAATACGGTCGATCTCCAGCACGTCGCCCACGGCGACCTTGTGCTGGCGGCCGCCTGCGCGAACGATCGCGTACATGCGGTACCTACTTTCCTAACTCGGTCGGAACTCCCGATGCCAGCGGCCTGGGTATGGACACAGGCTGCCTCCCCCGGAAAGAGCCGGAACCGGCTCTCATTCGGGAGGTGAAGTGCTCAGGAGCATGGCGTCAACACGCCGAGGGTCAAGAATACGGACCGGTCCAGCCGAAGACAAACCGGGCCGTGCGCGGGGGGGGGGGGGGGGGGGGGGGGGGGGGGGGGGGGGGGGGGGGGGGGGGGGGGGGGCGGGCGGGGGCGGGGGGGGGGGGGGCGGGGGCGGCGGGGGCGGCGG
>NZ_JBICXW010000003.1:0-445192 GCF_043200475.1 Kitasatospora sp. NPDC048407 | reverse complement strand
CGCCCGGTTACATTCCGAACCCGGAAGCTAAGCCTCACAGCGCCGATGGTACTGCAGGGGGGACCCTGTGGGAGAGTAGGACGCCGCCGAACAATTCTTCTGGAAAGGGCTCCAGCCTTATGGCTGGGGCCCTTTCTGCATTTCTGGAGCCGGTGCCGAACGCCAGCGGGCCCGGGGCCCGCCGGCCGGCGGGCTCAGAGCTTCTTGGCTTCTCCGTCGTCGTTTCCGCGGCGGCGGAGCACTCGTCCGGCGATTCCGTTGGACAGTTTGCCCGTCACCGACTTGGCACGGTCGAAGGTCTCCGCCCCGAGGCGCTTGGCGGCGTCGACACCCTCGGCGCCGCTTTCGAGCATCCGGTCCTTCGCCTCGGTGGCCGCGTCCACCCAGCGCCTGGCGTCCAAGGACTGGCGGTCGCGTTCGATCCCGAGCCGGCCGCGGAAGTCGATGATGGTGGTGGCGACCTGGTTGCTTGAGTTCACCACGGCGGGGGAAGTCGTGGGGTGCAGCAGGACCTTGGTGTTGGCGGTGCCGACGGCCGCGTCGATGCGGGCCATGAGCCGTTCGGTGCACCGGGAGATGAGTTCCACGCGGTTCTGCCGGGCGGTTCGGATCGCGAGGCGGTGCAGGTCCAGTTCGTCCGGCGAGGTGTCGAGCACGCGGTCGAGTTCCAGTACGGCTATTGCGTCGTGCAGCTGGAAGCAGCGCGCCAGCACAGCGAGCCACTCCCGGACGGTGGTCTCGGCGTCCCTTGACACCTTGGCGAGGTCGCCGATCTTGGTCTTCTGTTCCAACTTCTCGGCGAGTGCCTCGAGTTGACGGAGGGCGTAGGCCTGGGTGCGGGCGATCGTGACCGAGGTGAGTGACACCTTCGACCAGGTGACCTCGGAGACCCGGCCGACCTGGTCCCGGACGGCCAGGCCCTCCTCGATGACGAAGCCGGCTCCGATCATGTCCGCCAGCACCGCGTCCTTCTGGGCGCGGAGCACGTCGTCGACCTTCTCGTCGATCGCGGCGAGGTAGTCGGTGATCTCGTCCATGGTCTGCTGCATGGCGAGTTGCGCCATGAGTCCTGCGGCACCTGCCAGCATTGCCGGGTTGGAGAGCACCGAACCGGGTGTCCGCACCAGTTCGAGGATTCCCTTGATCCTGCCGTTCTCGGTCAGCACGGCCCGGCTGGTGTTCGCGGTCGAGCCCTTCATCAGCCCGTGCTTGCTGAGCGCTTGGGCGGATTCCTTAGTCAGTTTCACCCAGCGGCCCGAGTTGGCGGCGATCTCCGAGCCTGTCTGTGCGGCACCGGCGGTGGCGCTGAAGGCCGAGCCGAGCCGGGACAGTCCGAGGTCGCGGGACGGCAGGCCTTCGGAGACCAGGAACCGTTCGACGGCGGTCGGGTCGCCGATGACCGCCAGGCCGTCGCCGTCGCTGATCAGCTGCAGGTTGGGGTCGATCGTCGGCTCCGAATATGTGGCCGGGGCGGGTCAGAGGCGGCCGGCGGCCTTGAGGCTGAGGTAGGTGTCGGCGAGGGCGGGGGCGATGGACTCGGGCGGGGAGTCGAGGACGGTGATGCCGCGGCGGGTGAGGAGGTCTGCGGTGCGGCGGCGGTCGGCGCGGGTCTGTTCGGCGGCGGCGGCGCCGTAGACGTCGCGGACGGTGACCCGGGGGGTGTTGACCAGCTCGTCGAGGCGGGGGTCGGCGACGGAGGCGATGACGACCTCGTGGCGCTTGGTGAGGAGGGGGAGCTGGGGGAGCAGGCCGTCCTCGATCTGGTGGGCGTCGAGGCCGGTGAGCAGGACGATCAGCGAGCGGTGGGGGGCCATCCGGAGCGCGGTGGAGACCATGGCGCGCAGGTCGGTCTCGATCAGGGCGGGTTCCAGGAGGGCCATCGCGTCGGTGAAGGCGGGGAGGATCTCGGAGGGGGAGCGCCCGGCGACGGCGGTGCGGCGGTGGCGGTCGTGGGCGAGCAGGTCGACCCGGTCGCCGGCCTTGGTGGCGAGGGCGGTGAGCAGCAGCGCGGCGTCGAGGGCGGAGTCCAGGCGCGGGGCGTCGCCGACGCGGCCCGCGGAGGTGCGGCCGGTGTCGAGGACGATGAGGACGTGCCGGTCGCGTTCGGGGCGCCAGGTGCGGACGGCGACGACGCTGCGGCGGGCGCTGGCCCGCCAGTCGATGGAGCGGACGTCGTCACCGGGGAGGTACTCGCGCAGGGAGTCGAACTCGGTGCCCTGACCGCGGGTCAGGACCGAGGTGCGGCCGTCGAGTTCGCGCAGGCGGGCGAGGCGGGACGGGAGGTGCTTGCGGCTGGCGAACGGCGGCAGGGCGCGGACCCGCCAGGGCGCGTCGAGGGTGGCCTGGCGGCCGGCCAGGCCGAGCGGGCCGAGTGAGCGAATGGTCACTCGGCCGCTGTGGTGGTCGCCGCGCCGGGTGGGGGCGAGCCGGGTGGTGAGGCGGTGGCGTTCTCCGGCGGGGATGGTGACGGAGTGCCGGGAGGCAGTGAGGGAGGTGCCGGGGGCCCAGGCGGAGGGGTACCAGGCGTCGCGGATCCGGGCGCGCAGCGGGCGGCGGGACGGGTTGGCGACGAGCAGGTCGACGTCCACGGCTTCGCCGAGGCGGACGCTGGGGTCGCCGGAGCGTTCCAGGGTGAGGCGGCGGACGGGGGCGGCGAGCACCAGGTCGGCGACGATCGCGGCGAGCAGCGGCAGCATGACCACGCCGATGCCGGTCCAGGAGGGGAGCACGAGGCCGACCAGGAGGACGCCGAGGGCGGCGATCAGGGCCGTGCGGCCGGTCAGGGCCATGGGGTGCGGGGCTCGCTTTCTGGAGCAGTGGACGCGGAGGGGGAGAGGCGGGTGGCGCTCTCCCCCCGGGCAGCGGCTAGCGCGGTGCGGGCGTCTGGGAGAGGACGGCCTGGATGACGCTGTCGGCGGTGGTGCCTTCCATCTCTGCCTCGGGGCGGAGCTGGACGCGGTGCCGGAGGGTGGGCAGGGCGAGGGCCTTGACGTCGTCGGGGGTGACGTAGTCGCGGCCGGCCAACCAGGCCCAGGCGCGGGAGGTGTTGAGCAGGGCGGTGGCGCCGCGGGGGGAGACGCCCATGGCGAGCGAGGGCGACTGCCGGGTGGCGCGGACCAGGTCGACGATGTACGCGAGGATCTCGGGGGAGACCGTCAGGGCGCCGATCTCGGCGCGAGCGGCGGCCAGGTCGGCGGCGTCGGCGACGGGGCGGACGCCGGCGGAGGCGAGGTCGCGCGGGTCGAAGCCGGTGGCGTGCTTGGTGAGGACCTGGAACTCCTGCTCGCGGGTCGGCAGCGGGAGGATCAGCTTGAGCAGGAAGCGGTCGAGCTGGGCCTCGGGCAGCGGGTAGGTGCCCTCGTACTCGACGGGGTTCTGGGTGGCGGCGACCAGGAAGGGATCGGGGAGCTTGCGGGGCTCGCCGTCGACGGTGACCTGCTTCTCCTCCATCGCCTCCAGCAGCGCGGCCTGGGTCTTCGGCGGCGTGCGGTTGATCTCGTCGGCGAGCAGCAGGTTGGTGAAGACCGGGCCGGGCTGGAAGGAGAACTCGGCGGTGCGGGTGTCGTAGACCAGGGAGCCGGTGACGTCGCCGGGCATCAGGTCGGGGGTGAACTGGATGCGCTTGGTCTCGACGTCGAGGGCGGTGGCGAGGGTGCGGACCAGCAGGGTCTTGGCGACGCCGGGGACGCCTTCGAGCAGGACGTGGCCGCCGCAGAGCAGGGCGACGACCAGGCCGGTGACGGCGGCGTCCTGGCCGACCACGGCCTTGGCGATCTCGTCACGCAGGCCGGTGAGGGCGGTGCGGGCGTCGCGGGTCTGGCCGGGGTCGGTCTTGTAGAGCTGGTCGGTCACGGCTGTCGTACCTGCCATTCCATGTCGTCGAGGTCGTCGGCGAGCCGCAGCAGGGCGGCGTCGTCGGAGGGGGCCGGGCCGTACAGCAGTTGCTGGAGGTCGGCGGCGGGGCGTCCGAGCCGGGCGGCGGCGGCCTCGGTGAGGGTGGCCTGGTCGGGGTCCCCGGAGGTGTGCGGGAGGCCGAGGGCGGCGGCGGTCCGGCGGCGGGCGGCGCGGCGCAGGGTTTCGGCGGCGTGGCCGCGGGCGTTCGCGCGGTGGTAGAGCCGGGCGCGGCCCTCGGTGGTCTCGGAGGCGCGGACCACGGCGGGCAGCCGTTCGCTGAGCACCGGTCCGAGCCGGCGGGCGCGCCAGACGACGGCGAGCAGGGCGGCGAGGAGGAGCTGCAGGGAGCCCCAGTACCAGCCGTCCGGGATGAGGTCGCCGAGGGTCTTGTTGTGGCGGGCGGCCGTGTTGGCGGTGCTGTGGTCGACGGTCTGCCAGACCAGCTGGTGGTGGGCGCCGAACAGGCCGAGGGCGAGTGCGGCGTTGCCTTCGCGGTCGAGGCGTTCGTTGGTGAACGGCCGGGCGCTGCCGACCACGATCACCTGCTGGGTGCCGGTGGTGCGGCTGATCAGGGAGTTGCGGCCGTTGCCGTGCGGGTAGCAGCCGACGTCGTGGGCGCCGGGTTCGTAGCTCTCGCCGCCGATCTGGACGGCGCCGGCGTTGGCGGCCTCGGGCAGCGCGCAGGCGGGTTCGATGGCGGTGGTGCTGTCGGTGGCGGAGTAGTAGGTGGCGATGCCGGGGACGAAGGCCTTCAGGGCGGGCTGGTCGGGGTAGATCAGCACCAGTCGGCTGTTGGCGCCGCGGTGGACGGCGGCGAGCCGGGTGAGTTGCTGGGCGGTCAGTTCGTCGGGGTGGCCGAGGACGACGGTGGTGTCGTCGGCGCGCAGTCCGGCGCCGAGTTCGCTCTCGGTGGCGGCGGTGCGGCTGGAGACGCCGCGCTGCTGGAGCAGCTGGTCGGCGGCGCGGATGCCGCCGGGGGCGCCGGAGCGGGGGTCGAGCGGCCAGTCGGAGCCGTTGTTGGGGATGCCGGCGACCATGGCGCCGACCAGCAGCACGGCGAGGGTGGCGAGCAGCCACCAGCGCCAGCGCCGCCACAGGGTGCGCAGGGTGGTGCGGGGCGTGTCGGCCGGCGCGGCGGCGGTGGGCTGCTCGGCGGGGTCGGCGGTGGCGGGCGGGGGTGCGGTGGTGGTCATGCGGTTCCTCCGCCGGCCGCCACGGGCGTGGGGCGGGTGCGTTCGAGGGCGCGGTCGAGGTCGGCGAGGAGCCGGTAGGACGCTTCGTCGGCGGTTCGTTCGCCGAACGCGATGTCATCGAACAGCCGTGCGGCGGAGGCGAGTTCGCGGGCCCGTTCGGGCAGGGCGCGACCGGCTTCGGCGGCCGCCTCGTCGGCGGTGCGGCCGGGGCGCGGGTCGAGGACGGTGCGTTCCTCCAGGCCGCGGACCAGGGCGCGCATCTGTTCGCGGACGGCGTCGGCCCAGGCACCGCGTTCGGCGTGGGCGGCGGCGTCGGCGCGGTGCTGGGCGGCGCTGCGCGGGCCGTCGGCGGCGAACAGCGTGCCGGCGGAACGGGCGTCACGGCGGGGCGCGCCGTAGCGTCGCCAGGCCACCACGGCGATGACCACGGCGAGGACGATCACCACCACCAGGGCGACGCCGTCGCCGCCGCCGAGCGGAACGCCGGTGGCGGTCAGGTGGTCGAGCTGGCGCTGGACCCACGCCACGAAGCGGTCGACCAGTCCGGGTTCGTGCTGGTGGTAGATGGCCTTGCGGAGTTCCTCGTGCGCGGCGTCGCGGGCGGCGTCGCGCGGCACAGTGACCGGAACGCTGTCCGCGAGCAGCGCCCCTCCCCCCCGGAGTCCCATGGCGATCAGGCTCCCGGCGGGGGGTACTGGCCCGGGACGGGCGCGGTGGTGCGGGTCGGGTAGTGGCCGGGCATGCCTGCGGCGCGGGCGAGTTCGATGTCGAGCGCCTCGCGCCGGATCCGCTGGTCGACGTAGAGCAGACCGAACAGGCAGCCGGTGAGCGGAATCGTGAGTGTCTTGGCGAGGACGCCGCAGACCGCCATGACGCCGATGCTGAGCGCGGCCTCCGTGTCGGTGGCGTAGAGCTCGCCGGGGCCGCCGCCGATGGCCAGGGAGATCAGCTGGCCGGGAACGATGAGCACCGCGCCGAGCAGGCCGACGGCGATCTGGAACACCACCAGGGCGCCGAAGATCCGCCACCAGGAGCCGCGGACCAGGTGCCAGGAGCGCTTGAGGGCGCCGACCACGCCCTGCTTCTCCAGGACCAGCGCGGGGGCGGCGAAGGTGAGCTTGATCGCGATCCACAGCATGGGCAGCAGGGCGGGCGGGACGAGTACCAGCAGGGCGGGCTCGGCGGTGAAGCCGGTCAGCAGCAGCACCGGGACGAGCGGCACGGCGAGCGCGCCGAGCATGATCAGCGTGTGCAGCAGGGCCAGGCCGGTCAGCCGCCCGAGGTGCGGCCGGGCCTGCGCCCAGGCCTCCTTGGGCGGGGTGTCACGGCCGAGCAGGCTGTTCCCGATGACGGGGGTGAGCAGTCCGGTGGCGATCACGCCGGCGAGCATTTCCAGCGGCAGCGTGTAGTAGGTGGAGAACGTCGCCTCCAGGCTGGTGCCGGAGACGTGGATCCACCAGGAGACCCCGGCCTGGACGAGTTCGAGGACGCAGGCGAGGAGCAGGCTGAGTCCGAAGGCGGTCTTCCAGTACCTGCGGACGAGGGCGAACGCGCCGTCCATCAGTTCGCCGAAGCCGAGCGGACGCAGCGGGATGATGCCGGGCGTCGGGCCGGGCGGCACGGCCGGTCCGGGCGTCGGGCCGGGATGCGGGCCGGGCGGGGGTGGTGCGGCTGCGGCGGTGGCCTGCGGGGCCGGGGGAACCGAGTGGCCGGTTTCGGACGGGCCGGGCGCGGGCTCGGGAGAACCGGGTGAGGTCCAACCCGGGGTCTCGGACAATCGACGCTCCTCGTCGGGGCACCCTGGCGCGGGTGCATCGGGGTGCCCATCGTGCCATGGTGCGCACGCGCACCCCAGGGGTATCCCGTTGCTGATCCGCAACGGTGCGGGCAAGGCCGTCGAGCCGATACCTTTGCGATGGTATGACTGGTTCGGCCGACGGCCGGGGGCCGGCAACGGAACAGCTGTGCGTCAGGTCACATTCGGGTGATGAGAAGATGGAGCCATGAAGGGACGTGTCCTCGTCGTCGATGACGACACCGCACTGGCCGAGATGCTCGGCATTGTGCTGCGTGGTGAGGGTTTTGAGCCGTTTTTCGTCGCGGACGGGGACAAGGCGCTGGCCGCCTTCCGGGAGACCAAGCCGGACCTCGTGCTGCTCGACCTGATGCTGCCCGGACGGGACGGCATCGACGTATGCCGGCAGATCCGGGCGGAGTCGGGCATCCCGATCGTCATGCTCACCGCGAAGACCGACACGGTCGACATCGTGGTGGGCCTGGAGTCCGGCGCCGACGACTACGTCACGAAGCCGTTCAAGCCCAAGGAACTGGTCGCCCGGGTCCGGGCCCGCCTGCGCCGGGCCGAGGAGCCCACGCCGGAGCAGCTGACCATCGGCGATCTGGTGATCGACGTCGCCGGGCACTCGGTGAAGCGCGAGGGCCGCGGCATCCCGCTGACCCCGCTGGAGTTCGACCTGCTGGTCGCGCTGGCCCGCAAGCCCTGGCAGGTGTTCACCCGCGAGGTGCTGCTGGAGCAGGTCTGGGGCTACCGGCACGCTGCCGACACCCGGCTGGTGAACGTGCACGTGCAGCGCCTGCGCTCCAAGATCGAGAAGGATCCTGAGCGCCCGGAGATCGTGGTCACCGTCCGCGGTGTCGGCTACAAGGCCGGGCCCAGCTGAGGATGAGCGAAGAGCAGGCCGCCTCCTCCCCGTCGGACGAGTTCGCCGGCGGGGAGGCTGCTGTGCGCGGCGACGTGCTGAGTTCCACCACCGGCCGGCCGCGCCGGCGCCGGTGGTGGGCGGCGCTGTTCGCGCCGGTGATCCGGCAGTTCCGGCACCCGGTGGGCCGGGTCCTGGCGCTGTACCGCCGCTCGATCCAGCTGCGGGTGGTCGCGGCGACGCTGCTGCTGTCCTTCGTGGTGGTGCTGGTGCTCGGCGTGGTGGTGGTCGCCCAGGTGCGCACCGGCCTGCTGGAGGCCAAGCAGAAGGCCGCGCACGGGCAGGCCATCGGCGGCTTCCAGATCGAGCAGGACAAGATCAACGAGGCGATCAACCTTCAGGCCAAGGCCGGTGCGACCGCCGACCCGACCCGCGACCAGATCAACGCCTGGCTGACCAAGCAGGTCTCCGACCTGGCGTCCGGCGGCGCCGGCGTCTACTCGGTGATCGCGATCGGGCCCGGCGGCCAGGAGGACAGCGCCGCCAGCGCCGGCCTGCGCGGCAGCGCCCGCTACTCGGGCTCGATCCTGCCCGACTCGATCACCTCCGACATGCGCGCCAAGGTCGCCGCCGAGCCGTCGGTCCCGCACGAGCAGCCGGTCAAGCTGCTCCGCTCGCCGGACAGCCAGGCCAAGCCCGACGACAACAAGGGCCTGGCGATCGGCAAGCAGTTCAGCGGCCCGGACGGCAACCCGTACCAGCTGTACTACGTCTTCTCCTTCTACCAGGAGACCAGCACCCTGAACCTGGTGATGGGGACGCTGGCCACCGCCGGGCTGTTCCTGGTCATCCTGCTCGGCTGCATCGCCTGGCTGGTGGTCCGCCAGGTCGTCACCCCGGTGCGGATGGCCGCCGGAATCTCCGAGCGGCTGGCCGCCGGGCACTTCGACGAGCGGATGAAGGTCACCGGCACCGACGACATCGCCCGGCTCGGCGACTCGTTCAACCGGATGGCCAACGGCCTTCAGGCGCAGATCCGCAAGCTGGAAGAGCTCTCCCGGGTGCAGCGGCGGTTCGTCTCCGACGTCTCGCACGAGCTGCGCACCCCGCTGACCACGGTGCGGATGGCCGCCGACCTGATCTACGACAGCCGCGAGGACCTGGACCCGATGGCGGCCCGCTCCGCCGAGCTGCTCCAGGACCAGCTGGACCGCTTCGAGTCGCTGCTCGCCGACCTGCTGGAGATCAGCCGCTTCGACGCCGGCGCGGCCATCCTGGACGCCGAACCCGTCGACCTGCGCGACATCGTGACCCGGGTCGTGGAGGCCGCCGACCCGCTGGCCCAGGCCAAGGGCAGCGCGGTGCTGATCCGCGGCGGCGAGACCCCGGTGATCGCCGAGGTGGACAGCCGCCGGATCGAGCGCATCCTGCGCAACCTGGTGGTCAACGCGCTGGAGCACGGCGAGGGCCGGGACGTGGTGATCCGGCTCGGCGCGGGGGACGGCGCGGTCGCCGTGGGCGTGCGCGACTACGGCATCGGCCTGAAGCCCGGCGAGGCCTCCCGGGTGTTCCACCGGTTCTGGCGGGCCGACCCGTCCCGGGTGCGCACCACCGGCGGCACCGGCCTCGGCCTGTCCATCGCGGTCGAGGACGCCCACCTGCACGGCGGCTGGCTGCAGGCCTGGGGCGAGCCCGGTGGCGGCTCGCACTTCCGGCTGACCCTGCCGCGCACCCGCGGCGGCGAGATCTCCCGCGCGCCGTTCCGGCTGGAGCCGGAGGACTCCCGGCACAACCGCGGCATGTCCTCGGTCGGCGCGCCCTACCGGCGCGCGGTGCGCGGTGGCGGCGAGCCCGCCGCCGTCCCGGAGACCCCGGACACCGGCGAGCGGCACACGTTCGGCTCCGGCCTCGGCGGGGTGCTCAGCATCGGCCCGGGCCTGGGCCGGCCGAGCGCCGCCCCGGTCGCCGACCCGTCGGACGTTCGCGCCGCAGCCGCCGGATACGGGGCCACCGGCGCACAGGTCGTGGTGGACCGCAGCGGCCGCCCGACGCAGCCGGCCCCGTCCGCACCGGACGGCGCCGACACCGATCAGGAGGGGACCACCGGTGCACAGGGACGACAGGACGGCTGAGCGACGGGCGCTTGCCTGGGGCGGGGTCGCACTGCTGGCGGCCGCCGCCACCGGCTGCGTCTCGATGCCCTCCGGCGGCCCGCCGCAGCGCCTGGAGGTGCCGCAGGGCGCCGCCGACGGCGTCCAGGTGCACGTCTACCCGGTCGCCCCGCACAAGGACGAGAGCCCCAGCGACCTGCTGGCCGGCTTCCTCGACTCCTCCAACGCCGACCAGGCCAACTACGACACCGCCAAGCAGTACCTGACCGCGGACGCCGCCAAGCGCTGGCGCCCCGACGCGCAGGTCGTGGTGCTGGCCGAACCCCCCGGGCGGAGCCATTCCGTCCCGGGCCCGGACGCGACCACCATGCCGATCAAAGTCACCGGCACGCGGGTCGCCGAACTCGACGGCCGGCACACCTACCAGCCGCCCCGCTCTCCCGAGTACAAGGAGACCTTCACCTTCGTGAAGGTCGCCGAGGGGCCCGACGCCGGCCAGTGGCGGATCAACGACCTGCCCGACGGCCTGATCGTCGACCTGACCAACTTCAAGAACACCTACAAGCCGGTCCACCGGTACTTCTTCGCCACTCCCGACCCGTCCATCGACCCCGCCCAGCGGAGCGCGGTGCTGGTGCCCGACCCGATCTACCTGCGCCGCCGAATAGACCCGCTCACCGAGGCCGTCCGAGCCACCGCCGAAGGGCCCTCGCAGGGGCTCGCCCCGGTGGTCACCGCCCCGCTCGAAGGCGTCAAGGTGCTCAGCGCCACCGTCGGCGACAACCGGATCGCCTCGGTCAAGGTGGACGGCGTCGAGCTCGGGAAGTACCAGGACGGCTGCAAGCAGCTGGCCAAGCAGTTCTTCCAGACCCTGGCCGACCAGCAGGGCAAGCTTGACCGGCTCGACCTGTCCTCGCCCAAGGGTGGCTGCTCGGTCGGCAGCGCCGAGGCCGCGGCGGTCGCGCCGGGCTTCCTGGCCGGTGGCGAGAACGGCATGCAGGCGTACATCCAGCTGGCCAACGGCCGGCTGACCCGTTACAGCCAGTCCGGCGGGGACGCCGCCCAGACCGCCGGGCCGCTCCCTTCGGTCGCCGGGGTGCTCGGCCAGCCCGCGCAGGGCAACCAGCCGAAGCCGGGCGAGCTCGCCGTCCGCCGGGACGGCGGCGCCGCCGCGGTGATCGACAAGGACGGCCGCAACCTGTACCAGGTCGATCTGGCCAAGTCCGGCAAGTTCGGCGAACCGATCGTCTCCAGCCACGCCCCGCAGGGCCTGGCCTCGCCCAGCTGGGACGGCCAGGGGAGCCTGTGGCTGGTCGACCGTGACCCGGCCGCGTCCCGGGTGCTGATGGTGCGCGAGCACGTCGTCGTCCCGGTGACGGTGGAGGGGCTGGACAAGCGCTCCGTGCAGGCGCTGCGGATCTCCTCCGACGGCACCCGGGTCGCGCTGCTGCTGCGGGGCTCCGACGGAAAGACCACGCTGTGGCTGGGCCTGGTGACGCACGGCGGCACCCCCGCCACCCCCACCGCCCGGATCACCGGGCTGCGCCAGCTCGCCCCGCAGCTCACCGAGGTCGCCGCCGTCTCCTGGAGCGACACCGACCAGCTGGTGGTGCTCGGCAAGGAGGCCGACCGGCTGCAGCAGCTGCACTTCCTGGGCACCGACGGCTCGCAGTCCACCGACTCCCCGCTGCAGGGCGGCGAGTCGATGACGGCGCTGTCCGCCACCGAGGCCCGGGTGCAGGCCGACCAGGCCGGCCCGGCGGTGCTCGCCGCGTCCGGCAACGGCGTGTACCGGCTGAAGGACAACCAGTGGCACGCGGTGACCAGCACAGACACGAAAGACACGCCCGTGGCGTTCATCTACCCGGGCTGAGCCCGGCCTCCCCGGCCGGCGCGCCGCGTCGGCCGGGCCCGGGGCCGCGCCTGGCCGCCGCTGCCACGGTGGCCGCCGCCCGCGGCGGGCAGCCTGCCGCGCGCAGCGCCCGGGCCGCCTCGGCGAGGCTCGCGCCGGTGGTGACCAGGTCGTCCACCAGCACCAGCCGGTGCCCCGTCAGCCGGCCGGCCAGTCGGGCCGGGACGGTCAGTGCCTCGTGCAGATTGCGGTGCCGCTCGGCCGCGCCCAGGCCCGCCTGGTCGGCGACCGGCCGGGACTGCCGCAGCACCGGGGCGACCAGCGTGGCCACCCCGCCCCGGCGCAGTTCGCGGGCGGCGGCGCGGGCCAGCCGCAGCATCGGATCGTGGCCGCGGGCCCGGGTGGCGGCGCGCGCGGAGGGCATCGGCACCAGCAGCAGCGGGGCGGCGCCCGCGCCAGTGGCGGAGCGGACGGCGGCGGCCAGCGCGCAGCCGAGCGGGGCGGCCAGCCGCAGCGCGCCGCGTTCCTTGTGGGCGAGCAGCAGTTGGCGCACCGGCCCGGCGTAGGGGGCGGCGGCGTGCACCGGCGGTAGGCCGGGTGGTGGGCGCATCGGCCCGGCCGGCCCGGCGCCGGTGCCGTCGAGCAGGGCCCGGCAGGGCGGGCAGAGCGCGGTGCGGCCGTCGCCGCAGCCGGCGCAGCGGGCGGGGATCAGCAGGTCGAGCAGGGCGGCGAGGACCGGTGCGGGGCCGGATCCGGGCCGGTGGGCGGTGCTGCGGCTCGTCACGGAAACCCCTCCGGAACCCTCGCCGGGCGGCGACTTCAGCCATACGGTGGGCGGTGTCAGGCGTGTTGTCCAGCCGTTTACCACTGTTTCACCCGTAGGAGGGTAAACAGGGGGGAACAGCCGGGCCGTCGACCGCTCGTCGGTACGTTCGTTCGACTGGGGAGGCGAGATTCCCCCGTGAGGTGTTGCATAAGGGCTCCAGGGGTTTCGAACGCTCCTGGTGGGGAGGAAGTGAGGTAAGGGGCCGGCGGTTCTCGCGGGTCTCCCGGGCGGTGTTCCGGGGGCGGGCGGTGGCCGGCCGGTCCGGCTGGGTCTCACGCCGGTCCGGGACGCACTCCGGGCCGGTCAGTACCAAGGGATCGGAGTTCTGCGTGGACATCGTCGTCAAGGGCCGCAAGACCGAGGTGCCCCAGAGGTTCCGCGAGCACGTGGCCGAGAAGCTGGAGAAGGTCCAGAAGTTCGACGCCAAGGCGATCAGCCTGGACGTCGAGGTGTCCAAGGAGCACAACCCGCGGCAGGCCGACCGTTCCGACCGGGTGGAAATCACCCTCCGCAGCCGGGGCCCGGTGATCCGGGCCGAGGCGTCCGCCAACGACCCGTGGGCCGCGCTCGACCTGGCCTCGGCGAAGTTGGAGGCGCAGCTGCGCAAGTCCGCCGACCGCCGCCGGGTGCAGAAGGGCGGCACCAACGGGCGCGGCCCGCTGAGCGTCGCCGCCGCCACCGCCGTGCTGGCCGAACCGCCCTCGACGGAGGCCGCCGAGGGCGTGAACGGCACGATCCGCAAGACGCTGGCGGGCAGCCTCGAGGTGGAGGGGGACGGGCCGCTGGTGGTCCGCGAGAAGACCCACTCGGCCGCGCCGATGTCGCTGGACCAGGCGCTGTACGCGATGGAGCTGGTGGGCCACGACTTCTACCTGTTCCAGGAGAAGGACAGCGGGCTGCCGAGCGTGGTCTACCGCCGGCACGGCTACCACTACGGCGTGATCCACCTGAAGGAGGACCAGGCCGCGGCGGCCGACTTCGCCGGGGCCGGGGGCGCGATCAACGGCCCCGACGAGGAGTGAGCGGCGGCCGCGTCCGCCGAATGACAGAAGTGGTGACCCCGGTGGCCGTGAACGGCCGCCGGGGTCACCGGCGTTCGGGGAGTCACCCAGCCGGGCGGTTCGGCGGCACAGGGTGATCTCAGGCCGTCCGGGGCGTGGAATGATGGGCGCGTCACGTGACCGGAGGCGGGGGAGGACCGGATGGGGGAGAGCCTGGGCGCGGAGGACGCCGGCTACCCGCCGCGACGCGCGGAGCCGATCCGGGTGCTGGTGGTGGACGACCACGCGCTGTTCCGCCGCGGCCTGGAGATCGTGCTCGCCGAGGAGGAGGACATCCGGGTCATCGGCGAGGCGGGGGACGGCGCGGAGGCCGTGCTGAAGGCCGCCGACCTGCTGCCCGACATCATCCTGATGGACGTCCGGATGCCCCGGCGCAGCGGCATCGAGGCGTGCACCGCGATCAAGGATGTGGTGCCCAGCGCCAAGATCATCATGCTGACGATCAGCGACGAGGAGGCCGACCTCTACGAGGCGATCAAGGCGGGGGCGACCGGCTACCTGCTGAAGGAGATCTCCACCGACGAGGTGGCCACCGCGATCCGCGCGGTGGCCGACGGCCAGTCGCAGATCAGCCCGTCGATGGCGGCCAAGCTGCTGACCGAGTTCAAGTCGATGATCCAGCGCCGCTCCGACGACCGGGAGCTGGTGCCCGCGCCCCGGCTGACCGACCGGGAGCTGGAGGTGCTCAAGCTGGTGGCCACCGGGATGAACAACCGGGAGATCGCCAAGGAGCTGTTCATCAGCGAGAACACCGTGAAGAACCACGTGCGCAACATCCTGGAGAAGCTGCAGCTGCACTCCAGGATGGAGGCCGTGGTGTACGCGATGCGTGAAAAGATCCTCGAAATAGGCTGAGTGAACCCCGATGGCCCGTCAGGCCAGCAGCTTCTCCAGCTCCGGCCGCAGCGCCTCGTCGTCCAGCCGCTCCACCCGGACGTCCGAGCAGCCCACCCACTCGGCGGCCTCGCGCAGCGCCTCGGCGAGGGCGGGCACCGAGCGGGGGCCGTCCAGCGAGACCTGCCGGGCCACCAGGGTGGCGCCCTCGCGGGCCGGGTCGACCCGGCCGACCAGCCGGCCGCCGGCCAGCAGCGGCATCGCGAAGTAGCCGTGCACCCGCTTGTGCTTGGGGGTGTACGCCTCCAGGCGGTGGGCCATGCCGAAGATCCGCTCGGTGCGGGGCCGGTCCCAGATCAGCGAGTCGAACGGGGAGAGCAGGGTGGTGCGGTGCCGGCCGCGCCCCGCGGCGGAGCCGCTCGCCGACCCAGCGGTCTCCAGCGCCGCCGGGTCGGCCCAGGCCGGGGCGGACCAGCCCTCCACCGCGACCGGGACCAGGCCGGAGGCGGGCAGTGCCGCGTCCAGCTGGGCGCCCTTGAGGCGGTGGTAGTCCATCAGGTCGGCGCGGGTGGCCACTCCGAGCGCGGCGCCGGCCTGTGCGACCAGGCGCTCCAGGCACTCGGCGTCCGTCAGGTCCTGCTCGAACAAATCGCCGGGGACCGCCCGTTCGGCAAGGTCGTAGACCCGCTTCCAGCCGCGCCGCTCGGTGACCACCACGTCGCCGAAGGCCAGTGCGCGCTCCACCGCGATCTTGGTGTCGGACCAGTCCCACCACTCGGCGGTCTTCTTCGCCCCGCCGAGGCCGGTCGAGGTCAGCGGGCCCTCGGCGCGCAGCTGGGCGAGCACCTGCGCGTACACCTCCTCGGAGACCTGGTGGCCCCAGACCCGGCCCTTGACCCGGTTGGCGCGGCGGCGGAAGGCGAACAGCGGCCACTCCTCGATCGGCAGGATGCAGGCGGCGTGCGACCAGTACTCGAAGGTCGTTCCGCGCCCCCAGTACGCCTGCTCGACCGGGCGACGGCCGACGGCGCCGAGCCGGGCGTACGGCACCAGTTCGTGCGAGCGGGCGAGCACCGAGATGGTGTCCAGCTGGACGGCGCCGAGCAGGCGCAGCACGCCGCGGGCGCCCGCGCGGCGGTCGGGGGAACCGAGCAGTCCCTGGGCGCGCAGCGCGAGCCGGCGGGCGTGGTCGGCGGAGATCCGGACGGTTGGGGCAGGGGTCGCGGCCATGGGGCGAGGCTAGGGGAGGGCACTGACATCACGGCCACGCCCGAGCGCTTTGACCGTTTGTAGCCTGCTTCGGGCGATGTGCGCCCAGGGGTGACACAGGAATAGCGTGCTGACGGACCTCCCGGGCGCTCGGGCTCCTCGCATACGATGGCCCGTACGGTGGGGTGGACTCCCCACCGGCAGTCATCCAGAGCCGAATGAGGCAAGGAGCCCGCTCACGTGTCCGTCTTCGACAAGATCCTGCGCGCAGGCGAGGGCAAGATCCTCCGCAAGCTGCAGCGGATTGCCGCCCAGGTCAACTCGATCGAAGAGGACTTCGTCAACCTCACCGACGACGAGCTGCGCGCACTGACCGACGAGTACAAGGCCCGGCTCGCCGACGGGGAGAGCTTGGACGACATCCTCCCCGAGGCCTTCGCGACCGTTCGCGAGGCCGCCAAGCGAGTGCTCGGGCAGCGCCACTACGACGTGCAGATCATGGGCGGCGCCGCGCTGCACCACGGTCACGTCGCCGAGATGCGCACCGGCGAGGGCAAGACCCTCGTCGGCACGCTGCCCGCGTACCTGAACGCCCTCACCGGCAAGGGCGTGCACCTGATCACCGTCAACGACTACCTCGCCGAGCGCGACTCGGAGTGGATGGGCCGGGTGCACCGCTTCCTCGGCCTCGAGGTGGGCGTGATCCTGGCGAACATGACGCCGGCCGAGCGCAAGCGCCAGTACGGGATGGACATCACGTACGGCACGAACAACGAGTTCGGCTTCGACTACCTGCGCGACAACATGGCGTGGTCGCAGGACGAACTGGTGCAGCGCGGCCACAACTTCGCGATCGTCGACGAGGTCGACTCGATCCTGATCGACGAGGCCCGTACCCCGCTGATCATCTCCGGTCCGGCGGACCAGGCCACCAAGTGGTACAGCGACTTCGCCAAGCTGGTGCAGCGCCTGAAGATCGAGCGCGACTACGAGGTCGACGAGAAGAAGCGCACCGTCGGCATCCTCGAGGACGGTGTCAGCCGGGTCGAGGACTACCTGGGCATCGACAACCTCTACGAGTCGGTGAACACCCCGCTGGTCGGCTTCCTGAACAACGCCATCAAGGCGAAGGAGCTGTACAAGCGGGACAAGGACTACGTCGTGATCAACGGCGAGGTCATGATCGTCGACGAGCACACCGGCCGCATCCTGGCCGGCCGCCGCTACAACGAGGGCATGCACCAGGCGATCGAGGCCAAGGA
Source organism: Kitasatospora sp. NPDC048407 (assembly GCF_043200475.1). Classification (NCBI taxonomy): domain Bacteria; kingdom Bacillati; phylum Actinomycetota; class Actinomycetes; order Kitasatosporales; family Streptomycetaceae; genus Kitasatospora; species Kitasatospora sp. NPDC048407. Next base: position 428,290 of record NZ_JBICXW010000003.1, on the reverse strand, counting down.
AGGCGTCGAGGTCCAGAACGAGAACCAGACGCTGGCCACCATCACCCTGCAGAACTTCTTCCGCCTGTACGACAAGCTGTCCGGCATGACCGGTACCGGCACCACCGAGGCGGCCGAGTTCCACCAGATCTACAAGCTCGGTGTGGTCCCGATCCCGACCAACAAGACCCCGCTGCGGATCGACCAGCCGGACCTGATCTACAAGTCCGAGCCGGCCAAGTTCGCCGCCGTGGTCCAGGACATCGCCGAGCGCCACGAGAAGGGCCAGCCCGTGCTGGTCGGCACCGTGTCGGTGGAGAAGTCCGAGTACCTGTCGCAGGAGCTGCGCAAGCGCGGCATCCCGCACGAGGTGCTGAACGCCAAGCACCACGAGCGCGAGGCGCAGATCGTCGCGCAGGCCGGCCGCAAGGGCGCCGTCACCGTCGCCACCAACATGGCCGGCCGCGGCACCGACATCATGCTCGGCGGCAACCCCGAGCACCTGGCCGCCGCCGAGCTGGCGCAGCGCGGTATCACTCCGGAGGACACCCCGGAGGAGTACGAGGGCGCGATGCCGGCCGCGATGGAGAAGGCCAAGCTCGCGGTCAAGGCGGAGCAGGTGGAGGTGCAGGAGATCGGTGGCCTGTACGTCCTGGGCACCGAGCGCCACGAGTCCCGCCGGATCGACAACCAGCTGCGCGGCCGCTCCGGCCGTCAGGGCGACCCGGGCGAGTCCCGGTTCTACCTGTCGCTGGGCGACGACCTGATGCGCCTGTTCAAGGCCGGCATGGTCGAGCGCGTGCTCTCCATGGCGAACGTCCCCGAGGACGTGCCGATCGAGTCGAAGATGGTCACCCGCGCCATCGCCTCCGCGCAGACCCAGGTCGAGCAGCAGAACTTCGAGATCCGCAAGAACGTCCTCAAGTACGACGAGGTCCTCAACCGCCAGCGCGAGGTCATCTACGGCGAGCGCCGCCGCGTCCTGGAGGGCGAGGACCTGCAGGAGCAGGTCGGCCACTTCATGGACGACACCGTCGCCGCGTACGTCGACGCCGCCACCGGCGAGGGCTTCGAGGACGACTGGGACCTCGACAAGCTGTGGACGGCCCTCAAGCAGCTCTACCCGCTCGAGCTGGACCTCGACGAGCTGGAGGAGGACGCCGCGGAGAACGGCGGCCTCACCCCGGAGTACCTCACCAAGGTCATCCAGGAGGACATCGCCGCCGCCTACGGCAAGCGCGAGGACCAGCTCGGCGACCAGATCATGCGCGAGCTGGAGCGCCGGGTCGTGCTGTCGGTGCTGGACCGCCGCTGGCGCGAGCACCTCTACGAGATGGACTACCTGCAGGAGGGCATCGCGCTGCGCGCCTACGCCCAGCGTGACCCGCTGGTCGAGTACCAGCGTGAGGGCTTCGACCTGTTCTCCGCGATGATGGAGGGCATCAAGGAGGAGTCCGTCGGCTACCTGTTCAACCTGGAGGTCCAGGTCGAGCAGCAGGTCGAGGAGGTGCCGGTGCCGGACGACGAGCAGGTGCTGCTCGAGAAGCTGGAGAAGGACGCCACCGTCCCCGCCGCCCGCCCGGAGATCCGCGCCAAGGGCCTGGAGGCCCCCGAGCGCAAGAAGCTGCACTACACCGCCCCGTCCGACGAGGTCGGCGGCGGCGTGGTCGAGGGCGACTTCGACGAGGACGGCCTGGTGCCCGACGGTGACGGCCTGACCCGGGCCGAGCGCCGCAAGGCGGCCAAGGCCGCGAAGGGCCGGCGTCGCAAGAGCTGACCGGCAGCACGCGTCCGACGGGGCGCCACCTCCTTTCCGGGGGGTGGCGCCCCGCGGCGTTTCCCCGGGTGCTCAGGCGCACTTGGCAGGTGTTCAGCGGGCCTCGACGGCGGTGCACTGCCACTGGCCGGTGCGGGTGTGCAGTTCCAGCCGGAACGCCAGCATGTGGTGCCGGGGCCCGAGTTCGATCCGGACGCAGGCCTCCACCGCGCCCGGCGCGGGCGCCGAGTCGTGCACATGGCCCAGCCGCGGCTGCCAGGACCGCCCGCGCGGGCGGAGCGGGCCGCTACGGGTGAGTGCCGCGAGCTGGTGGAAGCCCGGCAGCGTGGTGTGCCGCTGCAGCTGGTGCACCGGGCGCACCCCGCACAGCACCTCCACCAGGCGGCGGGCGAAGCGGGCCGCCAGCTCGCTGTGCCCCGTCCGGGTCGGTGCCGGGCTGCGCGGCCGGGCCGGGCGTCCGCCGTCGCAGGCCGCCCGCGGGCTGCGGACGGTCCGGACCGCGTCGCCGGCCGGGTGCGGGTGGCGGACCGGGCGGCGGGCGGAGTGCACCGGGTGGACCAGCGGGCGGATGCGGGGGCCGGGCGTCCGGGTGAGCTGCTCGGTCATCGGGGCCTTCTCGGGCGTCGGGGCGTGGGGGCCGGTGCGTCGGGTGTGCCGGACCTTGTTATCGGGCCCGCAGGGGCAGGCCCAAGGCGGGTCGCGCGCCCGCGAGGCGGCCGGAAACTCCACTCGTGCGGGTGGTGTTCGCGGGGGCGGAAGGGGCCCGGCGGGCCCGGCCGGTCGCGGAGTTGACGCACGGCCGGCGGCCGGGCGGCACCAAGGGGGACACCGCCCGTCCCCTGACCGGCCCAGCGCGGAACCGGCGGCCGCGGGCTGCGTATTCTTGACCCGTCGCACTGTGACCGAGGAAGGTGCCCCCCATGCGCGTGTACGTGCCCACCACGTTGAACGACCTGACGGTGGCGCACCCCGAGGGGGTTCTGGAGCAGAGCGTCGCGTACGCGGTGACTCCGGCGCTTCGCGAGTGGTACGTCAGCGACGACATGGAGGAGCTGGAGTACGCGGCCCTCAACCGGGCGGCGCTGTCCTCGATCCGGCTGCTGGCCGCCGACCCGAAGGCGGCGCGGCGGCGCGTCGTGGTGGCCGTCGAGGTCGCCGACTCCGCGGTGTCGCCGTTCCCGGGCGACGAGTACCAGGATCAGGCCTCGCTGGGCCGGGTGGTGCTGGCCGGCCCGATCCGGCTGGCGAAGGCCGCCTCGGTGCACGCCGACGACGCGGACGCGGACGTGGAGGCCGACGTGGCCGCCGCGGCCGACGCGATCGCCGCCGCCGACCAGGGCGACCAGGACGCGCAGTTCACCGTGGACGGCGCGGAGGACCACGAGCTGCTCTGGTTCGCCACCCAGGAGATCCCCGGTCTGATCGGCTGATCTTTCGCTCCAGGACCCCGTCACGGCCACCCGGCCGGGGCGGGGTCCTCGCGTTTCCGCGCCCACTGCTCCGACCGCCCCGTACCAGGCGCCTGCAATCATTGCGCTTGCAAGAAGATGCGTCTGCAATTATTGTCGGAGCACGTAAGGCGCATCCGCAATCGCATGGAGGTCGGCAGTCATGCCTCTCGCGCTCCTCGCCCTGGCCATCGGGGCGTTCGGCATCGGAACCACCGAGTTCGTGATCATGGGCCTGCTGCCCGAGGTCGCCTCGGACTTCGGGGTGACGATCCCCACCGCCGGCCTGCTGGTCACCGGCTACGCGATCGGTGTGGTCGTCGGCGCACCGCTGATGACCGTGCTCGGCACCCGGATCAGCCGCAAGCGGATGCTGATGCTGCTGATGGTCCTGTTCACCGTCGGGAACCTGTTCTCGGCCCTCGCGCCGAACTTCGGGGCGATGCTGGTCGGGCGGATCGTCGCCTCGCTCGCCCACGGCGCGTTCTTCGGCATCGGGTCGGTGGTCGCCGCCGAGCTCGTCGCGCCGGAGAAGAAGGCCGGGGCGATCGCCACCATGTTCACCGGGCTGACGGTCGCCAACATCGTCGGCGTGCCGCTCGGCACCTTCGTCGGCCAGAGCGTCGGCTGGCGGGCCACCTTCGCGGTCGTCGCCGCGCTCGGCGTGGTCGGACTGCTCGGCATCGCCAAGCTGGTGCCGGACCTGCCCCGGCCCGAGGGCGCGCACCTGCGCCGGGAGCTGGCCGCGTTCCGCAACGTGCAGGTGGTGCTGGCGATGGCGATGACCGTCCTCGGCTTCGGCGGCGTGTTCGCCGCGATCACCTACATCGCGCCGATGATGACCGACGTCGCGGGCTTCTCGGCGGGCGCGGTGCCGTGGCTGCTGGTGCTGCTCGGCGTCGGCATGTTCCTCGGCAACCTGCTGGGCGGCCGGTTCGCCGACCGACGGCTGATGCCGATGCTGTTCACCACCCTCGGCGGCCTGGCCCTCGCCCTCGCCCTGTTCACCGTCACCGCGCACAACGAGATCACCGCCGCGGTCACCCTGCTGGTGATCGGCGCCCTCGGCTTCGCCACCGTGCCGCCGCTCCAGAAGCGGGTCCTCGACCAGGCGCACGGCGCGCCGACGCTGGCCTCGGCCGTCAACATCGGAGCATTCAACCTGGGCAACGCGCTCGCCGCGTGGCTCGGCGGCGCCGTCATCTCGGCCGGATTCGGCGCGACCGCACCCAACTGGGTGGGCGCGGCGCTGGCCGGCTCCGCCCTGCTGCTGGCCTTCCTCTCGGCCGGCCTGGAGCGCCGCGAGGCGGCGACCCCCGCGGCCGTCCCCGCTCCCGCGCTGAACCACTGATCCACCCTCACTCCCCGTACCGGAGAAGCACCATGAGCACCACCCTCACCACCACCCCGCTCACCACCACCGACGCCGAGACCCTGGTCGCCGCCGCCCGCGCCGCCGCCGAGGCGGCCGGGGTCGCGGTCAGCGTCACCGTCCTGGACGCGGGCGGGCACCTGCTGGCGTTCCGCCGCGACGACCGGGCCGTGCTGATCTCCGGCGAGACCAGCACCCGCAAGGCGTACACCGCGCTCCAGCTGAACGCGCCGACCGCCGACCTGGTCGACCTGGTCAAGCCGGACGGCCCGTTCCACTCGCTGCCGACCGCGCTGGACCGTCCCCTGCTGTTCATCGCCGGCGGCGTCCCGGTGCACCGCGACGGCCGGCTGATCGGCGCCCTCGGCGTCGGCGGCGGCGCCCCCGAGCAGGACCACGGGTTCGCCACGACCGCGCTGCGGGAGCTCGACCGGTGAGCGCCCGCACCCCGCAGGAGGTGTTCGCCGAGCACGGCCGGCGCCTCGCCACCGGCGACCTCGACCTGATCGCCCAGAGCTACACCGAGGACGCCGTGTTCCTGACGCCCGACGGCGTCCGCACCGGCCGCGGCGGCGTCAAGCAGGTCATCGGCCGGCTGCTCGCCGAACTCCCCGACGCCGAATGGCAGCTCACCCCGCTGTTCGCCGACGACCTGCTGTTCCTCCGCTGGAGCGCCGCCACCGCCACCCGGCAGGTGACCGACGGGGTCGACACCTTCGTCTTCCGGGACGGCCTGATCCGCGCCCAGACCCTGAACTACACCCTCACCGAAAAGGCTTGATCCCCATGACCGTCCCCACCGTCACCCTCAACAACGGCGTCGAGATGCCGCAGCTCGGCTTCGGCGTCTTCCAGGTCCCGGACGAGGAGACCACCGCCGCCGTCGCCACCGCGCTGGAGGCCGGCTACCGCAGCATCGACACCGCCGCGATCTACGGCAACGAGCGCGGCGTCGGCAAGGCGCTGGCCGCGTCCGGGCTGCCGCGCGAGGAGCTGTTCATCACCACCAAGCTGTGGAACGCCGACCAGGGCTACGACGCGACCCTGCGGGCCTTCGACGCCAGCCTCGACAAGCTCGGGCTGGAGACCGTCGACCTGTACCTGATCCACTGGCCCACCCCCGCCCGGGACCTCTACCTCGACTCCTGGCGGGCGATCGAGCGCCTCGCCGCCGACGGCCGGATCCGCGCCGCGGGCGTCTCCAACTTCCAGCCCGCGCACCTCACCCGGCTGATCGAGAACGGCGGCCTGGTGCCCGCCGTCAACCAGGTCGAACTGCACCCCGGCCTCCAGCAGGCCGAACTGCGGGCCTTCCACGCCGAGCACGGCATCGCCACCGAGGCCTGGAGCCCGCTCGCCCAGGGCGCCGTGCTGGGCGATCCGGCGATCACCGCGATCGCCGAGCGCACCGGCAAGTCCGCCGCCCAGGTGGTGCTGCGCTGGCACCTCCAGCTCGGCAACCTGGTCATCCCGAAGTCCGTCACCCCGGCCCGGATCCGGCAGAACCTCGACGTCTTCGACTTCACCCTGACCGATGAGGAAATGGCCGCGATCGCCGCCACCGACCGCGGCCTGCGCACCGGCCCGAACCCGGACGAGTTCAACGCTGCCTGATCCCGCCGGCCCGGGCCCGGAATTCCGAACGGGATTCCGGGCCCCGGCCGTACCCTTGGCGGGTGCGTACACACATAGTCTGGGACTGGAACGGCACCCTGCTGTCGGACATGCCGGCGGTGCTGGGGGCCAGCAACGCGGCGCTCTCGCTGGTCGGGATCGCGCCGATGTCGCTGGAGGAGTACCGGGCGCAGTACGAGATCCCGGTCCCGCGGTTCTACCACCGGCTGCTGGGGCGGATGCCGAGCCGGGACGAGTGGCTGGAGCTGGACGACGCGTTCCACGTCAAGTACCTGGAGCTGTTCCCGAGCTGCGGGCTGACGCCGGGCGTGGAGGAGCTGCTGACGGGGTGGGCGGCGGGTGGGCGCAGCCAGTCGGTGCTGTCGATGTACGAGCACGAGAAGCTGGTGCCGGCGGTGGACGCATTCGGCCTGACCAGGCACTTCGTGCGGGTGGACGGGCGGCGTGGGGATTCCGGCGGGCGCAAGGCGGAGGAGCTGGCGGGGCACCTGGCGGCGCTGGGCGGGGAGATCGACCGGCAGCGAACCGTGCTGATCGGGGACGCGGCGGACGACGCGCACGCGGCGCTGTCGCAGGGCATCAAGTCGGTGCTGTGGACGGGCGGCTCGCACACCCGGGAGAAGCTGGTGCACGTCGGCGTGCCGGTGGTGGATTCGCTGGCGGAGGCCGTCGCGGTGGCCGAGGAGCTGTCGCGCTAGGCGTGTCACGGCACGTCAACGCGGGTACGCGCGTTCACCCTGGGAGGGGAACAGCACGCACCACCGTACGGAGCAGTTGAGCAGCATGCCGATCGACGCGGTCACCACCGTCCCCACACCCGTCAACGAGCCGCCGCGGGAGTACGCGCCGGGCAGTCCCGAGCGGGCCCGGCTGCTGCGGGTCGCGGACCTGCTGGCCGGGCAGTACACGACGCTGTCGATGACCGTCGGCGGCCGGCAGCGGATCGGCGGCGGGGAGCGGATCGAGGTGGCGCAGCCGCACCACCACGCGGCGAAGCTCGGCGTGCTGGGCAACGCGACCGCCGCCGACGTGCGGGACGCGGTGGACGCGGCGCTGGCGGCCGCGCCGGAGTGGCGGGGCCTGTCGTTCGACGACCGGGCGGCGGTGTTCCTGCGCGCCGCCGACCTGCTGGCCGGGCCGTGGCGCGAGACGCTGGCCGCCGCCACCGTGCTGGGCCAGTCGAAGTCCGTGCAGCAGGCCGAGCTCGACGTGTGCGAGCTGGTCGACTTCTGGCGGTTCAACGTGCGGTTCGCCCGGCAGATCCTGGCCGAGCAGCCGATCTCCGGCCCCGGGGTGTGGAACCGCGCCGACCACCGCCCGCTGGAGGGCTTCGTCTGCGCGATCACCCCGTTCAACTTCACCGCCGTCGCCGGCAACCTGCCGACCGCGCCCGCCCTGATGGGCAACACGGTGGTGTGGAAGCCCGCGCCGGCGCAGATGCTGGCCGCGCACTTCCTGATGCGGCTGCTGGAGGAGGCCGGCCTGCCGCCCGGCGTGGTCAACCTGGTCACCGGCGACGGGCAGGCGGTGACCGAGGTGGCGCTGCGGGACCCGGCGCTGGCCGGGCTGCACTTCACCGGCTCCACCGCCACCTTCCAGCACCTGTGGCGGGAGATCGGCCGCAGCATCGGCCACTACCGCAGCTACCCGCGGATCGTCGGCGAGACCGGCGGCAAGGACTTCCTGATCGCCCACTCCTCCGCCGACCCGGCCGTGCTGCGCACCGCGATGCTGCGCGGCGCGTTCGAGTACCAGGGCCAGAAGTGCTCGGCGCTGTCCCGGGCGTACGTGCCGCGCAGCCTGTGGCGGCGGATCAAGGACGACTTCCTCGGCGAGGTGGACGCGCTGACCGTCGGCGACGTCACCGACCTGAGCAACTTCATGGGCGCGCTGATCGACGAACGCGCGTTCGCGCGCAACCGCGACGCGATCGAGCGCGCCAAGGCCGACCCGCAGGTGGAACTCCTCGCGGGCGGCCAGTACGACGACGCGATCGGGTGGTTCGTCCGGCCGACCGTGCTGCTCGGCGGCGCCCGGCGCGGCGAGATCTTCTCCACCGAGTACTTCGGGCCGATCCTGGCCGTCCAGGTGTACGAGGACACCCGCTGGGAGGAGGCGCTGGACCGGGTCGACGCGGCCGCCCCGTACGGCCTGACCGGCTCGGTGATCGCGCAGGACCGGCGGGCCATCGCGCAGGCCGTGGAGCGGCTGCGGTTCACCGCCGGAAATCTGTACGTCAACGACAAGCCGACCGGAGCGGTGGTCGGACAGCAGCCGTTCGGCGGCGGCCGGGCGTCCGGCACCAACGACAAGGCGGGCGCGGCGCAGAACCTGCTGCGCTGGACGTCCACCAGGTCGATCAAGGAGACGTTCACCCCGCCGACCGACTACGTGCACCCGCACATGGAGTGGTCACCCGAGTGACGTACAGGACGCCCGGACGGCTTTGGACAAGGTGTCCAGGAAGGAACGATCTTCGTCCGGGATTGTGCCTCCATGTCCCCTGACACCCTGGTGCCGCCACGTTAGGCTGGCTGGCGTCGCCGGTTTCGGTCAGGCAGGCCAAACGACTTGTCGTACCCGGGTTGAGCGCGACTCATGCGTGACATGAGCGCTTTTCCACCTGGTGCGCGGGAGGATTTGCCGATGGGGCCCGGCGGTGCACCCACCGTCATCACCGAGTCACGCAACGGCGCGCGACAGGAGCCAAACAGCTATGCAGACCAAGCTGGACGCAGCCAAGGCCGACCTGCTCAAGAAGGCAGCAGCAGCCGCTGAGAACAGCCAGGTGGGGGGAGCGGCGCCCGGCGAAGGGCTGAGCAACGGCGCTCTGGCCGCCTACCTGCACCACTACTACCTCCACACGGCCCCCGAGGACCTGATCAGCCGGGACCCGGTGGACGTCTACGGTGCCGCGGCCTCCCACTACCGGCTGGGCCTCAAGCGCCCGCAGGGCACCGCCGAGGTCCGGGTGTACACCCCGACCGTGGAGGAGAACGGCTGGTCCTGCGGCCACACCGTGGTCGAGGTCGTCACCGACGACATGCCGTTCCTGGTCGACTCGGTCACCAACGAGCTGACCCGCCTGAACCGCGCCATCCACCTGGTCGTGCACCCGCAGCTGGCGGTCCGCCGCGACCTCACCGGCAAGCTGCTGGAGATCCTCGACACCGACGCGTGCAACCGCGCGCAGGCCGCCGGCGCCGAGTGGCCCGCGGACGCCGTGATCGAGTCCTGGATGCACATCGAGATCGACCGCGAGACCGCCCGCGAGGACCTGCGCGAGATCGAGACGGGCCTGCGCCGCGTGCTGGGCGACGTCCGCGAGGTCGTCGAGGACTGGACGAAGATGCGCGACTCCGCGCTCCGTCTGGCCGACGAGCTCGCCGAGCAGCCCCCCGCGCACCTGCCCGAGCAGGAGGTCGGCGAGGCCTGGGAGCTGATGCGCTGGCTGGCCGACGAGCACTTCACCTTCCTCGGCTACCGCGAGTACGACCTGGTCGAGCACAAGGGCGAGGAGGTGCTCAAGGCGGTCGCCGGCACCGGCCTCGGCATCCTGCGCGCCGACCCGCTCAGCCACGACATGGACCACCACCCGGTCTCCGAGGCCTTCGGCCGGCTCTCCGCCCCCGTGCGCGCCAAGGCGCACGAGAAGAAGCTGCTGATCCTCACCAAGGCCAACAGCCGGGCCACCGTGCACCGCCCCGCGTACCTCGACTACGTCGGCGTGAAGAAGTTCAACGCGGCCGGCGAGCCGATCGGCGAGCGCCGCTTCCTCGGCCTGTTCTCCTCCGCCGCCTACACCGAGTCGGTCACCCGGATCCCCGTGGTGCGCCGCAAGGTGCAGGAGGTCATGGACGGCGCCGGCTTCTCCGGCGAAAGCCACGACGGCCGCGACCTGCTCCAGATCATGGAGACCTTCCCGCGCGACGAGATGTTCCAGACCGCCGCCGCCGAGCTGCAGTCCGTCGCCACCAGCGTGCTGTACCTGCAGGAGCGCCGCCGGCTGCGGCTGTTCCTCCGTCAGGACGAGTACGGCCGCTACTTCTCGGCGTACGTCTACCTGCCGCGCGACCGCTACACCACCCGCATCCGGCTCGCCCTGATGAGCATCCTCAAGGAGGAGCTGGACGGCGACACCATCGACTACACGGTGTACGCCACCGAGTCGGTGCTGACCCGCCTGCACTTCGTGGTCCGGGTCGCCCCCGGCAACGAGCTGCCGCAGCTGTCCGACGCCGACATCGAGCGGATCGAGAACCGGCTCGCCGAGGCCGCCCGGTTCTGGATGGACGGCTTCAACGACCAGCTGCAGACCGAGTTCGGCGAGGAGCACGCCGCCGAGCTGGGCCACAAGTACGCCACCGCCTTCCCCGACGGCTACCGCGCCGACTACTCGCCGCGCACCGCCGTCGCCGACCTCAAGCAGATCGAATCGCTCACCGGCGAGGGCGACTTCCGCCTGAACCTGTACCAGCCGGTCGGCGCGGGCGACGACGAGCGCCGCTTCAAGATCTACCGGGTGGGCGGCCCGATCTCGCTCACCGAGGTCCTGCCGGTCCTGCAACGCCTGGGCGTCGAGGTGCTCGACGAGCACCCGTACGCGCTGCGCCGCACCGACGGCACCACCGCGTGGGTGGTCGACTTCGGCCTGCGCCTGCGCGAGGGCACCGACCTCACCGAGGAGGACCGCGAGCGCTTCCAGGACACCTTCGCGGCGACCTGGCGCGGCCAGGCCGAGAACGACCGCTTCAACGAGCTGGTCCTCACCGCCAAGCTGACCTGGCGTCAGGCCGTGGTGCTGCGCGCCTACGCGAAGTACCTGCGGCAGGCGGGCTCCACGTTCTCCCAGGACTACATGGAGGACGCGCTCGGCAACAACACCCACACCACCCGGCTGCTGGTCAACCTGTTCGAGGCCCGGCTCTCGCCGAGCCACCGCTCCGGCGGCGACGAGCTGACCGACGCCATCCTGGAAGAGCTGGCCGGCGCCCTCGACGAGGTCGTGTCGCTGGACGAGGACCGCATCCTGCGCTCCTTCCTGCACCTGATCAAGGCCACCCTGCGGACCAACTTCTTCCAGCACGACGCCGAGGGCAACTGGCACTCGTACGTGTCGATGAAGTTCGACCCCAAGGCCATCCCGGACCTGCCCGCGCCGCGCCCCGCCTTCGAGATCTGGGTGTACTCGCCCCGGGTCGAGGGCGTCCACCTGCGCTTCGGCAAGGTCGCCCGCGGTGGTCTGCGCTGGTCCGACCGGCGTGAGGACTTCCGCACCGAGATCCTCGGCCTGGTCAAGGCCCAGATGGTCAAGAACACCGTCATCGTGCCGGTCGGCGCCAAGGGCGGCTTCGTCGCCAAGCAGCTGCCGGACCCGTCGGTGGACCGCGACGCGTGGCTGGCCGAGGGCATCGCCTCGTACAAGACCTTCATCTCGGCGCTGCTCGACATCACCGACAACCTGGTCGCCGGCGAGGTCGTGAACCCGGTCGACGTGGTCCGCCACGACGAGGACGACACCTACCTGGTGGTCGCCGCCGACAAGGGCACCGCGACGTTCTCCGACATCGCCAACGGTGTCGCCCAGGAGTACGGCTTCTGGCTCGGCGACGCGTTCGCGTCCGGCGGCTCGGCCGGCTACGACCACAAGGGCATGGGCATCACCGCCCGCGGCGCGTGGGAGTCCGTCAAGCGCAACTTCCGCGAGCTCGGCGTCGACACCCAGTCCGAGGACTTCACCGTCATCGGCATCGGCGACATGTCCGGCGACGTGTTCGGCAACGGCATGCTGCTGTCCGAGCACATCCGCCTGGTCGCCGCGTTCGACCACCGGCACATCTTCCTCGACCCGAACCCGGACGCAGCCGTCTCGCACGCCGAGCGCCAGCGCCTGTTCAACCTGCCGCGCAGCTCCTGGGACGACTACGACAAGTCGCTGATCTCGGCCGGCGGCGGCGTGTTCCCGCGCTCCGCCAAGTCGATCCAGCTGTCCGCCCAGGTCCGCGAGGTGCTCGGCATCGAAGCGGCCAAGCTGACCCCCGCCGAGCTGATGAAGGCCATCCTGCAGGCCCCCGTGGACCTGTTCTGGAACGGCGGCATCGGCACCTACGTGAAGGCCTCCACCGAGACCAACGCGGAGGTCGGCGACAAGGCCAACGACCCGATCCGGGTCAACGGCACCGACATCCGCGCCCGCGTCATCGGCGAGGGCGGCAACCTCGGCTGCACCCAGCTCGGCCGGATCGAGTTCGCCTCGCACGGCGGCCCGCAGTCCAGCGGCGGCTGGATCAACACCGACGCCATCGACAACTCGGCCGGCGTGGACACCTCGGACCACGAGGTGAACATCAAGATCCTGCTCAACCAGGTGGTCGCCGACGGCGACATGACGGTCAAGCAGCGCAACACCCTGCTCGCCGAGATGACCGACGAGGTCGGCCGCCTGGTGCTGCGCAACAACTACGCACAGAACGTGGTGCTGGCCAACGCCGTCGCGCAGGCCGCCAGCATGGTCAACGTGCACGCCCGCATGATCAACCGGCTGGAGTCCAACGGACAGCTCGACCGGGCGCTGGAGTTCCTGCCCACCGAGAAGCAGATCCGTGAGCGCCAGCAGGCCGGCCGCGGCCTGTCCCAGCCCGAGCTGTCGGTGCTGCTGGCCTACACCAAGATCACCCTCGCCGAGGAGCTGCTCGCCACCGACCTGCCCGACGACCCGTACTTCCGGGACGTGCTGCACCAGTACTTCCCGTCCGCGCTGCGGGCCCGGTTCGCCGAGCAGATCGACAACCACCCGCTGCGCCGGGAGATCATCACCACGCTGATCGTCAACGACACGATCAACCGCGGTGGCTGCACCTTCGCGTTCCGCCTCCGCGAGGAGACCGGCGCGACGATGGAGGAGATCGCCCGCACCCACGCCGCCGCCCGCGCGGTGTTCGGCCTGGAGCAGCTCTGGGACCAGGTCGAGGGCCTCGACAACCAGGTCGGCGCCAAGATCCAGACCACCATGCGGCTGCACGCCCGCCGCCTGGTCGAGCGCGCCACCCGCTGGATGCTGGGCAACCGCCGCCAGCCCCTCGACATCGCCGGCACCATCGCGTTCTTCCACGACCGGGTCAACCAGGTCTGGGACTCGCTGCCCAAGCCGCTGCGCGGCGAGGACCTCGCCTGGTACGAGTCGGTGTACCAGAGGCTGTCCTCGGCCGGTGTGCCGGAAGACCTGGCCGGCCGGATGGCCGGACTGTCCTCCGCGTTCCCGACCCTCGACATCGTCGGTGTCGCGGACCGCTCGGACGCGGACGTGATGGAGGTCGCCGAGCTGTACTACGACCTCGGCGACCGCCTGGAGATCAGCCACCTGCTCGACCGGATCATCGAACTGCCGCGCACCGACCGGTGGTCCTCGATGGCCCGCGCCGCGATCCGCGAGGACCTGTTCGCCGCGCACGCCGCGCTCACCTCCGACGTGCTGGCCGCCGGACCGGCCGGATCCAGCCCCGAGGAGCGCTACACCGAGTGGGCCGAGCTCAACGGCAACCTGCTCGGTCGGGCCCGCACCACCCTCGACGACATAAGGGGTTCGGACAACTACGAGCTGTCCAGCCTCTCGGTCGCCATGCGGGTCATCCGCACCCTGCTGCGCGCCGGTCGCTGACCGCACCACCCCGAAGGGGTCCCGGGCAACCCGCCCGGGGCCCCTTCGGGCGTTCCCGGCAGAATGACCCGCATGAGCGATTCTGCGTTCGACCGGCTCACGGACCTGCTCGGCGAACCCGACAGGCAAGCGCCGCACGGCAGTTGGGACGCTGCCGAGACCTACCTCGGGGTCCGGTTGCCGAGCGGCTACAAGACCTTCGTGGACCGCTGGGGCCCCGGCACCCTGGACAGCTTCCTCACCGTCCTCGGACCGGTCGACGGCACCGCGGACGAGGCCCGCGGGCTGTGGGGGGTGTGGTACGGCTCGCAGCCCGGCCAGACACGCAACCACGACATCGACCCGTTCCCGTACCACCCCGAGCCCGGCGGGCTGATCGGCTGGGGAGTCGACAAGTACGGCGGCGCCTGGTTCTTCCTCGCCCAGGGCCCCGACCCGGACCGCTGGCCGATCGCCGTGGTCAGCGACACCGGCCAGTGGTACGCCACCCGCGGCACCTTCCCCGAGTTCCTGCTGCGCTGCCTGGAACGCGAGAACTACCCGCTGTTCCTCGACATCACCTGGCCGCGACCGCAGCCCCACTACCTGCCGTACCGGGCAGACTGAGCACCACCGTCAACCCACCGTCCGGGTTGCCCGCCAGCCGCAACTGTCCGCCGTGCGCCTCGGTGACCGCCGCGACGATCGCCAGCCCCAGGCCGTGCCCGCGCCGCACCGGGCCGCGCTGTGCCGTCCGGCCGCTGCCGCGCAGGAACGGCTCGGTGAGCGTGGCGACCACCGAACTGTCCAGCACCGGGCCGGAGTTGCGCACCGTCAACTGCACCCGGCCCGGATGCTGCCGGTCCGGGCCGGTGGCCAGCTCCACCCGGCCGCCGGACGGCAGGTTGTGCCGGACGGCGTTCTGCAGCAGGTTCACCGCCGCCTGCCGCAGCAGCACCTCGTTGCCGGCGGCCGGGGCCGCGGACAGCTCCGCACTGACGGCCACCCCCAGCTCGGCGGCCTCCGCGGCCACCGCCGCCAACGCCTCGCGGGCCGGCGCGGACAGCTCCACCGGCGCCGACTCCGGGACGCGGTGCGGGAGTTCGGCGAGCTGCAGCAGCGCCTCGGTGACCTCGATGCCGCGCCGGTTGGTGTCCAGCAGCCGGTCCACCAGCCGCGGCCAGTCCTGCCCCGCCGGGTCGGCCGCCGCCACCTGCAGCATCGTCCGGTCGATCGCCAGCGGCGTCCGCAGCTCGTGCGAGGCGTTCGCCGCGAAACGCTGCTGCGCGTCGAACGCCCGCTCCAGCCGGGCCAGCATCTCGTCGAACGCGTCCGCGAGCTCGGTGAACTCGTCCCGCGGCCCCGCCAACGCGATCCGGTGCCCCAGATCCCCGTCCGACGCCCGCCGCGCCGCCGCCGTCACCTCCTGCAACGGCCGCAGCACCCGCCCCGCCACCAGCCAGCCGCCCGCCATCCCCACCGTCGTCAGCACCGCCAGCGCGTACGCCTCCGCCGTGAGCAGCGAGCGCAGGATCTCCTGCCGCGACGGGGCGTCCGAGCGGTAGCGCGGATTCGCCGACGTCAACGGGTAGTTGGGGACGTACTTCATGCCGACGTACACCACGCCCAGGCAGAGCGCGCCGGTGGTCACGGTGAACAGCGTGTAGCTCAACGTCAGCCGCAGCCGGGCGGTCAAGCGGCGCGGGCGGCTCACGCCGCGTCCAGGCGGTAGCCGACACCCGGCACGGTGTGGATCACCCACGGCTCACCGAGACGCTTGCGCAGACCCGAGATGGTGATCCGCACCGCGTTGGTGAAGGGATCCGCGTGCTCGTCCCAGGCCCGCTCCAACAGATCCTCCGCGCTCACCACCCCGCCCCGCGCCGCCATCAGTACCTCCAGCACCGCGAACTGCTTGCGAGGCAACGCCACATACCGCCCGTCCCGGAACACCTCGCGCCGGAACGGATCCACCCGCAGCCCCGCGAACTCCAGCACCGGCGGCGCGGACTGCTCCGGCCGACGGGCCAACGACCGCAGCCGCACCACCAGCTCGGCCAGGTCGAACGGCTTGGTCAGATAGTCGTCCGCGCCCAGCTCGAACCCCGCCACCTTCTGATCCAGCCGCGACGCCGCCGTCAGCATCAGCACCCGGCAGCCCAGCCCCGCCGCGACGATCCGCCGGCACACCTCGTCACCCGACACCCCCGGCAGGTCCCGGTCCAGCACCACCACGTCGTACCGGTGCACCCCCAACCGCTCCCACGCCGCCTCGCCGTCCCCCGCCACGTCGCACGCGATCGCCGCCAACCGCAACCCCGCCTGCACCGCCTCGGCGAGGTACACCTCGTCCTCCACCACCAGCACCCGCACGCACAGCTCCGCTCGTCGACGATTCGGACATCCATTGAACCCGACACCGCATGTCGAAAACGTATGCCCGCCACCCGCCACCCGCTGCGCTGGGCCGGCGCGGGAACCGGGGGGGCCAGGCCGGGGTGGCCGGTCGGGCGGTAGCCGCTGCGCGGGGTGGCCGGGGGGATGTGGTGGGTGTCGAAGACGTATACCTGCCTCCACCGCCCGCTGCGCGGGGCCGGTGCGGGTGTTTTGTGTGCCGCTGCGCGGGCTCGGTGGGCGGGGATGTGGTGGGTGTCGAAGACGTATGCCTGCCTCCGCCACCCGCTGCGCGGGGCTGGCGCAGGCGGTTTGTGTGCCGCTGCGCGGGCTCGGTGGGCGGGGATGTGGTGGGTGTCGAAGACGTATGCCTGCCACCCGCTGCGCTGGGCCGGCGCGGGAACCGGGGGGGCAGGCCGGGGTGGCCGGTCGGGCGGTACCCGCTGCGCGGGGTGGCCGGGGGGATGTGGTGGGTGTCGAAGACGTATGCCTGCCTCCGCCACCCGCTGCGCGGGGCCGGTGCGGGTGTTTTGTGTGCCGCTGCGCGGGCTCGGTGGGCGGGGATGTGGTGGGTGTCGAAGACGTATGCCTGCCACCCGCTGCGCGGGGCCGGCGCGAGAACCAGGGGGCAGGCCGGGGTGGCCGGTCCGGCGGTACCCGCTGCGCGGGGTGGCCGGGGGGATGTGGTGGGTGTCGAAGACGTATGCCTGCCTCCGCCACCCGCTGCGCGGGGCTGGCGCAGGCGTTTGTGTGCCGCTGCGCGGGCTCGGTGGGCGGGGATGCGGCGGATGTCGAAAACGTATCCGGAAACGCAGACGCCCTCGCAACACCGTCCGCCCTGCAATGGACCCCGGAAGCACGTGTACGGAGCAGGAGGCAGAGATGCGGAAGACCACGCGGCGGACGATCACCTCGGTGGCGGCGGTGACGGTGCTGGGGGCGGTGGCGGCGTTCGTCGTGGGGGGATCGGACCAGGTGCGGGCGGCCGACGGCGAGCTGGCCGCCGGTGTCTCGGCGAGCCCGTTTGACGACGGCTCGGCGGCGGTGAGCAGGCTCGACCCGGCGCTGCTCGCCGCGTTGCGGGCGGCGGCCACGGACGCGAAGGAGCAGGGGATCGAGCTGCGGGTCACTTCGGGGTGGCGGAGCCGGAGCTATCAGCAGCGGTTGCTGGATGCCGCGGTGGAGAAGCACGGCAGTCTGGAGCTGGCGCGGCGGTACGTGAACACGCCGGAGAAGTCCTCGCACGTGTCGGGCAAGGCGGTGGACGTCGGGCCGACCGACGCCGACGACTGGCTGAACCGGAAGGGCGCCAAGTACGGGCTGTGCCAGGTGTTCGCGAACGAGATGTGGCACTTCGAGCTGCTGACCACGCCGGGCGGCCGCTGCCCGTCGCAGCTTCCGGACGCCGCCGGCTGAGCGGTGCCCGGAAGCCTGAAGCGGTCAGCTCTCGGTGGCTCGGCGGAGGGCGGAGGCGAGCAGGGCGAGGTCGGTGGGGCCGTTGCCGAGTTCGCGGACGGGGCGCGGGGACGGGGCGGCGCCGTGGTCCTCCAGGCGTTGGGCGACGACGGTGGGCCGGAGCGTCGCGGTGCGCGGGATGCGGCCGCTGACCCGGGCGCCCTGGAAGGCGGTGACGGCGCCGTCGGGGCGGCGCAGGTAGCCGCGGCCGGGGGTGGTGCCGGGCAGGGCGGCGGCGTCGGGCAGGTCGATCAGGAGGTCGGAGTCGCCGGGCTGTTCGGTGCGCAGGGCGATCCGCAGTTGCGCGGCCTCGTCGAGTTCGGTGTCGGCGGTGCTCTCCGGCGAGCCGGTGGTGGCGATGACGTGCACGCCGAGGCGGGCGCCGCGGGTGGCGGCGGCGGCCAGCGCGCGGGCGAGCGGGCGGCCGCCGGGGGAGGCGGGGCCGAGCAGCGCGTCGTAGTCGTCGACGACGACGATCAGGCGGGCGGGGGCGTCGGCGGACGGGGCGTCGGGGGAGCGGCGGGGTTCGACCACCCGGACGCGGTCCGCGGCGGGGCCGCCGACCAGTGCCGGGGTTTTGTCGAAGATCTGCCGGGTGTGCCACTCGGTGAAGCTGAGGCCGTCGAACAGGGCTTCGCGGTGGGCGAGTTCGTCGAGCAGGCGTTCGGCGGCGAGCAGTGCGCCGCGCGGGTCCTCGGCGGCGTTGACGTGGTCGGTGACGTGCGGCAGGTCGGTGCAGCCGGCCAGGCCGCCGTCGTCGGCGCGGTCGCCGTCGATCATCAGCAGGGCGAGACGGTCGGGGCGTTCGGAGACGGCGAGCGAGGCGGCGAGGGCGCGCAGCAGTTCGGACTTGCCGGAGCCGGGGCCGCCGCCGATGAGCAGGTGGTCGCCGTCCTCGGCGAGGTCGACGGCGCAGGTCTCCTCGCCGGCCGCGCCGCGTGCGGTGCCGAGCAGGGCGGCGGCGGCGCCCGCGCCGGCGGGCAGCGCGTTCCAGCTCTCGGCGAGCCGGGCGGGGGAGAGCGATTCGGAGCGCAGCAGGTCGAGCAGGCGGAGGGCTTCGGGGAGCGGTCCGCGGGCGGCGTGGTCGGCGTCGGTGGCGGCTTCGCGGAGCGGGGCGAGGGTGCGGGCGAGGCGTTCGGCCCAGGCGGGGGAGACCGCGTCGAGGGCGATGTCGGTGAGGTGTTCGCGGGCGCCGCCGGCCGGCCGGTCGAGGGTGAGGCGGGTGGCGACCTCGCCGGTGATCAGGCCGAACGCGCCGAGCCCGGTGGGGAGTTCCTCGGGGACCTCGGCGAGGCAGAGGACGAATACGCCGGCCGCGGGGCCCTGCCGGAGCAGCAGGCCGAGGGCGCGTCGGCCGGCGTCGGTGCCGGGATCGCCGTCGACCAGGACGACGGTGGCGGGCGCGGCGGCGGTGGCGGAGGCGAGTTCGGTGAGCCGGGCCTCGGCCTGTTCGGGGCCGAGGCCGTAGAGGAGCCGGCAGGCCTGGCCGTGGGCGGGCCGCAGGTGGGGCAGCCACTGGGCCCAGGACCAGTCCTCGGCGTGGTGCTCGGGGGCGATCACGACCAGGGCGAGGCCGCTGGGCGGGTGCAGCGCGGCGAGCTGGGCGAGCACGGCGCGGGCCAGGCCGGCGAGGCGGTGGCGCGGGCCGGCCAGGCCGAGGCTGCCGGCGGTCTGCAGGTCGACGGTGGCGGGGACGGCGGGCAGCAGGGTGCCGGGGGCGGTGCCGGGGCCGCCGGGGAGGTCGGCGGTGCCCAGACGCAGGGTGAGCGCGTCGGGGTGGTCGGGGCCGCGTTCCCACAGCCGGGGGCCGGTGCCCAGGGCGGCGAGCAGCAGCGCGGCCGGGTCGGGCCAGCGTTCGCGCTGGTTGGCGGCCTGCCGCAGGCGGGCGGTGGCGTGCTGGCGGTCGGTGTCGACGGCGGGCGGCTCGGGGCGGGTGCGGCGCAGCCAGCGGCCGCGGCCGCTGCCGGGCTCGGCGGGCGGTTCGGCGGGGGGCGGGGGGCCGGCCGGGCGGCCGGGTGCGGTGCGGGCGGTGGGGCGGGGGGCGAGCCGGAGCCGGCCTTCGCCGTCGGGGGTGGTGCTGCGGGTCGCTATGTCGGCGGGGTGGGCGAGCTGGAGGGTGGATTCGCCGATCCGCAGCAGTGCGCCGGGCGCGAGTTCGGCGCTCTCCTCGCGCAGGTAGCGCTCGTCCAGCAGGGTGCCGTTGGTGGAGCCGAGGTCCTGGACGGTGGCGTGGCCGTCGGCGGTGAGGTGGAGGGCGAGGTGCAGCCGGGACACGTCGGGGTCGTCGAGCGGCACGTCGGCCTCGGTGGAGCGGCCGATCCGGATCCGCTCGCCGTGCAGGCGGTGGACGCCGCCGGCGTCGGGGCCGCCGACGACGCGGAGTTCGGCGGCGGGGTGGCCGGCGGTGTCCCCGGTGTCCGGGTCGGGCTCGCCGAGGGCGAGGACGGCGCCGTCGATCAGCGGGGGGTGGCCGATCGGGAGCTGTTCGTCCAGGCGCTGCTCACCGGCGTACAGGTGGATGTGGGTGGCGGAGCGTGGTCCGCGGACGCCGACCGCGCCGGCCAGCGCGGTGGCGACGGCGCCGAGCGTGGTGCCGACCGGTGCGGTGACCAGGACGTCGGCAGAGCTCCCGGGGCTGGTCGGGCCGCTGCGCGGTCGAAGGACGGTGAGCCGGATCTGCATCACGCCCGGGGTCCCTTCTGCACACGTGTGGTGCCTGCCATCCTGCCACTCGGGACGGACAGTCCGCGCACGGTACCGGATTTGACGATCTTGCGATCATCGCCATGGTGAATCCGACGCCGAGTCAGGTCAAGGAGACCCCGGCGCCCCAGGTGGCCGACAGTGCGCGACGGGCCCCGGCAACACCTCGGAAACCCGCGCGGGCACCGTTAGAGTTGCCGAAAACCGGGAGCCCTCGCGCGCGGGCGGATCCCAAAGGCCCCGGCGCCGTTCACGGGAACGGGGGAGTGCCGGAACGCGGCCCCGCAGCGGGCGCGGGGTGACCGAACGGAGTGCACAGGTGCGGCCTGTCGGAAGCAAGTACTTGCTCGAGGAGAGCCTCGGACGCGGAGCGACCGGCACGGTCTGGCGCGGCCGGGTGCGCGAGGATGTCGCCGTGCCGGGCCTGCAGCCCGGCCAGGCCGTCGCGGTGAAGGTGCTGCGCGAGGAGCTCGCCGCCGACCCGGACGTGGTGATGCGCTTCCTGCGCGAGCGCTCCGTCCTGCTGCGGCTGACCCACCCCAACATCGTGCGCACCCGCGACCTGGTGGTGGAGGGCGAGCTGCTCGCCCTGGTGATGGACCTGATCGACGGCCCCGACCTGTTCCGCTACCTGCGCGAGTCCGGCCCGCTGTCGCCGATCGCCGGCGCGCTGCTGATGGCGCAGATCGCCGACGCGCTGGCCGCCAGCCACGCCGACGGCGTGGTGCACCGCGACCTGAAGCCCGCCAACGTCCTGCTGGCCACCCTGGTGATGGACGGCGGCGAGCAGATGTACCCGATGCTCACCGACTTCGGCATCGCCCGCCTCGCCGACTCCCCGGGCATCACCCGCACCCACGAGTTCGTCGGCACCCCCGTGTACGTCGCCCCGGAGTCCGCCGACGGCCGCCCGCAGACCGCCGCGGTGGACGTCTACGGCGCCGGCATCATGCTGTACGAACTGGTCACCGGCCGCCCGCCGTTCCAGGGCGACAACCCGCTGGCGATCCTGCAGGCCCACCTCGCGCAGGAGCCGCAGCGCCCGCGCACCATGCCCGAGCCGCTGTGGACGGTGGTCGAGCGCTGCCTGCGCAAGGACCCGGCCGAGCGGCCCACCGCCGTCTCGCTGGCCGAGGCGCTGCGGGTGGTGGCGGCCGGCATCGGCGTGCACTCCTCGCCCGCCGCCGTGGACGCCGCCCTGTCGGTCGCCGCCCTGCTGGTGCCCGACCCCGCGCTCGCCCCGCCCGCGCCGGCCCACGACCCCGCGTTCGGCGGCAACGGGTACGACCCGGCCGCCGCCACCCAGGTCATGACGCACAGTCAGGCCGTCCAGGGCGCCGAGGACCGCACCCAGCTGATGAGCCCCCAGCCGCCCGCGCCGCCCGCGGACCGCACCAGGGTGATGCCCGCGATGCCGCCCGCGCCCGAGCAGCCGCCCGCGCAGCCGGACGGGCCGCACCCGTGGCAGACCCAGCTGCAGGCCGCCCGGGACCGCAACGAGCAGACCCGGATCGGCTACTTCGAGCCGGAGGACCTGGCCGACCCGCAGGTCGCGCCCCGCCCGTACCAGGCCGGCCAGTACCCGCCGCCCGGGCAGCGCCCGCCGGTCGCCCCGCCGCCGTACCAGGCCCCGCAGCCCGGCCCGCCGCCCGGCGGCGGCCGGTACGCCCCGCCGCCGGGCCCGTACCAGCCGCAGCAGGGCCGGCACCCGCAGCAGGGCGGGCACCCGCAGCAGGGCGGCGGCCGGCCCGGCGGCCAGTACCCGCAGGGCCGCGGTGGTCGCCCGCCGGTCGCCCCGCAGCCGTACCAGGCGCAGCAGCCCGGCCCGCCGCCCGGCTACGACGGCCGCCCGCAGGGCCACGCGGCGCCGCAGCGCCGGCCCGAACCGGCCCCGCCGCGCCGCCAGGAGCCGCCGTACCGGGAGCCGGAGCCGCCCCGGGCGCGGGAGCGCGAGCCGCGCCCGCGCAGCCGCAACCGGATGTGGATCCCCGGCCTGGGCTGCGCGAAGGGCTGCCTGCTGGTGCTGGTGGTGCTGGCGCTGGGCTGCCTGGCGCTGTGGAACTTCACGCCGCTCCCGGACTACTGGCACAACGTGGTGGGCTGGTTCGATTCGGCGAAGTCCTGGATCGGCAGCCATACCGGCAACTAGGTTTGACGCTTTGTCGACACTCCGACGAAATTCCTCCGGATCGGAACCGCTCCGGGGGCCCTCCGCGGCCCCCGGAGGTCGCTCGGGCGCGTAGGTTGTTCCGCGAGCACCGACCTCACGAGCCCACGGAGCAGCATTGGCACGCAAGATCGGCAGCCGGTACACGGTCCACCAGGTGATCGGCCGCGGCTCGGCCGGCACGGTGTGGCTCGGCGAGGGCCCGGACGGGCCGGTGGCGGTGAAGCTGCTGCGCGAGGACCTGGCCGCCGACCAGGTCCTGGTCGGCCGCTTCGTCCAGGAACGCACCGCACTGACCTGCCTCGACCACCCGCGGGTGGTCGGCGTGCACGACATGGTGGTGGACGGCAGCGACCTCGCCCTGGTGATGGACCTGGTCCAGGGCACCGACCTGCGCACCCGCCTGGAGCGCGACGGCGTGCTCGACCCGCTGGTCGCCGCCTCGGTGATCGCCGACGTCGCCGACGGCCTGGCCGCCGCGCACGCCGCCGGCATCGTGCACCGCGACGTCAAGCCGGAGAACGTCCTGCTCGACCTGGCGGCCCCGCCCGGCCCCGGCGGCGCCCCGCGCGCCAAGCTCACCGACTTCGGCATCGCCCGCCTGGTCGACGCCCCCCGCCGCACCCGGGCCACCCGGATCATCGGCACCCCCGACTACCTGGCCCCCGAGATCATCGAGGGCCTGGAGCCGCGCGCCGCCGTCGACATCTACGCCCTCGCCACCGTGCTGTACGAACTGCTCACCGGCACCACCCCGTTCGGCGGCGGCCACACCGGCGCGGTGCTGCGCCGGCACGTCACCGAGAACGTCCCGCCGGTCGAGGGGATGCCGGACGGCCTGTGGCGGATCATCTCCGAATGCCTGGCCAAGGCCCCCGCCTCCCGGCTGCGGGCCGCCGAACTGGCCTCCCGGCTGCGCGAGCTGCTGCCCGAACTGGCCGGGGTCGGCCCGCTCGCGGTGCCCGCCCAGCGGACCGCCACCGAGGAGGCGCCCACCCCCGGCGAGGCCGTCTACGCCGAGGCGGAGACCGGCCGCGGCACCCACCGCCGCCGCCGCGGCCCCGCCGTCCCGCTGGTGCCCGGGCCCACCCCCGACTCCACCCGCGACACCCACACCAGCCTGCGCCGCCCGTCCGCCGGGGAGCTCGCCTCCTACGCGGAGGAGTCCCGCGCCCAGCGCACCCAGCCCGCGCCCGCCCACCGGCGCACCCGGGCCCAGCAGATCCGCCGCCGCCGCACGCTGGCCGTGCTGATCGCGGTGATCCTGCTGCTCGCGGGGGCCGCCGCCGCCTGGACGGCGTTCGCCGCCGAGCCCCCCGCGTCCACCGCCGGAGCCGTCCACACCACCTGGTACCCCCGGTTGTAGCCGAGCCCCCCCGGCGAACCATTACCCTTGTGGGCGTGGCAGCCGTCGATCCTTCCGAAGAGCTCAAGAACCTCGACTCGACCATGTCGTCGATCGAGGCAGTCCTCGACCTGGACAAGATCCGGGCCGACATCGCAACCCTGGAGGAGGAGGCAGCCGTCCCCACCCTGTGGGACGACGTCGCGAACGCGCAGAAGGTCACCAGCCGGCTCTCCTTCCTCCAGGGCGAGCTGCGCAAGGTGGAGTCCCTGCGCGGCCGGGTCGAGGACCTGGGCGTCCTGTTCGAGCTCGCCGAGGCCGAGGACGACGCGGACACCCGCGTCGAGGCCGAGAACGAGCTGGAGGCCGTCAAGAAGGCCGTCGAGGAGCTGGAGGTGCGCACGCTGCTCTCCGGCGAGTACGACGCCCGTGAGGCCCTCGTCAACATCCGTGCCGAGGCGGGCGGCGTCGACGCCGCCGACTTCGCCGAGCAGCTGATGCGCATGTACCTGCGCTGGGCCGAGCGGCACGGCTACCCGACCGAGGTCTACGACACCTCGTACGCCGAAGAGGCCGGCATCAAGTCCGCGACCTTCACCGTCAAGGCCCCCTACGCCTACGGCACCCTCTCCGTCGAGCAGGGCACCCACCGCCTGGTGCGCATCTCCCCGTTCGACAACCAGGGCCGCCGCCAGACCTCCTTCGCCGGCGTCGAGGTGCTCCCCGTCGTCGAGCAGTCCGACCACGTCGACATCGACGAGGGCGACCTGCGCATCGACGTGTACCGCGCCTCCGGCCCCGGCGGCCAGGGCGTCAACACCACCGACTCCGCGGTCCGCATCACCCACCTGCCCACCGGCGTGGTGGTCTCCTGCCAGAACGAGCGCTCGCAGATCCAGAACAAGGCCTCGGCGATGAACGTCCTCCAGGCCAAGCTGCTGGAGCGGCGCCGCCAGGAGGAGCGCGCCGCGATGGACGCGCTCAAGGACAGCGGCAGCTCCTGGGGCAACCAGATGCGCTCCTACGTCCTGCACCCGTACCAGATGGTCAAGGACCTGCGCACCGAGCACGAGGTCGGCAACCCGCAGGGCGTGCTGGACGGCGACATCGACGGCTTCATCGAGGCCGGCATCCGGTGGCGCAAGCAGCGCGAGAGCTGACACTGCGAGGGAGGAGGCCGGCTGAGATGAACATCAGGCGCAGCATTGAAGCCGGCATCCGGTGGCGCAAGCAGCGCGAGAGCTGATACCGCTAATGCGAGCATGAGAAAGGGCCCCACCGCTTCGGCGGTGGGGCCCTTTCCGTGTTCTCGGTTCTGGGGATCAGCGGGCGAGCAGCGCCAGCGCGATCAGGGCGGCGCACAGGACGGCCAGTAGCACCGTCGGGTTGAGCGTGGCGAACGGCCCGTGCTGCTCCTGCTGGAGCCGGGCGCGGTTGGCGCGACACACCGGGCAGCGGCCGTCGATGACGCGGCCGTTGCAGTTGGCGCACACCAGTTGGTCGCAGGTCATGCGTGTCCTCCTTGCTGCATAGCCAACGTGCCGGAGGCGGCTTCGGTTCCGACTCCCTACCACTCTGCCAGGTTCCGGACACCTGGGCCCCCGGAGGGGAAGGGTTATCGAGCTGTGACGTAGCTCGCAATTTCGGGTCCGAACCGGAACCGAAGCAGACGAAATTCCCATGGGTAGCCGCATGGTTACTGCGGGTACGCAAGGGCATCGCGTAAGGTCACTGGCTCCGATCCACCTAGGATGGCCCCGTGATGCAGCCGTGATCAGATTCGACAACGTCTCCAAGACCTATCCCAAGCAGAACCGTCCGGCCCTGGACAACGTCTCGCTGGAGATCGAGAAGGGCGAGTTCGTCTTCCTGGTCGGCTCGTCCGGTTCGGGCAAGTCGACGTTCCTGCGCCTGTGCCTGCGCGAGGAGCGCCCGTCCACCGGCGAGGTGCACGTCCTCGGCAAGGACCTGGGCAAGCTCTCCAACTGGAAGGTGCCGCACATGCGGCGCCAACTGGGCACCGTCTTCCAGGACTTCCGCCTGCTGCCGAACAAGACCGTGGGGCAGAACGTGGCGTTCGCCCTGGAGGTCATCGGCAAGCCGAAGAGCGCCATCAACAAGGTGGTGCCCGAGGTGCTCGACCTGGTCGGCCTCGGCGGCAAGGAGGAGCGGATGCCCGGCGAGCTGTCGGGTGGTGAGCAGCAGCGTGTGGCGATCGCCCGCGCGTTCGTGAACCGTCCGATGCTGCTGATCGCCGACGAGCCCACCGGCAACCTCGACCCGCAGAACTCGGTCGGAATCATGAAGCTGCTGGACCGGATCAACCGGACCGGCACCACCGTGCTGATGGCCACCCACGACCAGGCGATCGTCGACCAGATGCGCAAGCGCGTCATCGAGCTCGACAAGGGTCTGCTGGTCCGTGACCAGGCCCGCGGCGTCTACGGCTACCAGAGCTAGAAGAGAGAAGCATGCGCGCCCAGTTCGTTCTGTCGGAGATCGGCGTCGGTCTCCGCCGCAACCTGACCATGACGATCGCCGTCGTGGTCAGTGTCGCGCTCTCGCTCGCCCTCGCCGGTGCCTCGCTGTTGGTCCGCGACCAGGTCAACTCCATGAAGGACTACTGGTACGACAAGGTCGAAGTCAGCATCTACTTCTGCGCCAAGTCGGACCACAACTCCGCCCAGTGCGCGGCCGGCGCGGCCACCGAAGACCAGATCAGGGACGTCAAGGCCGACCTGGACAAGCGCACCGAGCTGGTGCAGAGCGCGACCTTCGAGAGCTCGCAGGAGGCGTACCAGCGCTTCAAGGCGTCCAACCCGGACAACCCGCTGCTCGCGGCGGTCGGTCCGGACGCGCTGCCGGCGTCCTGGCGGGTGAAGCTCAACGACCCGACCAAGTACGACGTGATCCAGAGCGCCTACGCCGGCAAGCCCGGCGTGAAGTCGGTCGAGGACCAGCGCAAGATCCTGGAGAACCTGTTCGGCCTGCTGCGCGGCCTGCAGACCGCCGCCTTCGTGATCATGGCGCTGATGCTCTGCGTGGCGCTGCTGCTGATCGTCAACACCGTCCGGGTGTCGGCGTTCAGCCGGCGCCGCGAGACCGGCATCATGCGGCTGGTCGGCGCCTCCAACTTCTACGTGCAGATGCCGTTCATCGCGGAGGCCGCGTTCTCCGCGCTGCTCGGTGCGGGCCTGGCCTCGCTGCTGCTTCTGGGTGGTCACTTCTTCGTCCACGGGTGGTTGGCGAAGAAGGTGCTGTTCATCAACTTCATCGGCCTGTCCTCGGTGCTGGCGGTCATTCCGCTGCTGGTGGTGGTCGGTATGGCGATGGCCGGCATCGCGGCGTTCTTCACCCTGCGCAAGTACCTGAAGGTCTGACGGGCCGTCGGCAACGCCCGCCGGTGGCCCTACACTCGCTGGCATGCCGACAGCTCCACGAGTACGCCAGGGGATGACCCTCGGCCTGGTGTTCGGCGCCGTGCTGTTCGCCGGAGCCGCTTCCGGGGCCTGGGGCGAACCGATCGGTTCGTCCCGGGCCCCTTTGTCGTCCGACGGGGTCCGCGGCGCGGACCTGTCCGGGGCCGACCTGAGCCCGCAGGAGGCCCGGCAGCTGGTCGGCGCCAGCGGCGACCGGTGGGCGGCCTACCTCAGCCCGCAGCAGTACCGGGACTTCACCGGCGGCCGCTACCCGGGCGTCGGACTGACCGTCGAGCGCAGCGCCGACGGCCCCACCGAGGTGGCCGAGGTGCTGCCCGGCTCGCCCGCCGCCCGGGCCGGCATCGCCGCGGGCGACCGGCTGGTCAGCGTGGACGGCGTCCCGGCCGCTCAACTGCCGGTCACCGAACTGGTGTCCCGGCTGCGCGGCGGCGCGGCCGGCAGCGAGGTCGTGGTCGGCGTGCAGGACGGCGACGGGCCGGTGCGCGAACTCGGCCTGACCCGGGCCGAACTGGCCGCCCGTGAGGTCGAGACCGACCGCCCCAGCCCCGGCGTGGCGCGGATCGCGGTGCACGCCTTCACCAAGGGCGTGGCCGGCCAGGTGCGGGCCGCCGCGGCCGGTGCCCGCGGCGTGGTGCTGGACCTGCGCGGCAACTCCGGCGGCCTGGTCGAGGAGGCCGTCGGCGTCGCCTCGGCGTTCCTCGACGGCGGCCCGGTGGCCAGCTACCAGGCGCGAGGCGAGCACCGCGAACTGACCGCCACCCCCGGCGGCGACACCGCCGTCCCGCTGGTGGTGCTGGTCGACGGCGGCACCATGAGCGCCGCCGAACTCCTGGCCGGCGCCCTGCAGGACCGCTCCCGGGCCGTCCTGGTGGGCGAGCGCACCTTCGGCAAGGGCACCGTCCAGCAGCCCAGCACGCTCGCCGACGGCTCGGTGCTCGAACTCACCGTCGGCCGCTACCAGACCCCGGCCGGCCGCTCCCCGGACGGCACCGGCGTCCAGCCCGACGTTCCCGCGCCCGCCGGCGACGACACCGGCACCGAGAACCTCGCCCTGCGGGTGCTGGACGGGCTGAGCCCCGCCCCCGAACCGTCCGGCGCGCCGTAAAGGGGCTGCCGAGGGCGCCCCCGAGGTGCGAGAATGACGGAGCTATGGCAAAGGAAACGGGCAAGAAGCTGGTCGCGCAGAACAAGAAGGCGCGGCACGAATACACCATCCTCGACACCTACGAGTGCGGAATGGTGCTCACCGGAACCGAGGTCAAGTCGCTCCGCGAGGGCCGGGCCAACCTGGTCGACGGCTACGCGTACATCCAGGGCGGCGAGGCCTGGATCGACAACGTCTTCATCCCCGAGTACACCCAGGGCACCTGGACCAACCACTCGGCCCGCCGCAAGCGCAAGTTGCTGCTGCACAAGATGGAGATCCGCAAGCTGGAGTCCAAGGCCAAGGAGACCGGCCACACGCTGGTCCCGCTGTCCCTGTACTTCAAGGACGGCCGCGCGAAGCTCGAAATCGCCCTCGCCGTCGGCAAGAAGCTCTACGACAAGCGGCAGACCCTGCGCGAGCGCCAGGACCGCCGCGAGTCCGACCGCGCCGTTGCCGCGGCCCGCCGTCGGCAGGGCTGAGACCCGCTCTGATCGGACGTCAGGTCAAGGGCGTGCCAACCCGGTTGCATGTGGCGACCGGACGCTTTCGTACGATCTCGGGGTGGACTCCTCACTGCTGAGCGGCTGGCTCCCGTGGACATTGCGCATTCTGGCCCTCGCGGCACTGGGCGCGGCGGTGATTCGGGTCAGCCCGTTCTGGGTGCGCCGCCGGCTGCCGTGGGCGGCCGCCGGGGCACTGGTGGTCACCGGGTTGACGGCCGTCCTGGTGGTGCTGTTCGGCGATGTCCAGGACGGGCTGCCGGTCGGGCTGTGGTTCTGGATGTTCTGCGCCCTGCTGGCGCTCGGCTCGCTCGCGTTCGGCCTGCAGGGCGCCCGCTGGTGGAACATGACCGCAGTGCCGATCGCCGCCGCGCTGTCCGTGCTCTGCGGCGCCAACTCGCTGAATGCCGCCACCGGTTACTACCCGAGCGTGGACATCGCGCTGTCCGACCTGGCGGGCGCCCCGGTGCCCCAGCAGATGAGCCTCGGCCAGGCGCTCGGGACGGTCGGCAAGGCCACCGAGGGCCGGGTGGTCGCGGTCGACATCCCGGCGGAGCCCAGCGGGTTCCAGCACCGGCAGGAACTGGTCTACCTGCCGCCGGCCTGGTTCAAGAGCAAGAACCGCCCGCAGTTGCCGGTCGTGGAGATGATCGGCGGCCAGTACATGTCCCCCAGTAACTGGGTGCGGGTGGGCGACGCGGTGAAGACCGCCGACGCCTATGCCGCTGCGCACGACGGCTATGCTCCGGTGCTGGTCTTCGTGGACGCCACCGGCGGTTTCAACGCCGACACCGAGTGCGTCAACGGCCCGGCCGGCAAGGCCCAGGACCATCTGGTCAAGGACATCCCGCCGTTCATCGTGAAGACCTTCGGCACCGCCTTCGGCCCGCGCTCCTGGGCGGCGGCGGGCTGGTCGATGGGCGGCACCTGCGCCCTCGACCTCGGAGTGGTGCACCCCGAGGTTTTCGGGCACTTCGTCGACATGGCGGGCGACCTCGGACCTACCACCGGTAACAAGCAGCAGACCATCGAGAAGCTGTACGGGGGCGATGCCGAGGCGTGGGCCGCGAACGACCCGCTGACGGTGCTGCGCGGCAGGCACGGCGACTACAGCTCCTCCTCCGGCCTGTTCATGGTCGGCGACACCGAGGCCGGCCACATCGCCAACGCCAAGGAACTCGACCGGGCCGCCAACGCGGCCGGCCTGAAGACCCGGGTCGAGGTCCACCCCGGCAAGCACGACTGGCAGTTCGGTGCCTTCGCGTTCAAGGAATCGCTGCCCTGGCTGGCCAAGGAACTCGGTCTGCCGGGCGCGGGCGGCTGACCGGCGGCACTGTCGCAGCTTCGTCACCGTCCACCCGGATGGCGCGGTGCCGCCGCTCGGGCGCCTACCATCCCGGGGTGGACATCTCGTTGTTGGACGGCTGGTTCCCGTGGACGGTGCGGGTGCTCGCCGTCGTCGCACTGCTGGCCGCGATCGGCCGGCCCGGACGCCGCTGGTGGCTGCGCCGGCTGCCGGTGGCGGTCGGCGCGGCGGCCGGCGCGGCGGGGCTGCTCGCCGTCGGGGTGCTGGAGCTGTCCGGGATCACCGACCCGCTTCCCGCCACGCTGTGGGTCTGGCTGGGCGTGGCACTGCTCGCCGCCCTGGTGCTGGTGGCCGGCTGGCGCGGGGCGCGCTGGTGGCACCGGGCGGCGGTGCCCGTCGCGATGCTGGCGGCGGTGCTGGCCGGGGCGAACACGCTGAACGCGGCGACCGGCTACTACCCGACGCTGGGCGACGCGATCGGTGAACTCTCCGGCTCCCCGGTGCCCGACCAGATGGGCCTGGACCAGGCGCTGCAGACCACCGGCCGCACCGGCACCGGCCGGGTGGTCGCGGTGGACGTCCCCGCGGTGCCGAGCGGCTTCGCGCACCGGCAGGAGCTGGTGTACCTGCCGCCGGCCTGGTTCCGCAGCAAGACGCGGCCCAAGCTGCCGGTGGTGGAGATGGTCGGCGGCGAGTTCGCCGCCCCCGACAACTGGGTGCGGGCCGGCAACGCGGTGAAGACCGCCGACGCCTACGCGGCCAAGCACAACGGCTTCTCCCCGGTGCTGGTGTTCGCGGACGCCACCGGCGGCTTCAAGGTCGACACCGAATGCGTGGACGGCCCGGCCGGGAACGCCGCCGACCACCTGGTCAAGGACCTGCCGAAGTACGTCGAGAAGACCTTCGACACGTCCGCCGACCCGAAGAAGTGGGCGATGGCCGGCTGGTCGATGGGCGGCACCTGCGCGATCACCCTGACCGCCGCCCACCCCGAGGTGTTCGGCCACTTCCTGGACATCTCCGGCGACCTCGGCCCGTACATCGGCGACAAGCAGCAGACCATCGAGAAGCTGTACGGCGGCGACGCCGCCGCCTGGGCCGCCTACGACCCGCAGACCGTGCTGGCCGCGCACCGCGGCAAGTACAAGGGCGTCACCGGGATGTTCGACGTCGGCGACCAGGAGAGCGGGCAGCTCGCGCACGCCAAGCAGCTGGAGGCGGCGGCCGGGAAGGCCGGGCTGACCACCCGCCTGAACGTCGAGCCCGGGCGGCACGTCTGGCAGTTCGCCGCCGGCGCCTTCGAGCGCCAGCTGCCGTGGCTGGCCCAGCAGTTGGGCACTCCGGGGGCGGCCGCGAAGAACCCGTCGGCCGCCGCTCGTTAATGCGCTGGACCCTTGACGCGCCGCCCGAGTACTATGGCAGCGCATCACCCGGAGGGCCTCGCCCGCCGGTGCTGTTTGTCAAATCAACATGGGGATGATCGGTTTCGACAGTGGCTGTCGAAACAGGAGAAGCGAGCCGAGGAACGCGGCAATGATCTCGTAAACCATCTGTCGCAAAAATATAATCGCCAACTCTAAGCGCGATTCCCAGCAGTTCGCTCTCGCAGCCTGATCTGCGAAAGTGAATGGGTGTCAGCCCGGGGCGTTCCCGACCCGGATCCTGGCATAATCTAGGGAACTCAACCTTCCACTCCGGTCACGGGGGTGGCGGGGAAACCAAACAGTGGCTGGGCCTGTTGGCGGCTTGTCCGCGTGACTGCCAGGGCCGAGAAACTCACAGCGGACTGCGCTCGGAGAAGTCCTGAATCCTCTCCACTGGACCCGGGTTCGATTCCCGGCATCTCCACCACCCCATGTGCATCGCAGAGCCGTCCTCCACCCGGAGGGCGGCTCTCGTGCGTTCCGGGCCGGTCCCCGGTCCGGGCGTCGGTGGGCGGGGGTCCTCGTCCGCGGAACAGTTCATCCCGTAAGATCGTCCGTCCGCCTTTTTCTCCGCACCTCTGGGGGCTCCTTGGGCGCGCACGGCTCTGCCGAGCACCACACCGATACTCTCCGCGACCGCGAGATCGCGGAGGAGCAGCAGCATCTCGACACCGTCTACCAACGGCTCGAGGAGAAGCTCGCCGAGGCGGAGTACATCCTGGAGGACGCCGCGAAGCGCGTGCAGGTCGGCACCCCCGGCGCACTCGCCGAGCGCGACGCCCAGGTGTACCGCGCCGGCGCGCACCTGCAGCGGCTGAACAACGAGTTCGAGGACTTCCTCTTCGGGCGCATCGACCTCCAGCAGGCCGACGCCCCCGAGGAACACGGGATTCCCTCGCAGACACCGATGGACCCGGCCGACCCGGCGGTCGCCGAGAGCCTGCACATCGGCCGGCTCGGCGTGCTCGACGCCGAGTTCGGCCCGCTGGTGATCGACTGGCGGGCCCCGGCGGCCGCACCCTTCTACCGGGCCACGCCGCTGGAGCCGGGCCGGGTGATCCGCCGCCGGGTGATCCGCTCCAAGGGCCGCAAGGTCATCGGCGTCGAGGACGACCTGCTGCGTCCCGACCTGACCCCGACCCTGGACGGCGAGGAACTCGCCGTGGTCGGCGACGGCGCGCTGATGGCGACGCTGGGCCGGGCCCGCGGTCACACGATGCGCGACATCGTCTCGTCCATCCAGAAGGAGCAGGACGAGGTGATCCGGGCGGCCGCCGCCGGCGCCACCCTGGTCACCGGCGGCCCCGGCACCGGCAAGACCGCCGTCGCCCTGCACCGCGCCGCGTTCCTGCTCTACCAGGACCGCCGCCGCTACGCGGGCGGCATCCTGGTGGTCAGCCCGACGGCGCTGCTGGTCTCCTACACCGAGGGCGTGCTGCCCTCGCTGGGCGAGGAGGGCCAGGTGGCGATCCGCGCGGTCGGCAGCCTGGTGGACGGCATCGAAGCGGCCCGCTACGACAGCCCCGAGGTGGCCCGGATCAAGGGCTCCTCGCGGATGGTGCAGCTGCTGCGCCGGGCCGCCCGGGCGGCCCTGGAGCTGGGCGCGCCGACCGAGCTGAAGGTGTTCGCCCGCGGCCAGGCGCTGCGGCTGGACGCCGGCCGGCTGAAGACCGTGCGCGGCAACGTGGTGGGCGGCGGCGGCACCCCGCTCAACCTGCTGCGCCCGCGCGCCCGCCGCCTGCTGCTGGACGCGCTCTGGTCGGAGGCCGTGCGCGACCTGCCGAAGCCGGTCAGCCACGGCGAGCGCGAGCAGCGCCAGGAGGAGCGCGAGTCCTTCGACGAGTACGTCTCCGACGAGGCCGCGTTCCTGAACTTCCTGGACGCCTGGTGGCCGGCCGTCACCCCGCGCCGGGTGCTGGCCACGCTGCGCCAGCACCGGCACACCAACCGGATCGCCCGCCGGGCCGTCACCCCGGAGGAGGCCCGCCTGCTGGCGGCGTCCTGGCGGCACCTGGACGACCGCGGCGCCGGCGACCTGTCGGCGCACGACGTGGCGCTGGTCGACGAGCTGCAGGTGCTGCTCGGCGAGCCGGCCCGGCCGAAGGTCCGGGAGGTCGACGCGATCGACCTGCTGACCGGCCTGGAGGAAGTCACCACGTACGGCGAGCGGGCGTACGGGCGGCGCGAGCGCGAGCGCATTCCCGAGGAGCGCCGCGAGTACGCGCACGTGATCGTGGACGAGGCGCAGGACCTCACGCCGATGCAGTGGCGGCTGATCGGCCGCCGCGCCCGGATGGCGACCTGGACCATCGTCGGCGACCCGGCGCAGTCGTCCTGGCCGTTCCCCGAGGAGGCGCAGGCGGCGATGGGCGAGGTGCTGGCGGGCAAGCCGCGCCGCCGGCACACGCTGACGGTGAACTACCGCAACCCGGCGGAGATCGCCGAGGTGGCGGCGAAGGTGCTGGCGCTGGCCGCGCCGGGCACCCCGTCGCCGAGCGCGGTCCGGGCCACCGGCGTGCACCCGCGGTTCGCGGCGGTCCGGGACGCCGGCGCGGAGTCCTTCGGCAGGGCCGCCCGGGCCGAGCTGGAGCGGCTGCTGTCCGAGGTGGACGGCACCGTCGCGGTGGTCGTCCCGATGGACCGCCGCGCGGAGGCCGCGTCCTGGACCGAGGGCCTGGGCGACCGGGTGGTGGCGCTGGGCAGCCTGGAGGCGAAGGGCCTGGAGTACGACGCCACGGTGGTCGCCGACCCGACCGGCATCGCCGGCGAGTCCGAGGCGGGCCTGCGGGTGCTGTACGTGGCGCTGACCCGCGCCACCCAGCGGCTGACGGTGCTGTCCGGCCCGGACGACCTGCCGGACGCCGCCGGAGTCCCGGCCCTGCTGAAGTAACGCGAAGGCCCCCCACCAGGAGGTGGGGGGCCTTCGTGAAGCTGAACACCGACCCGCCATGCTCGCCTCGCGGCAAGTGGTCCCTCGAAGGGACGAAGGTTGGGCCCGGGGGCTTGGATCGAGCCGGTGCCGTTCCAATGTAACGCATCGGCGCCCACGGGCAAGGAGGCCCTCTGCCCGGGCCGTGCGGGTTTGTCGGATCCGCACACTCAATGAACGTTATTTCTGGGAAGCACCCGGTAGGTGCGACGATCGATACCTAGCTTGCTGCGCGATTACCAGGCCGGTCACGGTCTGCTGATTCTAGGAAGAAGGACGTCGATGGCGACGGTGCCCAGTGTCTCGAACTCGATCACGGTCCGGTTGGAGGTGCCGGCCACCGGCAACGCGGTGAGCTCCATCACCACCGCGGTCGAGTCCTCCGGCGGCTCGGTCACCGGCCTCGACGTCACCGCCTCCGGCCTGGAGGCGCTGCGCATCGACGTCACCGTCGCGGCGTCCTCGGTGGCGCACGGCCAGGAGATCGTGGAGAAGCTCCGCACGATCGACGGCGTCACCATCGGGAAGGTCTCCGACCGTACGTTCCTGATGCACCTCGGCGGCAAGATCGAGATGTCCTCGAAGCTGCCGATCCGCAACCGTGACGACCTCAGCATGATCTACACCCCGGGTGTGGCCCGGGTGTGCATGGCGATCGCGGAGAACCCCGAGGACGCCCGCCGCCTGACCATCAAGCGCAACTCGGTCGCCGTGGTCACCGACGGCTCCGCGGTGCTGGGCCTGGGCAACATCGGCCCGAAGGCCGCGCTGCCGGTGATGGAGGGCAAGGCGGCGCTGTTCAAGCGCTTCGCGGGCATCGACGCGTGGCCGCTGTGCCTCGACACCCAGGACGCCGACGAGATCGTGGCGATCGTCAAGGCCATCGCCCCGGGCTTCGCCGGCATCAACCTGGAGGACATCTCCGCGCCGCGCTGCTTCGAGATCGAGGCCCGGCTGCGCGAGGCGCTGGACATCCCGGTCTTCCACGACGACCAGCACGGCACCGCGATCGTGGTGCTGGCCGCGCTGACCAACGCGCTGAAGGTGGTCGGCAAGGAGATCGGCGAGATCCGCGTGGTGATGAGCGGCGCCGGCGCCGCCGGCACCGCGATCCTCAAGCTGCTGATGGCCGCGGGCGTCGCACACGCCACCGTGGCGGACGTGCAGGGCGTGGTCCACCTGGGCCGCGAGGACCTGAACGAGAACCTGCGCTGGATCGCCGAGAACACCAACCGCTCCGGCCGCACCGGCACCCTCAAGGAGGCGGTGGCCGACGCCGACGTCTTCATCGGCGTCTCCGCCCCGAACGTGCTGGACGGCGACGACCTGGCCACCATGGCCAAGGACGCGATCGTCTTCGCGCTGGCCAACCCCGACCCGGAGGTCGACCCGGCGGTGGCCCGGCACACCGCCGCGGTGGTCGCCACCGGCCGCAGCGACTTCCCCAACCAGATCAACAACGTGCTGGTCTTCCCGGGTGTCTTCCGCGGCCTGCTGGACGCCCAGTCCGCCAGCGTCGACACCGAGATGATGCTGGCCGCCGCCCGCGCGCTGGCCACCACCGTCACCGACGACGAGCTGAACGCCAACTACATCATCCCCAGCGTCTTCCACCCGGGTGTCGCCAAGACCGTCGCCGCGGCCGTCCGGGACGCCGCCGTGGCGGCCCGTGGCGGCGCGGAGGCGGCCCCCGCGAAGCCCACCCCGGGCATCGTCGGAACGCTCGACACCGCCGCGTTCCCGGCCGTTCAGCTCTGAGCCGGTGAGCGCCCGGCACGGTCGCCGCGGCCGGATTGCGGCGAACGTGCCGGATCCCTTGCGACACAAGGGAAAGGGGCGTGTTTGGGCTTGTCGGTGCCAGGGCGTACCGTAGCCCTGCGACGGGGTGGCGTGTCCGACAAGTACGGAACGTCCCCAGTTGTGCCACGGCGTGTCGTCCCGGCCGCCGCCCGCCCCGGCCACCCCGGAACCGACGGAGCGTCACACCTCTGTCCGGCGGACGCTGTTCGGGTCAACCACGCCGGTACCCGATTGGCTTTCTCAGTGCCGGTCGAGGCAGGATTCGTACCCAGGCGGGCAGTTTGCGGCGCTTCGCGGTGCGAGCCCGGCCCCTGACCACCCCTCGCCTGAACGAGCACCGTGCCGCGGACCGGCCATGCCTCCGCGTACGGCAGAGCAACAGACCACAGGAGTACACATGAACCGCAGTGAGCTGGTGGCCGCGCTGGCCGAGCGCGCCGAGGTGACCCGCAAGGACGCCGACGCCGTGCTGGCCGCCTTCGCCGAGATCACCGGCGAGGTCGTCGCCAAGGGCGACGAGAAGGTCACCATCCCCGGTTTCCTGACCTTCGAGCGCACCCTGCGCGCCGCCCGCACCGCCCGCAACCCCCAGACCGGCGAGCCGATCCAGATCGCCGAGGGCTTCAGCGTCAAGGTGAGCGCCGGCTCGAAGCTGAAGGAAGCCGCGAAGGGCAAGTGACCCTCCGCTGAACACACCGGTGGCCGGCCTCCCCTCGGGGAGGCCGGCCACCGGCTTGTTACGGGCCTTGGATCAGGCGGTCAGCTGGACCGCGGCCAGCTCGGCCTCCGACGGCAGCTCGATGTGCGCGCCCAGGTCGCGCAGCTTGTCCATGAAGTTCTCGTAGCCGCGGTTGATCAGGTCGATGCCGTGCACCGTGGAGGTGCCCTCGGCCGCCAGCGCCGCGATCAGGTACGAGAAGCCGCCGCGCAGGTCGGGGATGACCAGCTCGCCGCCCATCAGCTTGGACGGGCCGGAGACCACCGCGGAGTGGTTGAAGTTGCGCGCGCCGAACCGGCACGGGGTGCCGCCCAGGCACTCGCGGTACAGCTGGATGTGCGCGCCCATCTGGTTCAGCGCGCCGGTGAAGCCCAGCCGGGACTCGTACACCGTCTCGTGCACGATCGACAGGCCGGTGGCCTGGGTCAGCGCCACCACCAGCGGCTGCTGCCAGTCGGTCTGGAAGCCCGGGTGGACGTCGGTCTCCAGGGCGATCGCCTTCAGCTCGCCGCCCGGGTGCCAGAAGCGGATGCCCGCGTCGTCGATCTCGTAGGCGCCGCCGACCTTCCGGAAGGTGTTCAGGAAGGTCATCATCGGGATCTGCTCGGCACCGCGGACGTAGATGTCGCCCTTGGTGGCCAGCGCCGCGCAGGCCCACGAGGCGGCCTCCAGGCGGTCCGGCAGCGCCCGGTGGGTGTAGCCGTCCAGCTCGTCCACACCGGTGATCAGGATGGTGCGGTCGGTGCCCAGCGAGATGATCGCGCCCATCTTCTGCAGCACGCAGATCAGGTCGACGATCTCCGGCTCGATCGCGGCGTTGCGCAGCTCGGTGACGCCCTCCGCGAGCACCGCCGTCAGCAGCACCTGCTCGGTGGCGCCGACCGACGGGTACGGCAGCTCGATCTTGGTGCCGCGCAGCCGCTGGGTGGCCACCAGGTAGGTGCCCTGCGGGTGCTTCTCGATGGTGGCGCCGAACTGGCGCAGCACCTCGAAGTGGAAGTCCACCGGCCGGCCGCCGATGTCGCAGCCGCCCAGGCCCGGGATGAACGCGTGGCCGAGACGGTGCAGCAGCGGGCCGCAGAACAGGATCGGGATGCGCGAGGAGCCCGCGTGCGCGTCGATGTCCGCCACGTTGGCGCTCTCGACGTGCGACGGGTCGAGGATCAGCTCGCCCTCCTCGTCGCCGGTGCGGACAGTGACACCGTGCAGCTGCAGCAGGCCGCGGACGACCTTGACGTCCCGGATGTCCGGCACGCTGCGCAGTCTGCTGGGGCCCTGGCCGAGCAGCGCGGCGACCATGGCCTTGGGGACCAGGTTCTTGGCGCCGCGGATCTGGATCTCGCCTTCGAGCGGGTTTCCGCCGTGGACCAGCAGGACGTCGTCGGTCATCGTTCTCGCA
The DNA here is from genome assembly GCF_043200475.1 of Kitasatospora sp. NPDC048407. Taxonomy (NCBI): domain Bacteria; kingdom Bacillati; phylum Actinomycetota; class Actinomycetes; order Kitasatosporales; family Streptomycetaceae; genus Kitasatospora; species Kitasatospora sp. NPDC048407. The sequence continues at coordinate 389,716 of NZ_JBICXW010000003.1, read as the reverse complement.
ATCCGGGGTGCGCAGGGATGTTTTCGGCTGCGGAGCTGAGGGAACGGCCCTTCGCCACCACATAGATGGTAGAGGGTGGGCGATTGGTTCCCGTGTGCCCTATTGGTGATCATGCTGTAAGGGGTGCCCGGCGGCACCGCCATTGGGCCGGACGGGTGGCCTGCCCACGGCCCGCCGGGTGTCCGGCGCGGCCCCTCGGGAGGCATCATGGCAGGCATGGAAGCGGCCCCCTCGTTCACCGGGCGACTGCTCGTGGCGACGCCCGTACTGACCGACCCGAACTTCGCCAGGTCGGTCGTGCTGCTGCTCGACCACGACGCCCAGGGGGCGCTCGGCGTGGTCCTCAACCGGCCCACCCCCGTCGACGTGGCCGCCGTGCTGGACGGCTGGGCGTCGCTGACCGGCGACCCCGCGGTGGTGTTCCAGGGCGGCCCGGTGGGGCTGGACTCGGCGCTGGCGATCGCCGTGGTGCCCGGCGAGGAGACCCACCCCGGGCCGCTCGGCTGGCGGCGGGTGCACGGGGCGATCGGCCTGGTCGACCTGGAGGCCCCGCCGGAGGTGCTGGCCGGGGTGCTCGGTGGCATGCGGGTGTTCGCCGGCTACGCCGGCTGGTCGCCCGGCCAACTGGAGCAGGAGATCGCCGAGGGCGCCTGGTACCCGGTGGAGTGCGAGGCCGGCGACGTCTCCTGCGTGGAGCCGGACCGGATGTGGCGGGCCGTGCTGCGCCGCCAGCGCGGCCCGCTGGCGATGCTCGCCACCTACCCGGACGACCCGATGCTGAACTGACCGGCGGCCTGCTCCCGCATGGTGGCCGGGTTCCGGGCGGCCCCCATAGACTTGGCACCCATGAGCACTCTTGAGCCCGAGCGCGGCCTCGGCACCGGCACCCTGGTCGAGCCCGTCCCGCAGACTTCGCACGGGGACGGCGACCACGAGCGCTTCGCCCACTACGTCCAGAAGGACAAGATCATGGAGAGCGCGCTCTCCGGGTCCCCCGTGGTGGCGCTGTGCGGCAAGGTCTGGGTGCCCGGCCGCGACCCGAAGAAGTACCCGGTCTGCCCGATGTGCAAGGAGATCTTCGACGGGCTGAACAACCCGGGCGGGGACGACAAGAAGGACTGACCGTCCGACCTGTGCGATGCCCCCGAGTGGTCTATGCCAATCGGGGTTCACCGGGGCAGGATGAGGCGCATGGACCTCATCCCTGCCCCGTTGCACGTCCGGACCCCCGCCGACACCGCCCCGTTCGAGCTGCACACCGGCACCCGGATCGCCGCCGCCCCCGGCACCGAGGGCGTGGCCCGTCGGCTGCGCGCCGAACTGTCCGCCGCCACCGGCCTCGACCTGGACCCGGCCCCCGCAGGGCAGGACGGTGACCTCGTGCTCGCGCTGGACGACACCCTCGCCGCCGAGGAGTACCGGCTGAGCGCCGGCCCGGACGCGGTACGGCTCACCGGCGGCGGCGCCGCCGGCCTGTCGCACGCCGCGCAGACCCTGCGCCAGCTGCTCGGCCCCGCCGCGTACCGCACCGCGCCGCTGCCCGGCGCGCGCTGGACGGTGCCTGCGGTGGAGATCCACGACGCGCCCCGGTTCGGCTGGCGCGGCGCGCTGCTGGACGTCTCCCGGCACTTCATGCCGAAGGCCGGGGTGCTGCGGTTCATCGACCAGCTGGCCGCCCACAAGCTCAACGTCCTGCACTTCCACCTGACCGACGACCAGGGCTGGCGGATCGAGGTCAAGCGCTACCCGAAGCTCACCGGGACCGCGTCCTGGCGGGAGCGGTCGATGGTCGGCTTCCGGGCCGGCAAGCGGCACGACGACCAGCCGCACGGCGGCTACTACACCCAGGACGACCTGCGCGAGATCGTCGCCTACGCCGCCGCCCGGCACATCACCGTCGTCCCCGAGGTCGACCTGCCCGGCCACAACCAGGCCGCCATCGCCGCCTACCCCGAGCTCGGCAACACCGACGTGGTGGACACCGCCGCGCTCGGCACCTGGACCGACTGGGGCGTCAGCGAGAACATCCTGAACGCCTCCGAGGCCACCCTGCGGTTCTACGAGCACGTGCTGGAGGAGGTGCTGGAGATCTTCCCCTCCACCTTCGTCCACCTCGGCGGCGACGAGTGCCCCAAGGACCAGTGGAAGTCCAGCCCCGCCGCGCAGGCCCGGATCGCCGAACTCGGCCTCGCCGACGAGTTCGAGCTGCAGAGCCACGTCATCCGGCACTTCGACAACTGGCTGGCCGAGCGCGGCCGCCGCCTGATCGGCTGGGACGAGATCCTGGAGGGCGGCCTCGCCCCCGGCGCCGCCGTCTCCTCCTGGCGCGGCTACGAGGGCGGCATCGCCGCAGCTCAGGCCGGCCACGACGTGGTGATGTGCCCCGAGCAGCACGTCTACCTCGACCACCGGCAGGCCGGCGGCGAGGACGAGCCCGTGCCGGTCGGCTGGGTGCGCACGCTGGAGGACGTCTACCGCTTCGAGCCCGTCCCGCCGCAGCTCGACGAGCAGGCCGCCCGGCACGTCATCGGCACCCAGGCCAACATCTGGACCGAGTTCATGCTCGACGGCCGGGATGTCGACTACAAGGTGTTCCCGCGGCTGGTCGCGTTCGCCGAGGTCGCCTGGTCCGACCTGCCGCGCGACCCCGACGCGCGCGACTGGGCCGGTTTCGAGGCCCGGATGGCCGGCCACTACCCGCGCCTGGACGCCCTCGGCATCGAGTACCGCCGCCCCGGGGGCCCGCTCCCCTGGCAGCGCAAGCCCGGCATCGTCGGCCGGCCGATCGACGGGCGTCCCGGCGCCGGTCCGGCCGTCGGCTAGGACGTACCGGAACTCCGGGCGCGGCCGCCTCGTCATGATCAAGTGAACAACCGATCATCTGGACAGGCCCGGTCGTGTTCGCGCCCGGAGTTGTCCCGAGTTGTTCGGACCTGTCCGCGACCTCGGAAATGATCAGCGGTCTTTGTGTGCCAGAGTTGCCCAACCCGCACCGATCGCCCGTACCCTACGGGCGGCAGGCCGCACTGCAAATGGAGCACGGTGGGAACCTGGTGAACCGGACGATCATGATGCCGTCCTCGGTCGACGAGGCGGTCGAAGCGCTGGCCGCCACCCCCGGGGCGGTGCCGGTGGCGGGCGCCACCGACCTGATGGAGGCCGTCAATGGCGGACGGCTGCGGCCCGCCGCCCTGATCGGACTCGGCCGGATCACCGAACTGCGCGGCTGGCGCTACGAGGACGGCGGCACCGCCGTCCTCGGCGCCGGGCTCACCCACGCCCGGATGGACCGCCCCGACTTCGCCGCACTGATCCCCGCCCTCGCCGACGCCGCCCGCACCGCCGGACCCCCGCAGGTGCGCAACGTCGGCACCCTCGGCGGCAACATCGCCACCGGTGCCCCCGCCGGCGACACCCTCCCGGTGCTCGCCGCCCTCGAAGCCACCGCCACCCTCGCCCGGCCCGGCACCGTCCGCGACGTCCCGATCAGCCACCTGCTCACCGGACTCGACCCGCTGCGCCCCGGCGAACTCCTCACCTGGGTGCGGGTGCCGCTGCTGCACGCCCCCCAGGTGTTCCTCAAATCCACCGGCCGCAGCGGCCCGTCCCGCGCCGCCGCCTCCGTCGCGCTCGTCCTCGACCCCGCCCGGCGCGGCGTGCGCTGCGCCGTCGGCGCCGTCGCCCCCGTCCCGCTGCGGCCGCTGGAGGCCGAGAACTGGGTGGCCGGCTGCATCGACTGGGACGCCCGCGGCCAGGACGGCGCGGTCCTGATCGATCCGGCCGCGCTCGCCGCGTTCGGCGAATACGTGGCCGGCGCCTGCGTCCCCGAGGGCGGGGCGCCCGACGAGGGGGCGGGCCCGGCGGCCGCCCGCCTGCGGCGTACCGTGGCCGTGCTGGCCCGCCGGGCGCTGGGAAGGGCGCTGAAGAAGTGACCGACGAACTGCTGAACCACCCCGGGGCGCTCACCGGTGACGTGCGCCCCACCGCCTCGTACACGCTGCGCGTCAACGGCGTCGAACGACCCGTCAGCGACGCCTGGATCGGCGAGAGCCTGCTGTACGTGCTGCGCGAACGCCTCGGCCTGGCCGGCGCCAAGGACGGCTGCGAACAGGGCGAGTGCGGAGCCTGCTCGGTGCAGGTCGACGGACAGCTGGTGAACGGCTGCCTGATGCCCGCCGCGCTCGCCGCCGACAGCGAGATCAACACCGTCGAGGGCCTGTCCGGCACCGGCGGCGCCAGCGACGTCCAGCAGGCGCTCGCCGACTCCGGCGCCGTCCAGTGCGGCTACTGCACCCCCGGCCTCGCGATGGCCGTCCACGACCTGCTGCAGCGCAACCACCGTCCCAGCGAGATCGAGGCCCGCCAGGCACTGTGCGGCAACCTGTGCCGCTGCACCGGATACCGGGGCGCACTCGCCGCCGTCCAGGCCGTCGCCGATGCCCGCGAAGCCGCCCTCGAAGCGGAACTCGACGCCGCCGAACAGGCCGCCGCCACCGCCACCGACACACCCCGGCCGCCCGCGCCCGAACCCGCCCGGGCCACCGAGCAGTCCTTCTCCGACCTCGCGCTGGCCGGCGAGCTCCCGCTCTACGCCGACTCCGAACTCTGGCACGAGGCCGACCAGTTGATCCCCCCGCAGGCCCAGGCCGAGCCCGCTCCGCAGGCCTGGTCCGGCACCCCCGCGCACGGCACCGCCGTCCCCGTCGGCTGGGAACCCACCCCCGCCCACGGCACCACCGCCGACGCCGCCGTCTACGGCACCCCCGCCCACGGCACCCCGTACCTGCCCACCCCGCCGCACGGCATCCCGCACCAGGACGCCGGCATCTACGACACGGCCCCGCCCCCCGGCACACCGCCGCAGGACGCGGGCGCCTACGACGGCACCGTCTACGCCACCGACGGCTACGGACACCAGTACACCGGCTACGACGCCACCCCCGCCCACGGCATCAGGCTCCCCGAGGACGAGAACGCATGACCTCCGCCACCGAGCTCCCGGCGGCCGCCCCCGCGGACGACGAGACCGGCTCCACCGGACTCGGCAGCTCCCCGCTGCGCACCGACGCCCTCCCCAAGGCACTCGGCATCTACCCGTACGCCGCCGACCTGTGGGCCGAAGGGCTGCTCTGGGGCGCCGTGCTGCGCTCCCCGCACCCGCACGCCCGGATCGTCTCCGTCGACACCTCCGCCGCGCTCGCCGTCCCCGGCGTGCGCGCCGTGGTCACCGCCGCCGACCTGCCCGCCGGGCCCGACGGCGCACCTGGCGGGGCCGTCGTCGCCGACCGGCCGGTGCTCGCCTCCGGCGTGGTGCGCCACCACGGCGAACCCGTCGCCGCCGTCGCCGCCGACCACCCCGACACCGCCCGGCTCGCCGCCGCCGCGATCCTGGTCGAGTACGAGGTCCTGGAACCCGTCACCGACCCCGAAGCCGCCTTCCACGCCCCGCCGCTGCACCCCGACGGCAACCTGCTGCGCCACCTGCCGCTGCGCACCGGCGACCCCGACGCCGTCGGCGAGATCGTCGTCGAGGGCCTCTACCAGGTCGGCCGGCAGGACCCCGCCCCGATCGGCGCCGAGGCCGGCCTCGCCGTGCCCCGCCCCGACGGCGGCGTCGAACTGCACCTGTCCTCCACCGACCCGCACGGCGACCGCGACCGCACCGCCGCCTGCCTCGGCCTCGAACCCGACCGGGTCCGGCTCGTCGTCACCGGCGTGCCCGGCGCCAGCACCGACCGCGAGGACCTGTCCTTCCAGGTCACCCTGGCGCTGCTCGCGCTGCGCACCGGCCGCCCCGTCAAGATGACACTCACCCGCGCCGAGTCCTTCCAGGCGCACCCCACCCGGCACCCCGCACTCCTGCGCTACCGCCACCACGCCGACGCCGAAGGCAAGTTGGTGAAGGTCGAGGCGCAGATCCTGCTCGACGGCGGCGCCTACGCCGAGGTCTCCGCCGAGGCGCTCGCCGCCGCCGTCGCGTTCTCCGTCGGCCCCTACACCTGCCCCAACGTCTTCGTCGACGCCTGGGCGGTGCGCACCAACAACCCGCCCGCCGGACGGATGCGCGGCGAGGGCGCGCTGCAGACCTGCTTCGCGTACGAGTCGCAGCTCGACCAGCTCGCCAAGCAACTCGGCGTCGACCCGGTGGAGATCCGCCGCCGCAACGCGATGTCCACCGGCGACCCGCTGCCCACCGGACAGGCCGTCACCTGCCCCGCCCCCGTCACCGCACTGCTCGACGCGCTCGCCGACTCCCCGCTGCCCGCCCTCCCGCTGGACGACCCGGAGGCCGACTGGCTGCTGCCCGGCGGCCCCGGCGGGGCCGGCGACCCCGCCGCCGTGCGCCGCGGCATCGGCTACGCCGTCGGCATGGTGCACATGCTCGGCGCGGAGGGCGAGGACGAGGTCTCCACCGCGACCGTCCGGGTCTCCGGCGACCACGCCACCGTGATCTGCGCGGCCGTCGACTCCGGGCAGGGCTTCGCCACCCTGGCCCGCCAGATCGTCCAGTCGGTGCTCGGCGTCAGCGAGGTCTACATCGCGCCCGTCGACTCCGACCAGACCTCGGCCGGCCCCGCCGCCCGCAGCCGGCACACCTGGGTCTCCGGCGGCGCGGTCGAACGGGCCGCGCTGATGGTCCGCCACCAGATGCTGCAGCCGATCGCCGCCGACTTCGGCATGTCCGTCGAACTGCTCACCATCAGCGACGGGAAAATCACCTCGTACGACGGTGTGCTCGGCATGCCCGTCAGCCAGGCCCTCGAAGGCCGCGAACTCTGGGCCACCGCCCAGTGCCGCCCGCACCCCACCGAACCCCTCGACCCCGAGACCGGACAGGGCGACGCCTTCGTCTCCATCGCGTTCTGCGCGATGCGCGCCGTCGTCGACGTCGACATCGAACTCGGCGCCGTCCGGGTCGTCGACGTGACCGTCGCCCAGGAGGTCGGCCGCGCCCTCAACCCCCGCCAGATCGAGAACCGCATCGAAGGCGCCGTCGCCCAGGGCGTCGGACTCGCCCTGCTGGAGAACCTCCGCACCGAACACGGCATCCCCCTCAACGCCTCCCTCACCGGCTACCGCCTGCCCACCGCCCTCGACACCCCCGACATCCGGATCGCCGCCCTCCTCGAAGAGCGCGACGTCGTCGCCCCCTTCGGCGCGAAAGCCGTCAGCGCCGCCCCCGCCGTCGTCGCCCCCGCCGCCGTAGCCGCCGCCGTCCGCGCCGCCACCGGCCTCCCCGTCGGCCGGCTTCCCATCCTGCCGGAGGACGCGATCCTCGCCTGACGGCCCGCCACTCGCTGCCCGGCGCGAGTGCGCTGGGCAGCGGGGCCTCCGAGAGGCAGACGGCCAGTCAAGATCCACGTCCGGACCAAAGTTGGCAGTCGGTTGGCCGGATCAAGGCCAGAATCCCGCTCGTCATTCCGGGCGGTCGCAGGCGGCCGGGGTGTGACGGGCCGAAATGTTGTGGGCTCGTCATCTGGGGTCTGCGCAGCGGTCGGGCCGGGCGATACGATCGGACTGTCCTGCGTTCCGGGGGCGTTGCGAGAACGAACGGGCTGTCACACGACTGACGGGGTACTGATGAGGCTGACGAGACTCACGCGCGTGCTCGGCGCGACCACGCTGACCGCGGGGTTCCTGCTTGCAGGACTGCCGGCGGCGTCCGCGGACCAGGTGCGTGACGGGCAATGGGCGAACCAGCTCTTCAACCTCGACAAGGTGTGGTCGATCACCAGGGGCGAGGGCGTCACCGTCGCGGTCATCGACGAGGGAGTGGACGCCAACCACCCGGACCTTGCGGGCCGTTTGTTGCCGGGGTACGACCCGAGCGGTGGCGGTAACGAAGTGAAGCCCACCGACCCGCACGGTACCCAGGTGGCGAGCCTGATCGCCGGCCAGGGCCACGGCAGTGGCAATGGCGACGGTGTGGTGGGCCTGGCTCCCGGGGCCAAGATCCTGCCGATTTACAAGGTGAACTCTCGTGGCAGCAACGGGGTTCCAGAGGGTATCAAGTGGGCGGTGGATCACGGCGCAAAGGTGATCAACATTTCGCTGGGCAGTGCGGATGCCAGTGAGCGTGATCAGGACGCGATTGCCTATGCCTACCAGCACGATGTCTTGGTCGTGGCCGCCACTGGCAACGACGGAGCTTCGGTGGGGTATCCCGCAGCGTTCCCGGGGGTCCTCGCCGTTGGCGCGGTCGCTCAGGACCTGAAAATCTGGCCAAAGTCCAACTATGGTCCGGAAGTGCTCCTTTCGGCACCCGGCGTGCAGATTGTCGCTGCAGGCGCCTGCGGTGGGAGTCAGTACTGCAGGGAGGCCGGTACCTCGTTCGCGGCTCCGTATGTCTCTGCTGCTGCGGCTCTGGTGCGGGCGAAGTTCCCGAAGTTGACGGCCGGTCAAGTCGCGGAGCGGTTGGTCAAGTCCGCATCGCGGCCAACAGGGGTGAGCAAGCTTCCCGACGAGCACTACGGCTATGGCGTTGTCCGCCCGTACGAGGCGCTGACGATGGATATTCCGGCGGGGTCCGCCCAGGGGCCGTTGACACTTCCGTCCGGCGTGAACGATGGCGGCTCGAGTCCTGCGGCCAGCGCCGGGGCGACCGCCGGCAGTGGAAGTTCCGCTGATCCAGGTTCCGGCCTTGGGAATCCTGGGGCGGCGCCGGAGCTGAAGCAGTCGAAGACCTCGACCACTCCGCTGATCCTCGGTGCGGCCGGCGGCGCGGTGGTGTTGCTCATCGTGATCATCGCGATCGTGGTGGCGAACAGCCGGAGGCGCAACCGGTCGCAGGGCATTCCCGCGCAGCCGGGTGGTCCGGCTCCGTACGGTGCTCCGCAGGGTTGGCCGCCGGCTCAGGCCCAGCAGCCGCCGTACGGTCAGCAGCAGGGAGCTCCGCAGTACGGTCAGCAGCCGCCGCCGGGCTACCCGCCGCAGCCGCCGACGTCCTATCAGAACCCGTACCAGGGACAGTAATCAGGCGCGTCGAGGGCGTGTCAATACACCCTCGAAACGCGATACGATCGAACGCTCTGAGCAAACGGTCAGCCCACCCGCCAGAGCGCTACCACGGGGAAGTTTCGACACTCCAGGGGGAGAGGGCCTCGTGTCCGACGGATTCAGCGTAAACCCGGATGAGCTGGAGGCAGTTGTCAAGCGACTGCGGGCCCTCCAGCAGAACATCAGCACCTGCGGCACCAATACGAAGTACAAGACCGACATCTCTCGGGATGCCTTCGGCGGCAACTTCGTCGAGGCGCAGGCGCTGTATGACGCGCACGGCAAGATGCAGGCGTTCCTGACCAAGACGATCGCGGATCTTGACGCCCTGATCAACGAGTACGGCGACAAGACCCAGCTCGCTCATGCCAGGTACACCGGCGTTGAGCTCGACAAGCAGGCGACGATGAACCAGCTGAACCCGAGGACGGTCTGACATGGCGTCACACAAGACTCCGTTCGACAGCTACGCCCTCATCCCGCTCAAGGACATGGTCGGGCACTCCAGCCCGGACCGGATCCGCGAGGTCGGCGATCACTGGAAGAACGTTCACCAGGAACTGAACGACGTCGCCGCGAAGCTGCAGGAGGCCGTGCAGCACGCCTCCGCGAACTGGGAGGGTGCTGCGGCCCAGGGCTTCGCGCAGAAGGGCGGTCAGATCCAGCAGAGCCTGACCAACACCGCTGCGCATGCGTCGAACACCTCGGTCGCCATGAACTATGCGGCGACCGCGCTGCAGCAGACCAAGTCGACGATGGGCCAGATCAAGGTTCCCGGCTTCTGGGACCGGGTGGGCAAGACTCTCAACGACGGCTTCGCCTCCTCCGACGAAGGCCTCAAGCGGGACCTTGCCTCGGGGATGAACCGCATCGACGCGGTGAACAAGAACGCCCATGAGCTGTCGGCGACCGAGGTCGCCCACCAGTACGCGATCGGCGTCATGGAGCACCTCGGCCCCCAGTACCTCGAGGCGGCGAGCTATCTGGACAATCCGCCGGCGAGCGTTGGTGACGGCGGGACCCGCGAGGCCTTTCCGCCCCCGCCGCAGGTCAGCCCCCCGCCCGGGCACACCCCGCCCAGCTCCCCGATGCCGAAGTACCCCGAGGGGCACCCGAAGGACCTGCCCCCGCCCGGGTATGTGCCGCCGGGTGACCCGAGGGCTCCGATGCCCGGGATCCCGAACCAGCCGAATCCGCTGCCGCCCGGGCATGGCGGGGTGGTGCCTTCGCCGGGACAGCCTTGGACTCCGCCTGCGGGGACGGGGCTGGACGGGTGGACTCCGCCTGACACCGGGGTCGGCGGGGGCGGTCACCCCGGTGGTGGGCTGCCTGGTGGGGTGGGAACCCTGCCGGGGCCCGGTACTGGTGGTGGCGGGTCCGGTGGTGGTGGCATCGGCGGTGGCGGTGTCTACCTGCCCGGCGGCGGTGGCCTGCCTGGTGGCGGGTCCGGTGGCGGCGGCCGTGGCGGTGGCGGCGGTGGCCGTGTCGGCGGCGGTCTTCCGACCGGCGGGCTCGGGACCGGTGGTGCCGGCGGTGGCAAGGTCGGCGGTTCCGCCGGTGCTGGTGCCGGTGCAGGCGGCAAGGCCGGTGGTGTCGGCGGTGCCGGTGCCGGCGGCGCGGGTGCTGCGGGTGGCCGTGGTGCGGCCGGTGCCGGTGGTATGGGCGGCGGCATGCACGGTGGCGGCATGGGTGGTGCCGGTGGCGCGAAGGGCGGTGCCGGCGCCAAGGGCGGCAGCGGCCTGGTGCGCAAGGCCGGTGGCACGATCGGTGGTGCCAAGGCCGGCGGTGCCGGTGGCCGTGCGTTCACCGAGGGCGGTTCGGGCATCGGCAAGGGCCGGGGTGCCGGACAGGGCGGTGCGGCCGGTATGCACGGCGCGCCGGGTTCCGGGAGCGCCAACCGGAAGAAGAAGAACGAGGGTCACCGTCCCGACTACCTGGTCGAGGACGAGGAGACCTGGCGCGGTGGCACGGCGAACCCCGGGGTCATCGAGTAGCAAGAGGCAGTAGGCAGCGGCGGGCGCCGGTGATGGTCCTGAGGGATCGTCGCCGGCGCCCGTTGTCATGAGGGGTGCTATGAGGCGCCGACAGCGGCGAAAAGGGGAATGGAAATGGAAATGGGCAGCTGAATTCACCGGGCGCGGCGGTGCACATTTCGCGCCCGGTGAATTCCGGGGAGAGACCGTGACGGGATTCGAACCCGTGTTAACCGTTTTGCAGACGGTTCCCTGGACCACTCGGGTACACGGTCGTGAAGGGGTGCGCGCAGGCGTCAACCAGCCTGTCGGCGCGGGGGAGTTGCGGTCAGGCGCAACAGGAGAGGGAACACCGGCAGCCGGGACAGGGGGCACAGGTGCGGGGCGCTGCGAGGGCCGCCGTCTTCCTGTTCATCGCCTTCTCCTGCCGTCGGGGGCTGCTCCGGTTCGTTCCGGTGAATTCACTATAGCGGGCGGGCGCCGGGCGGCGTCAATAGAAAGCGCTAATTCGCGTATGAATTCCGTGTGTCGGCGCTGTGCTACGGTCGGATCGAGGCGGGTGCTGGTGGCCCGTCCCGGACGAGGTGCGTCGTACCCGGTATGACAAGACGGCGCGGTAGGTGGTTCGACTACTGCGAGGAGTCCGTCGTCATGGCGTGGGTGGTTCTGATCGTTGCCGGTGTGCTGGAGACCGTCTGGGCGGTGGCCCTGGAGGCCAGCAAGGGGTTCTCGCGACTGGTGCCGAGTGTGGTGTTCCTGGTGGGGCTGGTGCTGTCGATGGGCGGGCTGGCGTACGCGATGCGGTCGATCCCGTTGGGGACGGGCTACGCGGTGTGGGTGGGCATCGGCGCGGTGGGGACGGCGCTGTACGGGATGGTGGCGCTGGGGGACGCGGTGAGTGCGGCCCGGATCACCTGCCTGGTGCTGATCCTGGCGGGGGTGGTGGGGCTGAAGGTGCTGCACTGAGGCCGGGCGGGTCCTAGGGCCGGCGGCGGAGGTCCCGTTCCGTCGAAGGGCCGTCCGAGAGGCCGTCCACGGGTCAGGATCAAACGGCCAGGACGGCACTTACCATATCGAGGTGACCACCACCTCCCCGGCCGAAACGGCACTACCGCAGCAGATATCCGACGACGACGGCACGGGAGGGGTGCTCAGCGGGCCCTGGCGGGCGTTGACGCTGGGCATCGTCTCGGTGGTGCTGCTGCTGGCGTTCGAGGCGACCGCCGTGAACACCGCGATGCCGACCGCGGCCCAGCAGCTCGACGGCGTCGGCCTGTACGCGTTCGCGTTCTCCGCGTACTTCACCACCACGCTGCTGGCGATGGTGGTGTCGGGGCAGTGGTGTGATCGGCGCGGGCCGCTGGCGCCGCTGTTCACCGGGATCGCGGTGTTCGCGGCCGGACTGGTGACGGCCGGCACCGCCGTGAACATGTGGATGTTCGTCGCGGGCCGGGCGGTGCAGGGTCTGGGCGGCGGGCTGGTGATCGTCGCGCTGTACGTGGTGGTCGGCCGGGCGTTCCCGGAGCGGCTGCGGCCGGCGGTGTTCGCGGCGTTCTCGGCGGCCTGGGTGCTGCCGTCGATCCTCGGCCCGGTGATCTCCGGTGCGGTCACCCAGAACCTGGGCTGGCGCTGGGTGTTCCTCGCGGTGCCGGCGCTGGTGCTGCTGCCGCTCGCGGTGATGGGCCCGGCGCTGCGCCGCTCCGAGCGCCGTCAGCCGCCGCTCAAGGCGCAGCCGTACGACTGGCGGCGGACCCGGGACGCGGCGATGGTCGCGGTCGGTGCGGCGCTGTTGCAGTACGCGGGTCAGCGGCTGGACGTCTGGGCGCTGCTGCCGGCGGCCGCGGGGGTGGCGCTGATCGGTCCGGCGGTGCTGCGGCTGCTGCCGAAGGGGACGCTGCGGGCTGCCCGAGGCCTGCCGACGGTGATCCTGCTGCGCGGGCTGGCTGCGGGCGCGTTCTTCGCGGCCGAGCTGTTCATCCCGCTGATGATGCAGACCCAGCGCGGCCTGTCGGTGACGATGGCGGGCCTGACGCTGGCGCCGGGCGGACTGTCCTGGGCGCTGGGGTCGTGGCTGCAGGGCCGACCGGGCGCGGAGCGCTACCGGGGGGCGATGATCCGGTACGGGTTCGTGCTGACGGCGGTGGCGATCGGCGCGGCGGCGCTGGTGCTGTTCTCGTCGGTGCCGGTGTGGGTGACGGCGGCGGCCTGGGCGGTCGGCGGCGCCGGCATGGGTCTGGCGATCGCCAGCATCAGCGTGCTGATGATGAAGCTGTCGGCGCCGGAGGAGACGGGTGAGAACTCGGCGGCGCTGCAGCTGAGCGACGCGCTGGGCAACGTGCTGCTGACCGGTCTGGCGGGCGTGCTGTTCGCGGCGCTGGGCGGCGGCGCGGTGAGCGCGGTGGCGCAGGACACGGCGCTGCCGGCCGGGGCGTTCGCGGCGGTGTTCCTGACCATGCCGGTGGTGGCGCTGCTCGGTGCGGCGCTCGCCGGCCGGGCGCTGGTGGCCCGGGCGGAGAGCTGACGGGCCGACCGAAGAGCTGGCGAGGGCCAGAGCGGCCGACCGAACGGTCACGGGCCACCGGCCGGGCGGCGGTGGCCCGGCAGCAGGGCTGAGGACCTACTTGCCGCCGGCCACCGGCGGCACCGACGGCCGGGTGGTGGCGGGGCCGGAGCCGGCGGTGCCCGCTCCGCCGAGGTAGCTGTTCCAGCCGGCCTCGGGGCTCTGGCCGGGGCTGAGGGCCTGAAGCTTCTTGAGCACCGCCGGGTCCTGCACCTCCAGCCACTCGACCAGCTGCCGGAAGGACACCATCCGGACCTCGGGCTTGTCGGCGATGGCCTTCAGGGTCTCCTCGACGGCGTTCATGTAGATGCCGCCGTTCCAGCCCTCGAAGTGGTTGCCGATGATGAACGGCGCCCGGTTGCCGTTGTAGGCGCGGTCGAAGCCGGCCAGGTAAGCGTCGCGGGCCTGGTTCTGCCAGAAGGCGCGGCGGCCGGGGTCGCCCTTGGTGTTGTCGCCGGACTGGTTGTACATGATGTTGTAGTCCATCGAGAGCACCTGGAAGGTGTGCCCGGGGAACGGGATGGACTGCAGCGGCATGTCCCACAGCGCGCCGCCGGCGAACTTCTGCGGCCACATCTGCAGGCCGCCGGGGCCGGAACTGTCGTACTTCCAGCCGCGCTTGACGGCGGTGGGCAGCAGGCCGCGCTGGCCCTCCAGGCAGGGGGTGCGGCCGCCGATCAGTTCCTTGCGGTAGTCGAAGGGCAGCGCGGGCAGGTCGGTGTTGCCGGTGTTGGTCTTCCAGTTCATGACGAAGTCCATCGCCTGCTGGATCTCGCTGTCCCAGTCCTCGGGGGACCAGCGGCCGCCGCCGTTGGCGCCGCAGAAGTGCCCGTTGAAGTGGGTGCCGATCTCGTGGCCGTCCAGCCAGGCCGCGCTGATCTGCTCGATGGTGGAGCGGATGTGCGCGTCGCTCAGGTAGCCGATGTCGGAGGCGCCGACGGAGTGCTGCGGCGGGTGGTACATGGACTTCTTCGACTCGGGCAGGGTGTAGATGCCGGAGAGGAAGAACGTCATGCTGGCGTTGTGGTCGTTGGCGAGCTGCCGGAACCGGCTGAACAGGCGGTCGTCGAGCTCGCCCGCGCCGTCCCAGGAGAACACCACGAACTGCGGTGGCTTCTGGCCGGGTTCCAGCGGTTCGGGGGTGGGCTGGCCGGGCTGCGGGCCGGTGTCGGAGGTGGAGCCGTCGCCGATCATGGTGGCCGGGGGCCGGGGGACGGTGCTGGAGCCGCCGCTCGCGGCGACGCCGTCGGCCCGGGCGGGCGCGTCGGCGTTGCTCCCGTTCCCGGAGGTGCTCGCGCACCCGGCCGCGAGAGTGGCGGCGGTCGCCGCTCCGGCGGCCAGCAGTGTCCTGCGGGAGAGGGCGTCCATGTCTCACGTCCGTTCACCAGGGAGTAAGGGGATGGCACCGGCCGGAGGGACGGTCCATCAGGTGAAATGACCGATGCGTCGTCCGGGGGGAGTCGGCCCCAGCATCGCACGGGCCGCCGCGCCGTGCTGGTAGGCAAGGCCCGGGGTACGGATGACCGGGGGACACCACGCCGAAAGGCTCACCTGTTCGGCGCACCGGGCCGGAGCGGCACCGGTCCCCACGAGCTGAGCTGGCATCAGATGGCACGGACCGGATCGGACCCTGGACACGGAGGTCGCACCCGCCGATGTGGCAGTCGCTGCTGGACGCCTACCGGGACCGGATCGTCGACACCGGACGGGAGCCGCTGTTCCTGCTGCTGCTCGGCCTGGTGCTGTCGTTCCTGTTCATCCGGATCAGCACCCGGCTGATCCGCGCCCAGGTCCGCTGGTGGCCCGGCAACGTCGCCCCGGGCGGGCTGCACATCCACCACGTGGTGTTCGGCCAGGCCCTGCTGCTGATCTGCGGCGTCTCCGCGTTCGCGGTGCGCGGCGACGGCGGCTCCTGGTGGAACCTGCTCGGCTTCGGGTTCGGCGTCGGCTGCGGGCTCGTGCTGGACGAGTTCGCGCTGGTGCTGCACCTGAAGGACGTGTACTGGTCCACCCAGGGCCGCACCTCGGTGGACGCCGTGATGCTCGCCATCGCCACCATCGGACTGCTGCTGCTCGGCGAACTCCCGCTCGGCGGCTTCGCCCGCCACCCCGACGGGCCGACCCTGGCGGGGGCCTGCGGGCTGCTCGCCCTGGTGGTGGTCAGCCTGCTCAAGGGCAAGACCTGGACCGGGCTGCTCGGCATCATGCTCTGGCCGCTCGCCCTGGTCGGCGCCCTGCGGCTGGCCCGGCCGCAGAGCCCGTGGGCCCGCTGGCGCTACCGCTCCCGGCCGCGCCGGCTGGCCCGCGCCGAGCGGCGCGAGGAGCGCATCCACCGCCGTCTGGTCGCCGCCAAGACCACCGTCTACGACCTGGTGGCCGGCACCCCCGACGACCACGAACCCGCCGCTCCGCCGGTGCCCGGGCTCGCCGCCGAGCGGCGGCCCGCCGCCGTCGAGCCGCCGCCGGCCGCGGTTGAGCTGCCGCCGCCCGCGTCGTGGCGGCTGCGCTGCGCCGCGTTCGTCCAGTGGTACCTGCGGATCGCCACCCTGATCGACCTGCTCGGCGCCGTCGTCGCCCCGTTCCGCGCGGAGGTCCAACGGATCGACCGGGGCGAGTACTTTGCGCCCGTGCTGGTCACCTCCGGGTTCACCACCGCGCTGCTGGCCGGGCTGCTCGCCGTGATGCTGCGCCGCCGCAAGCGGGCCGCCTGGATCGCCGCGCTGGCCGTCGTCCTGGTGCACGCCGCGCTGTACGGGCTGGCGCTGGCGTTCCCCGAGTTCCGCGCCCACCCGTTCAACTGGTTCTCCTTCGCGCTCACCCTCGCCGTGCTGGCGGCGCTGGTGCTGAGCCGCCCGGTGTTCCGGGTGCGCGGCGGGCGCGGCAACCTGCCGCTGGCCGCCGCCGTGCTGGTGACCGGCAGCGCGCTGCTCACCGGCCTCGGCGCGGTCGCCGTCCGGCTCGGGCACGCCGACGGCGTCCCGAGCTGGGGCGAGGCCGCCCGCTACGGCCTGCTGCGGCTGGTCACGCTGTCCGGCGTCGTCCGGGTCACCGACGTGGACGTGCCGCGCTGGATCGACCTCGTGCTCAACCTGCTGGGCACCGCCCTGCTGCTGCTCACCCTGCGGATCCTGCTGCGCTCCCCACGCGGCACCGAGTGGCAGAGCCCCGAGGAGGAGCTGAGGCTGCGTGAACTGCTGGCGCGGCACGGCGGGCGGGACTCGCTCGGCTACTTCGCGCTGCGCCGCGACAAGTCGCTGTGCTTCTCGGCCAGCGGCAAGGCCGCCGTCGCCTACCGGGTGGAGAACGGTGTGGCGCTGGCCTCCGGCGACCCGATCGGCGACCCGGAGGCATGGCCGCAGGCCATCGAGGAGTGGCAGCGGCGGGTTCGCGCGCACGCCTGGATCCCCGCCGTCACCGGCGTCGGCGAGCAGGGCGGCACCGTGTACGCCCGGGTGGCGGGGCTGCGGGCGCTGCACCTCGGCGACGAGGCGGTGGTCGAGCCGGCCCGGTTCACCCTGGACGGCCGGGAGATGCGCGGACTGCGGCAGACCTGCGGCCGGGTCGAGCGGGCCGGGTACCGGGTGGTGATCCGCCGCCACCGCGACATCCCCGCCGAGGAGTTCGCCGACCTGGTGCGGCTCGCCGACGCCTGGCGGCACGGCCGCACCGAACGCGGCTTCTCGATGGCGCTCGGCCGGCTCGGCGACCCCGCCGACGGCGACTGCCTGATCGCCGAGTGCCGCGACGAGGCCGGCCGGACCGCCGCCCTGCTGTCCTTCGTCCCCTGGGGGGACGACGGGCTGTCGCTGGACCTGATGCGGCGCGACCGGGAGTCCGACAACGGGCTGGTCGAGTACACCGTGGCGCGGCTGCTCGAACAGGCCCGGGACGGCGGGCCGGCGGTGCGGCGGGTGTCGTTGAACTTCGCGATGTTCCGCGAGGTGTTCGAGGAACGGCTCGGCGCCGGGCCGGTGCTGCGGCTGTGGCGCGGGGTGCTGCGGTTCCTGTCCCGCTGGTGGCAGCTGGAGTCGCTGTACCGGGCCAACGCCCGCTACCGGCCGCACTGGCAGCCCCGGTTCGTGCTGTACGAGAAGCCCTCCGAGCTGCCCGCGATCGGCCTGGCCGCCGCGCTCGCCGAGGGCTTCCTGACCCGCCCCCGGCTGCGCCGCGGCCGCAGGGCCTGAGGGCCGGTCACCCGGGCGGAACGGCGGAGGTGCCGGGGCGGGCGGTGCTGGATTGACTGGTGCCTGTCCCGGAGGGAACGGAGGGTTCGGTGGGCGAACGGACGTGGGGCCGGGCGGGGCTGGCCGCGGGGGCGATCGTGGCCGGGGCCTGGCTGCTGCACGGGGGCCTGCTGGGCACGCTGCCGCCCGCCCCGCTCGCCGCGCAGGCGTACGACGGGACGCCGGTGGGGCCTGCGGTGCCGCCGCTGCCGTCCTCGCCGCCGGTGCGGATCCGGATCCCGGTGCTGGGCGTGGACGCCCCCGTCGGCCCGCTGGGCCTGGACGGGGAGGGGCGCCTGCAGCCGCCGCCCGAGGAGGACGGCACCCTGACGGGCTGGTACCGGGGCAGTGCGGCGCCCGGCTCGAGCGGCGCGGCGGTGCTGGCCGGGCACGTCGACACCGCGCACGGCCCGGCGGTGTTCTACCGGCTGGGCGCGCTGCGCAGGGGCGACCTGGTGGAGGTCGCCCGGGCCGACCGGGCCACCGCCTGGTTCCAGGTGGACGGCGTGGAGGTCTATTCGAAACGGGAGTTCCCGGACACCAAGGTGTACGCGGCCACCCCGGACGCCCAGCTGCGGCTGATCACCTGCGGGGGTGCCTACACCCGCGAGGGCGGCTGGGAGGGGAACGTGGTGGTGTACGCACATCTGGTACGCACCCAACGGGCCTGACGTTTACCCGCGGGATACGTGGCGCTGGCGGGAACTCAGGCCAGCAGCTGGGCCAGCGCGCGGTCGCAGTCCAGGTGCCGCAGCTCCTGCCCCTCCGGGACGGCCAGGTGACTGCGCCACAGGAAGCGGCGCAGGTCGGCGCGGGCGAACTGGAGCAGCGCGACGCCCTCCGGGGAGCGCAGTTCGACCATGGTGCGCATGCCGTACGCGGGCCGGATCCGGACGTCGCCCTCGCCGGCCGCCCGGTCCAGGCCGACGGAGAGCAGCTGGCGGGCGAACACCCACTCGATGTCGGGCGCCGACGGGTCGGCGGGGGCGGTGTCGAACGGGTCGTTCGGGTCGTGCGGGCCGTGCGGGTCGTACGGATCGGTGTCGGAGGCGTCCACGGCGTACTCGGCGGGGAAGACCATCCGGACCGCCAGCGGGTCCTCGCAGCAGTAGCGCAGGGTGACCCGCAGCAGGGCGGAGCGGTGGGTGCCGAGGATCAGTCGGGCCTGGGTGTGTTGCTCGATCGGCGCGGGTGCTGGGGACACGACGTTTCCTCCGGAGTGTGGGGTGCGTTGCGCGGGGTGCGACCGGTGTCGCCTCCCGTGACTGAAGAGTCGGAAGGGGCAGGAGGAATTACACCGGTTTTGGGGCCATTTTGAGTGATCTGCGCCACATTGATGGGGATCAGCCGGGCATTTCGGCCGTCGAGTGTGGGGGTGTTGTGTGTGTTCGTACGGTCTCCCGGGCAGGATCGCGGGAGCGGACCGGGCCGCCGCCGGTCCGGCGGGGCCAGGGGAGGACAAGATCGCCGAGTCATCAGCGCGGACGGCCGGGCGCCCGCCGCTCGCCGCGTACACCGAGCTGTACCGGAGCCACCACCCCGGCCTGCTGCGCTACGCCGGCATCCTCACCGGCGGCGACCACTGGCGGGCCGAGGACCTCGTCGCGGAGGCCCACCTGCGGGTGTGGCGGCGGCTGGCCGCCGGGCAGCGGATCGAGGACCCGCGCGCCTACCTGGCCACCACCGTCCGCCACCTGGCCGCCGCCCCGGTCCGCGAGCGGGCCGCCCCGGACGTGCCCGGCGGCGAGAGCGCGGACCCGGCCGCGGGCGTGGCCGAGACCGACCGGATGCGCCGACTGCTCGCCCGGCTGCCCGAGCGGTGGGCGCACGCGCTGTGGCTGGCCGAGGTGGAAGGGCTGCCGCCCCGCGAGATCGGGGCCCGGTTCGGGGTGCGGCGCGGCGCGGCGGCGGTACTGGTGCACCGCGCCCGCGAGGGCCTGCGGCTGGCCTACCTGCGGGAGTATCCGGGCAGCCCGTGCGACCCGGCCTGCGCCGGGCACTGGGAGACGCTCGCCGGGCACGCCCGCGGCCGGGCCGGACGGCGGGCCGGGCAGCGGGTGGAGCGCCACCTGCCGCACTGCGCGGACTGCCGGCGCCGGCTGACCCTGCTGCGCCGGGTCAACCTGGGCCTGGCCGGACTGGTGGGCAGCGCGATGGCGCTGCTGGCCGCGCTGGTCGCGCCCCCGGCGGGTGCCGCCGGGCAGCGCGGCGGCGAGCCCGCGTGCGAGGTGGGCTACCGGATCACCGCGCAGGCCGGCGGCCGGTTCCAGGCGCTGCTGACCGTCCGCAACACCACCGACCGCCCGATCGGCGACTGGACGCTGAGCTGGCCGCTGGCCGACGGCGAGCACCTGGTGGCACCCCGGCCGGGCACCGGGCAGGCCCACGAGGTGGCCGGGGCGGTGCTGCTCGACGAGGGCGCCGCGCTGCTGCCCGGCGCCAGCGCGGAGACCGGGTTCACCGGCGCCGCGGCGGGCCCGCACAGCGTCCCGGACGCGATCACGGTGAATGGTCGGCCGTGCCGCGTGAAGGTGTGGTGAGGGCCGCGCGGCGGGAGTGGGACGCGCGCCACAAGGGCCCTCCATCGCCGTTGTCCGCCCCCCGGAAGGGGCTAGGCTGGGCAGGTTCCACGACCGCCCGCAGACCGCGGGAAAAGGGCCTTGCATAGGCTCTGACCTGCGACGACCCCGTTCGGAGACCGTGACTACCGCCGCCTCCTCACCGATGGCCCCGCTGTTCTCGCACGCCGACAGCCTCCACCCCCGTCCCACCGGCACCTCCGCCGCCGCACACCTCTCCCCGGCCTTCCCCGGCCGCGCCCCCTGGGGTACCGCGGGCAAGCTCCGCGCCTGGCAGCAGGGCGCGCTGGACAAGTACATCGAGAAGCAGCCCCGGGACTTCCTGGCGGTCGCCACCCCGGGCGCCGGAAAGACCACCTTCGCCCTGACCCTGGCGTCCTACCTGCTGCACAACCACCTGGTGCAGCAGGTCACCGTGGTCGCGCCCACCGAGCACCTGAAGAAGCAGTGGGCCGAGGCCGCCGCCCGGATAGGAATCCGGCTGGACCCGGCGTACTCCTCGGGTCCGCTGTCCAAGGACTTCCACGGCATCGTGGTGACCTACGCGGGCGTCGGCGTCAATCCGATGCTGCACCGCAACCGCACCGAGGCCCGCAAGACGCTGGTGATCATGGACGAGATCCATCACGCCGGCGACTCCAAGTCCTGGGGCGAGGCCTGCTTCGAGGCGTTCGAGCCCGCCACCCGCCGGCTCGCGCTGACCGGTACGCCGTTCCGCTCGGACACCAACCCGATCCCGTTCGTGCACTACGACGCGGGCAGCGACGGCATCCGCAAGTCGATCGCCGACTACACCTACGGCTACGGGCACGCGCTCGCCGACCACGTCGTCCGACCGGTGATCTTCCTCAGCTACTCCGGCAACATGCGCTGGCGCACCAAGGCCGGCGACGAGCTGGAGGCCCGGCTCGGCGAGCCGATGACCAAGGACCTGATCGCCCAGGCCTGGCGCACCGCGCTGTCCCCGCAGGGCGAGTGGATCCCGGCGGTGCTGCAGGCCGCCGACCGGCGGCTGACCGAGGTCCGCAAGGGCATCCCGGACGCCGGCGGCCTGGTGATCGCCACCGACCAGACGGTGGCCCGCGCCTACGCCAAGATGCTGCGCGAGATCACCGGCGAGAAGGTCACCCTGGTGCTCTCCGACGAGACCGAGGCGTCCAAGCGGATCTCCGACTACGCCGAGGGCACCTCGCGCTGGATGGTCGCGGTGCGCATGGTGTCCGAGGGCGTCGACGTGCCCCGGCTGTGCGTCGGCGTGTACGCCACCTCGATCTCCACCCCGCTGTTCTTCGCGCAGGCCGTCGGCCGCTTCGTGCGTGCCCGCAAGCGCGGCGAGACCGCCTCGGTGTTCCTGCCGACCATCCCGATGCTGCTCGGCTTCGCCAACGAGATGGAGCTCCAGCGCGACCACATCCTGGACCGTCCGAAGAAGGACGGCGAGGGGCTGTTCGACGAGGAGGACCGGCTGCTCGCCGAGGCCGAGAAGGCCAACGACGGGCCGGACACCGGCAGCGAGGAGTTCTCCTACGAGGCGCTGGGCAGCGAGGCGGTCTTCGACCGGGTGCTGTACAACGCCATGGAGTTCGGCATGCAGGCGCACCCCGGCAGCGAGGAGGAGGAGGACTACCTCGGCATCCCGGGCCTGCTCGAACCCGACCAGGTGCAGATGCTGCTGCAGAAACGTCAGCACCGGCAGATCCAGCGCTCCAAGGCCCGCCCCGCCGAGGAGGCCGACCTGATCGAACTGCCCGCCGACCAGCGCCCGGTGGTCACCCACCAGGAGCTGCGCGAGCTGCGCAAGGAGCTGAACGCGCTGGTCGCGGCCTGGCACCACCGCACCACCCAGCCGCACGGCACCATCCACAACGAGCTGCGCCGCCAGTGCGGCGGTCCGCTCACCGCGCAGGCCACCGCGAACCAGCTGAAGGCGCGGATCGGGCGGATCCGGGAGTGGGCGACGCAGGGCTGACGAGGCGATGGGCTGACTGGGCGTCAAGAACCTTGGGTCGGAGGGTTCGCGGAGGAAATTTGGCTTTCGATTAGAGAAAGTGTGCAGACATCCAGTCTTATCTTCCGTTAATCTTCCGCGTGCCAGCGCCTGGACGCCTCACCCCGAGGTGCCGTCCGACGCCGGCTGCCCATGTCGAGGCGTGCCGTCCACGCGCGCCCGGCCGTCTGCACCGAACGAGGAGCCTTTCGTGGCGTACAACGCCCAGCCCGAGCTGTCCGACAAGTCCAAGGTCGTCGCCGGCATCCTGCAGATCCTGCTCGGCGGCTTCGGCGTCGGCCGCTTCTACACCGGCCACATCGGCATGGGCATCGCGCAGCTGCTCACCTGCGGTGGCATGGGCATCTGGGCGCTGATCGACGGCATCATCTTCCTGGTCAGCGACACCCGCACCGACGCCCAGGGCCGTCTGCTGCGCAGCTGATCTTGAGCGCCGAGGCGAACGGCCGGCACCCCCGCCCCGCGGACACCCGCGGCGGGGGTGCCGGCCTTTCGCCGTTCGCCCTGCTGCGCCACCCCGCCGCCGGCCCGCTCGGGCTGCTCGCCGCGGGGCTGGCCGGCGCCGCCTACCTGTACACCCGGAACCCGCACCTGCCCGGGCAGTCCCTGCCGTTCTGTCCCTGGCGTCGGCTGACGGGCCTTCAGTGCCCCGGCTGCGGCGGCACCCGGATGACCTGGGACCTGCTGCACGGCGACCTGATCGCCGCCTGGCACGACAACGCCGCGCTGCTGCTCGCGCTCCCCTTCGTCGCCGCCTGGTACCTGGTGCGGCTGCGCCACGGACTGGCCGGCCGGCGCTGGAAGCTGCGGCTCTCGCCGCGAACCGTCGCCGCCATCCTGGTCGCCGCCGGGCTCTGGACCGTCGGCCGCAACGTCCTCTGATCCCTCTGAATCCCTCGCCGCGGAGGGCCGCTGTCCGGCTACCGGTCAGATATCGAACACCAGAGCGATCCGACTCGGAGTTTTGCGCGTCTTGTCCGTTTTTTCATCGCGACTTTCCAACGATGTGGATCGGATTTTGAACAACTACTTCCGTAGCGCGCCTCCCGTTCACTAGCGTCTCCCCAATCCGTTCGGGCCCCACCCCCAGCTCGGCCGGGCAACCGCGGAGCCCTGCGACCGGCCGACCTCGCCGTGGCCGGACTCCCACGCCGGACACCCCGCTGGCGTGTGATCAATTCCGGTGCGGCCCGCGGCAGTTGTGTCGTAGGGTCGGACTCGCCGCGGAAAGGACCTGGCGTTCGTGACTGCTGAGACCTCCCAGACCCTGGACCGGGGTGTCCGGGTACTGAAACTGCTCGCCGACTCCGAGCGCGGGCTGACCGTGACCGAACTGGCCGCCCGACTGGCCGTCAACCGCACGGTGGTGTACCGCCTGCTGGCCACCCTGGAACAGCACGGCCTGGTCCGCCGGGACATCGGCGGCCGCGCCCGGGTCGGCCTCGGCGTGCTGCGCCTCGCCCACCGGGTGCACCCGCTGCTGCGCGAGGCCGCGCTGCCCGCCCTGCGCTCGCTCGCCGAGGACCTCGGCGCCACCGCCCACCTCACCCTGGTCGACGGCAACGAGGCGCTCGCCGTCGCCGTGGTCGAACCGACCTGGACGGACTTCCACGTCGCCTACCGCACCGGCCTGCGCCACCCGCTCACCGAGAGCGCGGCCGGCCGGGCGATCCTGGACGCCCGGGGCTTCCCCGGCCAGCGCCGCCCCGAGCAGGGCTTCGTGATCACCCGCGCCGAGGAGCAGTCCGGCGCCTGCGGGGCCGCCGCCGCGCTGATCGGCCTGAGCGGCATCGAAGGCAGCGTCGGCGTGGTGATGCTCAACGGCCTGGTGCCCGAGCGGGTCGGCCCGCGCGTGGTGGAGGCCGCCACCGAGGTCGCCGACGCACTGCGCTGAACCGGCCGATCCGCGCGGCCGTCCCTGGGGGCCGCCCCGGTGTGTTTGGATGCGGGTGTGCCTCTCCAGAACCTGCCCACGGCCCTGACCGCCCCGCGCAGCCGCGCCCTCGCCCTGTGCGCGCTGCCGGTGCTGGCACTGTTCGCGGTGGCCGCGTTCACGCCGCTGCCCTTCACCGTGGAATCGCCGGGCCGGACCGCCGACACCCTGGGCGTGTACGACGGCACCCAGGTGATCACGATCAGCGGGGCGGCGCAGCGGCAGACCTCCGGGCAGCTGCGGGTGGTGACCGTCGAGGCGACCGGCCCGGGCCAGCGCAACACCCTGTGGGACTCGCTGGCGTCCTGGGTCGACCCGAAGCGGGCGGTGGTGCCGACCGAGGAGGTCTACCCGCAGACCGACCCGAACAAGGCCAACCAGGCGACGCAGCAGCAGATGACGCAGTCCCAGGACAGCGCCACCATGGCCGCGCTGAACTACCTGCACCTGTCGCCCGAACAGGTGAACGTCCAGATCCGGCTCGGGGAGATCGGCGGACCGAGCGGCGGGCAGATGCTGGCCCTGGGCATCGTCGACAAGATCGCCGGCGACGGCAACGGCGGCGACCTGACCGGCGGGCGGGACGTGGCCGGCACCGGCACCATCGACGCGGACGGGCGGATCGGCCAGGTCGGCGGCATCCCGCTCAAGACCCAGGCGGCGCGCAACGCCGGCGCCACGGTGTTCCTGCTGCCGCGCAGCGAGTGCACGCAGGGCGAGGTCAACACCCCCGACGGGCTGCAGCTCGTCCCCGTGGACACGCTGTCCGAGTCGATCGCCGCCCTCAAGGCGGTGCGCGAGGGCGGCGCCGTCCCGCACTGCTGAGCCGGCCCGCACTGCTGATCCGGCCCGCACGCCCGGCCTAGACGCCGAACGCCGCGGTCGCCAGGTCCTCGCCGACCCGGGCCCGCAGCTGCTCGGCCACCGCCGTCAGCCGGTGCGCCTGCGAGGCGGGCAGTGCCACCGCGACCGCCGCGAGGTCGCTGCCCAGCACGATCGGCACCGCCGCCCCCACCACCCCCAGCTGGTACTCCTGGTACTGGGTGATCGGCGCGGCCCGTTGCGGCCCCGGCCCGGGCAGCAGCGGCAGCTGGGACGGCTCGCGAAGGGTGTACGGGGTGAACGGCACCATCGGGTGGCGCGCCAGGTGCGCCCGGCGCTCCTCGGCGGACAGCAGCGCCAGCAGGGTCTTGCCGCTCGCGTGGGCGTGCGCGGCGATCCGGAAGTTCGCCGGATCGACGGTGGCGGCGCCGGGCGCGGCCCGGGCGGCGACCAGCTCGACCTCGCCGTCCTTGTACCGGGCGTAGTGCACGGCCGCGTTCAGCTCGTGGGCGATCCGGCCGAGCACCCGGTCCAGCCGGATCCGCCCGGCCTCCGGCCCGTCCAGCCGGTTTTCCACGCTCAGCCCCGACACCGCGGGGCCGGTGCGGTACCGGCCCTCCCGGCGCTCCAGGTACCGGTCGTGCACCAGGGTGCGCAGCAGGTGGTAGGTGGTGCCGAGGGCCAGTCCGGTGTCCCGGGCGAGCTGCTTGGCGGTGGCGCCGGTCGGGTGCTGGGCGGCCGCCTCCAGCAGCCGCAGGGCGCGCTGCGCGGAGGTGATCAGGGTGGGCGCCGGGGTGACCCGCCTCATCGCGGTGCCCGGGGGGTGCGGGCGGCCGGCCGGCCCTGGGAGGGGATGGCCCCGGGGGTCATGATGACGGCGTTGACTGCGTACATGAGCCATAGGCATATGCCAAAAATCGCCCGCCGTCACCCGTGGACACGCCAGAACGGCCCCGCCGACCCGCCGTCAGGCCCCGTCCGGGACCCCCGCGGCCTGCTCCACCAGCGGCAGGACCCGGAACGGCACCGGGTTCTCCAGGGCGATAGCGGTGGACGCCCGGACGATCCCGTCGAAGCACACCACCCGGTCGATCACCCGTTGCAGATCCGCGTTCGACCGGGCCACGATCCGCACCAGCATGTCGCCCTGCCCGGTGATGGTGTGCAGCTCCAGCACCTCCGGGACCGCCGCCAGGTGCGCCCGCACGTCCGTGCCCTGGCCCTGGGAGATCTCCAGGGTCGCGAACGCCGTCACCGGGTAGCCCAGCGCCGCCGGGTCCACCTGCGGGCCGAACCCGCCGATCACCCCGCGTGCCTGCAGCCGGTCCAGCCGGGCCTGCACGGTGCCGCGCGCCACCTGCAGGCGGCGTGAACACTCCAGCACCCCGATCCGCGGCTCCTCCGCGAGCAGCCGGATCAGTTTTCCGTCCAGCGCGTCGATGGCATCGGGCTGCGGGGGCACGGCGGGCTCCTCGGTGGTGCGGGCGTCGACCGACATTGTGGGGTCGGCACGGCCCGCCCGTCAGCCCCCGCCGGGCGACGCGTCCGGTGTCGTCAGCCCGGGACGACCTGCACGTCGGGCTGGTAGCCGTTCCAGGTCACGTACACCTGGGAGACCCGGTCGTCCTTGCTGAACAGGACCCGGATCCACTGGTCGCCGTGCCAGACCTGCATCGCCCACCCCGCCTCGGGGGTCGCCGACACCAACTCGGCGTCGTGCTCCCGCAGATCGACCGCCACCCGGCCGCCCGGCATCAGGTAGCTGTGCACCGTCCCGGTCGGGCTCGGCGAGGTGCGGGCCGTCATGGTGTTGTTGTGGGACGGGGAGGGCTGGCCGCGGCTCTGGCCCGGGCTCGGATTCGGGCCCGCGTTCGGGTTCTGGTTCGGGCCCTGGGTCGCGCTCGGGTCCGGGTCCGGATCGGGGTGCGGGGCGGTCGAGCCGCTCGGGCCGTCCGGGCCGGGCGGCAGGGCGCCCGTCGCCGAGGGTGCGGGCGGCACCGTCACCGCGGGCCCCGGCTGCGAGGACACCGTCGACGGCAGGGGCAGCGCCACCGGCCCTTCGTACACCGTGTCGGCGAGCACCGCGTGCACACCGAGCCAGGACAGCGCCACCGCCGCCCCGGTGGCCGCCGTCCAGGCGCCCAGTTGAACCCATCCGCTCCGCATCGCGGGCCCATCCTGCCGTACTCGGGTCACAGGCAGGTCAGTGCCCCGGTCATTCCTCAGCAAGCTTGCGGATCACGGCTCCAGAGGACCCGTCAGGCGCCGGCCGGACCCGTTCGGGCCACCCAAGGTACAGACCAGTTGGTCGGGATGCCGTACCGTGCAGCCCCATGGCAACAGTGCTTGTGGTCGAGGACGACCCCTTTGTGCGTTCCGCCCTGATCCGCCATCTGGCCGACTCCGGCCACGCCGTGCGCTCCGTCGGCACCGCCCTGGAGGCGTTGCGCGAAGTCGCCCAGGTCGGCTGCGACCTGGTGATCCTCGATCTGGGCCTGCCCGATCTGGACGGCAGCGAGGCGCTCAAGATGATCCGCGGACTGACCAACGTACCGGTCATCATCTCCACGGCCCGTGACGAGGAGGCGGAGATCGTCCGGCTGCTGAACGACGGCGCCGACGACTATCTGGTGAAACCTTTCTCCGGAGAGCACCTGACGGCCCGGATGGCCGCCGTCCTGCGCAGGCTCGGCGGCGGCTCCCTGATGGCCCCTCAAATCCTGCGGGTCGGCGGCCTCGCCATCGACCCGCAGCGCCGCGAGGCCCTGCTCGACGGAGAACGCCTCGACCTCACCCGGCGCGAATTCGACCTGCTGGCCTTCCTCGCCGCCAGACCCGGCGTGGTCGTCCCGCGCAAGGAGATCCTCGCCGAGGTGTGGCGGCAGACCTACGGCGGCGACCAGACCATCGACGTCCACCTGTCCTGGCTGCGCCGCAAACTCGGCGAGACCGCCTCCAGCCCGCGCTACCTGCACACCGTGCGCGGCGTCGGCGTCCGGCTGGAAGCGCCCTCGGAACCGGTCGGGTGCACGACATGAAGCGCCTGCTCCGCTCGCTGCGCTGGGCGATGGTCAAGGCCGCCATCGCCGGCACCGTCATGGTCGCGCTGGCGTTCCTCATCCCGCTCGGCCTGGTCGTCCAGCACACCGCCCGCGACCGGGCCTTCACCGCCGCCCAGCGGCAGGCCGCCGCGCTCGGCCCCGCGCTCGCCATCACCACCGACCGGGACGCCGTCGCCCGCGCCCTGGCCTCCACCGAGGCCGGCGCCCAGGACCGCCTCGCCGTCCACCTGCCCGGCGGCCAGGTGGTCGGCCGCGGCCGGGTCGACGCCGGGCAGCTCGGCTCCACCGAGGACCCGAGCCGCGGGGCGCGGACCGGCACCCTGCGCACCCCCGGCGGCTACGCCCTGCTTCAGCCCGTCGCCGTCGACAACGGCCGGGTCGCCATGGTCGAGGTGTTCGTCCCGGACTCCGATCTGTCGCGCGGCGTCGGCACCGCCTGGCTGGTGCTCTCCGGCGTCGCGCTCGCCCTGGTCGCGGTCTCCGTCGCGGTCGCCGACCGCATGGGCGCCCGGATCGTCCGCTCCGCCCGCCGCCTCGCCACCGCCGCCCGCACGCTCGGCTCCGGCAACCTCACCGTCCGGGTCCCGGTCGACGGCCCCGAGGCGGCCGGCGCACCCGAAGAGCTCCGGGAGGCCGCCTACGCGTTCAACGCCATGGCCGACCGCGTCGTCCACCTGCTCGCCGCCGAACGGGAACTCGCCGCCGACCTCTCGCACCGGCTGCGCACCCCGCTCACCGTGCTCCGGCTCAACGCCGCCGCACTCGGCGCCGGCGACGCCGCCGACGCCACCCGGCACGCCGTCGCGCAGCTCGAACGCGAGGTCGACCAGATCATCCGCAGCGCCCGCCGGGACCCGGTGGACGCCCCGCCGGTCGTGCTCGGCTGCGACGCCGTCGAAGTGATCCGCGAACGCGTCGCCTTCTGGTCCGCCCTCGCCGAGGACGAGGGCCGCCCCTGGCAGCTGGCCGGCGACCAGGAACCGGCACCCGTGCCCGTGCAGCGCGGCGACCTGGCCGCCGCCGTCGACGCGCTGCTCGGCAACGTGTTCCGGCACACCGCCGTCGGCACCGCCTTCGCCGTCGACCTGACCGCCGACGAGGACGGCGTCACCGTCCTGGTCGGCGACGCCGGACCGGGCTTCGCCGACCCGGCCCCGGAGATCCGCCGCGGCGCCGGCCACGGCGGCGAAGGCTCCACCGGCCTCGGCCTGGACATCGTCCGCAAACTCGCCGAGAGCACCGGCGGCGACGTCACCCTCGGCCGCTCCGCCGCACTCGGCGGCGCCCAGATCGCGGTGCGGCTCAACACCCGCACCCAAGTCGAACTGCCGCGCCAGCAACGGCGCCGCCCCGGCCGGCTGATCCGCAAGGACTGACGGACCGATGACCCGACACAGCAGCTGTTACCGCGGGGGCGACAGCTCGGTGTCGCTCCTCTTCCTTAAGTACTCCCTAGTACCTCCTCAGCGGCGCCTGATGCCGCCCCGGCCGCGCCGATCCGGCCCGCCCGCCCGGCTAGGGTCGGGCGCACGCCGATCACCACACATCGGCGGGCCGCCCACACGGCATGTGGCGGCAGGTCGCCCGCCGTCCGCGTCGGCCGACCGATCACCAGGTGCGGCACCTGAACAAGGGGTCGCCCCGGGCCGGGGCCGCGCTCGCGCCGTCACACTTCCCCGTGACCGCGGGGCAGGCCCCCGGAGGGGAGCCCGGGGCGACCGCGAACCGCCCGGCCCGGACGATCAGGACCGCCGTGACCGCGACCGGTGGCATGAACCGGACGGTCGGGTAGTGTCGGCTGCTGGCCCAGCACAGGTCGACGGCGGACGGAGCAACACAGTGACCACGGTGCAAGCAGAGCGCGCCACATCCTCCGGCGGACCCGAACAATCACCCGTTCAGGCCTGGAAGCGCGCCCTCACCGCACCCGCCCGCCTGCTCGCCGACATCACCGCCGCCCTGCGCGCCGCCCCCCGGCGGCAGCTGCGCACCGCCACGGCGATCGCCCTGGTCTCGCTGCTCGGCTACGCGATCGTCCGGCACCTCGTCGGCACCTCGATGGTCGACATGCTCGTCTACCGGGCCGAGGGCGCCGCCGTCGCCCACGGCCAGGACCTGTACGCGCTGCGGGTCACCAAGTGGGACCTGCCCGCCACCTACCCGCCGTTCGCCGCCATGCTGTTCGTGCCGACCACCTGGTTCGGCGTCCCGTTCCTGCGGGTGGCCGTCACCGTCGGGAACCTGCTACTGCTGGCCACCCTCGCCCACCTGTCCTTCAAACTGGTCGGCTGGCCGCGCCGCGAACTGCGGCCGATCGGCGTGATCCTGATCACCGGACTGGGCGTCTGGCTGGAACCCGTCTTCACCACCCTGCGCTACGGGCAGATCAACCTCGCCCTGGCCTGCCTGATCCTCTGGGACCTCACCCGCCCCGACCACGCCCGCACCAAGGGCATCGCCATCGGCCTGGCCGCCGGCATCAAGCTCACCCCCGGCCTGTTCGCCGTCTACCTGCTGATCACCGGCCGGATCCGGGCCGCACTGGTCGCCGCCGGCGCGTTCCTCGGCACCTTCCTGATCGGCGCGCTGGTCCTGCCCGACGCCACCTGGGGCTTCTGGACCAAGTACCTGTTCGACTCCACCCGGGTCGGCAAGACCGTCATCGTCGACAACCAGTCACTGAGCGGCATGGCCGCCCGGCTGCTGCACACCGAGAACCCCGGGCTGCCCGCCACCGCGCTCGCCGCCCTGGTCGCCGTCGGCGGCCTGGCCATCGCCGTCTGGGCCCACCGCAGCGCCCGCTGGTCGCCCCGAGCCGAGGCCTGGAGTGTGTGCGCCGCAGCGGTCACCGCCGTGCTGATCTCCCCGATCAGCTGGACCCACCACTGGGTGTGGTGCGTGCCGATGCTGGTGCTGCTCGCCGCCGAGGCCGCCCACGAACGCTCCCGCCCCGGCGCCGGCCGGCGCCACCGCTGGCGGATCGTGTTCGGCCTCACCCTGCTGGGCTTCCTCTCCTTCGCGATGTGGATCATCCCGCACAAGGGCGACCTGGACCAGAAACTGCCCGCCCTGAGCCAGGCACCCGCCTCCGTCTACCCCCTGCTCGGCCTGTGCTTCCTGGCCGTCGCCGCCGTCAGCGTGCACTCCCGCCGCCGCGCCGCCGGCGCCCCGCCGGTCCGCCTCCCCGCCCCGCGCACCGGCCCCGACGGGCTCGGCAGCGCCGACACTCAGAAGGCCCCCGCCGCCCGCTGAACACCCCGCCCGGCCCGGAAGCGGACCCGGCGCGGGCCGTCACGCCAGCAGCTCGGCGAGCGAGCCGTCCAGGTCCATCGCCTCCAGCTCGGCGCCCGGCGGCACCAGCCGGTGCGCCCGCTCCAACCACGCCGCCACCGTCGGCAGCGGCGCCTCCAGCAGCGCGTCGCCCGCCGGCGAGCTCAGCGCCATGCACAGCACGCTGCGCCGCCCCGCCCGGGTCGGCCAGATCCGCACGTCGCCCTGGCCGCACGGGCGGAACGTTCCCTCCACCAGCAGCTCACGGGCGAACACCCAGGTGACCGGCGTCCCGCTGTCCAGGTGGAACGTCACGTACACCGCGAACGGGTCGTGGCTCCCGTACGACAACCGCGCCGGCACCGCGACGCTGCGCTCCGGCGACAGCACCAGTTCCAACTGCAGCTCCTGCTCCACCACTCCGGTCGACTGTCCGGCCACGGCCGCTCACCCTCTCGCCTCCACGCGTGAGGCCGCCGATCGGCCCCACGGCAGGGAAAGAGCGGCGGTGCCGCGCACTCTTACACGGGTTTCCGAGAAACTTTCCGGCGGACTTTCCGCAGAACCTTTTCCCCGCCGCCCCGGTTGTTCCGGACGGGGCGACGGGCGTCCGGCGCACCGGACTCGCGCCCTACCACTCGAGTCCGTCCCGTACCACCGGTTCCACGAGATCCGGTGAACCCGGCGGGCCCGACCCCTCCAGGCGCTACCCTTTGTGACTGCCCGGCGACTCTCCGCCCGCGGCCCTGTTGCGCACATCCGCACACCTGCACGCCGCGGTGCCGGTACGAAGGAAGAGGCAATGACGGACCGGCCCCCCACCGCAGCACCCATGCTCGGCACGACCGTGCCCGCCGACGCCGGAACACCCGGCTACTACCCCGACCCCTCGGTACCCGGCTTCGTCCGCTACTGGGCCGGCCACGCCTGGGTCCCCGGCACCAGCCGGGCCGCCCCCGCCCCCGGCGAACAGCTCCAGCCCCCGCGCTTCGTCGCCCGCTACATCGGCCCGCCGCCCTACAGCGTCCCGCCCGGCCTCGTCCCCGCCGTACCCGCCGGCCCGCTGATCGAGACCGGCCCCATCTACCTCGACGAGACCGGCGCCCACACGGCCTTCAATATGCCCGCCCACCCCGACCCGGTCGAGGCCGCGCCCGCCGCCGCCGAGGTGCGGGGCCTCGACCGGGTCGGACCCGCGCCCTGGGCCGTCACCGGCAACGGGCTCCAGCCCGCCGCCGCCGAATCCTGGGCCACCGCCGCCGCACTGCGGCTGGGCCCGGTGTCCGTCCCGGAGGCGGCGGTCGTGGCACCCCGGCGCGGCGGGACGGGCCGGGAGGCGCAGGAGCGCGGGCGGGCGCCGGTGGGTGCTCCGGTGCGTCAGGTCCGGGAGGGGTTCGCTGCGGGGGCGGAGGCCGAGATCGCGGTCGAGCCCGAGGTTCGGGTGCCGGAGCCGGTGGTCGCGGAGGAGGCCGCGCCGCGGCCCGCCCAGCCGCTCGGTGGGACGCCCTGGCACGGCGGCGGGGGCGGGGGCGGCGGCGGTGCCGTTGCCGGGGGAGGGCCGGGCGGTGACGGCTCGGTGGGGATGTCGGCCGGGCCGGCGTCGCTGTACGAACCGCGACCGGCGTACGAGCGGGTGGCCGCCGAGCGATCGGCGCCCGAGCCGTTGCGCGGGGCGAGTGCGTCCTCGGCTTCGGTGTCGGCTCCGGCTTCGGCTTCGGTGGAGGAGGTGCGGGCCGCCGAGTCGGCTGCCGGTTCGGGTTGGCGGGCGGACCCGCGGGCGCAGCGGGGCCTGATGGACACCGGGGAGGCGCCGCGGCGGGTGTCCTGGGGCGTCGACGGGGCACCCGGCGAGGTGCCGGCCGGCGGGCCGTCGTCGCCGTCGCCGTCACAGTCGTCGCCGGTGGAGCGGGCCGCGCGGGAGCCGCGGGTGGCGCACGTCACCAGTGAGCGGGTGCGCCCGCCGCGGGCTGCCCACGTGGAGGAACGCCCTGCCGCACGGGTGCGCGGCGGTGTCGGTGCCGCCGGCGCGCGTGGCGAGGGGCGGCGGCCGGCCGTTCCGGCGCCCGTCCCGGCCGGGCTGGCGGCGCGGGCGTTCGGGTGGCTGGTGGACGGGGCGGTGACGCTGGTGGTCGGGGCGGCCGTCGCGGTGCCGATGGCGGCGACGGTCTCGGAGCACGTCCGGAAGAAGATCGAGCAGGCACAGCTGGCCGCCCGGCTGACCGGGCGTCAGCACCAGGTGTGGCTGCTGGACCAGGTGGTACTGGGCCGGCTGGCCGTGGTGCTCGGGGTGCTGGTGCTGTTCGCGCTGCTGTACCAGGTGCTGCCGGTCGCCCGGACCGGCCAGACCTTCGGCAAGCGGCTGGCCCGGATCCGGGTGGTCGCCGCGGGAAGCACCCGCCCGCCCGGCTTCGGGCGTTCGCTGCTGCGCTGGTTGGTGGGCGGGCTCGGCACCGTCCTGCTGCTGGGCCTGTTCACGCCGCTGCTGGACCGTCCTGCCCGACGCGGCTGGCACGACCGGGCGGCCCGGACCCGGGTGGTGCGGGTGGGACGGCGCTGAGAGCCGACGCGCCGCCATGGTGGGAGGCGGTGCCGTCGCATGCCGCCAAAACGGACAGAAACGTCGAAAATGTCCCAACAGCGCAGTAATTGCGGTGTTCTACTCGGGGCATGAGCGCCAACGACCCCTCTGGGACCGAGCCGGAGGAGGAGGGCGGCAAGCCTTCCTTCGACAAGCAGCCGCCGTCGGCGGACAGCCCCTACGACACGCCGCCCGGCTACGGGGGCCAGTACGGTGCGCCGCCCGGATCGGGCTCCCCCTACAACAACCAGCCGCCCGGCGACGGCCCCCCGCCCGGCCAGACCCCGCCCCCCGGCGGCCCGTACGGCTCGCCCTACGGCACGCCCGGCCCCGGCCCCGTCCCCGGGATGCCCCCGCTCGGCAGCTGGGGTGCGCGGATCCTCGCCACAGTGGTCGACTGGGTCCTGGTGGAGGGCATCGCCGTCCTGGTGCTGCTGCCGTTCGTCA
The DNA here is from genome assembly GCF_043200475.1 of Kitasatospora sp. NPDC048407. NCBI lineage: Bacteria > Bacillati > Actinomycetota > Actinomycetes > Kitasatosporales > Streptomycetaceae > Kitasatospora > Kitasatospora sp. NPDC048407. Next base: position 355,264 of record NZ_JBICXW010000003.1, on the reverse strand, counting down.
GCTTCGCCCGGCAGGACGGTTGGGTCGGCTCGGCCTGGCTCGGCTACGGGCTCTTCCTGGTCTACCAGGGCCTGATGCTCAGCCGGGACGGCCAGACCCTCGGCAAGAAGCTGATGAAGGTCCGCGTCGCGATGCTTGCCGACGGCTCGTCCCCGTCCTCCAGCGCCGCCTGGACCCGCGCCGCCACCTTCGTCGCCCCCGCGCTGATCTGCTGCGGCGGCCTCTGGTGGCCCGTCGACGGCCTGTTCGGCGTCTTCGACAAGCCCTACCGGCAGTGCATCCACGACAAGGCCGCCAAGACCGTGGTGGTCTCCACCGCCTGACGGCCGTCCTGACGGTCGTTCGATTCGGTTGGGCCCCGGGCCCGTGGCAGCCATCGACCTGCCGCGGGCCCGGGAGTCGTGGCGTTCGGGCCGTCTGTTGGTGGTGCGGCTACCGGGACTGGTTGGCGTATTCGGGGTGGCGTGCGGGTTCCGGGCGGGCGACCGGCTTCGGGGCGGCCGGCTTCAGGGCGGCCGGTAGGTGTGGACGAGGGGTGAGCAGGACGGCGGACAGCGTGCCGAGCGCGATCGCGAACGCCACCAGCACCGCGACCCGCCACACCCCCGTCTCACCGGACACGGCCAGCAGGGCCACGGTGGTGGCCGTCGCGATCAGGGCGCCTCGGCTCACCTGGGCCGGGGCGGGGCGGAGGGCGGTTCGCGCGGGGGCGCGAACGGTGCCGGGTTGCGGGGCGGGGAGGCGCGTCATGGTGGTCGACCCTTCGCGCGGACGGGGAAGCCGAGGTCGAGACCCTTGGTGGTCCGAACTGGTTCGGCCGGGATCGGTAAGTCCAGGCTAACCCTTGGGAGTTGAGCAGACCGGGGGCACAGGGGGCGCACAGGCTCACGTCTGCCGGCCCGGACCGTCGTTGCCCGCCCCTCGGCGGCGGGCGATAGCGTGCGCACGGACAACGCCGGGGTGGGTGGCCGCCCCGCGCCACCCGTTTCCGACCCGCCCGGAGTCGCCGTGACCGTCCCGACCGACTGGCCCACCACTGCGGAAGCCGCCCGCGCCGAACAGGAACGCCTGCGCCCCCTGGTCGTCCCCGAGGGCCCCGAACCCCCGCGCCGCCCCGGCACCCTGATCGCCGGCGTCGACGTCGCCTACGACGACGAACGCGACGTGGTCGCCGCCGCGGCCGTCCTGCTCGACTACGCGACCCTCGACGTCGTCGAACAGGCCACCGCAGTCGGCCGGGTGGCCTTCCCCTACCTGCCCGGACTGCTCGCCTTCCGCGAACTCCCCGCCGTCCTCGACGCCCTCTCCCGGCTCACCCACACCCCCGACCTGGTCGTCTGCGACGGCTACGGCCTCGCCCACCCCCGCCGCCTCGGCCTCGCCAGCCACCTCGGCGTCCACACCGGCCTGCCCACCCTCGGAATCGCCAAGACCCCCTTCACCTTCACCCACGAACCACCCGGCGAGCACCGCGGCGACTGGTCCCCGCTCCTCGACGGCCCCGAGACGGTCGGCCGCGCCGTCCGCACCCGGCAGGGCGTCAAACCCGTCTTCCTCTCCGTCGGCCACCGCATCGGTCTACCCGAAGCCACCGCCGTCACCCTCGCGCTCACCCCGTCCTACCGCCTCCCCGAAACCACCCGCCGCGCCGACTCCCTCTGCCGTCAGGCCCTCGCAGCCACCGCCTCCACCCCCTGACTCCACCTCCCCTCAGCAGGGGGCGTTTTGACGGGCCGTTCCATGTGTTAGACATATGGATTGGAGCCAACTATCCATCAGGCCCCAGGCGGCAAGCGGGCAGTCCGACGGGCAGCAGGTACGGGGGAGGTACGAGTAGATGAGCACAGGCGGCAAGGGCTTCCAGGTAGAGGTCGACAGCCTGCGTGCGTTCGCGGCGCAAGTCCGAGGACTGCTCAAGGAGTTCGAAGACGGCGCGGGCGGCGCGAAGGTCCACGGCCAGACCGGGCTGGGGCCGGCGGCGTTCGGAACCTTTCCGGAGGCCGAGGCGTTGCATGCCAAGTACGGCGAGATGCGAGACTCGTTGAAGATGGTGCTCGACCAGATTCAGCAGGCGATCGATGAGGCGCAGCAGAACGCCGACCGGACCGCGACCAACTACGAGGAAAACGAGCACGACACCAGCAAGCACCTGAAGCTGGCAAGTGACGGCTGGTCCACCGTGGCCCCCAGCTCCGTGACCTCGACTCAGCGCACCACCTCGGCGGCACCCCAGGCCGTGCCGCCGGTCGGAAACGTCTCTCCGGCCGGCAGCGGGGAGCCGAGGCCGCGGTGGTGATCATTCGGAAGACAGCGGAACCGGGTGACGACCGAGGCACTGTTCGGCATGAGGGGAGCCAATCGTGACCGACATGACCAACTTCTACTCCTACAGCCACGGCCAGATGCGCAGCATGGTCCAGTCGATGGACTCAGGTGCGGTCATGGCTGCTGCTGACCCTTGGCGTCGCGCCACCGACACCCTGAAGCAGATCCGTACGGCGCTGAACACCGCGGCGGCCGATACGAGCGACTCCTGGCAGGGCGACACGAGCAACGCCTTCTACTCGCACATGACCACGTTGGCCAACGACGTCAATACCATCGCGGCTTACTCGAACGATGCTGCCAGCGCGCTGGAGATGATGTCCGCGGCCATCGATAAAGCCAAGAGCGACATGCCCGAGGAGCCCGGCTTCTGGGACAAGGTGGGCGATGCGATCGGCGACAGCGCCCAACAGACCGTCGGCATCGACAACGAAGACACTCGCACTGCCATCGCGGACACGCGGAAGCAGGAGGCGGTCACGGTGATGCAGACGCTAGCGGCCAGCTATCGAGCCACTACCAGCTACCTGAAGCCGCCGAAGCCGAAGGGCATTGACGACAGCAAGGAGTTGCAGCCACCAGACAACGGTGGTGCCTCCGCTCTTGGGGCGCTGATCATGGGTGTTGGTGCCGGCCTTTCCGGACCGAATGGTGCCGGGGCCGGGGGCTCGTCGGGGTCTCGCACCTCGGGTCAGCGCTCGATGGCCAGCCCTACGCCGCAGGCCCCGAAGCTTCAGCCCGCTGTAGTTCGTCCGACCGACGCAGGCATTTCCGGTGGAACAGCCAACCCCGTACCGCAGCCGAAGGGCCCGGGTACGAACATTGACGGAATCCAAGGCGGAAACGGCGGTGTGCGCGGGGGCGCCGGGACGATCGGCGGCACCGGCGGAACCAGTGGGGTGCACGGCCCGTCCGGTGGCAGCGGGCTCGGGCCGGCTGGCGGTGTTGGCGGCGGTCTGATCGGCCGTGGCGAGGGAGGGCTGCTCGGCGGTGGATCCGGCATCGGCGGTAGCCGTGCCGGGTTTAGCGGCAACAGCGTTTCCAAGGCCGGCACCTTTGGTTCCAGCGGATTGGGTGGCAGCGGTGGCCCGGGTGGCGCCGGTGCTGGCGGAAGTGGCTTTGGGGGACGCGCCGGCGGCGGTCTGGGCGCTGGCGGCGGCGCCGGTGGCAGTGGCATCGGAGCGCGTTCCGGCGGGAACCTGACCGGCAAGGCCGGCGGCGCGATCGGCGAGTCGACTCACGCCACCGCTGGTGGACGTGCCTTCACCGAAGGCGGCTCCGGTATCGGCCGCAACCGATTCGGCCAGGGCGGCGCCGGCGGCCAGGCCGGTGGTCCGGGCCAGACAGGTGCAGGGCACGGCGGCGGCGCGGGCGGTCACGGCCAGGCCGGCAAGAAGGACAAGAAGCGCGGCAAGGACCGCCCGGACTACCTCGTCGAGGACGAGGAAACCTGGGCATCCGGCCAGCAGGCCAACCCGAACGTGGTGGAATGACGTTCGGTCAGTAGAACAGTCGAACACAACGGCCGTCCCGCAGATCAGATGGTCTGTGGGGCGGCCGCTTCAACGAGTGGGGTGACGGGGCTTGACGACCAGCCGATCCGTGCGCGGCCTGGCCGCGCTTGCTGCGGGAAGCCTGTTGTGGGGTGTCGGCGCCGGGCCTGCCGCTGCGGACACCATTCGCGACGGGCAGTGGGCGCTGAAAAACTTCAGCGCGGCCGAGAAGGTCTGGCCGGTCAGTCAGGGCGAGGGGGTCGTTGTTGCGGTCATCGACAGTGGTGTTGCAGACCACCCCGACCTGGCTGGCCAGGTTCTCCCCGGCACTGACTTCACAAAGCCTGGCGGTGATGGGCGAACTGACACCACGGGCCATGGAACCGGTATGGCCAGCGTCATTGCCGGGCGCGGCCACGGTGACAACGCGGGAGTCATGGGACTTGCCCCCAAAGCCAAGATCCTTCCCGTGAAGATCCACATGACCACGGGCACGACCATTGAGGCTGGCGGCAGCAATGCGGAGCTCGGCCAGGCAATTCGCTACGCAGTCGACCACGACGCGAAGGTCATCAACATGTCCTTCGTCGGGGGAGGTAAATCCGACGAGGGGTACCAGGACGCGATCAATTACGCGATCCAGCGGGATGTCGTTCTCGTTGCAGGCTCTGGAAACGACCCCAGCCTGGAGATCGCCTACCCGGCAGCCTTCCCCGGAGTGGTCGTGGTTACGGGGGTTGGGGAGAGCGGTGACCTGTGGCCGAAGTCGACCACGGGATCACAGGTGACGCTTGCGGCGCCAGGCGACAACATCTACCGCGTAAATGAGAAGCAGGGTTACAGCACGGGCACTGGCACGTCCGATGCCGCAGCATTTGTGTCTGCGACGGCGGCGCTCGTACGGTCGAAATATCCGAACCTGTCGGCAGGTCAGGTCATCAACCGGATGACCAAGAGTGCATTCGAGCCGAAGGGGAAGGGCCCGTTCCCGAACAAGCAGTACGGCTATGGAATCGTCTCTCCGTCCGGTTCGCTGGCCGCCAACCCCGCAGTCGACAACGGGCCGAAGGAGAATCCGCTGCTCAATCGCCCGGGCGCGGGCGGCAGCACGTCGGGCTCCTCGAAGGCCCCGAGCACCGGTGCCACGGATCCCGGGAAGCCGCCTGCGTCCGGGGGGGATTCGAACTCGCCGCAGGCGAGCAGTGGCTCCAAGAGCAGCAACGGGATGCTGATTGCGGTCGGCGGCGGTGTTGTCGGGCTGATCGTCATTGTGGTGATCGTGTTGCTGGTCCGTCGCTCCAAGAACGGCAACGGTGGCGGGCCCGGTGGTCCGGCCGGGCCGGGCGGTCCTGGTGGGGGGCCGGGCTATGGTTATCCGCCGCAGCAGCCTGGGCAGGGCTATGGGCAGCAGCCTGGGCAGGGCTACCCGCCGCAAGCGCCGTATCCGCAGCAGCAGACGCCGTATCCGCCGCAGCAGCCGCCGGCCGGGGGGAACCCCTACCAGCGCTGATGTAGCAGTTGAATGACGGTCCCTCGATATCGGTGAGCCGATGTCGGGGGACCGTTCCGTTGATTGAGGGCGACGCATTTGGGGTCGTTGCCAAGGGGGATGAAAGTGGCAGGGGGACGTGGGGCTCGGCCGTGGTCGGTCGCGGCAGTAGTGGTGGCCGTGCTGTTGGGGGCCAGTGTTGAGCCTGCCGTCGCGGACACCATTCGCGACGGTCAGTGGGCGTTGAAGAACTACCGTGCGGCCGAAAAGGTTTGGCCGATCAGCCAAGGCGAGGGGGTGATCGTTGCGGTCATTGACAGTGGGGTTGACGCGGATCACCCGGACCTGACCGGGCAAGTTCTTCCTGGTCTTGATCTCACCAGTGCCGGTACGGATGCCCGGAACGACAGCGAGGGCCACGGCACCGGCATGGCCAGCAACATTGCCGGTCACGGGCACGGTGGCAACCAAGGCGTGATGGGCATTGCCCCCAAGGCGAAGATCCTCCCGATCAAGACCGATGTAAATATCGCCGGAACGGACTTTTCCAAGGCCATTCATTACGCCGTTGACAACAACGCCAAGGTCATCAACATGTCTTTCGGTGGCGGTAGGTCCACTGAGGACGGGTACAAAGAAGCGATCAACTACGCCATCCAGAAGGATGTAGTTCTCGTCGCCGCCACTGGAAACACTGCTGGTGTTCCGATTGCGAACCCCGCTTGCTTCCCGGGAGTAGTGGCAGTCTCTGGAGTCGCGGAGAGCGGTGACCTGTGGGAGAAATCGACCACTGGCCCGCAGGTGACAGTGGCGGCACCTGCGGTGAACGTTTACCACGCGAATCAGAAAAAGGGTTATACCGCGGCTGATGGCACCTCCGAGTCGGCGGCCTACGTTTCCGGCATTGCGGCCCTAGTGCGATCGAAGTACCCGAACCTTTCGGCGGGGCAGGTCATCAACCGGATGATCAAGAGTGCGGCGAAGCCGGAAGGCAAGGGATCGTTCCCTAACGAGCAGTACGGCTACGGTATTGCGTCTCCCGGCGGTTCGCTGGCGGCCAACCCTCAGGTGGATAACGGGCCGAAGGAGAATCCGCTGCTCAAGCGTGCGACGTGCAGCGACCAGCCGAAGAACACCACCGCGACATCTCCCGAGCCTGGTGCGTCGGCTCCGGCGCAGGCCCCTCCAACTGGGGGCAGTGCGACCTCGCCGCAGGCGAGCAGTGACTCCAAGAGCAGCAACGGGATGCTGATCGCGGTCGGTGGCGGTGTTCTCGGTCTGATCGTCATTGTGGTGATTGTGCTGCTGGTCCGTCGTTCCAAGGGTGGCAACGGTGGCGGGCCCGGCGGGCCGGCCGGGCCGGGTGGTCCTGGTGGGGGGCCGGGCTATGGCTACCCGCCGCAGCAGCCTGGTGGTTATGGTCAGCCGCAGCCTGGTCCGGGCTACCCGCCGCAGCTGCCGTACGCGCAGCAGCATGTGCCGTACCCGCCGCAGCAGCCGTCGGCAGGGGGGAATCCGTACCAGCGCTGAGTGGGCTCGTCAGTGGCGGCTCTTCGGCGAACGGTGAGGGCGTTCGTGGGGGAGCCGTTCTGCGTTCGGTGGCGGGGTGTGCGCATGTGCACGTTCATGTGGTGCCGCGGGGCGGGCTCTGGTGGTGGAGGTGAGCGAGACCGGGGGAGGGGCGCTGCTGCGCTTGGCGAGGCGCGGTGGGGGTGGCGGGATCTCGATGGTCGGTGGCGGTGGTGGGCCTGGTGGGGTGGGGTGGGGGCGGGTGATGCTGGGCGCATGATGATCCCTGACACCAAGGACTGGACCTGGGTGCTCGAGCGCCCCTGCGCGGAGTGCGGACTGGACACGTCGGCCGTGGGGTTTGAGCAGGTCCCGGGCATGATTCGGGCGAATGCGGCGGCTTGGACGGAGTTGCTGGCGGGTGATCCGGCGGTGCTGCGGGAGCGGCCGCGGGCGGAGGTGTGGTCGGTGTTGGAGTACGCGTGCCATGTGCGGGACGTGTTCCGGCTGTTCGATGTGCGGTTGAAGTTGATGCTGGCCGAGGACGACCCGCTGTTCGCCAACTGGGACCATGACGCGACTGCCGTCGAGGAGCGTTACGGCGAGCAGGAGGCGGCCGTGGTTTCCGAGGAACTCGCGGACGGCGCCGAGCAGTTGGCCCGCTCGTTCGAGACGGTGCCGGACGCCGCCCGCGCGCGCACGGGGCTGCGCAGCGATGGTGCCCGGTTCACCGTGGAGTCGTTCGCCCGCTATCTGATCCACGATCCGGTGCACCACCGCTACGACGTCACCGGTGTGATGCACGTGGGGAGTTGATCAGAGGGCGGAGAGCGCGGGGTCGCCGTCCGCGAGGGTCCATGCGGGTAGGCCGTGCGGCATCGCTTCGGCGAGGACCGTGGTGGGGCCGGTGCCGAGGCGGGTGGTGAGCAGGAAGCGGTGCCCGGTGCCGACCCGGCGGGGTTCCAGGGCGATGTGGACGAACGGCGCGGACGGGCCCGACGCGGCTGCAAGGCGGTCCAACTCGGTTTCCACGGAACGCCATTCCTCGGCGGGGACGTACTGGCGCATGATCGAGTGCCAGACCACGGTGAGGGTCCCGTCGGCGACCTGGACGTCGCGGAGGAACTCGGCCGCGCCGATCGGTTCGACGGGGGCGGGGAGCTTCTCGGCGAGGGCGAGTGCGCCGTTCAGCCGTTCCAGGCGCGGGAGTTGGTCGGCCCACAGGTAGGCGCGGAGGGCGAGTGCGCCGTCCGCGGAGCGCGGGTCGATCGGGGTCGGGTCGCAGCCGTGCCGTTCCACCACCTGCTGGAGCGGGGCGTCCCGCAGCCAGGTGGGCGGCTCGCCCTGCCAGGCGTCGGCGAGTACCACGGGGGAGTCCGCTGGGCCGTACGCGAAGCCGGGGGAGACGCAACGGAACTGTTCGGCAAGGAGGTTGAGGCCCGCGCTGGAGCCGAGTTCGTGCAGCCGCACCGGCAGCGGCGCGGTTGCGGCGAGTTGCTGCTGGGCCCAGGCGAGGCCGGTGAGCAGCAGGTTGGCGCGGCCGACCTCGTTGGTCTGCGGCGGGCGGGTGAGCCACTCGCGGATCCACGGCAGGTTCTCGGCGACGGTGGTGCGGAACGCGGGCCAGGGGGCGTCGGGGTGGGCGGGGTCGAAGGTGCCGCCGGCGCTCGGGTAGTGGGCGGCGAGAGCGGGCGCCCGGCCGGAGATCACCAGGGCGTGGACGGCGCCGAGCAGGCGCAGCGCGACGGCCGACGGGCCAGGTGCGTCCTCGTGGCCGGCGATCGCCTCGGCGCACGGGCCGGCCTCGGCGAGGTCTTCGGCGGCCCGGCGGAGCAGGGCGGCGGACAGTGGGGAGCCGAGTTCCGCGCAGGCGTCGGCCTGGTGCCGGAACATGGCCACGGCATGGGCGATGGGCATTCGGGAACTCCTCTGGCGAAGGGTGACAGGACGTCATCCTTCGCCGCAGGAGGGTGGATCGGTAGCGGCGTCGGCGGTGATCTCGCTCACGGAAGGTGCGCGTGCGACCGGCGTGGACGACGCGGGAGACCGCGTGCGGAAGCGTGTCCCGGCGGCCGGGACAATCCGGGGGCGTGCGGCACTCGTTGTGCGCCTGCCGTCGGCCCGTGTCGGAGGCCGGTCACCAGTCGGTGGTGCGTCGCCGGTGGGTCTGCCGGAGCTGGCTGGTGATGCTGGCGGTGTCGACACCTACCACGTCGGCGATCTCGGGCGTGGCCAGGCCGACCACGTAGTGCAGGATCGCCAGGTCCTCCTCGGCGTCGACGTCCGGGCGCGGCCGTTCGGCACCGGCCAGCGCGTGCTGCTCGGTGACGGTGTCGCGCAGGATCTGCCAGGCCGCGGCGGCCGGGTTGGAGCTTCCGAGTACCGCGGGCCAGACTTCGGCCAGTTCGCGCAGCGCGAGCCGGACCACCCGGTGGGCGGCGGCGGGTTCCTGGAACCAGACCCGGGCGTAGCTCCGGTACCGCGGTTCGTGCAGCTCGCAGAAGGCCGCGAACTCGACGGATACCTGCGGAAGTTCGGTGGACCGATCAGCGAATGCCGAGCCTGCGGCCGGGACATGACGATTGGTCACATCAGCTGCCTCTCGATCTGGGTCCGGACGGGGAGCGTCAACGCTCACTCTAGGCCCTCGGGCGGGTGCTGTGGGTGACAAGTCTGCTGAGATGCCCGGGCGTGGATCCGCTGCGGAGTGTTGCGTGACGAGCCGTCGGCGACGGTTGCTCGGCGGACGCAGCTGCGAGTGCGTCGCACCTGGTCAGAGGTGGTAGATCGGCAGTGGCTGCAAGGCAGTTGGTGTGCCACTGTAGGCCTCATGGGTGAACGCGGACACGGCAACGGGGCTCACCTTCACGGGCGAAACCCGGACCACGGGCATGACCACCATCACACATCGAACCGGCAGCACCACCACGAACACGCACACCGACCCACGCACGCGCACCTGGACCGTCACGGGCGCGAAGACGGGCGCGAAGGCGGGCACGAAGACGAGCGCCGACACGGGCACCAGCACGGACACCCGACCGGTCTCGGGCACCGCCTGGCCCACCTGCTGCGCCCGCACTCGCACGACGCCGCCGACCGGGTGGACGCGGCGCTGGAGTCCTCGGCCGAGGGCCTGCGCACGCTGTGGGTCTCGCTGGCGGTGCTCGGCCTGACCGCCGCCGCGCAGGCGGTGATCGCGGTGCTGTCGGGTTCGGTGGCGCTGCTCGGCGACACCGTGCACAACGCCGCCGACGCGCTGACCGCCGTCCCGCTGGGCGTGGCGTTCCTGCTCGGCCGGCGGGCGGCGAACCGCAGTTACACGTACGGGTACGGGCGGGCGGAGGATCTGGCGGGCGTCGCGGTGGTGCTGGCGGTGGCGGCGTCCTCGCTGGTGGCGGGCTGGACGGCGGTGGACCGGTTGCTGCACCCGCAGCCGGTGGGGCACCTGTGGGCGGTGGCGGTGGCGGCCGTCGCGGGGTGTGTCGGCAACGAGTGGGTGGCCCGCTACCGGATCGCCACCGGCCGGCGGATCGGTTCGGCGGCGCTGGTCGCGGACGGCCTGCACGCCCGCACGGACGGGCTGACCTCGCTGGCGGTGCTGCTGGGCGCGGCCGGCAGCGCGCTGGGCTGGCGGCTCGCCGATCCGGTGGTGGGGCTGCTGATCACGGTGGCGATCCTGCTGGTGCTGCGCGGCACGGTGCGCGAGGTGGGCCGACGGTTGATGGACGCCGTCGACCCGGCTCTGGTGGACGTGGCGGAACGGGAACTCGCCGCCGTGGACGGGGTGCGCGCGGTGGGCGCGGTGCGGATGCGCTGGATCGGGCACGCGCTGCGCGCCGAGGCGGACGTGGTGGTGGACCGCACGCTGACGGTGGTGGCCGGTCACCGGGTGGCGGTGGCCGCCGAGCGGGCGCTGATCCGCGCCGTCCCCCGACTGCTGGCGGCCACCGTGTACATCGACCACGCTCCGGCGGAGGTCTGAACCACCGCGGGTGCGGACCGGCACGCCGGACCGCCGAATCGGCGATGATCGCCGATCCGACGGCCTGACGATCCGTCAAAAACCGCCCCAGGGAGCCCAGAAGGGCTCCCTGGCGACCGTACGGGGCGGTCAGTGGCCCTCGGGGCCACCCGCCTCCCGAACGGGCGGCACAGCGGCCCTGACGCCCTCGACCGGCCCACCGGCCTGCGGGGCTGCCTGTGCGTCGGCCTGCGCCGCAGCCGCGTTCGCGGCCTCGGCGGCAGCCGCTTCGGCGGCCCGCGCGGCGGCGGCCACGCTGTCGGGCTCGCGGCGCGACTGCTCGGGGATGCCGGCGGTGCGGCGGATCCGGCCGGTTTCCTCGGCGGCCTCGCGGGCGGCCAGGTAGGCCTGTACGGCGGCGATTCCGTACACCGGCTGAATCAGCTGGTGGCCTTTGAAGAACGGCCGTGCGGGGGCGAACCCGGCGGCCGTGACCAGCTCGCGGATCTCGGTTATCTCCTCTTCGCTGCGCGCCGTGAAACGTACTTCCCAGCCCTTCTTGTACGCACGTCCGTCCTCTCCGCCGCGCCGGGCGGGATCGGGTTGGCGGACGTAGCCGGGCAGGCGGCCGAGGCGCAGTCTGGCGGCGCGCTGGGCGGATGACTCGTCGCGGGACATGTGCCTGATGGTAGGCAATTCGGAACGCCCGCCGACGCCGCGGGGCGTGCCGCTGCGTGTGGGATCGGTCACGGTCGGTCAGATTGCGCAGGTGGGCGGCCGGGTCCGACCGGATCGCAATGATGTGTGGATCCCCCGAAAATCGGATTGTAGGCGTCAAGTCCGATCTGATCCGACAACGGTTCGAACGTCCGATCCGCCGAATGGGTGAGGGTATGGGGACTTTAGTGCAGAGCAGTCCCGGTTTGACGACGGTTGGGTAACAGACCGTCAGGTATGGAGTCGACTGTCGGAGGCGAGGGGGAGTGTTGTCGGCATGAGCTACCGGATTCCGCAGCAGCCCACCTCTCTCGAAGAGCTCGCCCGGCGCCAGCAGAATGTGGTGACGGCCAGCCAGTTGCGCGCCCGCGGCGTGCCGGCCCGCCTGGTGAGCGAACACTGCCGGCAGGGCGGTCCGTGGCAGCGCCTGCTGCCGCGGGTGTATCTGCTCCAGGAGGGTCCGCCGACCCCGGAACAACGGATCTGGGCGGCGTTGCTGTACGCCGCCCAGAACGGCCGGGCCGAGGGCGGCCGGGAGCGCGCGGTGATCACCGGGGCGGCGGCGCTGGCGCTGTACGGGTTCGTGTCGATGCCGCGGCTGCCCGCGGTGTTCGGGGTGGACGTGCTGGTGCCCCGGCAGCGCCGGCTGCGGGACGCCGGGCAGGTCCGGATCCGGCGCACCGAACGGGAGTTGGTGGCCCGCGAGGTGCACGGGCTGGTCTGCGCGCCGGTCGCCCGGGCGGTGGCGGACGCGATCCGCGAGTGGTCCGAGCAGGGCGCGTTCGAGTCCGGTCTGGTCGCCCCTGGGGTGCTGCGGGCGGTGCTGCGCGAGGCGCTGGCGCGCGAGGGCGGCCAAAGCGCGGCCGAGCTGCTGACGGAGCTGACCGAGGCGGGCATGCTGGCGGAGCCGCGGGTGCGTGCGGCGGTGGACGAACTGCTGGCCGCGCAGCGGGAGTCGGCGCTGGCGTCGCTGAGGGAGCTGGCCGCCGAGCAGGGCCTGCCGCTGCCGCTGTCCGGCCCGGAGCTGCGGATGCGCGGCGGCACGTACATCGCGGTGCCGGACCTGTTCTGGCCGGAGGCGGCGGTGGCGGTCGAGATGGACTCCGAGGTGCGCTGCGTCAGCGAGGGCGACGCGGCCTGGGTGCGGGCCGGGCAGCACCGGATGGAGTACCTCGGGGTGCGGGTGGTGTACGTCGGCTCGTCCCGGCTCGCCGCCGAACGGGACGCGGTCGGCGGCGAGTTGGCCGAGGCGTACCGGATCGGCGGCGAGGACGTGGTGGCGCTGGTGGTCACCGAGCGCTGAGAGGCGCGGAGTTGGCGTCCGAAGAACTCAACAGGCGCCGCTCGACTGGGAAGTGACGACCAGTCAGCCGTGAACCACCGGGGTGCCGGTGAGTTCGACGCCCGCGGCGCGCAGTTCGTCGAGCGCGGCGGTGGCGGTGGCGGGTGCGACGCCGGCCGTCAGGTCGAGCAGGACGCGGGTGGCGAAGCCCTCCCGGGCGGCGTCCAGGGCGGTGGCGCGGACGCAGTGGTCGGTGGCGATGCCGACCACGTCGACGTCGGTGACGCCGCGTTCGTTCAGCCAGTCGGCGAGCGTGCCGCCGTGCTCGTCGAGGCCCTCGAACCCGCTGTAGGCGGCGGCGTACTCGCCCTTGGAGAACACCGCCTCGACCGCCCCGGAGGTCACCGAGGGCGCGAAGTTGGGGTGGAATCCCACGCCTTCGGTGCCGGCCACGCAGTGCGCGGGCCAGGAGCGGACGTAGTCGGGTTCGGCGGCGAAGTGCGCACCGGGTTCGATGTGGTGGTCGCGGGTGGCGACGATGTGGGCGTAGCCGGGTGCGGAGTCGGCGATCAGGTCGGTGATCGCGGCCGCGACCTCGGCCCCGCCGGCGACGGGAAGGCTGCCGCCTTCGCAGAAGTCGTTCTGCACGTCGACGACGATCAGGGCCCGGTGCATGGCTGGTCTTCTCTCGTTGGGTGGTGCGGTCCGAAGCCCGGGGCTGTCGGCCGCAGTGGTGTCGGGGGCGGTTGGCACTCTAGGCAGTGCCGGGCGGCGGCGGAAGGGTTCAGCCGGTGTGCCGCTCGGTGCCGATCACCGGCTCGCCGCGGGACAGCTGGGTGGCGGACAGCGGCAGCGTGGCGCGGGCGCGGCGGTGGCGTTCGCGGGCGGCGTCCAGCGGTTCGCGGCCGACCACCTCGCCGGCGGTGATCAGCGGGACGTGCAGCAGGTGCGGCTCCAGGTCGGCGGGCACCGGGCCGGTGCCGACCACCTCGGTCTCGGCGACGCCGTCGGCGTCGGGGCGGCGGGCGGCCCACTTGCGTCCGCCGATGCTGGTCTTGCCGCCGGCCGAGCGCTTGGCGACCGGGACGAGTTCGCCGCCGGGGGCGGATTCGCGGGCGACCAGCTTGTAGACCATCGCGCAGGTCGGGTGGCCGCTGCCGGTGACCAGGCTGGTGCCGACGCCGTAGCCGTCCACGGGGGCGGCGGCCAGCGCGGCGATGGCGTACTCGTCGAGGTCGGAGGTGACGATGATCTTCGTGCCGGTGGCGCCGAGGTCGTCGAGCTGGCGGCGGACCCGGTGGGCGAGCAGCGTCAGGTCGCCGGAGTCGATCCGGACGGCGCCGAGGCCGGGGCCGGCCACCTCGACGGCGGTGCGGACCGCCTCGGCGAGGTCGTAGGTGTCGACCAGCAGGGTGGTGGTGCGGCCCATCGACTCGATCTGCGCGGTGAAGGCGTCCTTCTCGCTGTCGTGCAGCAGGGTGAAGGCGTGCGCGGCGGTGCCGGTGGTGGGGATGCCGTACGTGAAGCCGGCCTCCAGGTCGGAGGTGGCGGAGAAACCGGCCAGGTAGGCGGCCCGGGCGGCGGCGACGGCGGCCTGCTCGTGGGCCCGCCGGGCGCCCATCTCGATCACCGGGCGGTCCCCGGCGGCGGCGGTCATCCGGGAGGCCGCGGCGGCGATCGCCGAGTCGAAGTTGAGGATCGACAGGATCACCGTCTCCAGGATCACCGCCTCGGCGAAGCTGCCCTCGACGGTCAGCAGCGGCGAGCCGGGGAAGTACACCTCGCCCTCGGGGTAGCCGTGGATGTCGCCCGTGAAGCGGTAGTCGGCGAGGTAACGCAGCGTGTCCTCGTCCACCACCCGCTGATCGGCGAGCCAGTCGAGCTGGGGCGTGGTGAACCGGAAGTTCTCCACGGCGTCCAGCACCCGGCCGGTGCCGGCCAGCACACCGTAGCGGCGGCCGTTCGGCAGGCGGCGGGTGAACACCTCGAAGACCGAGCGGCGGTGGGCGGCGCCGCTGCGCAGGGCGGCCTGCAGCATGGTCAGCTCGTAGCGGTCGGTGAGCAGCGCGGAGCTGCGCTGCGCGGTGATGGCGTCCATGGGAATGATGCTACTACCACTTAGCGTCAGAGTGACGATTTCCCCCCGGGGTCACGTGTCGGACGACCCTGATTCGCTCCGGAGTCCCTCGGATGGAAGCATGGGCCGAGGGGGAAGAACGAGGTCGACGAGGAGAGACGGACTGTGAGTGTCGCGCCGGTGGAGATCGAGCGCCCGGAAGTGGAGGGGGTTCCGGTCACGGAGCCGGACACTCCCTGGGTGACCATCGTCCACAACGACCCGGTCAACCTGATGACCTACGTGCAGTACGTCTTCCAGAGCTACTTCGGCTACCCGAAGGACAAGGCGCGTCAGCTGATGATGGACGTGCACACCAAGGGGCGGGCGGTGGTCTCCAGCGGCACCCGCGAGGAGATGGAGCGCGACGTGCAGGCGATGCACGGCTACGGCCTGTGGGCCACCCTGCAGCACGACTGACGGCCCGCCACCCACCGATCCACGAGGGACTGATCCGAAACACATGGCCGGTTTGTTCGAGAGCGCCGCGAGCGGCGGCGCGGCGATCCCGCTGGACGAGTTCGAGGCTTCCATCCTGCGCTCGTTGGAAGTGCAGATGCTGGAGCTGATCGGCCCGCCGCCCGGCGGCGAGCACGAGGACCCGCTGGCGGCGCTGTTCGCCGAGGGCCCCAGCGAGGCGCCCGAGGACCCGGCGCTGCTGCGGCTGTTCCCCGACGCGTACGGCGGCCCGGGCGCGCCCGAGGACCCGCAGAACGCCGAGATGGCCTCCGAGTTCCGCCGCTACACCGAGCTGGACCTGCGGGCCCGTAAGCGGGAGGACGCCCTCACGGTGGTCCGGGCGCTGGACGGGCTCGGCGGCGGGGGTGGCGTGGTCGTGGTCGACGCCGGGGACTGCCCGCGCTGGCTGGGCGCGCTCAACGACCTGCGGCTGACCCTGGGTTCCCGGCTGGAGGTCACCGAGGAGGACGACGACGGCCTCTACGACCTGCCGGAGAACGACTCGCGCAAGCCGCTGGTGATCGCCTACCTGTGGCTGGGCGCGATGCAGGAGAGCCTGCTGGAGGCGATGGCCGGCTGAGCCATCGGGGCCCACCCATTCGCTCGAATTGTCCGATTATTTCGAGGATGATCGGATTCACGCTGTAGCGGCGCATTTCGCGTGGTTCACTGCTGTTTCACCCGGAAGACGGGGCGTGTCGGCCGACCGGTCGGCGCGAACCGGGGAGGCGAGGTGGCAGATGACCGAGGCGACCGACGAGACGACCGACCCGGTCCCCGATGACGAGGGCTACGAGCGGGGGCTCGGCGGCCGGCAGATCCAGATGATCGCGATCGGCGGCGCGATCGGCACCGGCCTGTTCCTCGGGGCCGGCACCGCCATCTCCAAGGCAGGGCCGAGCCTGCTGCTCGCCTACGCGGTGGCCGGCGTGGTGATCTTCGTGATCATGCGGGCGCTCGGCGAACTGCTCACCTACCGCCCGGTGTCGGGCAGTTTCGCCGAGTACGCCCGCGAGTTCCTCGGCCCGTTCGCCGGCTTCGTCACCGGCTGGACGTACTGGCTGTTCTGGGTGGTCACCGGCATGGCCGAGACCACCGCCGCCGCCGTCTACGTGCGGTTCTGGGAACCGGGCGTGCCGCAGTGGGGCACCGCGCTGGTCTTCCTGCTGCTGCTGTACGGCGCCAACCTGATCTCGGTGAAGCTGTTCGGCGAGATCGAGTTCTGGTTCTCGATGGTCAAGGTCACCGCGATCGTGGGGATGATCCTGATCGGCATCGGCGTGCTGATCTTCGGCTTCTCCGCCGCCGGGGAGACCGCCACCATCGCCCACCTGTGGAACGACGGAGGCTTCTTCCCCAAGGGCTTCGGGGCCACCGTGATGTCCCTTCAGATCGTCATGTTCGCCTACCTGGGGGTCGAGCTGGTCGGCGTCACCGCCGGGGAGAGCGAGAACCCCGAGAAGACGCTGCCGCGGGCGATCAACACCCTGCCGGTGCGGATCGCGCTGTTCTACGTCGGCGCCCTGCTGATCATCCTGTCGCTGGTGCCGTGGTCCGAATTCGAGCCCGGCGTCAGCCCGTTCGTCGCCGCCTTCGGCAAGGTCGGCATCCCCGCCGCGGCCGGCATCATCAACTTCGTGGTGCTCACCGCGGCGCTGTCCTCCTGCAACTCCGGGATGTACTCCACCGGCCGGATGCTGCGCGACCTGGCGCTGCGCCGGCAGGCCCCCGGCCGGCTCACCCGGCTCACCGCCCGGCGCACCCCCGCCGCCGCGATCACCGTCTCCTGCATGCTGATGGGTGCCGGAGTGGTGCTCAACTACCTCGTGCCGGAGCGGGCGTTCGAGTACATCACCTCGGTCGCCACCGTCTGCGGCCTGTGGACCTGGGGGGTCATCCTGGCCAGCCAGCTCCGCTACCACGCCGCCTGGAAGGCCGGCCGGCTGCCCGCGCCGACCTTCCGCGCCCCCGGCGGCAGTTGGACCCGCTGGCTGGCGCTGGCCTTCCTGGTGATGGTGCTGGTGCTGATCGCGCTCGACTCGACCGCCCGAATCTCGCTGTACGTCTTCCCGTTCTGGGCGCTGATGCTGATCGTCGGTTACCGGGTGATCGGCCGCCGCGACCCGGCCGCCGTGCACGGCGATCCGCACGGGCACCTGCACGCCGAAAGCGGCGAGTGAGGCCCAGGTTCCGTCCGGCAGGATCGGCCGGAAAGGCCCTGGCTATCCTGGCCGCATGCTGACCATCACCCGAGAACTGCGCGACCGGATGGTCGCCCACGCCCGCGCCGACCACCCGGACGAGGCGTGCGGCGTGATCGCCGGACCGGCCGGCACCGGCCGGCCCGAGCGGTTCATCCCGATGCTCAACGCGGCCCGCTCGCCCACCTTCTACGAGTTCGACTCCGGCGACCTGCTGAAGCTCTACCGCGAGATGGACGACCTGGACGAGGAGCCGGTGGTGATCTACCACTCGCACACCGCCACCGAGGCCTACCCGTCCCGCACCGACGTGAGCTACGCCTCCGAGCCGTTCGCGCACTACGTGCTGGTCTCCACCGCCGAGGGCACCGGCGAGGACGACCCCTACCAGTTCCGCTCGTTCCGCATCGTGGACGGTGTGATCACGGAGGAAGACGTCGAGGTGGTCGAGGCCTACCAGGTCTGAGCCCCGGGCCCGCCGACGGGTCCGCCCAGGCCGTGCGGCGCGCGGCCGGCGGGCCCGTTTTCTCATGGGGCGGGACGCTTGCGGCCGGATGGTGAGACAAGCATGTCAAAGCGGGGGCGGGAATCTATACGATGAGTCCATGCGTTCCGTCGATGTGAGCAATCAGGGCCCAGGCATCCGCCTCGTGGCGCGCCTGCACGTCGACCTGTGCCGGCTGGCCAGCGCGATCTGTCCCGGCACCGCTGCGCGCTGACCGGCAGAGCCGACAGCAAGCCTCCTCCCGACTGCTTTCTCGACCTTTCCGCCCCGGCCGCCGTCGGGGTCCTTCCCCCTGCCGCGCCCGCGACGGCCCGGCGACCCGAAACCACTCCACAGGAGCGCAGCCATGGCCATCGAGGTCCGCATCCCGACCATCCTCCGCACCTACACCGACGGCGCCAAGGCCGTCGACGGCAACGGCGACAACCTCGGAGAGCTGTTCACCGACCTCGACGCCCGCCACCCCGGCATCGCCGCCCGGCTGCTGGACGGCGGCGAGCTGCGCCGCTTCGTCAACGTCTACCTGAACGACGAGGACGTCCGCTTCCTGGACGGCGTCGCCACCAAGCTGGCCGACGGCGACAGCGTCACCATCCTCCCCGCGGTGGCCGGCGGTATGAAGTAATGCGTTACGACAGCCCGATCGAGGCCGTCGGCAACACCCCCCTGGTGCGGCTGCCGCGGCTGTCCGCGGCCGTGCCCGGAAATGACGACGGCCTGGTCACGCTGTGGGCCAAGCTGGAGGACCGCAACCCCACCGGCTCCATCAAGGACCGTCCGGCGCTGCACATGATCGAGCGTGCCGAGGCCGACGGGCGGCTCACGCCGGGCTGCACCATCCTGGAGCCGACCAGCGGCAACACGGGTATCTCGCTCGCCATGGCGGCCAAGCTCAAGGGCTACCGGATGGTCTGCGTGATGCCGGAGAACACCAGCGAGGAGCGCCGCGAGCTGCTGCGGATGTGGGGCGCGGAGATCATCCCCTCGCCGGCCGCCGGCGGCTCCAACACCGCGGTGCGGATCGCCAAGGAGATCGCCGCCGAGCACCCCGACTGGGTGATGCTCTACCAGTACGGCAACCCGGACAACGCCGGCGCGCACTACTACGGCACCGGCCCGGAGATCCTCGCCGACCTGCCCACCGTCACCCACTTCGTGGCGGGTCTCGGCACCACAGGCACCCTGATGGGCGTCGGCCGGTACCTGCGCGAGAAGGTCCCCGGCGTGCAGATCGTCGCCGCCGAGCCGCGTTACGACGACCTGGTGTACGGCCTGCGCAACCTCGACGAGGGCTTCGTCCCCGAGCTGTACGACGCCGAGGTGCTCACCACCCGCTTCTCGGTCGGCTCCGCCGACGCGGTCGCCCGGACCCGTGAACTGCTCCAGCAGGAAGGCATCTTCGCGGGCGTGTCCACCGGCGCGATCCTGCACGCCGCGATCGGGGTGGCCCGCAAGGCGGCCCGGGCCGGCGAGCGGGCGGACGTGGTCTTCGTGGTCGCCGACGGCGGCTGGAAGTACCTGTCCACCGGCATCTACACCGCCGAGACCACCGAGGCGGCGGTCGAAGCGCTGCAGGGCCAGCTCTGGGCCTGACGGAACGCCAACTCGACGGCGCGGCGCCCCGGCTGGGGGCCGCGCCGTCGGCGGTCGGATGGTTCTCATGGTCGGACGGTCGGATCATCGGCCTGCTGTGACATCCCGGTATTTGTCCGTTCCCGGTGACCGCTCTGTCACGGAACCGCGACCGCAGCCCGTCGCGCACCTGCCGGGCGCACTTGCCCAACAGGCTGACGGCTCATTGCTTGGTTCATCGTCACCGTGGAGGTGGGCATCCATGCCCGGCCGGAAGCTCTGGTCCTACGTCGAGATCGCCCGCCACATCGGCGTGCAGGCCGAGACCGTCCGCCACTACAAGCGCCACGGACTGCTCCCGCACCCCGACCGGCTGGACGCCGGCGGCCGCCCCCGCTGGTACCCGCAGACCATCCGGAACTGGGCCAGGACCCGCCCCGGGCGGCGCTGAAACGGCCCGCCCCGTCCTGGTGATTCCGCCCACAGCGCGGCACGGGAGAGGGGGCAAAGTGCCGCCCGGCCCTTACCCTCGACACTCAAGAAACCCGCTCCGCCCCCGGCGGCGCGGACGGCCGCGGACGATGGCGCGACGGGGCGGGAAGGGCTCGGCATGAAACTGACCGTAGTGGGGTGCTCGGGGAGCTTCCCGTCCGTGGACTCCCCCTGCTCCAGCTACCTGGTGGAGGCCGACGGCTACCGCCTGGTCGTCGACCTCGGCAACGGCGCCCTCGGCAACCTGCAGAAGTACACCGGCCTGTACGACGTCGACGCGGTGCTGCTCAGCCACCTGCACGCCGACCACTGCATCGACCTGTGCGCGTACTGGGTGGCCCGCAACTACCGGGTCGAGGGCTGCCCCGCCCTGCTGCCCGTCTACGGCCCGACCGGCACCGCGGCACGCCTGGCCCGCGCCTACGACATGCCGGAGAAGCCCGGCATGACCGAGGTCTTCGACTTCCGCGACCTCACCGACGGAGCCCGCCTGGAACTCGGCCCGCTCACCGTCACCGTGGCCCTCGTCAACCACCTGGACTCCGAGGCCTACGGCTTCCGGATCGAGCACGGCGGCCGCAGCGTGGTCTACTCCGGCGACACCGGCGTCTGCCCCGAACTGGTCGAACTCGCCCGCGGCGCCGACCTGTTCCTGTGCGAGGCGGCGTACACGCACGGCAAGGAGACCTTCGACTCCATCCACCTCAACGGCCGCCAGGCCGGCGAGCACGCCGCCCGGGCCGGCGCCCGGCGCCTGGTGCTCACCCACATCCCGCCGTGGACCGACGCCGAACGCAACCGCCGAGACGCCGCCGCCGTCTACCCCGGACCGGTCGACCTGGCCCGCGCCGGAGCCGTCTACGAACTGTGAACCGGCGTCAGCCAGTGCCGGTAGCGGGCGTCCTCCCCGTGCACCGCGGCCCGGTACGCCTGGGCCAGCTTCTTCGTCAACTCGCCCTCGTGCGAGGGTAGTTCACGGTTGTCCAGGGATCCGACCGGGACCACTCCGGCGGCCGTTCCGGACAGGAACACCTCGTTCGCCGCGTACAGGTCCGAGCGCAGCAGCGGCTCGATCCGGACCTCCGCCCCCAGATCGCGGGCCAGCGTCAGCACGGTGTCCTGGGTGATCCCCTCCAGCGCCCCCGCACTGGCCGGGGTGGTCCGCAGCACACCGTCGCGCACCACGAACACGTTCTCCGAACTGCACTCGCTGACCGTCCCGTCCGGGGCCAGCAGCAGCGCCTCGTCGAACCCGGCGTCGGTCGCCTCCCGGCGGGCCAGCGCCGAGTTCAGGTACGGTCCGGTCGCCTTCGCCGCCGGCGGGACGGAGTTGGGGTCGGTGCGCCGCCAACTGCTGGTCATCAGCCGCAGCCCGCGCCCAGCCGGCAGGTAGGCCGGCCACTCCCAGGACGCGATCGACACGCTGGTGGGGGAGTGGCGCATGTCCAGCCCCATCGAGCCGTAGCCGAGGAACGCCAAGTGCCGCAGGTAGCACTCGCGGTGGCCGTTCGCCGCCACGAGTGAGATGGTGGCGGCCTCCAATTCGCGGGTGGAGTAGGGGAGTTCCATGCGCAGCATGCGGGCGCTGCGGCTCAGGCGGGCCAGGTGCTCGGGCAGCCGGAACACCGCCGGGCCGGTGGCGGTGTCGAACACCCGGGTGCCCTCCAGCACCCCGGTGCCGTAGTGCAGCGCATGGGTGAGCACATGGACGCGCGCCTGCTGCCAGGGCACCAGCGCGCCGTCGAACCAGATCACGGAAGACTCGTCGATCGCCATGCCGCCATCCTGGGCAGCCCGGCCCGCCCCGCGAAGAGCAACGGGCCCGCCGGATCAGGCCATGGCCGCCACCGGAGCATCCGTCTCGGATACTGAAATGGCGGCGTCCGCCCACCGGTCGCGGCCCTAGGCTCCGGAAGGGTGGAGACCAGCACCGCCCTGTACGCCCGACTGCTCGCCGACCCCGGCTGCCCGCTGGACTCCCTGCGCGCCGAACTCGACTGTGAGGAAGCGGAGTTCGCCAAGGCGCTGGACGACCTGCACGCGCTCGGGCTGCTCCGGTCGACCACCGCCACCGCGAACGGCGTGGCCGCCGTCTCCATCGACACCGCCGTGCGCGACCTGCTCACCGACTCCGACCACCGGCTCGCCGCGCTGCTCGACGAGGCCCGCCGCACCCACGAACGGGTCGAGCACCTGCACCGCCACTACCTGCCGCTGCGCACCGCCGCCGCCCACGAACTCGTCCGCGGCCCCGACCGGATCGCCGCCCTGCTGGAGGACGCCGCCCGCGCCGCCCGCACCGAGGCGCTGTCGCTGCGGCCCGGGCAGGACCAGTCCGAGACCGGCCTCGCCGAGAAACTCGCCCGCGAACGGATCGCCCTCGCCCACCGGGTCGCGCTGCGCACCATCTACCCTGCTGCCGCGCTCCACCAGGCGGCCGTGCTCGCCCACGTCCAGGCGCTCACCGCCGCCGGCGCGAGCATCCGGGTCGCGCACAGTCTGCCGCTCTGGCTGATCGTGGTGGACTCCCACCTCGCCGTCCTGCCCGCCCCCGGCGAGACGCCCGGCAGTGCGGCGGTGGTGGTCCGGGACCCGGCGGTGGTCTCGGTGGTGCGGGAGCTCTTCGAGCACTTCTGGGCGGCGAGTTGGGTTCCGCCGGAGCTTCTGGGCCGTGCGGCACCGGACGATCGGCACCGGGAGGTGCTGCGGCTGCTCGCCGCCGGGCTGACGGATCAGGCGATCGGCCGGAAGCTGGAGATCTCGGACCGGACGGTGCGACGGCTGGTCGCGGATCTGACGGCTTCGTTGGGGGCGCAGTCGAGGTTCCAGGCGGGGGTGCACGCTACGAGGCTGGGGTGGATCTGAGGGGCGCTTCCGCGTGCAACTGGCTGTCGGGGGCGCGATCTTGCGGGCGTGCTCCTTCCGCTTCGCGCAGTTCCCCGTGCCCCTGCGGGGCGCGTTCTGCGGGGCGCGCGGTCCTATGTTTCCTCGAAGCCTTCTTCCTCGCGCCCAGGGGTTTTCAGGTCGAAGCGGAGGATGACGAAGCGGAAGGCCGTGTAGTAGATCACCGCGATCACCAGTCCGATCGGGATGATGAGCCAAGGTCTGGCGGCGTAGCCCCAGTTGAGGACGTAGTCGATGACGCCGGCGGAGAAGGTGAAGCCGTGGTGGACGCCGAGGGCCCAGGTGGCGGCCATGGAGATGCCGGTGAGGAGGGCGTGGGCGACGTAGAGGGCGGGGGCGATGAAGACGAAGGCGAATTCGATGGGTTCGGTGATGCCGGTGGCGAAGGAGGTGAGGGCGAGCGAGATCATCATGCCGAGGACGGCTCGGCGGCGTTCGGGGCGGGCGCAGTGGGCGATGGCGAGGGCGGCGGCGGGCAGGCCGAACATCATGACGGGGAAGAAGCCGGACATGAACTGGCCCGCGTTGGGGTCGAGTTGGAAGAAGCGGGTCTGGTCGCCGTGGAAGGTGCGGTCGCCGACGGTGTAGTTGCCGGCCTGCTGCCAGAAGAAGGTGTTGGCGATCTGGTGCAGGCCGAACGGCAGGAGCGCCCGGTTGATCAGGCCGAAGATGCCGGCGCCGAGTGCGCCGAGGCCGATCACCCAGTTGCTGAACTCGTCGACGGCGGAGCCGATCGGGCCCCAGCAGAGGCCGAAGAAGACGCCGAGGCCGGTGCCGACGAAGGCCATCACGATGGGTACCAGTCGGCGGCCGTTGAAGAAGCCGAGCCAGTCGACCAGCCGGGTGCGGTGCAGGCGTTGCCAGAGCAGGGCGGAGAGCAGGCCGACGACGACTCCGCCGAGTACCCCGGGGTCCTGGTAGGTGGCCTCGATGTCCTTGCCGGGGAGCACCTGGTAGGCGGTCTTGGGGAAGGCGGTGAGCACCTGGTGGTAGGTCAGGAAGCCGACCAGGGCGGCGAGTGCGGTGGAGCCGTCGGACTTCTTGGCGTAGCCGATCGCGATGCCGACGCAGAACAGCAGCGGCATCCAGTCGAAGACGGCGTGGCCGGAGGCGGCGAAGACTTCGGCGACCTTGGTCCAGCCGAGGCCCTTGGGGCCGAACACGTCGTCCTGACCGAGTCGGAGCAGGATGCCGGCGGCGGGCAGGACGGCGATCGGGAGCTGGAGGCTGCGGCCGATCTTCTGGAGGGCGGGGAAGACCCGGGAGCGCAGGGCCCGTCCGCCCGGTGCCGCCTGCGAGTTCGGTGCGGTCGTACTCATAGCGGGCGGTTCCTCACGGCAGCGCGATCCTGGTCTAGACCACTGGTGGCCCGGTCCAGTTTCTAGCACGCGCCGAACACGCTCCGGAACCCTCCGAAGGTCGGCCCCCGTCAAGCGCTGCGGAATCGAAACCTGCCCGGCCCGCCGCCTCGGCCGCCGGACAACACGGCGCCCCCGGACGGAAATTGTCTCCCACCGGGGGCGCGCAGGGCGAATTCGTCAGGCCTTGGTCGGGTCCTCGATCTCGCCCTCCTCCTCGCGTCCTGGCGTTTTCAGGTCGAATTTGACGATGACGAACCGGAAGACCACGTAGTAGACCGCCGCGAAGCACAGGCCGATCGGGATGATCAGCCAGGGTTTGGTGGCCAGGTTCCAGTTGATCACGTAGTCGATGAGTCCGGCCGAGAAACTGAAGCCGTCATGGACGCCGAGCGCCCAGGTGATGGCCATCGAGGCGCCGGTGAGCAGGGCGTGGATGCCGTACAGCAGCGGGGCGACGTAGGCGAAGGAGTACTCGATGGGCTCGGTGACGCCGGTGACGAAGGAGGTCAGTGCGACCGAGGTCATCAGGCCGTAGATCTCCTTGCGGCGGTGCGGCTTCGCCGAGGCCGCGATGGCCATCGCGGCGGCGGGCAGCGCGAACATCATGATCGGGAAGAAGCCGGAGAGGAACTGGCCGGCCGTCGGGTCACCCGCCAGGAAGCGGCCGATGTCGCCGGTGGCGGTCTTGCCGGTGTGCGGGTTGGTGAAGGTGCCGAACTGGAACCAGACGAAGGTGTTCAGCAACTGGTGCATGCCGACCAGCAGCAGGGCGCGGTTGGCGACGCCGAAGATGCCGGAGCCGCCGGAGCCCAGGTCGGACAGCCACTTGGAGAAGTCCTCCAGCCCGGTGCCGATCGGCTGCCAGATCCACACCATCAGCGAGCCGAACAGCAGGCCGACCAGGGCGGTGATCATCGGGACCAGGCGGCGGCCGTTGAAGAAGCCCAGCCAGTCGACCAGCTTGACCCGGTGGTAGCGCACCCACAGCTTGGCCGAGAACAGGCCCATCAGGATGCCGCCGAGCACGCCGGGGTTCTGGAAGTCCACCTTCACCGCTGTTTTGGCTTCGAAGTCGACGCAGACCGTCTGCTCCAGCACCGAGGGAGCCGGGCAGGCCTTCGGGAAGGCCCGCAGGACGGCGTAGTAGACCAGGAACCCCGCCACCGCGGCGAGCGCGGTCGAGCCGTCCGCCTTCTTGGCCATGCCGATCGCCACGCCGATGCAGAACAGCAGCGGCAGGCCGAGGGCCGGGTCGAGGAGCGCGCCGCCGGCGGCGGCGATGGCCGTGGCGACCCGGTCCCAGCCGAGGCCGTTCTTGCCGAAGATGTCGTCCTGGCCGAGGCGGGTGAGGATGCCGGCGGCGGGCAGCACGGCGACCGGCAGCTGGAGGCTGCGGCCCATCTTCTGCAGGCCGCCGTAGAAGGTGTGCCACCAGGTGCTCTGATGAGCGGCGGCGCCTGTTGAACTCAATCGTCGGCCCTCCGTGCTTCGCTGCCCGGTCCGTCCGTGGGAGGGCCAGGAACACCGGCGGACCGTCCGGCGTTGTCCGAGTACACCTATAATTGGTGTAGACCATTTATGAGGTCGGAGGCGGTCCGCCGGGCCATGGGCCCGGTGATCGTCATCTTCGGGCGACCCCCGAGCGGACCGCGCGCGGAGCTGGTCCGAACGTGGACCAACATGGCATATCGTCCGGAATCGGGTGATGCTGGTCGCGCCGTCGGAAGGCGCGGCAGACTGATCCCGAGTCACTTCCGGCCGGTACCACCGCACACGCAGTACGGCACCCGGCGACCGACCGCCGATGCGCCGAGACAGAGGGAGAAAGACCATGGCCAGCAAGGCTGAGAAGATCGTCGCCGGTCTCGGCGGAATCGAGAACATCGACGAGGTCGAAGGCTGCATCACCCGGCTGCGCACCGAGGTCCACGACGCCTCCAAGGTCGACGAGGCGGCCCTCAAGGCGGCCGGCGCCCACGGCGTGGTGAAGATGGGCACCGCCATCCAGGTCGTCATCGGCACCGATGCCGACCCGATCGCGGCCGAGATCGAAGACATGATGTGAGCCGAGGCCCCGTCGGCCCGCCCCCGCACTGCCGGTGGCGGGCCGTCGCACGTCCGGGGGCGGGATGGGGCAGGACGGGACGGGGACGGGCGGGGAGCCGGACGGGATACGCTCGTTCGCATGTCACGCATCGACGGCCGCACCCCCGACCAGCTCCGCCCCATCACCATCGAACGGGGCTGGAGCAAGCACGCCGAAGGATCCGTCCTGGTCTCCTACGGCGACACCAAGGTGCTGTGCACCGCCAGCGTCACCGAGGGCGTCCCGCGCTGGCGCAAGGGCAGCGGCGAAGGCTGGGTCACCGCCGAGTACGCCATGCTGCCGCGCGCCACCAACACCCGCGGCGACCGCGAGTCGGTGCGCGGCAAGATCGGCGGCCGCACCCACGAGATCAGCCGGCTGATCGGCCGCTCGCTGCGCGCCGTGGTCGACCACCGGGCGCTCGCCGAGAACACCTTCGTGCTGGACTGCGACGTCCTCCAGGCCGACGGCGGCACCCGCACCGCCGCGATCACCGGCGCGTACGTGGCGCTGGTCGACGCGGTCTCCTGGGCCCGCGAGAAGAAGCTGCTGCGCGCCAAGGGCCAGCCGATCACCGGCGGCGTCAGCGCGGTCAGCGTCGGCATCATCGACGGCGTCCCGATGCTCGACCTCCGCTACGAGGAGGACGTCCGGGCCGAGACCGACATGAACATCGTCTGCACCTCCGACGGGCGCTTCGTCGAGGTCCAGGGCACCGCCGAGGGCGCCCCGTTCGACCGCGACCTGCTCAACCAGCTGCTCGACCTGGGCAGCCTGGGCTGCGCCGAGCTGGACGAGATCCAGCGCAAGGCGCTGGGGCTGTAACGGCTCCACGCGGAACCGCGGTGGGTCGAACGGCCGTCAGAACCGAAGGGCAGGCCCGCGTGTGCTGTACAGGCACGCGGGCAGACCCTTAACGTTCCGCTGTGAGCCCGCACACCCTCCTGGAGGACTCGCCGATGCAGCAGCCACTCAGCATCAACCGCACCGCCGCGCTGGCCGTCGCCGCGCTGGTGCTGATCCTGCCGCTGAGTGCGGTCAGCTGCTCCGCCGCGGAGAAGGCGGTGAGCTGCGCCAACACGGCCGTGCAGCTCTCCACCGACGTGGCGCAGCTCGGCTCCGCGTACAACAACGCGGACAAGGACCCGGCCGCCGCCGGGAAGGCCGTCCAGAAGATCAAGGGCGACCTGGACAAGATCGGCCGCAACTCCAGCGACGCCGACCTGGCCAAGGCCGTCGGCGACCTGCAGACCCAGGTCGACAAGGTGCAGAAGGCCATCGACGCCAACGAGACACCCGACCTCGGCCCGCTCGGGGACGCCGCGGGGCGGATCAGCAAGGTGTGCACGGGCTGAGATCAGCGGGTGGTTAGGCTTGCGGGCATGACCACGCGCCTCGTTCTCGCCACCCGTAACCAGCACAAGGTCGCCGAGCTGCGCGACATCCTCGGCGCGGCCGGGCTGGATGTCGAACTGGTCGGCGCGGACGCCTTCCCCGAGGTGCCGGACGTGCCGGAGACCGGCGTGACCTTCGCCGAGAACGCCCTGCTGAAGGCGCACGCGCTGGCCCGCGCCACCGGACTCCCCGCGGTCGCCGACGACTCCGGGCTGTGCGTGGACGTGCTCGGCGGGGCGCCCGGCATCTTCTCCGCCCGCTGGGCCGGCCGGCACGGCGACGACAAGGCCAACCTGGACCTGCTGCTCGCCCAGCTCGGCGACATCGCGGCCGAGCACCGCGCCGCGTCCTTCGCCTGCGCCGCCGCGCTCGCGCTGCCCGACGGCACCGAGCGGGTCGTCGAGGGCCGGCTGCACGGCACGCTGCGCACCGAGCCGGCCGGCAGCGGCGGCTTCGGTTACGACCCGATCCTGCAGCCGCTCGGCGAGAGCCGGACCTGCGCCGAGCTGAGCGCCGAGGAGAAGAACGCGATCAGCCACCGCGGTCAGGCGTTCCGCTCGCTCGCCCCGGTGGTGGCCGAACTGCTCGGCTGAGACGCCGCGTTGACGCGCGAAGGGCCCACCCGGAACGTTCCGGGCGGGCCCTTCGCCATGGGTGCGGCCTGAGGGACTCGAACCCTCACGAGATTTCTCTCACGGGCACCTAAAACCCGGGCGTCTGCCAATTCCGCCAAGACCGCAGGCAGCGACTTCCCCGTCATGCTACTTGTCCGTCACCTCGACGTGCACCACCCTTTCGGGCGGCGTCCGGTCCCCCCGCCGGGCGTGAATATCGGAGCGACACGTGCCGACCACCCGGAGCGCGTGGATCTACGACGGCACCAGCCTGTGGGCCGGCGATGCCTCGCGGGCCATCGCGGCGCGCGGCGCGTACGCCACCAGCAAGGGCCTGGGTGGCATATTCGCCTGCTCGCCGGAGGGCGACGACCCGTCCGGGACGCTGGTCAACGCGATGGCCGCGAGTATGAAGTGGCGTCAACTCGCCCTGGAGAAGGCCGGATCGTCCGAGTGCGGACGGTTCGGGCTTTCTTGCCAAGTTGGTACAGACCTGTTGACGTGGATGGTCCAGACCTTTTAAGTTCGGCGGAACTTCCCCCACATGTGCATGCCCTCCCACAGGCATGCACGCGACACTCTCTCCCGGAGGACCGAGTGTTGATCCGACACACCACGGCGCAGCGTCCCACCGCTGCCGGCCGTCAGAAGAGCGGCCGCAAGGTGGCGTTCGCCGCCACCGCGGCGGCGGGACTCGCGGGCCTGCTGATGGGCACGCTCGGCGTCGCGCCGTCCGCCGCCGCCGTCGACAACCAGGCGTGCCGCCCCGACGGCATGTACACCACGCCCGGCGTCGACGTCCCCTACTGCAACGTCTACGACACCAGCGGCCGCGAGCAGATGGGCGCCGACCACCAGCGCCGCGTCATCGGCTACTTCACCGGCTGGCGCACCGGCAAGGACGGCACGCCCGCCTACCTGGTGAACAACATCCCCTGGGACAAGGTCACCCACCTCAACTACGCGTTCGCGCACGTCGCCGGTGACAACACCATCTCGGTGGGCACCGACAACGCGGACAACGCCTCCACCGGGATGACCTTCCCGGGCGTGGCCGGCGCGGAGATGGACCCGTCGCTGCCCTACAAGGGGCACTTCAACCTGCTCAGCAAGTACAAGAAGCAGTTCCCGAACGTCAAGACCATGGTCTCGGTGGGCGGTTGGGCCGAGACCGGCGGCTACTTCGACGACTCGGGCAAGCGGGTCAACTCCGGCGGCTTCTACTCGATGACCGTCAACGCGGACGGGTCGGTCAACCAGGCCGGCATCAACACCTTCGCGGACTCCGCCGTCAACTTCATCAAGAAGTACGGCTTCAACGGCGTCGACCTCGACTACGAGTACCCGACCTCGATGAAGGACGCGGGCAACCCGCTCGACTACTCCATCTCCAACGCCAAGCGCGCGTCCCTGATGAAGGGCTACGCGGCGCTGATGAAGACCATGCGCGAGAAGCTCGACCGGGCCTCCGCCGCCGACGGCAAGTACTACCTGCTGTCGGTCGCCGCCCCGTCCTCGGGCTACCTGCTGCGCGGCATGGAGACCTTCCAGGTCACCCAGTACCTGGACTACGTCAACATCATGTCGTACGACCTGCACGGCGCCTGGAACAAGTACGTCGGCCCGAACGCCGCGCTGTACGACGACGGCAAGGACGGCGAGCTCGCGGCCGCCAACGTGTACGGCACCTCGCAGTACGGCGGGATCGGCTACCTGAACGGTGACTGGGCCTACCACTACTTCCGCGGCGCGATGCCGGCCGGCCGGATCAACCTCGGCGTGCCGTACTACACCCGCGGCTTCCAGAACGTGCAGGGCGGCACCAACGGCCTGTGGGGCACCGCCTCCACCACCAACTGTCCGGCCGGCTCCGGCCTGACCACCTGTGGTGACGGCGCCGTCGGCATCGACAACATCTGGCACGACCTGGACGACAACGGCAAGGAGTCGCCGGCCGGCTCCAACCCGATGTGGCACGCCAAGAACCTGGAGAACGGCATCCTGCCGGACTACCTCTCCAAGTATGGCGTCAAGGACACCGCGCTGAACGGCAGCTACACCCGCAACTACAGTGCCTCGCTGGTCGCCCCGTGGCTGTGGAACGCCGACAAGAAGGTCTTCCTGTCCACCGAGGACGACCAGTCCATCGGTGCCAAGGCCGACTACCTGGTCAACCAGGGCGTCGGTGGCGCGATGATCTGGGAGCTCGCCGGCGACTACAAGTGGGACGCCACCGCCAACGGCGGCAAGGGCGAGTACGTCCAGGGCAACACCATGACCTCGCTGCTGTACGACAAGTTCAAGGCGGCCTCGGCGTACGGCGCGACCCGCTCCACCGTCGCGCTGCCGCAGCAGACCCTGCCGATCGACGTGTCGTTCACCAACTTCGCGCTGGGCGACAACAACTACCCGATCAACCCGAAGATCCACATCGTCAACAACTCGACCGTCACCCTGCCCGGCGGCACCGAGTTCCAGTTCGACTACTCGAACTCCGCGCCCAGCAACGCCGCCGACCAGTCCGGCTTCGGCTCCAAGGTCATCCGGGCCGACCACACCGGCAACAACATCGGCGGTCTGAAGGGCACCTACAACCGGGTCTCGCTGAAGCTGCCGACCTGGCAGTCGCTGGCGCCCGGCGCCTCGGTGGACGTCGCGTTCGTCTACTACCTGCCGGTCTCCACCCCCGCCAACTGGACCGTCAACGTCGGCGGCACCCTGTACGGCATCACCGGCGACTACACCCGCGGCGCCACCGCGGGCACCGGCTCGCCGTCGCCGAGCACCTCGGCCAGCGCCTCTGCGTCGGCCTCCGCCTCGCCCTCGCAGTCGGCCTCGCCGTCGGCGTCCGCGTCCGCCTCGGCTTCGCAGTCCGCGTCGCCGTCGGCGTCCGCCGGCAGCTGCTCGGCCGCGCCGAGCTGGAGCGCCGGGACCACCTACGCCGCCGTCACCAAGGTGTCGTGGCAGGGCCACTACTACCAGAACAAGTGGTGGACCGCGGGCGAGGACCCGTCGCTGAGCGGCGCCTGGGGCGTCTGGACGGACCTCGGGGCCTGCTGATCCCGAACCCATGAACGGCGGTGGCGGTCGACCCGGTCGGGGGGTCGGCCGCCACCGCTGCCGCGTTCTCGGTTACTGCCCGACCTTCAGGTCCTTCAGCAGCTTCGCGACATGGCCGGTGGCCCGGACGTTGTAGAGCGCCCGCTCGACCTTGCCCTGCTCGTCCACGATCACCGTGGAGCGGATCACACCCTGGTAGGTGCGGCCGTAGTTCATCTTCTCGCCGTACGCGCCGTACGCCTCGAGCACCTTGTGCTCCGGGTCCGACAGCAGCGTCACCTTCAGGTGCTCCGTCTCGCGGAACTTGCCGAGCTTCTCCGGCTTGTCCGGCGAAATGCCGATCACGTCGTAACCCGCGCCCGCGAAGACCTCCAGGTTGTCCGTGAAGTCGCAGGCCTGCTTGGTGCAGCCCGGGGTCAGCGCCGCCGGGTAGAAGTAGACGATCACCTTGCGGCCGAGGTGGTCGGCCAGCGACACCTCGTTGCCGTCGGCGTCGGGCAGGGTGAAGGCGGGGGCGGTGTCGCCCGCCTGCAGGCGCTCGCTCACGATGGTGCTTCTCTCCTCCGGTCCAGGACAGGGTGGTGCTCCCCGCCAACCTACCTCCGTTGGTGGGTGGCGCTGCGCGAGCGCGACGGCGAGCTGACAGACTGTCGGTGCAGAGACGTACCTAGCGGTAACAGAGATGGGGTGGCCCCAGTGGCAGCGAGCAGCAAGGACACGTCGGCACCGCGCACGACGGCCCAGATCGAGGCGGACATCGCCGGGACCAGGGACAGGCTCGCCGCGACCCTCGACGAGCTCGCCATGCGCGTGCACCCGGCCACCGTCGCCGCCCAGACCAAGGCCAAGCTGCGCGCCACGGTCGAGCAGCGGGCCGGCAAGGCGTACGTCGCCGCGAGCGGCGCCGTCGAGCAGGTCAAGTCCAGGTTCGTCGACGAGGACGGGCGGCCGCGACCCGAGCGGATCGTGCCCGTCGCGCTGGTCGGCGTCGGCGTGGTGCTGCTCATCGCCTCCGCGAAGCGGCGCCGCAAGGGCTGACAGCTCCTGCGGACGGCGGGGACCCGGGTTCGGACGCCCGGGGCCCCGCCGTTTTCGCTGTCCGGTACGGTCGGGGAGTGAGTGAGAACGACACGCAGAGCAGACACGACCGGCTCGGGGAGAAGCTTCCGATTCGGATGCTGCACGACCGGGTCCTCGTCAGGACCGAGACCGGCGAGGGCGAACGCCGCTCCACCGGCGGCATCCTGATCCCCGCCACCGCGGAGCTTTCGCGCCGCTGCACCTGGGCCGAAGCCGTGGCCGTCGGCCAGAGCGTCCGCTCGGTGGAGCCCGGCGACCGGGTGCTCTACGACCCGGAGGACAAGCTGGAGGTGGAGGTGCGCGGCGCGACCTACATCCTGCTCCGGGAACGCGACCTGCACGCGGTGGCGGCGGGACGCTTCGGGGACCTTGAAGGGTCGACGGGGCTGTACCTGTAACAGCTTGGGACTATCGGTCCGCAAGGTCGCGAGCACGTGCAAGTAATTGCCCGGCGTCGCGACCTTGCGGTTTGGTACGTTCCCCTTCGCGCAGTTATCCCCAAGCCCTAGCGGGCCGGGAGGTACCCCCACGCGCCCCTGTTTTCCAGCACCCAAGGAGACAGCCGACATGGCCGGGGTCTACTTAGCCGTCGCCCGCGGCGCGTTCCGGCGGTACTCGACGTACCGGGCCGCGACGGTGGCCGGGGTGGTGACCAATTCCGTCTTCGGGTGGATTCTGGCGTCGACGATGCTCGCGTTGTGGCAGGTGCGGCCGGGGCTGGGCGGGTACGACGCGCGGCAGGCGGTGACGTATGTGTGGATCGGCCAGGCGCTGTTGGCGGCCGTCGCGGTGTGGGGCGGCGGGTTCCAGGACGACGTGCAGGCGCGGTTCCGGAGCGGGGACATCGCGATCGACCTGTACCGGCCGGTGGACTTCCAGGGGTGGTGGCTGGCGACGGACCTCGGGCGGGCGGGGTTCCAGCTGATCACCCGGGGTGCGCTGCCGCTCGCGCTGGGGGCGCTGCTGTTCGAACTGGCGCTGCCCTCAAGGCCGTTGGTGTGGGTTGAGTTCCTGCTGGCGGTGGCGCTGGCGGTGGTGGTGAGTTTCGGGCTGCGGTTCCTGGTGTCGCTGACGGGGTTCTGGCTGCACGACACGGACGGGGTGCGGGCGGCGGTGATGGTGCTGTCGATGTTCTTCTCCGGTTTGCTGCTGCCGCTGGCCCTGTTCCCGGGCGTGCTGGGGGAGCTGGCGCGGGTGCTGCCGTTCTCGGCGATGGTGCAGCTGCCCGCCGACGTGCTGCTGCAACGACGCACCGGACACGGCCTGTTGGCCCTGTACGCCTTCCAACTGGCCTGGGCGGCGGCCCTGTTGGGGATGGGCCGGATGGTGCAGGCGATCGCGGTGCGCAAGGTGGTGGTGCAGGGTGGTTGAGAGCGAGTCGTTCGCCGCCCGGGCGGGCTGGGCGGTGCGGTCGTGGTGGCTGATCGCCGCGATGTGGGGCCGGTCCATGCTGACGTACCGGGCGTCGTTCGTGCTGGGCCTGGCCGCGAACATGCTGATCACCTTCCTGGACTTCGCGGTGCTGATCCTGATGTTCCGGCAGGCCCGCCAGCTGGCCGGCTGGACGCTCGCGGAGACCGGGTTCCTGTACGGGACGAGTTCGGTGGCGCTCGGCGCGGCCAACTTCCTGGTCGGCTCGGTGAGCGGGCTGGGCGAGCGGGTGCGCTCCGGGGCGCTGGACACCATGCTGATCCGGCCCGCCCCCGCGCTGTCCCAACTCGCCGCCGAGCGTTTCTCGTTGCGGCGGCTGGGCCGCCTGGCGCAGGCGTTCGCGGTGCTCGGCTGGTCGCTCACCGCGCTGGACGTGCGGTGGACCTGGGACCGGGTGCTGATGGTGCCCGGTCTGCTGCTGTGCGGGACGGTGATCTTCTGCGCGGTCTTCGTCGGCTGCTCCTGCGTGCAGTTCTGGTGGGGCGACGCTGCCGAGCTGCAGAACTCCGTCACCTACGGCGGCGGCACGCTGCTCCGGTACCCGCCCACGATGTTCGCCAAGGAGGTCGTCGCGGGCACCGTCTTCGGGGTGCCGCTGGCGTTCGTCAACTGGCTGCCCGCGCTGCACATCCTGAGCCGGCCCGACCCGCTCGGGCTGCCCGTCGCGTTCCAGTTCGCCTCGCCCGTCGCGGCGGCGCTGTGCGTGCTGGCGGCGGCGCTGGCCTGGCGGGCCGGGCTGCGTGCCTACCGTTCCACCGGAAGCTGAGAGAGGGAGACGGACCGTGGCGGTGATCGAGGTCGAGGACGTCCGGCGGACATTCACCGTCCGCACCAGGAACGGCCGCCTGCGGCGCGAGAAGCGCGAGGTGCGGGCCGTGGACGGGCTCACCTTCCAGGTCGAGGAGGGGGAGTGCGTCGGCTACATCGGGCCGAACGGGGCCGGCAAGTCGACGACGGTGAAGATGCTCACCGGGATCCTGGTGCCAACCGGCGGGCGGCTGCGGGTGGCGGGAGTGGACCCGGCGGCCAGGCGGGCCGCGCTGGCCCGGCGGATCGGCGTGGTGTTCGGCCAGCGCACCACCCTGTGGTGGGACCTGCCGCTGCGCGACAGCTACGAACTGGCCCGCCGGATCTACCGGATCCCCGACGCCCGCTACCGGACCAACCTCGACCGGTGCGTCGAACTGCTAGACCTGGGCGGCCTGTTGGATACCCCGGTACGGCAGCTCTCGCTCGGCCAGCGGATGCGCGGCGACCTCGCCGCCGCCCTGCTGCACGACCCGAACGTGCTGTACCTCGACGAGCCGACCATCGGACTCGACGTGATCAGCAAGACCAAGGTCCGCGAGTTCCTCCGCGAGACCAACCGCGAACAGCGCACCACCGTGCTGCTCACCACCCACGACCTCACCGACATCGAGCAGCTGTGCGGCCGGGTGATGGTGATCGACCATGGCCGGCTGGTACTGGACGGCCCGCTGGAGCAACTGCACGCGGCCGGCGAGAGCGAACGCACCCTGGTGGTCGACCTGGCCACCGCGCACCCGCCGATCGAACTGCCCGGGGTGCGCACCGTCAAGGTCGAGGGCCCGCGGCAGTGGCTGGCGTTCCCGGCCCGGCAGAGCGCCGCCCCGCTGGTCGCCGCCGTCGCCGAGCGCTACCCGCTGGTCGACCTGTCGCTGCGCGAACCCGCCATCGAGGACGTGATCGCCCGGATCTACGCCGGCGCCGCCACCGAACCCGCCGTCTGACCCACTCACTCGTTCGGGTGGGGGAGGTGACCGAACGGTCGGCCCGGGAGTTGGTATCTCGTGACCGAGCCCGAACCGGACGTCAGTGTGGTGATCGCCGTCCACGACACCATGCCGTACCTCACCGACTGCCTGAACTCGCTGGCCGAACAGACCATCGGCGCGGACCGGATGGAAGTGGTCGCCGTCGACGACGGGTCGAGCGACGGCAGCACCGAGGAACTCGCCCGGTTCGCCGACGCCCACCCCGGACTGCTGCGCACCGTACGGCAGCCCGCGTCCGGCGGCCCCGCCAAACCCACCAACCGCGGCACCGACCTGGCCCGCGGCCGCTACCTGATGTACCTCGGCGCCGACGACTGGCTCGGCCCCGAGGCACTGGAGCGGATGGTCGACACCGCCGACCGCTGGCAGTCCGACGTACTGATCCCCAAACTCGTCGGCGAGAACGGCCGGATCGTCCCGCAGGGCATCTTCGAGCGCACCGCCGAACACGTCGGCTTCACCGACTCGGCGCTCGCCTGGGCACTCGCCGACACCAAGATGTTCCGCCGCGCCCTGGTGCTCAGCCACGGCCTGCGCCGCCGCGAGGACCTGCCGGTCTGCTCCGACCAGCCGTTCACCCTCGGCGCGCTGCTCAACGCCCGCAAGGTGTCCGTGCTCGCCGACTACGACTACTACCACCTGGTGCTGCGGCAGGACCGCTCCAACGTCACCCACCGCGCCGGGCCGATCGACCGGCTGCGCGCCATGGGCGCCGTCCAGGAGGTGCTGGAGCGGGGCACCCGCCCCGGCCCCGCCCGCGACGCCGTCCGGGAACGCTACTTCAGCTGGGACGTCCCGCAGGTGCTGCAGGAGCAGTTCCTCGCCGAACCGCCCGCCATGCAGCGGCGCATCCTCGGCGAGATCGGCCGGCTGCTCGACCGGCACTGCCCACCCGCCGTGTTCGCCGCCGTACCGGTACCCGCCCGGCTGCGCCTCGCGCTCGCCCGCCGCGGCGAACTCGCCACCCTGTGCGAACTCATCGACTGGGAACGGCAGCACGGCCCCGCCCCCGTCGAACGCCGCGGCGGCCGGCTGTACGCCCGCTACCCGATGTACCGCGACCGGCGGCTCGGCCTGCCCGACACGCTGTTCGACACCGGCCGCGCCCCCGGCCCCACCGGCTGGCGACGGATGGTCCCCGCCCCCGCACGCCGCGCGCTGCGCCGCGCCCGGAAGGCCTGGCGCGGCCGCCCCGACACGCTGCGGGCCGCCCGATGACACCAAACGTCCTACCGGAAGGCGACCGAGTGACGGCGCTGCACGTCTGCGTGGTCGGACTGGGCAAGATCGGCCTGCCGCTGGCCGTCCAGTTCGCCACCAAGGGACACCGGGTCACCGGCGCCGACATCGCCCCCGCCGTGGTCGCCGCCGTCACCGCCGGGCGCCCGCCGTTCCCCCGCGAGGCCCACCTCGACGAACTGCTCGCCGAGACCGTCGCCGCCGGCCGCCTGCACGCCACCACCGACACCGCCGCCGCCACCGCCGCGGCCGACGCCGTGGTGATCGTCGTCCCGCTGCTCACCGACGCCGACGGCCGGCCCGACTTCGCGCTGCTGGACGCCGCCACCGACGCGGTCGCCGCCGGGCTGCGGCCCGGCACGCTGATCAGCTACGAGACCACGCTGCCGGTGGGCACCGTACGGGGCCGGTTCGCCCGGCGGCTGGAGGACGGCTCCGGGCTGACCGCCGGCCGGGACTTCGCGCTGGTGTTCAGCCCCGAACGGGTCCGCACCGGGCGGGTCTTCGCCGACCTGCGGCGCTACCCCAAGCTGGTCGGCGGCATCGACGAGGAGTCCACCCGGCGCGGCGTCGCGTTCTACCGGGCGGTGCTGGACTTCGACCCGCGCCCCGACCTGCCGCGCGGCAACGGCGTGTGGGCGCTCAGCGGGGCGGAGGCCGCCGAGTTCTCGAAGCTCGCCGAGACCACCTACCGGGACGTCAACATCGCGCTGGTCAACCAGTTCGCCCGGCTCGCGGACCGGGTCGGCGTCGACCTGGTCGAGGTGATCGACGCCTGCAACTCGCAGCCCTACAGCCACCTGCACCGCCCGGGCATCGCGGTCGGCGGGCACTGCATCCCGGTCTACCCGCGGCTGTACCTGTGGAACGACCCGGACGCGACCGTGGTGCGCGCCGCCCGGGAGGCCAACGAGCAGGTCCCGGCGTACGCGGTCGGACTGCTGGCGGGCGCGCTCGGCCCGCTGGACGGCGTCGCCGTCACCGTGCTCGGCGCGTCCTACCGGGGCGGCGTCAAGGAGACGGCCGTCTCCGGGGTGTTCCCGCTGGTCGCGGCGCTGCGGGCGGCCGGCGCCCGGGTCGGCGTCAGCGACCCGCTGTACACGCCGGAGGAACTCGCCGCGCTCGGCCTGCCGCCCGACGAGGGCAAGCCCGTCGCCGCACTGGTCGTGCAGGCCGACCACCCCGAGTACCGGGACCTCGGCGCCGTCGACTTCCCGGGCGTGCGGGTGCTGCTGGACGGCCGGCGGGTCACCGACCCGGCCCGCTGGGAGGGCGTCCGGCGGATCGTTCTCGGCGGGGGCGGCTGACCGGGCGGATTCGCGGGGCGGCGGTCGTTTCGCCCGCCCGGTGTGCCAGGCTGACGGGGTGAGTGTGGACGAGACGGCACCCCCAGGAGTCAGCTTCACCGCCGCCGACGAGGCCAAACGGCAGGGCGTACGGCGGATGAAGACCATCGCCACCGGCCTGCTCGGCCTGGCCACGGTCGTCTTCGCGCTCGCCACCTGGGCGGGGTCCGCCGGCGCGGGCAGCTGGGCCGGGTACGTGGCGGCCGCCGCCGAGGCCGGCATGGTCGGCGCGCTCGCCGACTGGTTCGCCGTCACCGCGCTGTTCCGCCGCCCGTTCGGCCTGCCGATCCCGCACACCGCGATCATCCCGACCAAGAAGGACGCGTTCGGGCGTTCGCTCGGCGACTTCGTCGGCGACAACTTCCTGTCCCCGTCGGTGGTCCGGGCCCGGCTCGGCCGGATCGGGGTGGCCCGGCGGCTCGGCGAGTGGCTGTCCGCGCCCGGCAGCGCCGAACGCGTCACCCACGAGGCCGCCGCCGCGCTGCGCGGCGTCCTCGCGGTGCTGCGGGACGAGGACGTGCAGGCCGTGGTCGCCGAGGCGATCACCCGGCGGGCCGCCGCCACCTCGGTCGCCGAACCCGCCGGCCGGCTGCTCGGCAAGATCGTCGCGGACGGCGGCCACAAGGGCGTGGTCGACCTGGTCGCGGTCCGGGCCCGCGACTGGCTGGTCGAGCACCACGTCGACGTGGTCTCCCGGGTCACCGCCAAAACCCCCGGCTGGACGCCCAAGTTCATCGACCACCAGGTCGGCGAGCGGGTCTACAAGGAACTGCTGCGCTTCGTCACCGACGTCCGCGACGACTCGGAGCACCCCGCGCGCGGCGCCCTCGACAACTTCCTCGCCGACTTCGCTCAGGAACTCCAGCACGACCCGGAGACCATCGCCCGGGTCGAACGCGCCAAGTCCGACCTGCTGGCCCGCCCCGAGGTGCAGGACCTGATCGCCTCCTCCTGGTCGGCGGTCCGCACCCTGGTGATGAACGCCGCCGAGGACGAGGACAGCGAGCTGCGCCGCCGGATCACCACGGCCCTCCGCTCCTTCGGCCGCCGCCTCGCCACCGACGGCAAACTCCAGGCGAAGACCGACGGCTGGCTGCTGGACGCCGCCGAGTACGTGGTCTCCACCTACCGGGAGGAGATCACCTCGCTGATCTCCGACACGGTGGCCGGCTGGGACGCCGACGACGCCTCCCGCAAGATCGAGGCGAACGTCGGCCGCGACCTGCAGTTCATCCGGATCAACGGCACCGTGGTCGGCGCGCTGGCGGGCCTGCTCATCCACACCGTCAGTACGGCACTGGGTGGTTGACGAACGGTCCGGTCCGCCCCCGGTGGGTGGGTGTCCGACCCCTTCGGTAGGGTGATCGACCGATCGGCACGGCCAGGGGGGCCGGGGCCTTTCCAATCCATGGGGGAATTCACCGTGAAGACGGTTCACGCACGCACGCTCGGACTCCGCATCGCCGCCCTGGCGGCGGTCGGCCTGGTCCTGACGGCCTGCAACGACGACGACCTGGACACCGGGGCGACCGGCCAGACCTCGCCCACCGCGCCGGCCTCCTCGTCCGCCACTGCGGGCGCCAGCGGCAAGGCCAAGGACCCGGCCAAGCCCAGCACCCGCCCGAGCGGCACCGCCGCGGGCGGCAACTCCGCCACCGCGCAGGCGAAGACCAACAAGCTCGCGCTGACCCCGGCCGAGTGGGGCACCGGCTACCAGACCAGCGCCGACGACGACACCGCGATCACCGCCTTCACCATGGACAAGTCCTGCGTCTACAAGGACTCCGGGCAGGTCAAGACCCTCGTCGCCTACACCGGCCGGTTCGTGAAGGCACCGCGACCCGACGGCGACGAGGTCATGGGCACCAGCGTCGCCTCCGAGTTCACCAACGCCGACGCCGCGCACCAGGACATGGCGGAGCAGCTGGCCAACGTCCTGCGCTGCACCAACTACAAGGACGGCGAAGGTAACGAGTTCAAGGCCGTGCACGACGTCGACGCGCCGAAGGTGGCGGGAGCCGACGAGGTGTACGCCGAGGAGGGCCTGGCCGTGTACGGCACCACCGACGGCGGCAAGACCCAGGACCGCCCGTTCTCCCGCGTCGTCGCGCGCAAGGGCGCGGTGACCATCTCGGTGCTGGTCGACCTCGCCCCCAACCAGCAGGTCTTCGAGGGCCGCGCCCAGGTGCGGGCGCTGCTGCAGAAGGCCACCGCCAAGTGGTGACACCGCCGTTCGCGGCAGCGGGTTAGCTTGCGGCGCCGAGTGGTTGACGAACCGTCCGGCGCCGGTTCGGTCCGCGCGTGTCCGACCGATTCGGTAGGGTGATCGACCGGTCGGCACGGCCAGGGGGGTCGGGGCCTCGTATTTCCATGGGGGATTCACCGTGAAGACGGTTCACGCACGCACGCTCGGACTGCGCATCGCCGCCCTCGCGGCGGCCGGCCTGGTCCTGACGGCCTGCAACGAGGACGACGCGGCCACGGGGGCGACCGGGCAGACGTCGCCGAGCGCGGTGGCTTCGGCGCCGGCGTCCGCGAAGGCCAGCGGCAAGGCGAAGGAGCCGGTGAAGCCCAGCGCCCACGCGAGCGGCAGCACGACGGGAGGCGACGCGGCGGCCCAGGCCAAGACGAACAAGCTCGTGCTGAACGCCGCCGACTGGGGCGCCGGTTTCGAGAGCAACGGGGACGACGACACCAGCCTGACCAACTCCACGATGGACAAGTCGTGCGTCCTGAAGGAGAACGGCACGGTCAAGACGTTGGTCGCCAACACCAATCGGTACGTGCGCGTGCAGACGTCCGACGGTGGCGAGCTCTGGGGCAGCAGCGGAGCTGGGCAGTTCACCACCGCCGAGGCCGCACACCAGGACATGGCGGAGACGGCGGCCAATAGCAAGCGCTGCCCCAACTCCAAGGTCGAGGCCGGCACCGAGACCAACACCGCGCACGAGGTCGAGTCGCCCAAGCTGCCGGGAGCCGACGAGGTGTACTCGGAGGAGGGCCTGACCGTCTACCACGAGGAGGA
This sequence comes from Kitasatospora sp. NPDC048407, assembly GCF_043200475.1. Taxonomy (NCBI): domain Bacteria; kingdom Bacillati; phylum Actinomycetota; class Actinomycetes; order Kitasatosporales; family Streptomycetaceae; genus Kitasatospora; species Kitasatospora sp. NPDC048407. Next base: position 313,803 of record NZ_JBICXW010000003.1, on the reverse strand, counting down.
CGGCACCCCGTACGACCCCCGGCCTTACTCCTACATCGTCGCGCGCAAGGGGTCGCTCACCGTGTCGGTCTTCGTCGACCTCTCCCCGACCCAGCAGGTCTCCGACGGCCGTGCCAAGGCGCGGCAGCTGCTGCAGAAGATGACCGCCAAGTGGTGACACCGGCGTTCGCCGCGGCGGGTTAGCATGCGAGGTCTGTCCGGGTCCGGGTGAGTAGACGGGAGCGTGCCGTGGTCGAGGGTGTCCAGGGGATCGAGGCGTTCATCGCCGGAATGCCGAAGGCGGAGCTGCACGTGCACCACGTCGGCTCGGCCTCGCCGCGGGTGGTCGCCGAACTCGCGGCGCGGCACGCCGGGCGCACCAAGGTCCCGGCGGACCCGGAGGCGCTCGCCGAGTACTTCACGTTCACCGACTTCGCGCACTTCATCGAGGTGTACCTGAGCGTCGTCGACCTGATCCGGGACGCCGAGGACGTCCGCTCCCTCACCTACGGCGTCGCCGAGGACATGGCCCGGCAGAACATCCGCTACGCGGAACTGACCGTCACGCCCTACTCGTCGGTCCGTCGCGGCATCCCCGACGTCGCTTTCATGGAGGCGATCGAGGACGCCCGGCTGGCCGCCGAGAGGGAACTCGGCGTTGTCCTGCGCTGGTGCTTCGACATCCCCGGCGAGGCCGGACTGGCCTCCGCCGAGGAGACCGCCCGCCTCGCGCTCGACCTGGCGCCCGCCGGACTGGTCTCGTTCGGCCTCGGTGGCCCCGAGATCGGCGTGCCGCGCCCGCAGTTCAAGCCGTACTTCGACCGGGCCCGGGCGGCCGGCCTGCACAGCGTGCCGCACGCCGGCGAGTCCACCGGGCCGGAGACGGTCTGGGACGCGATCCGGGAGCTGGGCGCGGAGCGCATCGGCCACGGCACCCAGTCGGTGAAGGACCCGGCGCTGGTCGACTACCTCGGCGAGCACCGGATCCCGCTGGAGGTCTGCCCGACCTCCAACCTGGCCACCCGGGTGGTCGAGCGGATCGAGGACCACCCGATCCGCCGGATGGTCGACGCCGGGCTGCTGGTCACCGTCAACAGCGACGACCCGCCGATGTTCGGTACCGACCTGAACACCGAGTACGCGGTCGCCGCGAAGCTGCTCGGCCTGGACGAGGCCGGGATCGCGGCGCTCGCCCGCAACGCGGTGGAGGCGTCGTTCCTGGACCCGGCGGGCAAGCGCCGGCTGACCGGCGAGATCGACGCCCACCTGGCGGCCTGGCCCACCGCCTGACGGACCACCGGGTCACCGGCGGGGCGGTGAGGATCCCGCCGGTGACTTCGACCGGGCCGGTCAGGGAAGGCGGACGACGCTCGCCGTCGCGGCGGAGGCGCGGGCGGCCTCCAGGACGGTCAGGGTGGCGACGGCGTCCCAGGGGTTCACCGGCGGCGGAGTGCGGTCGGTGAGCGAGGCCGCGATGCCCGCGTAGAAGGCGGGGTAGTCGCCGGCGTCGGTGGTGACCGGTTCGACGTCGCCGTCGCTGCCCAGCAGACCGTACGCGGCCGGGTCGTCGTCGCCCCAGTGGCTGTCCGGCCCGGGGCGGCGGCCGGCCCGGAGCGCGGCCTCCTGCGGGTCCATGCCGAACTTGACGTAGCCGGCGCTGTCGCCGAGAACCCGCAGCCGGGGCCCGGCGAGCGGGGCGAGGGCGCTGGTCCACAGGTGGGAGCGGACGCCGCCGGTGTGGGTGAGGGCGAGGAACGCGTCGTCGTCGACCACCGCGCCGTCCCGGCGGACGTCGATCTCGGCGTACACCGTCTCGACCGGCCCGAACAGGGCGAGGGCCTGGTCGACCAGGTGGCTGCCCAGGTCGTACAGGGTGCCGCCGACCTCCGCCGGGTCGGCGAGCTCGCGCCAGCCCGGCTTGGGCTTGGGACGGAAACGCTCGAAGCGGGACTCGAAGCGGTGCACCCGGCCGAGCCGGCCGTCCTCGATCAGGCGGCGGGCGGTGAGGAAGTCGCCGTCCCAGCGGCGGTTCTGGAACACCGACAGCAGCAGACCGGACTTCTCGGCGAACTCGCACAGGTCGCGGGCCTCGGCGCTGGTCGCGGCGAGCGGCTTGTCGACGACGGTGGCCAGACCGGCCAGCAGCGCGGTGCGGGCCAGCGGCACGTGGGTGCGGTTGGGGGAGGCGATCACCACCAGGTCGTAGCGGTCGGCCTCCTCGAACAGCTGGTCGGGGGTGTCGAGGGCGCGGGCGCCGGGGTGCTCGCGCTGCAACTGGGCGCGGCGCTCGGGATTGGCGGTGACCACCGCCTCCAACTGGAGTCCGGGGGTGGTGGCGATCAGCGGGGCGTGGAACGCCGAGCCGGCCAGGCCGTAGCCGATCAGGCCGACGCGGAAAGGGGCGGGGGGCGTGCTCATGACCCCCACTCAATCATCCCCGTCCCCCGGAGCGACGGAGGTCGTCCGGTCCGTATGCCCAGGTCGGGACGGCCCTGCGCCGCGGCGGCGCACGGTGACGGCGGCCGCACCGGTGAGCAGCAGCACCGAGCCGAGCGACAGCAGCACCCCGTCGGCGGTGCCCCCGTCGGCGAGGGCGGCAGCGGTGTCGGCCGCCGAGGCGGGTGCGGCGGCGCCGCCGAGCAGGGCGGTGGCGGCCAGCAGGACGGCGGTGCGGCGAACGGAGGCCACGGGCGGGCTCCTTGCGTCGGGCGGAGGGTGTGCCCGGGACATTAGCCTTACTGCGGACGGAAGTTGACTAGACGTCAGACCAATTAGGCGCCGCTTAAGGATGACTTGAGGCGGTCCCGACGTCCGGTCGCACGGCCGGACGCCGGTGGGAGATCCGGGCCTCGGTCAGATCAGCTCGACCAGGTCCGCGATGGACTCCACCACCCGGGTAGGGCGGTACGGGAAGCGGTCCACCTCGCCGGCCTGAGTGAGGCCGGTCAGCACCAGGAAGGTCGACATGCCGGCCTCCATGCCGGAGACGATGTCGGTGTCCATCCGGTCGCCGATCATCGCGCTGTTCTCCGAGTGCGCGCCGATCGCGTTCAGGCCGGCCCGCATCATCAGCGGGTTCGGCTTGCCGACGAAGTAGGGCTCCACACCGGTGGCCTTGGTGATCAGCGCCGCGACCGCACCCGTCGCGGGCAGCGCGCCCTCGGCGGACGGGCCGGTCTCGTCCGGGTTGGTGGCGATGAAACGGGCACCCGCGTCGATCAGCCGGACCGCCTTGGTCATCGCCTCGAACGAGTAGGTGCGGGTCTCGCCGAGCACCACGAAGTCCGGGTCGGTGTCGGTCAGCACGTAACCGACATCGTGCAGCGCGGTGGTAAGACCGGCCTCGCCGATCACGTACGCGCTGCCGTTCGGGCGCTGGTCGGAGAGGAACTTCGCGGTGGCCAGCGCGGACGTCCAGATGTGCTCGGCAGGCACGTCCAGACCCATCCGGGACAGCCGGGCATGCAGGTCGCGCTGGGTGTAGATGGAGTTGTTGGTGAGCACCAGGAAAGGCTTTCCGGACTCACGCAGCCGCTTGATGAAGGCGTCGGCCCCCGGGATCGGCACGCCCTCGTGGATGAGGACTCCGTCCATGTCGGTCAGCCAGGTCTCGATGGGCTTGCGGTCTGCCACGGTGGGTCACTCCTAGGTCTTGCGACGGTCGAACGATCAATGTGCATCGCTCCGACCGGACACCGCTGGCCGGCCGGGCGCCACTGGCTGCCCCAACGCCGCTCAGCCTAGTGCGCCCCGCCGGCCGACCACAGGGGCGGCCTTCCCCTCAGCCCGCGTACGGGTTCCCGCCCCCCGGCGGGGGCTGCTGGCCGTAAGGCGGTTGCTGACCGTAGGGCTGCTGACCGTACGTCTGCTGCGGGGCCTGGCCGTAGGGCGGCTGCGGCTGGCCCGGGAGCGGCATGGGGGGCACCGGGCCTGCGGCGGGGGTCCGGCGGTTGCGCATGAGGATCGCCGCCGCCACGAGCAGCAGCACCACGCCGGCCACACCGCCGCCGATCAGCAGCGGCATGTTGTTCGACTTCGAGGACGTGTCCGCGGTGGCGGACGGCTGTGAGGTCGCCGAGTCCTGATCCTGCGAGGAGTCGGCGGGCACACTCGCGGTGCCGCTCGGCTTCGCCGCGCCGCCCGACTTGCCCGGCGCGGGCGAGGACCCGGCTGCGGCGGGCAGCGGGCTGACGTTCGGCGGGCCCGGGTCGCCGGGGGTGGTCAGTGCGACCCGCGGGCGGACGATGCCGTAGCCGAGGTAGTCGCTGCGCTGCTGGGGGTTGCTGGCGGTGTTGATCAGGACCCGCAGCACCTGGTTGCCCGTCCAGTCGGGGTGCGCGGACCAGATCAGTGCGGCGGAGGCGGAGGCGAGGGCGGTGGCGTTGGAGGTGCCGTGGCCCTTGCAGTAGCCGGACCCTTCGTTGCACGCCCCGTAGATGTCCTGGCCCGGGGCAGCAAGTGCGACCTGCGGGCCGTGCTCCGACTCCGCCGTGACCTTTCCGTCCTGGTCGGTGGCGGCGACGCCGACCACACCGCTCATCGCGGCGGGGTACTCCAGGCGGTTGCTGGTGTTGCCGGAGTTGCCGGCCGCAGCGAAGAGCAGGACGCCCCGGGACGCCGCGTGATCGACCGCTGTCTTGAGTTTGTCGATCTCAGCGGGTTGCAGCGAGACCGCAGCGACGCCCAACGACATGTTGATGATTTTCGCGTTGTGGTCGGCTGCGTAGGTAATGGCTCGGGAGACTTGGTCCAGGCCGGCGCTGCTCTCCATGTCGACCTTGATCGGGAGAATCTTCGCCCCGGGGGCAAGACCAAACGCACCCTTGCCGCCCAGGCCCTTGCCGGTGCCGGCGATGGTGCTGGCCATCTGCGTGCCGTGGCTGTCGCTGGGGGAGAGCTCTCCGCCGGGTTTGGTACCGAAGTCGGTGCCGGCCACCAACTGCCCGGCCAGGTCGGGCATGTCGCCCTTCACCCCCGAGTCGATCACAGCCACGGTGATCCCGGATCCGGTGCTGGTCCGCCACATCTCCTCGGCGTGCATCGCGTCCAGGTGCCACTCCTGTTCGCGGATAGAGTCCACCGCGAGCGCGGGCCCCGCCGACCACCCCCACAGGACACCGGCGACCGCCGCTGCTGCGGCGAGCCGCCGCCCCCGTCCTGCCCTGCCCGTTCGCCGCATCACAAACTCCTTCGCACGCCGACGTGTTCGGCGAGTGGCTTGCCCCCGACCGCACGGTGCTGCCCGGCCGCAGGAGCGGTATTCCCCTGCGGCCGGGCAGCCAGTGCGGACCTACTCGATCACATTCGGGTTGACCGGACCCATGCCGGACGTCCAGGTGTCCTCGTCCTCGGTCAGGTAGTCGGGGCGCTTGCCCTGCGGCTTGCCCTTGCGGTTCGCACCGCCGTGGCCGCCGCCGAACCCGCCCTGACCGGCCCGCCCGTCGGCGCCCCGTTCGGCTCGGCCGCGCAGCCCGGTGCCGCCCGGCGTGACGTCGCGGCCCGAGGCCGACCCGCGCTGCCCGCCGACGGTGCCGCCGCCCCGGCTGACCAGCCCGCCGCCGCGTGCGCCGCCGGCACCGCCCTTGGCGCCGCCGGCACCCATGCCGCCACCGCCGTGCGGCATGCCGCCCATGCCCGGGGTGCCCGCGCGCCCCGCCTGGCCGGTCTGTCCCGCACCGCCGGCCGTCGTGGTGCCACCGGCCCGGCCGCCCGCGCCTGCGGCGCCGCCGGTACCCGGGGCGCCGCCGCCGGTCCGGCCGGTGCCGGTCGCTCCGCCACCGCCCAGACCGCCGCCGATGGGACCACCGCCGATCGGGCCGCCCTGGTAACCGCCGCCGCGCCCGCCGCCGGAGGAACCACCGCCGACGTCACCGAGGCCGCCCCCGCCGATGCCGCCGCCTCCGCCACCGCCGCCATGGCCCGGAACTGTCGGGCCGGGGGGCGTGGGAGCGGGTGGTGTGTGGTCGATGCGGGTTCCCGGGTCCGGAGGCCAGGGGGTCGGAGCCGGGGGAACCGGAGCCGGGGGAACCGGAGCCGGGGGAACCGGTACCGGCACCGGCGGGTGCGGGGGACCTGGGATCGGCGGCTGCGGTGGATTCGGGGGTACCGGCGCCGGGGGTACCGGCGCCGGCACCGGCGGACGCGGGGTCGGCGTCGGGCCCACCCTGGGCGGCGGGTGCGGAAGAGTGGTGCCACCACCCGGGTTTCGGATGGTGCCGCCACTGGTGCCGCCACCCACTTCGACCGGGACGCTGCTCCAGTTGCCGCGATCGGTCGTATCGCTCGGCAGCGGCGGAAACACCGGCGGCTGCACCGAGTTGAGCTGCATGGTCGACTGCTGGTACGCCTGCGCCAGCTTGTTCATCTGCTGGATGGCCTCGTTGTGCGCCTGGTTCACCCGCTGCTGCGCCGCCTTGGCCTCTGCGGGCGTGACCCAGTCGGAGTCGACCGCGTCGGCGATCTTGCCGGCCGCCCAGCTGCCGATCCCCGCGCCGACGCCCGGAATCATGCCGCCCAGGATGGCGCCGCCGGTGCTGACGGCGTCGTTGGGCTGGTCGTCGTAGCGGCTGACGGTCTGCATGTCGGCGTGCGGTACGGCCGGCATGCCCGACTTGACGGTGGCGAGCGTCTCGCCGGCGGAGGCCATGTACTCGCCGGCGTTCCGCGAGTAACTCGCCAGGTCCATGGTGGACTTGGAGACCTGGCCGCCCCAGTTCTTGAAGCTGTCGGCCGCGGCGCCCTCCCAGTCGAGGCCGCTCATGTGCGCGTGCAGCTCTTCGCTGACCTCGTCCATCTTGTTCGCGGCGGCCAGCAGCCGCTGGGCCACCTGCATGACGGCGATCGGGTCCGTGTGCTGGACCATGGCCACCAGTTGCTCGTGGCTGGCGCCGTCGATCTCGCCGCCGTCGTCGTGGATCTCGCGGATGAAGCGTCCCTGCGTCATTTTTCGAATCCCCCGTTCTCCGTCGCCGGAGACGTCGTCAGTACGCGCCCTGCTGGGTGCCGGTGGGCGGGGCCGGCGGGCGGTAGGCGGTCCTCGGGTCGACGGCGCCGGTGGCCGGGGCCGGCATCGCGCTGAACCGGGCCTCCTGCTGGGCGTCCGCGTCGCTGTAGGTGCCGGCTGCCCTGCCGATGCTCGCGCTCATCGCCGCGATCTGGGCGGCGAGGTTCTGGGAGAGCCGTTCCAGGTTGCCGTGCACGGTGTTGTAGGCGGTCATCAGGTCGCCGGCCTGTCCGAAGTTCTGGCCGAGCTGCCCGGCCGTCAGCGTCTGCTGGGAGACCGTGCCGTGGCTCGCGTCGGAGCCGTCGAGTTCGCGCAGGATCTGGTCGACCTTGTTCTTGAAGGTCTGCAGGTTCTCGACCTCGACCTTGACCGCCCCGCTGCCGACCTGGCCCGCCAGCGCCTGCGAGGCGGCGACCATGGCCCCCGTCACCACTGACGTGACGTTCGCGACCGTGTCGTACACAAAGCCTGATATTCCGCTGTCGACGTCGCTCATCGCCGATCCCCCTCCCCCTGAGCGGACCCACCCCCGTGGTGGTCCGCCGGTGGCACTGACCGCCTTTCAAGATAGCGGTACGAACGGACGGCCCGTCAGGGGCCGGAGGTAAAAGGCGCCCGGTAGCCTGTGCCGGTCGTTCGCCGGTGGGTGGCGTCAAGGGGCTTGGGGTGTGGGGGAGTTCGGATGGGGGAGAAGCGCGTCACCTGGGCGGAGCTGTACTTCGACCTGGTGTTCGTGTTCGCCGTGACGCAGGTGTCGGGGCTGCTGCACCACCACCACGACTGGGCGGGCTGCGGGCGGGCCCTGGTGGCGTTCGTGCCGGTGTACTGGTGCTGGGTGGGCACCACGGTGCAGGCCAACATCCGGGACGTGGACAACCCGCGGGACCGGATCGGGATCTTCGCGGTGGGCCTGGCCGGGCTGTTCCTGGCGCTCGCCCTGCCGGGGGCGTTCGGCGAACGCGGTGTGCTGTTCGGCGGCGCGTACTGGGCGGCCCGGCTGGTGCTGGTCGGGCTGCTGGCCCGCCGGGTGCGGCGGATCTGGATCGGCCCGTACGGGGTGGGCGCGTTCTTCAGCGGGCCGCTGCTGGTGGTCGGCGGCCTGTTGCCGTCCCCCGCGCGGGAGTTGCTGTGGGCGGTGGCCGCGACGGCGGACCTCTCGGCGCCGCTGCTGTTCCGCCGGCGGCTGGCGAAGGTCGAGTACCACCCGGGCCACCTGCCGGAGCGCTTCGGCCTGTTCCTGCTGGTGGCGCTCGGCGAATCGATCGTCGGGATCGGCGCCCCGGTGGCCGGCGCCCCGCTGCACGCGGGCCAACTGGCCTCGGTGGCAGTGGCGTTCGTGATCTCCTGCACGCTGTGGTGGCAGTACTTCGGGTACGCCGCCGACGCGATGCGGCACGCCATGGAGATCGCGAGTTCGCGCCGCGACGTGCTGCGGCGGGTGTTCTCGTACGGGCACCTGGCGCTGATCGCCGGGGTGATCACCGTCGCGGTCGGCTTCGCCGAGACGGTGGCCCGGCCCGGGGCGGCACTCGGCGGCGGCGCGCTCGGGCTGCTGTACGGCGGCAGCGCGCTGTACCTGCTGGCCTTCAACTACACCCGGTGGATGATGTTCCGGAAGTTCTCGCCGACCCGGCTGGCGGCCGGCCTGCTGGTCGCCGCGCTGCTGGCACTGCTGCTGCTCACGCCGCTGCACCGGCTGCCGGCGCTGGCCGTGCTGGGCCTGCTGGCGGCGGTGCTGGTCGGCCTGAGCGGCTGGGAGTCGGTCCGGGTACGGAGGGCGGAGCGGGCTGTCGGCGCGACTGTGTAGCGTTCTTCGCAGCGGGTCCGGCACGGGCCCGGGAACGTTTTCGAGCGAGTGCGGCCGCCGTGCGGCGCGGCCGGTGGGAGGTACAACGTGACGGAGCTGGCCGAGGCGTCCGTGGGCGGCACGCTGGAGGTGCCGGAGTCCTGGCGCGCGGTGCTCGCCGAGGAGACCGGCAAGCCGTACTTCGCGCAGCTGTCGGAGTTCCTGGCGGCGGAGCGGGCCGAGCACGAGGTGTTCCCGCCCGCCGGGCAGGAGTTCTCCGCGCTTGCCGCCACGGCGTACCAGGATGTCAAGGTGCTGCTGCTCGGCCAGGACCCGTACCACGACAACGGGCAGGCGCACGGCATGAGCTTCTCGGTGCTGCCGGGCGTGAAGACGCCGCCCTCGCTGCGCAACATCTACAAGGAGCTGAACACCGACCTCGGCCTGCCGGTGCCCGACAACGGCTACCTGAAGCCGTGGGCCGAGCAGGGCGTGCTGCTGCTGAACGCGGTGCTCACCGTGCGTGCGCACGAGGCCAACTCGCACAAGAACAAGGGCTGGGAGAAGTTCACCGACGCCGTGATCAGCGCGGTGAGCGCCCGCGAGGAGCCGTGCGTGTTCGTGCTCTGGGGCGGCTACGCGAAGAAGAAGCTGTCGCTGATCGACACCGACCGGCACGTGGTCGTGCAGAGCGGGCACCCGTCGCCGCTGTCGCAGAAGACGTTCCTCGGCACGAAGCCGTTCTCGCAGATCAACGCCGCGCTGGAAGGGTTCGGGCAGAAGGCGATCGACTGGAACATTCCGAACGTCGGGAAGTAACACCAGGGGCCCGGGGAACGGCGGGGCCGAGCTGCTGATGGTCGGGGGCCCGGGGAAGGTCGTGCTGCGTCGGGTCGAAGACGGAGACCAGAAACGACGGAACGCCCCGAGCCCTGCGACCCCACCGCCACGAACCCCCGCCGTTCCCCGGGCCCCTGTCGGTTCACCACCTGCCTACAGAATCGGGGGTTCCGTCGCGGCACGCAGTTGTTCGAGGCTCACGCCGTCCGCGAGTTCGACCAGGCGGAGGCCGTCCGGGGTGACGTCGAGGACGGCGAGGTCGGTGACGATGCGGTGGACGACGGCGCGGCCGGTCGCGGGGAGGGTGAGCTCGTTGACGATCTTCGGGGTGCCGTCCTTCGCGGTGTGCTCCATCACCACGATCAGGCGGCGGGCCCCGTGGACCAGGTCCATCGCGCCGCCCATGCCCTTGACCATCTTGCCGGGGATCATCCAGTTGGCGAGGTCGCCGCTCGCGGAGACCTGCATCGCGCCGAGCACCGAGACGTCGATCCGCCCGGAGCGCACCATGCCGAAGGAGAACGCCGAGTCGAAGTAGGCCGCACCGGGGTTGACGGTGACGGTCTCCTTGCCGGCGTTGATCAGGTCGGGGTGGACGTCGGCGTCGGCGGGGTAGGGGCCGACGCCGAGGATGCCGTTCTCGGAGTGTAGGACGACGTGCACGCCGGCGGGCAGGTGGTTGGGGATCAGGGTGGGCAGGCCGATGCCGAGGTTGACGTACTGGCCGTCGCGCAGTTCGCGGGCGGCCCGGGCGGCGAGCGCGTCGCGCGGGTCGAGCTGGGTGGTCATCAGGACTCCTGAGGGGCGACGGCGCTGACGGTGCGGCGCTCGATCCGGCGGTCGGTCGGGTCGGCGGCGACCACCCGGTCGACGTACACGCCGGGGAGGTGGACGGCGTCCGGCGGGATCTCACCGGGTTCGACGATCCGGTCGGCCTCGACGACGGTGATCCGGCCCGCGGTGGCGCACAGCGGGTTGAAGTTGCGGGCGGCCGCGTGGAAGACGCAGTTGCCGTGCCGGTCGGCGATCTCGGCGCGGACCAGGGCGAAGTCCGCGACGATGGCCTCCTCCAGCAGGTAGCGGCGTCCGCCGAACTCGCGGACCTCCTTCGGCGGGGAGGCCACCGCGACGGCGCCGCCGCCCGGCGCGTACCGCCAGGGCAGGCCGCCCTCCTCGACCTGGGTGCCGGTGCCGGCGGGGGTGTAGAACGCGGGGATGCCGGCGCCGCCGGCCCGCAGGCGTTCCGCCAGGGTGCCCTGCGGGGTCAGTTCGACCTCGAGTTCGCCGTTCAAGTACTGGCGGGCGAATTCCTTGTTCTCGCCGACGTAGCTGGAGGTCATCCGGGCGATCCGGCCCGCGCCCAGCAGCAGGCCGAGGCCCCAGTCGTCCACGCCGCAGTTGTTGGACACCACCCGCAACCCGGTGGTGCCGGCGTCGACCAGCGCGCCGATCAGGGTGGACGGGATGCCGCACAGGCCGAAGCCGCCGACCGCGAGCACCGCGCCGTCGGGAATGTCCCCGACCGCGCGGGCGGGGGAGTCCAGGACCTTGTCCAAAGGGGCCACCTTCTCGAAGGGGGAGGGCTGACTGCGGCCACCACACTCGCCGCAGGCCCCGGCGCTTTCCATGGCGGACGGCGCCATGGAGCGGGGCCGATCCATGTGTCCGCCGCACACCTCGCGGCAGGCGGCACCGCAACATGTGGCGAACCCATACAGAAGGGGCTGTCGATGCGTGCTCCCGTCACATGTCGCCTTCCGGGCGGCCCCCCTACGGTTCCCGCATCCCACCAGCACAGGTACGTCAGGAGCTCCCCACCATGTCAGTCACGGACGCCACCCCCAGACGACCCGTCCGCAAGCTCGCCGCGCTGGCCGCCTGCGTGCTGCTCGCGTCCGCTTGCGCCAAGGCCGGTACGGCGGGCACCTCGGCGGAGGCGGGCGGGGGCGACAAGAGCCCGGTCAAGGTCGGCCTGGTGTACTCCAAGACCGGCCCGCTGGCGGCCTACGGCAAGCAGTACCTGGAGGGCTTCAAGGCCGGTCTGTCGTACGCCACCAAGGGCACCAACGCGGTGGACGGCCGCCCGGTGGAGATCGCCGAGCAGGACGACGCCGGTGACCCGGCGAAGGCGGTCTCCGCCGCCAAGGACCTGATCGGCAAGAACTACAAGATCCTCGCGGGCTCCACCGCCTCCGGCGTGGCCCTGCAGGTCGGCCCGATCGCGGCGCAGAACAAGGTGCTGTTCATCAGCGGCCCGGCCGCCGCCGACAAGGTCACCGGCCTGAACAAGTACACCTTCCGCTCCGGCCGCCAGTCCTACCAGGACATCAGGGCCGCCGCGTCCTTCATCGGCGACGCCAAGGGCAAGAAGGTCACCGTGCTGGCGCAGGACAACGCCTTCGGCCAGGCCAACGTGGCCGCCGTCAAGGAGGTCCTCGGCGGCGAGGGCGCCACCGTGGAAGCCGTGCTGGCCCCGCCGTCCGCGACCGACCTGACGCCGTTCGCCACCCAGGCCAAGGGCGCCAAGCCCGACCTGCTGTTCGTCGCCTGGGCCGGCGAGACCGCCTCCGCGCTGTGGACCTCGCTCAACCAGCAGGACGTGTTCTCCTCGACCAAGGTCGTCACCGGCCTCGACGTGGCCGCCTCCTACCCGCTGTTCGGCCCGGCCGCCGAGAAGATCGACTTCCTGAACCACTACTTCTCCGGCGCGGCCGGCGGCACCGACGCCGAGCTGGCGATGAACGACTTCGTCACCAAGAACGGCTCCAAGTCCGACCTGTTCACCCCGGACGGCTTCACCGCCGCGCAGATGGTGGTGCACGCGCTGGAGACCAACAAGGGCTCCGACGCGGACACCGACGCGCTGGTGAAGGCCCTGGAGGGCTGGAGCTTCGACGGCGTCAAGGGCAAGCTCACCGTCCGCGCCGAGGACCACGCGCTGCTCCAGCCGATGTTCCAGGTCAAGCTGACCGGCACCGGCGCCGCCGCCAAGCCCAACGCGGAGAAGATCCTGCCCGCCGACCTGGTCGCCCCGCCGGTCGCCAAGATGGCGGGCTGAGAAGCACATGAGCACTCCCGCCCCGGTTCTGCGGCTGGACGGCCTCGGCTGGTCCGTCCGCGGCGTCCCGATCGTCCAGGACGTCACCCTCGACGTCGCCGAAGGCGAGTTCGTCGCCTTCATCGGCCCGAACGGGGCGGGCAAGACCTCCCTGTTCAACCTGATCTCCGGGATCTACCCGGCCAGCCACGGCACCCTCCACCTGGACGGCGCCGACATCACCGCCCTGCCGGTCCCCGCCCGGGCCCGGCGGGGCCTCGGCCGGACCTTCCAGACCTCCTCGCTGTGGCCCGGCCTGACCGTCGCCGACCACGTCCGCCTGGCCGCCCAGGCGGCGGCCGGCCCGTCCGCGTCGTACCGGATCTGGCGCCGCGCCGAGCGCTACCGCCAGCAGGTCGAGGAGACCCTGGAGCGCACCGGCCTCGCCGACCAGGCCGACGACCTGGCCGGCTCCCTCTCGCACGGCGGCAAGCGGAAGCTGGAGCTCGCCGTGCTGCTGGTGGGCGACCCCCGGCTGATCCTGCTCGACGAGCCGATGGCCGGGGTGAGCGCCGAGGAGGTGCCCGCCCTGGTGGAGCTGATCCGCTCGGTCCACCAGGACCAGGGCCGCACCGTCCTGATGGTCGAACACCACATGGACGTGCTGCTGGGCCTGGCCGACCGGCTCGCCGTGATGCACCACGGCACCCTGCTCGCACTCGACACCCCCGAAGCCGTGATGGCCGACGAAACCGTCCAGGGGGCCTACCTCGGGGAGGCGCTGTGACGACCCTGCTCGCCGTCCGCGGCCTCAAGGTGGTGATCGACGGACTGCACATCCTGCACGGGGTGGACCTGGACGTCGCCGCCACCGGAGTCACCGCCCTGCTCGGCCGCAACGGCGCCGGCAAGACCACCACCGTCAAAGCGGTCATGGGACTCGTCCCGCGCACCGGTTCGCTGGTCTTCGACGGCACCGACATCGGCCGGCTGCCCACCCACCTGGTGGTCCGCCAGGGCATCGGCTACGCCCCCGAGGACCGCGGCATCTTCGCGGGCCTCAGCGTCGCCGAGAACCTGCGCCTGGCGGAACGGGACTCGACTCCCGCGTACGACCTGGTCTTCGAGCTGTTCCCCGAGCTGAAGCAGCGCCACAAGCAGGCCGCCGGAACCCTGTCGGGCGGCCAGCAGCAGATGGTCGCGATCGCCCGCACGCTGCTCAACGGCAACCGGCTGATCATCGCCGACGAGCCCACCAAGGGCCTCGCCCCGAAGATCGTCACCGAGGTCGCCGACGTGCTCGCCCGGGCCGCCGAGACCGTCCCCGTGCTGCTGGTCGAACAGAACCTGGCCCTGGTCCGCCGGGTGGCCGGCCACTGCGCCGTCCTCGCCGACGGCCGCACCGCCCACCAGGGCGACGCCGGCGAACTGCTCGCCGACGAGGACGCCGCCCGCCGCCTGCTCGGCGTCGGCAGCCACCGTCCCGCCGCTCCTGATCCCGAGGTGTCTGCCTGATGAACACCGTCGTCCTGCTCGCCTGCACCGGACTCGGGCTCGGCGCGCTGTACTTCCTGGTCGCCTCCGGCCTCTCGCTGATCTTCGGCCTGATGGACGTCCTGAACTTCGCCCACGGCGCGCTGCTGTCCGTCGGCGCGTACGCCGCCTGGTGGGCCGCCACCGACGGCGGACTCGGGTTCTGGCTGGCCGTCCCGTTCGGCACCGCGGTCGGCACCGCCGCCTCGGTGCTGCTCGAACTCGCCCTGATCCGGCCGCTGTACTCCCGGCCGCGCGACCAGATCCTCGCCACCGTCGGCGTCGGACTCGCCCTGCCCGCCCTGATCATGGGCATCTGGGGCGCCGACGCCCGGCCGTTCCCGCAGCCCGCGGCGCTGTCCGGCACGGTGAACCTGCTGGGCGCGACCGTGCCCGTCAACCGCTTCGTGCTGATGGCCGCCGCGCTGATCGTGCTGGTGCTGCTGCGGCTGTTCCTCGCCAAGACCCGCTACGGCCTGATCGTCCGGGCCGGCGTCGAGGACCGGGCCATGGTCACCGCCCTCGGCATCGACGTCCGCAAGGCGTTCACCCTGGTCTTCGCCATCGGCGGCGCCGCCGCCTCGCTCGGCGGGGCACTGGCCGGCCTGTACTTCGGCTCGATCAACCCCGGCCAGGGCACCGGCCTGCTGATCTTCGCCTTCGTGGTCGTGGTGATGGGTGGCATGGGCTCCGTCACCGGCGCGGCCGTCGCCTCGGTCGGCGTCGGACTCGTCCAGCAGTTCGCCAACTACTACACCGCCGCGGGCCTCGGCGACCTCTCCGTCGTCGTCCTGCTCGCCGTGCTGCTGCTCGTCAAGCCGCGCGGACTCACCGGGAGACTCGCATGACCACCCACCTCAAGCGCTGGTGGCCGCTCGCCCTGCTGATCGTCCTGGTGATCGCGCCGTACAGCACCCTGCCGCTGCCCGGCCTGCTGGACGGACCGCTCGGCAGCCCCGGCAGCCTCCAACTGATCGCGCTCTGCCTGGTCTACGGCGGCCTCGCCACCGGCTACGACCTGCTGCTCGGCCGCACCGGCCTGCTCTCCTTCGGCCACGCCCTGTACTTCGCCACCGGCCTGTACGCCACCGACCTGGCGATGCTGGAGTTCGGCCTCGGCTTCGTGCTGGCCGCGGTGTTCGGCATCGCCTGCTCGATCGCCCTGGCGCTGCTGCTCGGCTCGGTGTCGCTGAAGGTCACCGGCATCGGCTTCTCCATGGTCACGCTGGCCTTCGCCCAGGCCGGGGCGATCCTGGTGCAGCGCAACCCCGGCGGCCTCACCGGCGGCGAGGAGGGCCGCTCCGCGCCCGCCGAGCACCTGCCCGACGCGCTGATCGGCATCCAGAACACCGCCAACCTGTACTGGATCGCGGTGCTCTACCTGGTCGTCACGCTCGCCGTGGTGCACTGGACGGTCTCCTCGCCGACCGGCCGGGTCTGGGCCGGCATCCGCGAGAACGAACGCCGGGTCGAGGTGCTGGGCCTGCGCCCGTACGGCTTCAAGCTGGTCGCGTTCACCGTGGCCGGCGGCCTGGCCGGCGCCGGCGGCGTGGTCTACCTGCTGCTCACCGGCGGCGCCACCCCGCAGGCCGCGAGCTCGGACGCGACGCTGGCGCTGCTGGTGATGGTGGTGCTCGGCGGCTCCGGCACCCGGTGGGGGCCGCTGCTCGGCGGCGTGCTCTACACCTGGGCGGCGCACCGGCTCGGCGACCTCGCCAACTCCGCGTCCATCGCCGAACTCCCGTCCGTGCTGCGGGTTCCGCTCTCCCAGCCGCTGTTCCTGCTCGGTACGCTCTTCGTCGCCGTGGTCTACCTGCTGCCCGGCGGTCTGGCCAAGCTGCCCGCCCGGCTGCGGGCGGGCCGCGCCGCCAAGGCCGCCAAGGTGTCCGTCACCGCCGTACCGGAAGGCGCCGCATGACCCTCCCTCAGCACCTCACTGTCCCCGTCGACGGCGGCGACCTCGCCGTCCTGCACTGGCCGGCCGCCGACCCCGGCGCGCCCGTGGTGGTCGCCGTGCACGGCATCACGGCCAACGCGCTGGCCTGGGCTAGCCTGGCCCGCCTGCTCGCGGGCCGGGTCTCGCTGTACGCCCCCGACCTGCGCGGCCGGGCCGCCAGCCGCGAGCTGCCGGGCCCGTGGGGCCTCGGCCGGCACGCGGAGGACGTCGCCGCGCTGATCCGCCACCTGGACGCCGGCCCCGTCCGGCTGGTCGGCCACTCGATGGGTGCCTGGGTGTCGGCCGTCGCCGCCGCCCGCCACCCCGAGCTGCTCGCCGACCTGGTCCTGGTCGACGGCGCGGTGTCCTTCCCGCTGCCCGACGGCGTCCGCGAGGAGGACGCGCTGGCCGCGGTGCTCGGCCCGGCGCTGGCCCGGCTGTCGATGACCTTCGAGAGCCGCGAGGCCTACCGCGCGTTCTGGCAGGCGCACCCCGCGTTCGCCGACTGGAACGAGGAGATGGACGCCTACACCCAGCGCGACCTGGTCGGCGAGGCCCCCGCCCTGGTCTCCTCCTGCGTCCACGAGGCGATCACCACCGACGGCACCCAGGTCCTGCTCGATGCGGAGGCCGCCGGCGCGATCCACCGCCTGACCGTCCCGACCCGCTTCCTGTACGCCGAGCGCGGCCTGCTGAACGAGCCCCAGGCGCTCTACGACGAGGGCCGGCTGACGGCGGCGAAGGTCACCGTTCCGACCGAGCTGGTCGCCGACACCAGCCACTACTCGATCATCTGGGCCGACCGGCTGGCCGAACTGCTGGTCTGAGCGCGGACGTGCCGGTGCCCTCTCTCTCCGCGCTCGGAGGGAGAGGGCACCGGCATGTCTGGTCCGGTCAGGCGCGGCGCCGCAGGTACACGGTGCCGAAGACGGCCGCGGCGGCCAGCGAGCCACCGATCAGCCCGACCTGGGTGTTGATCATCGGGACGGTCGCGGCCGCCGGCGCGCCGCCGCACTCGACGTGGCCGACGATCACGTTGGCGCCGCCGAGGGCGGGCAGCAGGGTGAGGTGCACGGCGTTGACGAAGATCACCCCGTTGGCGTCGGTGGACTGCTCGTTGAGAATCACGTCGCCGAGGCCGGGGACGGTGAGGCTGGTGTTCTTCGGGGCGTTCGCCTGCAAGGTGGTCTGGCTGCCCAGGACGGTGACCGTGCCGCTCGCGATGACACCGTTGCCGGTGGCGCCACCGGGGTCCGCGTTGCAGGTGGAGCTGACGCCGGTCAGCTCACCGGTCAGGGCCGGGCCGAGGGTGAGGCTCAGCTGGTCGACGGTGGCGGAGGCGGACGAGGTGCCGGTCGTCGGGTCACCCGCGGTGGTGGCGGTGAGCGTGTCGTTGGTCGCGAACGGGCCGACGGTCAGGCCCACCAGGGTCTTGGTGCCGCCCGGCGGGAAGGTGGACTGCGGTTGCGGCGGGACGGCCACGTTGTTGTTCAGCGCGTCGGCCGCGACCACGTACGCCAGTGCCTCGGGGGAGGTGAGCGCGGCGAACGCGGGTGCGGCGGAGCAGAACAGGCCGGCTGCGAGTGCTGCGCCGGCCAGGACGCGGGTGCGGGTGGTGGTCACGAGCGGACCGCCTTTCTGGTGGTGGATGTGCCAGTGGCTGCCGATCAATTCCCTGATAAGGCACGGGAGTTATGCGAAAGTCGGAAAATCCGATCGAATGGAGCAGTCGGTCCAAGGAGTCTGATCGAGCGTCAATGCACGCCCGTCCGGGCGGTCTTGTGCCAGCTCCGCTCCCCGCGTACCAGCCGCCAGAACGCGCGCACCGCGACCAGGTACGTCCCGACCGCGTAGACCGCCAGCGCCAGCCCGTAGGCCAGCGCCGAGCCCCGGCCGATGTCCCGCTCGCAGTGCCGCCGGTACAGCGGCCCCCAGACGGCGAACTCGGTGACGCCGATCAGCAGGTACAGGCCGATCAGCAGCGCGCCGCCGTGGCCGAGGAAGTCCAGCGTGAACTCCGGGTAGGCCCAGGCGTGGTAGCCGAAGACCCCGATCGGCAGCAGGTACGCGAACAGCCCGACCACCTGCAGCCAGGGCTGCGCCATGAAGTAGCCGACCTCCAGGAAGCCGAGGGCGCTGAACTGCCGGGAGCTCCAGATCCGCGGCAGGTAGCGGGCGCACTGCATCGAACCCTGCGCCCAGCGCACCCGCTGGGTGAGCAGCTGACGGACGCTCCACAACGCCTCCTGCTCGACCCAGGCGGTGGTGGTGTAGCCGTTGCGGCGGCCGGCCAGCATCATCCGCAGGCCCAGTTCGAAGTCCTCCAACAGGGCCTTCCCCCAGGGGTTTCCGGTCTCGGCGGCGACCGCTCGCAGCGCGCTGAGCCGGTTGGCCTGCCCGTTGCCGCCGACGTTGACGGTGCCGGTGCGGCGCCGGGTGATCTGCATGGCGGAGATCGGCCCGCGGAACTCCAGGTCCTGGAGCCGGGCCAGCAGCCGGGCGCGGGCGTTGGCGGCCCGGCTCCGGCCGGGCAGCGGCGCGGCCACCGCCCGGTTGGACATCCGGACCTCCACCTGGACGGCGCCGATCGCCGGGTCGCCGAACGAGGCCGGCCCGGCCAGCACGTGCAGCAGGTTCGGCGAGGGGCGGCCGTCCGCGTCCACCACGGTCAGCACCACCCGGTCCGGGTCGGTGCCGGGCGGCAGCCGGCTCTCCAGCGCGTGGTACGCGGCGTTCAGCGCGTCGCCCTTGCCGGTGCGGGCGTCCGGCAGCCGGCGCCGCACCAGGTGGACGGGCAGCCCGGCGGTGGCGAGGGCGAGGACGATCTCCGCGGTGCGGTCCGTCGAGTGGTCGTCCACCACCCAGAGCCGGGCGGTGGGGAAGCGCCGGTGCAGGTGGTCGAGGGTGAGGCCGATCACCGCCTCCTCGTCGCGGCACGGGATCACGAAGTGCCACTGGTAGCCGGACGGGTCGCCGGGGGCGTCCGGCCGGGCGCGCAGGAAGCCGGTCACGATCACCCCGACGTAGCCGAGGAAGCCGACACCGAGGATGAAGGACAGGCAGACGGACAGGTCGAGCAGGCTCACGGGGCGACGTCCTCGGCGGAGTGGGAGCCGCGGGCGACCACGGCGAGACAGAGCAGCAGGGCCGCCAGCGCGGCGATCATCATCAGCAGCGAGCCGAACAGGACGTGCGTCCACTCGAAGCCGGCGCTTCCGTAGCGGTGCTGCATGGCGACGATCAGGGTGAGCCGGCCCAGGTTGGTGCCGGCGATCAGCGTGACGGCCAGTGCCAGGGCCAGCAGCAGCCGGCCGGGGCGGCGGTGGCCGAACGCCAGCAGCAGGCCGATGACCAGCGCGAACGGGGCGATCAGCAGGGCGCTGCTGCACCCGGTGGTCAGCGCGATGCCGCGCTCGAAGTGGTCCGGCCCGCCCGCGTACAGCACCGGTGCGCCCGGGCTCGGCAGCAGCAGGGTGCGCAGGCCCAGCAGGTGGGTCGTCAGCTGGGAGACGGCGGTCAACTCCAGGTTGCGGTACATGTGTTCGCCGCCGACCAGCAGTCCGGCCAGGGCGAGGGAGAGCGGGCCGCACACCGTGCCGAGGCGGCCGGGGCGGGGGCGGGCGGCCGACCGGGCCGACGGCCGGGAGAATGCGGTGGCAGGCATGGGCGGCTCCACGCGAGGGGCGGACGGGCCGGACCCGGCGGCCGTGCCGCCCGGGTCCGGCGGCGGTCAGGGGCGGCGGCGCCGGGCTTCGGGGCGCTGGGCGTCCGAGTGCTCGGATCCGGGACCGGCGGCCAGCCGGCCGCGCCGCACCAGCAGCACCCCGACCAGCAGCAGGCCGGTGGCCGCGGCGGCGGCCAGGCCGAGCCCGGGCGAGCCGGTGGAGGCCAGCACCCCGCCGCCGGCCGCGACCGGCGGGATTCCGCCCACGTGAGGTCCGTACACGGTCGTCTCCTCTCGTCTCGGCCCGGTGGCTTCCGGGCCGGAGCCAAAGGTGACTGCCGGGCCGATCATCAGATCGCCGTGACGCGCAGGTCGGCGGGAAGTCCACTCGGAAGCCCCACGCCTCGGCCGGGCGCGATCGACCGTCGGTGCCACCGCGGCCGGGCGGCCGTCAGCCCGGGCATGCGGCTCCCGGCCGTTGCGCCGGGCGGGTGGTCCTGCGGCGCGGCCGATCGGCAAGGGCGCGGCGCGTGGCGCTCATCGACGCGGCCTCAAGACCATGTGAGACGCCATTCGGAAGCCCCAGCCCGGAGTCCCGCCCCACCCATGGAGCACCATGACCTCCCGCGACCTCGCCCTGGTCCTCGGAACCCGGCCGGAGATCGTCAAACTCGCCGCCCTCGCCCGGCTGTTGGGCCCCCGCACCCGCCTGGTGTGGACCGGGCAGCACTGGGACCCGGCCCTCACCACCGCCTTCTTCACCGGCTACGGCCTGCCCGCCCCGCACCACCGGCTGGACGGCGTCGGCGGCGAACCGCGCGGGCAGCAGATCGGCCGGATGATCGGCGAACTCAGCCGGCACTTCGCCGAACACCCGCCCGCCGCCGCGATCGTCCAGGGCGACACCAACACCGCCGCCGCCGGGGCGCTCGCCGCGCACTGCGCGGGCGTCCCCGTGGTGCACGTCGAAGCGGGCCTGCGGTCCTTCGACGCCGCCATGCCCGAGGAGGCCAACCGGCGGGTCATCGCCCCGCTCGCCGACCTGCACTGCGCACCCACCCGGACCGCGGCCGACCACCTGCTGCGCGAGGGCATCGACCCGCGGCGGATCCTGGTCACCGGCAACACCGTGGTCGAGGCCACCCTCGCCACCCTGCCCGACGACCTCGCCGCCCGCGCCGTCCTGGCCCGGCACGGCGTCACGCCCGAGAACTACCTGCTGGCCACCGTCCACCGGCCCGAGAACACCGATGACCCGGAGCGGCTCGCCCGGCTGCTGGGCCAACTCGGCGGCCTCGAGCTGCCGGTGCTGCTGCCGCTGCACCCCCGTACCCGGGCGGCCGCCGCGTCCGCCGGGCTGCTCGCCGCCGGCGGGGGGCTGCGCCCGATCGAGCCGCTCGGCCACGCCGCGTTCCTGGCGCTGGCCCGGCACTGCCGGCTGCTGGTCTCCGACTCCGGCGGCGTCCAGGAGGAGTGCACGGTGCTCAAGCGCCCCCTGGTGGTGGTCCGCAACTCCACCGAACGTCCGGAGGCGGTGCAGGCCGGGTTCGCCCGGCTGGCCCGCCCCGGGCCCGAACTCGACGCCGCGCTGCGCGAGTTGCTCGCCGACCCGGGCCTCGCGGCGCGGCTCGCCGAGGTGCCCTCCCCGTACGGCGACGGCCGGGCGTCCGAGACGATCGCCACCGCGGTCCGGGACCGCTACCCGCAGCACGCGCCCCGGCCGCGCGGTGCGGCGGCCGGGGCGGGCGGGGCGGCGGACCGTCAGGCGGTGCCGAGGAAGGTCTGCCAGCCGCCGGCCGGGGCCTGGCCGACGCCCAGGGTCCGCAGCTTGCGCAGCGTGGACTGATCCTGGACCTCCATCCACTCGACCAGCTGCTTGAACGAGACCAGGCGGACGTCCGGCTTGCCGGCGATCTGCTTCATGGTCTGCTCGACGGCGTCCATGTAGATGCCGCCGTTCCACTGCTCGAAGTGGTTGCCGACGAAGAACGGCGCGCGGTTGGTGCTGTAGGCGCGGTTGAAGCCCGCCAGGTAGGAGTCCCGGGCCTGGTCGCGCCATTCGCCGTACTTGGCCGGGTCGCCCTTGGTCGAGCCGGCGGACTGGTTGGCGAGGATGTTGTAGTCCATCGACAGCACCTGGAAGTTGTGCCCGGGGAACGGGATGCCCTGCAGCGGGAAGTCCCAGATCTTGCCGTCCTGCACCTTCTGCGGCCAGATCTGCTGCCCGCCGGGCGAGCTGGCGTCGTACTTCCAGCCGAGCTTGGCGGCGGTCGGCAGCAGCGCCTTCTGGCCCTCCAGGCACGGGGTGCGGGCGCCGATCAGTTCCTTCTTGTAGTCGAAGGGCAGCGGGTCGACGTCGGTGATGCCGGTGTTGGTCTTCCACTGGGTGACGAAGGAGACCGCCTGCTCGATCTCGCTCTCCCAGTCCTCCGGCGTCCACTTGTTGACGCCGTTGCCGTCCGAGCGGGTCGAGCAGAAGTGCCCGTTGAAGTGGGTGCCGATCTCGTGGCCGGCCAGCCAGGCCTGGCTGATCAGCTTCAGCGTGTTGCGGACGGCGTTCTCGGACAGGAACGGGATGTCGGAGGCGCCCTGCGAGTGCTTCGGCGGGTGGTACAGCGAGGCCTTCTCCTTCGGCAGCGTGTAGATGCCGGAGAGGAAGAACGTCATGGTCGCCTTGTGTTCCTCGGCGAGCTTGAGGAACCGGGTGAACTGGCCGTCGTCGGTGGCGCCCGCGCCGTCCCAGGAGAACACCACGAACTGCGGCGGGGCCTCGCCGGGCTTCAGCTTCTCCCACTTGGGCTGGTTGGGCTGCGGGCCGGTGTCGGCGTTGGAGCCGTCGCCTATCGGGGTGCCCTTGGTGCCGGACTGGCCGGGCGCGGGCTTGCCGGTGCCGCCCGAGCCGGTGCCCGCGTCCGACCCCGGGCGGCCGGTCGCACCGCCTCCGCTGGAACAGGCCGCGACGGCTCCCAGGGCCGCGGTGGCTGCCGTGGCGGACAGCACTGTCCTGCGCGAGATGGTGCTCATGGTCTCCCCTGCCGCAGTGGGCCCGGCCAGAAGGGATCCGGAGGCCTGCCGCGGCTTCGGATGGTCAACTTCTGGCAAACTCGGACAATTTGACGGTTTCGCCACCCAAGGATGGCATGCCCGGGACGGACGGTCCAAGCCGCCCATCCTCAACCAGTCATCACGCGGACCGGGTACGCCCGGCTCCTGCCAGGGCCCACCTGTTGCCGTCCTGGGACAAAACCCCTGCTAGGGCCTGTTCGGCCGATCTTGCCGGGCGCGCGACGCCGGATCATCCCGCCTGGACGCACCGCCGAAACATCCAAGTACACCCAGTACGAGGACGTTCCGGCGGCACGCCCAGCCGGGCGCCCGACGCCGCGCGCTGATCCGACAAGATCGGCCGGACAGGCCCTAGACGAGTTCGCCCTCGACCAGCACGGCCAGCCGGCGGCGTCGGCGGACCAGTTGGACCACCAGGCTGCTGACCGCCGTCGCCGCCAGGCTGGAGATCACCAGGCTCAGCCACTCGGTGTCGAACCAGTGCAGGTTCAGCCAGCCGAGGCTGACGATGTACGCCGCCCACACCACCGCGGAAACCGCCGACCAGCGCAGGAACGTCCAGGGCCGGTTCGGGGAGTGACCGACCGCCAGGTCCAGCACCGTCCGTCCGGCCGGGACGAAGCGCGCCACGATGACGATCGCCGCCGCCGTCCGGCTGGTGGTGCGGCCGGTCAGGGCCCGCTGCACCCGGGCCACGTTGGCGGCCAGCCGGGGCCGGCGCTCCAGGCGACGGTTCACCGCGGGTGCGCCGCGCCGGGCCAGGTTGAGCAGCAGCAGGTCGCCGAGGAAGGACGCCACGGCCACGCCGGCGGCCAGCGGCAGCGGCGAGCCGCCCATCTGGCCGGTCTTCAGCACGGCCAGGATCACCAGCGTCCCGCTGGGCAGGAACGGCAGGAAGGCGTCGCCGAGTACCGCGAGCAGCGCGATGGCGCAGTACCACGCCGGTGCGACGGCGGCGGTGGCGTCCAAGGTTCTCTCCCTCCAGCCCGCCCGGGGGAGAGGCAGCTGCAACGAGGGTCAACGCTAGCGCGGACACCTTTCATCACCTGAAGCACCCCCGTGTGGGATGTCGCACACGTGTCCGGGAATGCTGAGAGCCCCCGGCGGGGTGCCGCTGCGGGGGCTCGGGAAGGACCGGCGGTGCTGGTCGAGCCCGCCGATCCGTACGGTGCGCGGAGCCGGTAGGTCGTCCGCGACGGTCACCAGCCTGCCGCATCCCCGGGCCCCGGCTCGGCCGTTTCCCCTGGCGACTTCCCGCGCTGGCGCGAACTCGCCAGCCGACACATTCGCGGAGGGCGGCGGGAACAGCCCGGCCCGTCGGCGGGTTGTGCTCCGACGAACGCCCGGGCGCCCGGCCGGGGCACCAGGAGGACGCACCGCATGAGCAGCGCACCGGAGCCGACCGAACAGCACCCCGGCGAGGACGACCGGATCCGCGGCCGGGCGGCCGGCACAGCCCCCGCCCCGCTCTCCATCCTGGACCTCGCCACCGTCGGCACCGGCCACACCGCCGCCGAGGCGCTCGCCGCCACCACCGAACTCGCCCGCAGCGCCGAACGCTGGGGCTACCACCGGTTCTGGGTCGCCGAACACCACGGCATGCCCGGCGTCGCCTCCTCGGTGCCCGCCGTGCTGCTCGCCCACCTCGGCGCGCACACCAGCACCCTGCGGCTCGGCTCCGGCGGCGTGATGCTTCCCAACCACGCCCCGCTCTCCATCGCCGAACAGTTCGGCCTGCTGGAGGCCCTGCACCCCGGCCGGATCGACCTCGGCCTCGGCCGCGCCCCCGGCACCGACCAGGCCACCGCCCGCGCCCTGCGCCGCGGCCTGGCCGACGGCGCCGAGGACTTCCCCCGCCAACTCGCCGAACTCACCCACTTCCTGGACGGCGACTTCCCCGACGGCCACCCCTACGCCCGGCTGGAGGCGGTGCCGCGCTCGGCCTCCCGCCCGCCCATCTGGCTGCTCGGCTCGTCCGGCTTCTCCGCGCAGCTCTCTGCCCGGCTCGGCCTGCCGTTCGCGTTCGCGCACCACTTCAGCGCCGCCAACACGGTGCCCGCGCTCGACCTGTACCGGGACACCTTCCGCCCGTCCGCGGTGCTGGCCGAGCCGTACGCACTGATCGGGGTCAGCGCCGTCGCCGCCGAGAGCACCGAGCGGGCGCTGTGGCTGGCCCGCTCGGCCGGCCTCGGCATGCTGCGGCTGCGCCAGGGCCGGCCCGGGCCGATCCCCACCCCCGAGGAGGCCGCCGCGCACCCGTACACCCTGGCCGAGGAGGACTTCCTCGACTCCTGGCTGGCCAACGTGGTGCTCGGCACCCCGGCGGAGGTCGCCGAGGGCCTGGAGGCGCTGCGCCGCCGCACCGGGGCGGACGAGTTGATGGTGACCTCGCACATCCACGGCCACCAGAACCGGCTGACGTCCTACGGGCTGATCGCCGAGGCGTACGGACTCACGAAGCCCTGACGGCTAGCGGCGCGGGCACTGCCGCAGTATCTCGGCGATCCGGTCGGGCGCGCCCGGGCGGGCGAAGTACCAGCCCTGGGCGGTGTCGCAGCCGGTCTGCCGCAGGCGTTCGGCCTGCGCGGCGTGCTCGATGCCCTCGGCGGTGACGGTGAGGCCCAGCGCGTGCGCCAGCTGCACGACGGCGCCGACGATCTGCTCGTCGGCGGCGCGCCGTCGCCCGCCGTCGCCGGACGGGCTCTCCCGGAACGCCTCGATGAACGTGCCGTCGAGCTTCAGCGCGTGCACCGGCAGCCGGGACAGGTAGGCGAGGTTGGAGTAGCCGGTGCCGAAGTCGTCGATGGCGATCCGCACGCCCATCTCGGCGAGCGCCTGCAAGGCCTGCAGGGGGCGCCCGCTCGGGCCGAGGATCGCGCTCTCGGTGATCTCCAGCTGCAGCAGCCGGGCGGGCAGCCCGGTGCGCTCCAGTACCTCGGCGACGTCGGCGACCACGTCGGAGTCCCAGATCTGGCGGGCGGCCAGGTTGACCGAGACGAAGGTCTCCGCGTCCGGGAACTCGGCCAGCCAGCGGCGGGCCTGCCGGCAGGACTCCTCCAGCACCCACTTGCCGAGCGGCACGATCGCCCCGGACTCCTCGGCGAGCGGGATGAAACGGTCCGGCGACAGCAGCCCGTAGCGCGGGTGGCGCCAGCGCACCAGCGACTCCGCGCCGTGCACCGCGCCGTCCGTCAGACCCACCAGCGGCTGGTACTCGACGATGAACTCGCCGCGCTCCACGGCCGGGCGAAGCGCCGTCGCCAGCAGGTGCCTGGTCAGCTGGTCGGCGCCGCGGTCGCGGTCGTACAGCGTCCAGCGGGCGCGCCCGTCGGCCTTCGACCAGTACAGGGTGGAGTCGGCGTCGCGGATCAGGTCGGTCGGGGTGGAACCGCGCACCGGGCGCTCCACCACGCCGATCGAGGCCGTCACCGTCAGCCGGTGGCCGGCCACCTCGAAGGGCCGCTCCAGGGCGTTCATCAGCCCCGCCGCCAGGTGGGTGAGCTGCTGGTCGCCGCCGCTGTCGGTGACCAGCACGGCGAACTCGTCGCCGCCGAGGCGGGCCACCAACTGGCCCTCGCCGTCGGCGAATCCGTGCTCCAGCCGGGCGGCGACGGCGACCAGCAGCTGGTCGCCGATGTGGTGGCCGAGGGTCTCGTTGATGGCGGCGAACCCGTCCAGGTCGATGTAGCACAGCCCGATCCGGCGCTCGTCCTTCCGGACGGCCGGCCCGGCCTGACCGTCCGGCTTGAACGCCGCTTCCAGCCGCTCGTAGAACAGCGCCCGGTTGGGCAGCCTGGTCAGCGGGTCGTGCAGTGCCTGATAGGCCAGCCGGTCGCCGAGCTGCCGCTGCTCGGTGATGTCCTCGACCATGACCAGCGTGTAGTACGGGCGGCCGGCGCCGTCGCGGATCAGCGAGACGGTGACGCGGCCCCAGACCTCTTGCCCGCCGAGGTGCTTGAGGCGCTTCTCGGTGCGCATCCGGTCGCGCTCGCCGCGCACCAGCTCGCGGTAGCGCTGCCGGGACGGGTCCTCGGGTTCGATGATCCGGTGGATGTGCATGCCGGGCAGCTCGGAGGTCTCCCGGCCGAGCATCGCCGCGAACGCCGGGTTGCCCTCGATCACCAGGTCGTCGGTGTCGATCAGCGCCATGCCGATGCCGGCGTCCGAGAACGCGGCGCGGAAGCGGGACTCGCTGGCGCGCAGCGCGTCCGCCAGGTGCACCGCGTCGGCGCTCAGCGAACTGCCGCAGGCGGTGCAGATCTGGGGCGGGCCGTCGGCCACCCCCGGGGAGTGCGCACCGCTCTGCGGGCGCGGCGCTTCGGGCCACCCACCCCGATGGTGTGCGTCGGCCCCGACGTTCCGGCCCGGCACGGCACGCTCCCGTCCGCTGCTGCCACTGACTCACCGCCCACACCCACGCGGGCGGAGACCGGCCCGCGGCCCCGCTCCGCTCGGCGGACCCCGGCCGGTGACCGGGGAGCTGTCGGCGGCCTCGGCCACGTCCGCCGATCATAGGCCGCCGGTGTAACTGTGCGCGACCGGCGGCGGGTCGATTCGGGCGAATTGCCCGCAGATGTGCCTCGACATTACGTGCGAGACCCCCGGCGTGCACCGGATCCGGTGCACGCCGGGGGCGTACGACCGCGCTCACCCGCCGTAGCGAAGCGGCGTTCGAGGGCAGGTCGGGCGGTACGTCGGGCGGCAGGTCAGGCGAGCGAGGCGCTGAGCGTGATGGTGGTGCCGGTGAGCGCCTGGCTGACCGGGCAGTTCGCCTTCGCGTCCTCGGCGGCCTTCACGAAACCCGCCTCGTCCAGGCCCGGGACGGTGCCGACCACGGTCAGGTGGATGCCCGTGATGCCGGTGCCCGGCTGGAAGGTCACGTCCGCCTTGGTGTCCAGCTTGGTGGGCGGGGTGCCCGCGCCCGTCAGGCCGTGCGAGAGCGCCATCGAGAAGCACGCCGAGTGCGCGCCCGCGATCAGCTCCTCCGGGCTGGTCTTCCCGTTCGCGGCCTCGGCCCGGGACGGCCAGGACACCGGGAACTCGCCGATGCCCGAGGAGTCGAAGGTCACCAGGCCCTTGCCGTCGAGCAGGTTGCCCTCCCACTCGGTGTGCGCGGTGCGGGTCGTTGCCACGATCAGGTACCTCCTGTAGGGGGAACTGCCGGTCGAACTGCTCCACCCGCGACCGCACTTGCGGCCGCGGCCCGCCCAGCCTAGGGCCTGCCCGGCCGTTCCCGTCGGATCAGCGCGCAGTCCGTCCGGCGGCCGTCCCACATCGCGGAACGTGCCGGTGATCGGGGCGAAAGCGACGTGTTTGCCCTGTTAGATTGGCCGTTCGCCCGCGCCCGGGCCGGCCCGTCCGCCGCGCCCCGCCGTGCCCGGAGCCCACCCGCACCCGCATCGGAGCCGCCCCCATGACGGACCAGCCCACCCCCTCCCCGGCGGAGACCGACCCGGCCGTGCGGGCCGAGCTGACCCGCCTGCGCGAGTCGATCGACAACATCGACGCCGCCGTCGTCCACATGCTCGCCGAGCGCTTCAAGGCCACCCAGCAGGTCGGCCGCCTCAAGGCCGAGCACCGGCTGCCGCCCGCCGACCCGGAGCGCGAGCGCCGACAGATCGCCCGGCTGCGCGAACTGGCCGTCAGCGCCCACCTCGACCCGGTGTTCGCCGAGAAGTTCCTGAACTTCATCATCGCCGAGGTGATCAGGCATCACGAGGCGATCGCCGGCGACAGGCCGTAGTGTCTGTGTGTCTGTCCGGTCCGCGTAAGGGCCGGATTTTCGCCGCGTCCGGCGCGCGGGTTAGCGTGCTGTCCTTCCCGAGGAGGCGGTGTCGGTGTCGGTTGCGGTGACCGAGGAGACCACACAGGAGCAGGGCTGGCGCAGGCGCCGGCCCTGGTACGTGGAACTGCCCGTGATGATCGCCGTCGGCCTGGTGGTCGCGGTGGTGATCAAGTCCTGCCTGTTCCAGATGTTCTCCATCCCGTCCGGTTCCATGGAGAACACCCTGCAGATCGGCGACCGGGTCGCGGTCAACAAGCTTGCCCCGCTCACCGGTTGGAAGCCCGAACCGGGCGAGCCCGTGGTGTTCAAGGACCCGGGCGGCTGGCTGCCGCCCACCCCGAAGGACAGCAACGCCTTCACCGGCGCCATCCACTCCGGCCTCAGCGCGATCGGCCTGCTGCCGCCCGGCGACGACTACCTGGTCAAGCGGGTCATCGCCACCGGCGGCCAGACCGTCGCCTGCCGCGGCACCACCCTCAGCGTCGACGGCCAGCCCGTCGCCGAGCCCTACCTGCACCCCGGCGACGACTCCTGCTCCGGCCTGGACTTCGGGCCCATCACCGTCCCCGCCGGCCACATCTGGGTCGAGGGCGACCACCGCAGCGACTCCGCCGACTCCCGCTACCACCGCGACGGCCCGTCCGGCGGCGCCGTTCCCGTCGACAACGTGGTCGGCCCGACCTCCGCCGTGGTCTGGCCCCTCAACCACCTCAACTGGTTCGGCTGGACCGGCCGCTGAGCGCCGGTCAGGCCGACACACCGCGCCGCAGCCGGACGGCGCAGCCCGCCGCGACCACCGCCGACAGCAGCACCAGCACCCCGGCCTCCGCCCACTGGAACGTCCAGTAGCGGTCGGCCGGCTGGTACTCGGTGCGCTGCGACAGGTGCATCGCGTTGATCGTCTCCATGCACCGCTCGGTCGAGCCGGCCGGGCCGCACACCTCGGGGGCGGTGGGCGTGAACGGCCGGCCGTCGGCGTCCAGCGTCCGCACCGACACCGACCAGGCGCCCGGCAGCGCCACCGGAGTCGTCACGTACAGCCGCTCGCCCTCGATCCGGATCACGGCCGGCCGGTCCGGCGCCAGCACCACCGCCGTCTGCTGCTGCACGGGCGCCGCCAGGTGGGCGCGCAGCGCCAGCGGCACCAGCACCTGCATCGCTGCCACCGCCGCCAACACCACGGCCATCGCGGCGACTTGGCGCCGCAACAGCAGCCCGGCCGCCACCCCCGCCGCGACGGCCCCGGCGGCGCTCGCCGGGACCACCGAACGCGAACGGGAGGTGCTCGTACTGGTCGGGCTCGGCCTCTCCAACGAGGAGATCGCCGCGCACCTGCACGTCAGCCTGTCCACCGCGAAGACCCACATCGGCCGGCTGCTGCAGAAGCTCGCCGCCCGGGACCGGGCGCAACTGGTCATCGCGGCCTACGAGTCGGGCCTGATCCGGCCCGGGGGCCCGCGCGGCCTAGGATGATCGGGTGTTCATTCTGGAGCTGACCTACACCGCCCCGCTGGAGCGCATCGACGCGCTGCTGCCCGCCCACGTGGCCTGGCTGGAGCAGCACTACGCGAGCGGCACCTTCCTCGCCTCCGGCCGCAAGGTTCCCCGGGACGGCGGGGTCATCATCGCCGTCGCGGAGAGCCGGGACGCCGTCGAGGCGCTGGCGGCCACGGACCCGTTCGCGCAGGGCGACGTCGCCGAGTACCGCATCACCGAGTTCGTCCCCACCACCACCGGCCCCGAGCTCGCCCCGTACCGGCAGACGCTCCCGGCCTGACGCGGGGGACGCCTCCGGCGGGGAGTCGGGGGCGCTTCGCGCGCACGGAGCCGGGCTCGATGTGACCTGATGGTCCGGCGTCCCGGGACGCCTCGGCGGGCCCTGCGAGCTGGGGATCGGCATGCGTGGCGCCGGGCCGGACCCGGCCTGGCGGCTCGGGCGCGGTTTCTTCGGTGGGTCCACAGGAGCCGGCGGCCCCCCGAGCCCGCGCGGCGGTCAGTGCTTGGCCGAGGAGGCCGACTGGGCGGCGAAGGCGCCGGCCAGGACGAGGGCGCCGCCGGCGAGTTGGGGGACGCCGAGGTGTTCGCCGAGGAGGATCCAGGCGAGGACGGTGGCGACCACGGCTTCGAGGTTGGCGACGACGCCGGCCACGGGCGGGGAGAGGTACTGGACCGAGGCGACTCCGGTGAGGTAGGCGACGACGGTGGCGACCAGGATCATCCAGAGGGCGGGGAGCAGCGCCGGGAGCTGGTGGCCGTTCATGGTGACGGAGTGGGTCAGCAGGGACCAGTCGGCGTCCCAGGGGCGGGTGAAGGCGGTGAGCAGGATCGCGCCGATCAGCAGGCCGTACGCGGAGACGGCCAGCGGGTCGACGGGGCGGTCGCCCTCGCGGCCGGCGTCGGCGAGGACGAAGTAGCCGACCTGGCAGCAGGCCGCGCCGAGGGCGAACAGGACGCCGAGCGGGTCGAAGGAGAGGCCGTGCCAGACCTCGACGACGCAGGCGAGGCCGGCCACCGCGGCGCCCGCGCCGGCCATCGCGCGGCGGGAGACGGGGCGGCGCTGCACGAGTCGGACGTAGGCGAGCAGCAGCGGCGGGCCGAGGTACTCGATCAGCATGGCCACGGCGACGGGGATGCGGGAGATCGCCGCGAAGTAGCAGGCCTGGACGCCGGCGACGGCGAGCAGGCCGAAGCCGATCAGTAGTCCGGGGCGGCGCAGTACCGCGTCGCGGTGCTTCCAGGCGATGGGCAGCAGCACCAGCGCCGCGCCGGCGACCCGCAGCCAGACGGTGTGGGTGGGGGAGAGGCCGGCTTCGATCAGCGGCTTGGCGGCCGTTCCGGATCCGCCGAAGGCGACCGCGGAGACCAGGGCCAGCACCAAGCCCAGCTTGGCGGTGCGGTGGGCGGGGGAGGGGCTTTCCACCAGGGGACGATCGGGCGCCGGGCGCGGGTCGAGCGACATGGCGGAGGGGTCCGAGCTGCTGTGCATCGCCGCATTGTGCCAGCCCGGACCCCTCTGCCGTAAGGCGCTATCCCGCAGGTTGGTCCTGTGTTCCGAGCAGTCCGCCGGAGCCGCCGGACCCCGTCGAGGCGCTCGGCGTCGGCGGCTCGCTGGGGCCCGCGCTGGGCTTGGCGGACGGGCTGCGGCTGGGCCGCGGCTGACCGCCGCCGTCACCGGCGCCGCCGCTGGGACGCGAGCTGGGGCTGCCGTTGCCGTTGCCGGTGCTGTCGCCGGCCGACGGGGACGGCGCGGAGGTCACGCCGTCCGAGGTGGACGGGTTCTGGCTGGGCGAGGCGGACCCGGTCGGCGCGGACGGGACGGTGGTGGACGGCGTCCGGACCGGACCGGAGAAGGAGCTGACCGGCTGCCCGGCCAGCGCGGACTTCATGTAGGCCGTCCAGATCTGCGCCGGGAATCTGCCGCCGGCCGCGCTGCCCATGCCGCCGACGCCGTCCAGGGTGACCTGCTTGCCGGTGGTCGGGTCCTGGCCGAACAGGCCGACCACGGTGACCAGTTCGGGCGTGTAGCCGGCGAACCAGACCGACTTGGAGTCGTCGGTGGTGCCGGTCTTGCCGGCCGCGGGGCGGTTCAGCGCGGCGGCCCGGTAGCCGGTGCCGCCCTGGTCGTCGATGACGCCCTGGAGGATCGCGGTGGTGCCGCGGGCGGCGTTCTTGGAGATCGCCTGGGTGCTCTTGTGCTCGGGCAGCGCGACCTTCTCGCCGCCGGACTCCAGCCCCTTCACCAGCCACGGGGTGATCTGCTGGCCGTCGTTGTCGAGCGTGGCGTACACGCCGGCCAGTTCCAGCGCGCTGGGGGAGGACGTGCCCAGCGGGATCGACGGGATGGCTTCCAGCTGCGGGGTGTCGGCGGGCAGGCCGAGCGCCACCGCGGTGGAGCGGACCTTCTCCAGGCCGGTGTCCTGGGCGAGCTGCGCGAACACCGAGTTCACCGACCAGTCGGTGGCCTGCTGGAGGCTGATCTGCCCGAACGAGCGCTCGCCCTCGTTCGGCGGCGCGTAGGGCACGCCCTTGGCGCCGCGGACGGGCCGCCGGTTGGTGCCGTCGTAGATGGTGTCGGCGGTGATCCGGTCGCCGTACTGGGTGCGCGCCCCGGAGTCCAGGGCGGCGGCCAGCGCGATCGCCTTGAAGGTGGAGCCGGCCTGGTAGTCGGTGCGGGTGGCGTTGTCGATCCAGTGCTTGGTGGCGTCGGCGCCGCCGTACAGCGCCACCACCTGACCGGTCTTCGGGTCGACCGACACCGCGCCGGCCTGCGCGGCCGCGTCCACCTTGCGGGTGTCCGGCTTCAGGTTGTCGATGAGCTGGGCCTGCACCGCGTCCTGCAGCTGCTGCTGCTTCTTGGAGTCCACGGTGAGCGTGATGGTGTAGCCGCCCTTGGCGAGCTGGGCGTCACTGACGATGTGATTGTCGGTGAGGTACGAGGTGGCGGCGGCCACCAGGTAGCCGGCCTGGCCGGACATGCCGGGCGCGGACTTCGGCGACTGCACCTCCGGGAAGGTCAGCTGCTTGCGCTCGTCGGCGCCCAGCCAGTTCTTCGTCACCATGCCGTCGAGCACGTAGTTCCAGCGGGCCATCGCCTTCTGCTTGCCGTTCTCGGTGGCCGAGGAGACGTCGTACGCGCTGGGCGCGTTCAGCAGGGTCGCCAGGTACGCGCCCTGGGCGGCGTCCAGCTGGCTGGCGTCCACCCCGAAGTAGGCCTGCGAGGCGGCCTGGATGCCGTACGCGCCGCGTCCGTAGTAAGAGGTGTTCAGGTAGGAGGAGAGGATCTCGTCCTTGCTCTGGGTGGCGTCCACCTTGAACGAGATGAAGACTTCCTTCACCTTGCGGCTGACGGTCTGCTTCTGGTTCAGGTACGCGTTCTTCACGTACTGCTGGGTGATCGTCGAACCGCCCTGGGTGGCGCCGCCGGAGGCGGTGTTGAAGGCGGCGCGGGCCATGCCCTTGAAGTTGACCGCGCCCTCCGAGTAGAAGTTGCGGTCC
Source organism: Kitasatospora sp. NPDC048407 (assembly GCF_043200475.1). Classification (NCBI taxonomy): domain Bacteria; kingdom Bacillati; phylum Actinomycetota; class Actinomycetes; order Kitasatosporales; family Streptomycetaceae; genus Kitasatospora; species Kitasatospora sp. NPDC048407. Next base: position 280,179 of record NZ_JBICXW010000003.1, on the reverse strand, counting down.
TCGGCGGCCAGTGCGGCGTGCTGCGCGTCCTTGGAGACCTTGTCCAGTCCGACGTTCTGCCGGTTGGTCTGCCCGGTGCGGGCCAGCAGCGAGCCGTCCGAGTACAGCCAGGTGTTCGACTGGGCGGTGGCCGCGGCGTGCGCGTCCGGCACCTTGACCAGGGCGACCCCCAGGGCGAACAGGCCGACTCCCAGCAGCAGCGAGGCGGCCAGGCCGACCAGCGTCATCCGCCAGGTGGGTATGAGTCGGCGCCAACCGGTTCTTTTCGTGCGTTCACGGGGCTCTCGAGGCAACGGAGACCTTCCCGCAGGCCCCGGACGGGCTGCTCGCTCGGGCGACGGATGAACCTCGCCAGCTTGATCGATCGACTTGTCAGATGTTAGGGACCTATGTCCTATTTCTCCTAAGACGATCTTTAAATCCCTCTTAGTTGCGTGTCTTCCGTCACCCCGGCCGTGACCCCGGCCGTGACCCCGGTCTTCTCAACGAGCGGACCCGCACGGGGACATGGCCGGCCCGATCACACGATCGAGAACCTGCTCGGAGAAATGCAGAAGGCCCCCCGCTTTCGCGAGGGGCCTTCTGCTGTCTGTGCGCCGCCAGGGACTCGAACCCCGGACCCGCTGATTAAGAGTCAGCTGCTCTAACCAACTGAGCTAGCGGCGCTTGCTGACGGAGAGAACATTACACGCCTCCCGACCTGCGGTGAAATCGGGTTCCCGGGGCCGGTGTGCGGGGAAACGCAGAAAGCCCCCGCTTTCGCGAGGGGCTTTCATGCTGTCTGTGCGCCGCCAGGGACTCGAACCCCGGACCCGCTGATTAAGAGTCAGCTGCTCTAACCAACTGAGCTAGCGGCGCCTGCTGACCTGGAGAACATTACATGCCCGGCGCCGATCCGCCGAATCGTGACGGCCCGGCCACGCACCGTGCCCGCCGGTGGTCAGCGCTGCGGCGGGAGCCTGGCCAGGAACACCTCGAAGGCGGTCGACCGCACCCGGTTCGCCCCGTCGAACGGATAGTTCATCTCCTTGATCGCGATCAGCGACAGGCCGATCAGCCCGGCCAGCGACACCACCATCGCCAGGTGCGCCCAGGTGTTGGACAGGCCGAACAGGAAGGTGAAGGCGATGGTGACGATCGCGCCGGCGATCAGCGCCGCCCACAGCAGCAGCGGCACGCAGTCCGCGATCTGGTTCAGCCGGGCGCGGCGCTTGCTGGCCAGGCCGTCCACGTGCGTCACCAGGTTCTGGTAGATCGTCGCCTGTCGGGCATCGGCCGGTTCGAAGGCCAGCGCGGTGTCGCGGATGCTGTACATCAGCGCGGTCGCCGCCGGGTCGCTCCGGTGTCCGGCCATCTGCTTCCACTCGGCGTCCACCACCGTGTGCGCGTAGCTGAGCGTCAGGCCCTCCAGTTTGGCGCCCTCCGGCAGCGGCATCGCCCGGGACATCCAGTAGACCCCCGCGAGCTCGTCCGCCTCCTCGAAGGTGGTCGCCCTGGCGGCCGAGGTGTTCTCCCACACCACGATCACCACGAAGGCCACCAGCACCGCGTAGAAGGCGCCGACCGCGGCGAAGATGAACCCCGCCACGTCGTTGCAGTTCTCCCGGGCCGGGACGGACGCGTACCGCTGCACCAGCACCATGCAGCCCGCCGTCGCCAGCAGCATGCCGACCAGGATCGCCACGTCGGACCAGTTCACGACGACCCCCGCTGAGCAGCTCGGTGCACGCCTGTACGCATACCGCCATCAGGCCACGGGCGGGCCGGGGCGGGCGAGCGGGGATGGTCCGACCGGCCGGGGGGCGACGCGCCGCCGGACAGCGCGGTGATCGCGAGGAGGGCCGGTGGGCGGACGCGGGGCGAGGCGGCAAGACCGCCCCCCATCGTCCGTGCCGTCCTCCTTGACCTTCCGCGTTGCCCGCGAGGCGTCCGTCCGTCCCTCCATTCGGAGAGGAATCTATCGGGCCAAACGGGGCGGACGGGACAAGCTTCGCACCAACGCCCCGGACGGGCCCCAGCTGTCACCCGGATCGCGCACTGCGGCGTCAACTCTGCCTGACGGACGGGCAAAACGGTTCGAATCGGACCAATCGGCGTTCCGGGTACGGTCCGTGCGGGTTCGCGCTCCGGATGCAAGGATCGTCCGAGAGCAACTCCCCGGCCGCGCGCGCTCCCTGCCGCGCGGCCCCGTCGTGAAAGCAGGACGATGACCACCGCCCCCGACCGCTACCGTCCGGTCCGCCGGATGCTGGCTCGCGACCAGGGCGAGTCCCACCGGGTCTCCACCCCCCTGGAACTGTTCTTCGACCTGTGCTTCACGGTGGCCATCGCCCAGGCCGGCCGCCAACTCGCCCACGCGCTGGCCGCCGGGCACCTCACGGTCGCCCTGCCCGGGTACGCGATGTCCTTCTTCGCCATCTGGTGGGCCTGGATGAACTTCACCTGGTTCGCCTCCGCGTACGACGTGGACGACGTCCCCTACCGGCTCACCACGCTGCTCCAGATCACCGGCGTGCTGGTGCTCGCCGCCGGCGTGCCGCGGCTCTTCGGGGACCAGGACCTCTCCCTGGTGGTGGCCGGCTACCTGCTGATGCGCCTCGCGATGGTCACCCAGTGGCTGCGCGCCGCCCGCGGCGAGAACGGGTCCGCCCGGACCGCCGCGCTGCGCTATGCCCGCGGCATCGCGCTCGTCCAGGCGTTCTGGGTGGTGCTGCTGTTCGTCCCGCACGAGGCCCGCGTCCCGCTGTTCGTGGTCGGCGTGGTCGCCGAACTGTCCGTCCCCGTCTGGGCCGAGACGCACAACCGGACCCCGTGGCACCGGCGCCACATCGCCGACCGGTACGGCGCGTTCACCATCATCGTGCTCGGCGAGACGGTCGCGGCCGCCACCGTCGCCGTCCAGACCGCGCTGGACGAACACAAGGCCGTCGCCGAGCTGCTGCCGATCGCCGGCAGCGGACTGCTGATCTGCTTCGGCGCCTGGTGGATCTACTTCGCCGACGACGCCCACCCCTACCTGCACTCCGCCCGGCAGGCGCTGCCCTGGGGCTACGGCCACTTCGTGGTCTTCGCCTCGGCGGCCGCCGTCGGCGCCGGGCTGGAGGTCGCCGTCCAGCACGCCGTCGGCACCACCCACCTCACCGACCGCGCCGCGGCCGCCGCCGTCACCGTCCCCACCGCGCTGTTCCTGTTCACCGTCTGGGCCCTGCACTCCCGCCACCACCGGCGCGGCGCCGCCCAGTTGATCCTGCCGCTGGCCGCGCTGTCGGTGCTGGCTGCGACGCTGGCCGGGGATGCCGGCGTACTGCTGGCCGGCCTGCTGGTGGCGGGCACCGTCGGCGTCGGCATCGCCCTGTCCGCGAAGACCGTTCAGAGACGGAGTTGAGCACCCCCGTGCGCCTGGAAGACCTCCCCTACGCCCACCTGCTGCAACGCCACACCGGACCGCTGCGCGCCGACACCCGCTACGACACCGTCCACTTCGACGACCTCGACCTGGGCGGCCAACTCGGCGGGGTGAGCTTCCTGGAGTGCGCGTTCACCGGCATCCGGGCGGACGGCGCGAAGCTGCGCCGGGCCGGTTTCAACGAGGTGTGGCTGCACGGCGGGCGGCTGGTCGGCGTCGACCTCGCCGAGAGCGAATGGCAGGACGCCGAGATCGACTCCAGCGTGCTGGCCGGCGTCTCCGCGTACAGCTCGGCGATCCGCCGCACCGTCTTCCGCCAGTGCAAGCTCGAAGCGGTCAACCTGCGCGGCGCGACGCTGCGCGACGTCGTCTTTGAGGACTGCCTGCTTCGCGACGTCGACCTCGCCGAAGCGAAACTCACCAACGTGACGTTCCCGGGCTCCACGCTCGACGACGTCCACCTGCGCGGCGCGACCCTCAAGGCGGTGGACCTGCGCCGGGCCGCGAGCCTCGGCCTGCCGGACGGGCACCAGGGGCTGCGCGGGGCGATCATCTCGACGGGGCAACTGCTGGATCTGGCACCGCAGTTCGCGCAGGCGCTGGGGATTTCGGTGAAGGACTGAGAAAGGTTCCGCTTCGCGGCGAATGGGAGGGTTCCGGGGCAGGTGTGCCGTCAATGGCCTTGCGCGTACCCGCCGTTCATCTGGTGAACGGTTCGACAAACGTTCGGTTCAAGTCATGGCCATGCCGCCCCGGCTGCGTGAGGATGCTCGGCGTTCGGACACGAGGTGTCTGAACAACATCATCAGCAGCCGAAGGGACGGGCGGGTCAAGATGGCAGAGCTGAGTCGTAGGAAGTTCATGGCGCTGTCGGCGAGTGCGGCAGCCGGTGCGGCGGTCGCCGGGTCGGGCGTGGTGGGCGGGGCGGCTCCCGCGGTCGCGGCGCCGGCGGGGACCACGGGGACGATCACGGACGCGAAGCACGTGGTGATCCTGATGCAGGAGAACCGCAGCTTCGACCACTACTTCGGGATGCTCAAGGGCGTGCGCGGCTTCGCGGACCGCTCGGCGATCCAGATATCCGGCGGCTACAGCGTGTTCAACCAGCCGAACCTGCTGGGCCGCCAGTACCCGTGGCAGTTCAGCGCCACCAAGCCGGCGGGCGGCGCGGACCCGGCGCGGCTCGCGCAATGCAATGGCGACCTGAGTCACGCGTGGAGCGATCAGCACAACGCCTGGAACGGCGGCAAGCTGGACTCCTGGGTGTCCGCCAAGGGCACCGTCCGCGCGCTGGGGTACCTGACCAGGGCGGACATCCCGTTCCACTACGCGCTGGCCGACAACTGGACGGTCTGCGACGCCTACCACTGCTCGGTGCTGAGCGCGACGGGCCCGAACCGCACCTACCACTGGTCCGGCCAGATCGACCCGTCCGGCACGGCGGGCGGTCCGGCGTACGACGGCGGCGACGAGTCGGGGCTGCGCTGGCAGACCTACGCGGAGGCGCTGGAGAACGCGGGGGTGAGCTGGAAGGTCTACCAGAACGCGTCGGACAACTACGGCGACAACGCTCTGGCCTACTTCACCCAGTTCTCCTCCGCCCCCGCGGGCAGCGCCCTCGCCGTGAAGGGCATGGGCTCCGTCCCGAAGGCGACCGGCCGGACGCCGGACGACATCGTGGCGGCGATCAAGGCGGACGTGCTGGCGGGCACCCTGCCGCAGGTGTCGTGGATCGTGCCGGACCAGGCGTCCTCGGAGCACCCCTACGCCACGCCCACCGACGGCGCGCACTTCGTGCACAACGTCATGGACGCGCTGAACGCCGACCCGAACGTCTTCAACTCGTCGATCCTGTTCATCAATTACGACGAGAACGACGGCTTCTTCGACCACGTCCCGCCGCCGGCCGCGCCCTCCGGGACGGCCGGGGAGTTCTACAACGGGGTCAACATCGGCCTGGGCTTCCGCGTCCCGATGCTCGCCATATCCCCGTGGAGCCGGGGCGGCTGGGTGTCCTCGGAGACCTTCGACCACACCTCGGTACTGCGCTTCCTGGAGAAGTGGACGGCCGCCCAGGGCCGGCCCGCGAACTGCGTGAACATCTCGGCCTGGCGGCGGAAGATGTGCGGCGACCTGACCGGCCTGTTCGACTTCGCCAACCCGGTGTACGGGATGCCCGCGCTGCCCGACACCTCGGCCACCATCGGGCTGGCCGCCTGCGGTCCGCTGCCGAACCCGGCGCCCGTCAACAACCAGCTGCCCGCGCAGGAGGCCGGTACCCGCCCGGCCCGTGCGCTGCCGTACCAGCCGGTGGCGAACCTGGACCACCTGGAGTTCGGCTCCGCCGGCGTGACGAAGGTCTGGATCGCGATGTCCAACGCCGGCACCGCCACCAACCACTTCGCCGCCTACGCCAACGCCTACCGCTCGGGCGGGCCCTGGCAGTACACCGTCGATCCCGGCGCGGCGACCAGCGACTTCTTCAACTGCGGCACCGGCTACGGCTCGGGCAAGTACGACCTGACGGTGATCGGCCCCAACCGCTTCCTGCGCCGCTTCACCGGCGACACCACCGCCGCCGGCAAGAACGCGGCCGTCACCGCGACGTACGCCCCCGCGCCCGACACCGGCAAGCTCGCCGTCTGGTTCAAGCTCGCCAACACCGGGACCGCCCCGGTGACCTTCACCGTCACGTCCACCAACTACCGCACCGACGGCCCCTGGACGTACCAGGTCGCCGCCGGGGCCACCACCAGCGACTGGTTCAACGCGGCGGCCTACACCAACGGTTGGTACGACTTCACGGTGACGGTCAGCGGCGACGCCAGTTGGTCGCAGCGCTTCACCGGCCACCTGGAGACCGGCACCCCGTCCATCTCCGGCTGACGCGGGCTCACACCGCACGCAGGCCGTGCGCGGCGAAGATGTCGCGCGCGGCCTGCACCTGTTCGGGCGTGGGCGTGGGGGTGTCGGCGAGGGTGAACTCGCGGCCCAGGGCCGTCCACTTGGGGTGGCCGAGCTTGTGGAAGGGGAGGACGTCGACGCGCGAGACGTTGCCGAGGGAGGCGGCGAAGGCGGCGACCCCGGCGATGTTCTCGGGCGGGTCGGTGAGGCCGGGCACGAGGACGAAGCGGAGCCACACGTCCTTGCCGAGGTCGGCGAGGCGGCGGGCGAAACCGAGGGTGGGTTCGAGGGGCTGACCGGTCAGCCGGCGGTAGAGGGCGCGGTCCCAGGACTTGATGTCGAGCAGGACCAGGTCGGTGTCGGCGAGCAGGGCGTCGCTCGCCCGGGCGCCGAGGAAGCCCGAGGTGTCGAGCGCGGTGTGCAGGCCGAGCTCCTGCTTGAAGCGGCGCAGCAGTTCGCCGGTGAAGGCCGGCTGGAGCAGGGGTTCGCCGCCGGAGAGGGTGGCGCCGCCGCTGCCGGAGGCGTGGATGAAGGCGGTGTACTTGGCGGCCTCGGCGACCACCTCGTCCGTCGTGGTCCGTCGGCCGCTGCGCATCCGCATGGTGTCGGGGTTGTGGCAGTACAGGCAGTTCAGCGGGCATCCGGCGAGGAAGGCCACGAACCGGGTGCCGGGGCCGTCCACGCCGGTCGACAGGTCCCAGGAGTGCACCGAGCCGGTGGTCTTCGGAGCGGTGGTCATGGCGGTGCCCTCCCGGGAGCTGTCGGGGTGGGCTCAGAGCGAGCCGTGGAAGGTGCGGTTGACGACGTCCAGCTGCTGTTCCCTGGTCAGCCGGACGAAGTTGACCGCGTAGCCGCTGACCCGGATGGTCAGCTGCGGGTACTTCTCGGGGTGCTCCATGGCGTCGAGCAGCGTCGTCCGGTTCAGCACGTTGACGTTCATGTGGAAGCCGCCGACGGCCGTGTACCCGTCGAGCACACCCGCGAGGTTCCGCACCCGTTCCTCGCGGGTGCGGCCGAGGGCGTCGGGCGTGACGGTGTTGGTGAGCGAGATGCCGTCCTCGGCCGCGTCGTAGGGGAGTTTCGCCACCGACAGGGCGCTCGCCACGTAGCCGTGGGTGTCGCGGCCGTTCATCGGGTTGGCGCCGGGGGAGAACGGTTCACCGGCCCGGCGGCCGTCGGGGGTGGCGCCGGTCTTCTTGCCGTAGACCACGTTCGAGGTGATGGTCAGCACCGACTGGGTGTGCTCGGCGCCCCGGTAGGTGGGGTGCTTGCGGACCTTGCGCATGAACTCCTCGACGAGTCGCACCGCCAGCTGGTCCACCCGGTCGTCGTTGTTGCCGTACGCCGGGTACTCGCCCTCCACGGTGTAGTCGACGGCGAGGCCGGACCCGTCGCGCACGGGCCGCACCGTCGCGTACCTGATCGCCGACAGCGAGTCCGCCGCCACCGCGAGGCCCGCTATGCCGCAGGCCATGGTGCGCCGCACGGCACGGTCGTGCAGGGCCATCTCGAGGCGCTCGTACGCGTACTTGTCGTGCATGTAGTGGATGACGTTCAGCGCGTGCACGTACGTCTCGGCCAGCCACTCCAGCTGCCGGTCGAAACGGGCCGACACCTCGTCGTAGTCGAGGACCTCGGACTCGATCGGGCCGGTGTCGGGGCCGATCTGCTCGCCGGTGATCTCGTCCCGGCCGCCGTTGATCGCGTAGAGCAGCGTCTTGGCGAGGTTGACCCGGGCACCGAAGAACTGCATCTGCTTGCCGACCTCCATCGCGGAGACGCAGCAGGCGATCGCGGTGTCGTCGCCGAAGCGGGGGCGCATCAGCTCGTCCGACTCGTACTGCACGCTGGAGGTGTCGATGGACACCTGGGCGCAGAACTCCTTGAAGCCCTGCGGGAGTTGCGGCGACCAGAACACCGTCATGTTGGGCTCGGGCGCCGGGCCCAGGTTGTACAGCGTCTGGAGGTAGCGGAACGAGGTGCGGGTGACCAGCGGGCGGCCGTCGCAGCCGATGCCGCCGATCGACTCGGTGACCCAGGTCGGGTCGCCGGAGAACAGCTCGTCGTACTCGGGGGTGCGCAGGAAGCGGACGATCCGCAGCTTGATGATGAAGTCGTCGATCAGCTCCTGCGCCCGGCGCTCCGTCAGCCGGCCCTCGGCCAGGTCGCGTTCCAGGTAGATGTCCAGAAAGGTCGAGGTGCGGCCGAGCGACATGGCCGCGCCGTTCTGCTCCTTCACGGCCGCCAGGTAGGCGAAGTACAGCCACTGGATTGCCTGTTGGGCGGTGCCGGCGGGCCCGGAGATGTCCTGGCCGTAGCTCGCGGCCATCGCCTTGAGCTCCTCGAGGGCGCGGATCTGCTCGGCCAGTTCCTCGCGCTCCCGGATGATGTTCTCCAGCGTGCGCGGGTCGCGCGGCGCGGCGTCCAGGCCGGCCTTCTCCTCGCGCTTGGCGGCGATCAGCCGGTCCACGCCGTACAGCGCCACCCGCCGGTAGTCGCCGATGATCCGGCCACGGCCGTACGCGTCCGGAAGGCCGGTGACCACACCGGCCTTGCGGGCGGCCCGGATCTCGGGCGTGTAGGCGTCGAACACGCCCGCGTTGTGGGTCTTGCGGTGGACGGTGAAGACCTTCTCCAGCTCCGGGTCCACCGGGTAGCCGTACGTCTCCAGCGCGCCCGCGACCAGCCGCCAGCCGCCGTTCGGCATGATCGCCCGCTTCAGCGGGGCGTCGGTCTGCAGGCCGACGATCAGCTCGTTGTCCCGGTCGATGTACCCGGGGGCGTGCGCGGTGATGGTGGACGGCGTGTCCCACGAGACGTCCAGGACGCCCTTGGCACGCTCCGCCGGGAACAGGTCGGTGATCCGCTTCCAGACGGACGCGGTCCGCGCGGTCGGGCCGGCCAGGAAAGCGGCGTCGCCCTCGTACGGGGTGTAGTTCCGCTGGATGAAGTCGCGGACGTCGACGGCGTCCCGCCACAGGCCGCCCTTGAAGCCGTCCCAGGCACCGCTGTGGATGCGCTCCGCGTGCTGCGTGCTCATTGCCTCGCTCCCGCCTCTCGCCTACGAGCACCATTGTGAAGCGGTCCACAGACTCACATGGGCTCGAAAAGTCCTGATCAGAGGGACATTGGTCCCCAATGGTCCGCCGACTCTCAGACCGCCCGGTCGTCGCCGTAGTACGCCTGGGTCATCAGCCGCCGCATGTCCCGCAGCATCGGCATCCGCGGATTCGCCGGCGCGCACTGGTCCTCGTACGCGTTCATCGCCTGCTGCTCCAGCCCCGCCAGGAACGCCGCCTCGTCCACCCCCGCCTCCTTGAACGAGCGCGGGATGCCGACCCGTTCGCGCAGCTCCTCGACCGCGAGCGCCAACGACTCCACGCCCTGCTCGGGAGTGTCCGCGGGCAGGCCCAGCGTCCGGGCGATCTGCTGGTAGCGCTCCGGCGCCCGGTAACTGCGGTACTTCGGCCAGCTCGTGACCTTCGCCGGGGCGCCGCCGTTCCAGCGGATCACGTGCGGCAGCAGCAGCGCGTTGGTCCGCCCGTGCGCCACCTGGAAGGTCCCGCCCAGGGTGTGCGCCATCGCGTGCACCACGCCCAGGAACGCCGAGCCGAACGCCATGCCCGCGATCGTCCCCGCGTTGTGCATCCGCTCCCGCGCCACCGGATCGTTCGGGCCGTCGTCGACCGCCGCCGCCAGGTTCTCGAAGACCAGCCGGATGCCCTGCAGCGCCAGGCCGTCGGTGAAGTCGTTGGCGTACACCGACACGTACGTCTCGATGCAGTGCGTCAGCGCGTCGAAGCCGGAGTCCGCCGTCACCGTCGCCGGCAGATCCGTGGTCAGCGCCGGGTCCACGATCGCCACCGTCGGGGTCAGCGCGTAGTCCGCCAGCGGGAACTTCTGCCCGCTCTCCGGGTCGGTGATCACCGCGAACGGCGTGACCTCGCTGCCGGTGCCCGAGGTGGTCGGCACGCACACCAGCTTTGCCAGCTCGCCCAGGTCGGGGAAGGCGAAGGCCCGCTTGCGGATGTCGAAGAACTTCTCCTTCAGGTCCGCGAACTCCACCTCCGGGTGCTCGTACATCAGCCACATCACCTTCGCCGCGTCCATCGGCGAACCGCCGCCCAGCGCCACGATGGTGTCCGGCCGGAAGCCGCGCATCAGGGCCGCGCCCTTCTCCACCGTCGCGATGCTCGGATTCGGCTCGACGAAGTCCACCACCCGCACCTCCACCGGCTCCGGCCGCCGGCGCAGCACCTCCCGGACCCGCTCCAGGTGGCCGATCTCCACCATCGTCCGGTCGGTGACCACCACCACCCGATGGGCGCCGCGCATGTCCGTCAGGTACGACAGGGAGCCACGTTCGAAGAAGATCTTCGGCGGGACCTTGAACCACTGCATGTTCGTGTTGCGCCGCCCGATCCGCTTGACGTTGATCAGGTGCAGCGCCGAGACGTTCCCCGACACCGAGGTACGGCCCCACGAGCCGCAACCCAGCGTCAGCGACGGCAGGAAGGCGTTGTACACATCGCCGATGCCGCCCTGCGAACTCGGCGCGTTCCAGATGATCCGGCAGGCCCGCACCCCGGCGCCGAACTCCTCGGCGAACGCGGCGTCACCGGTGTGCACCGCCGCCGAATGCCCCAGACCGTTGAACTCCACCATCTCCGCCGCGAGTTGGACGCCGTGCGCGCGCGACCGGGCGCGCAGCACCGCGAGCACCGGGCAGAGCTTCTCCCGGGTCAGCGGCTCGCCCTCGCCCACCCCCGCGACCTCCGCCAGGATCACCGAGGTGTCCTCCGGCACCTCGAACCCCGCCGCCCGCGCCACCTCCGCCGCCGACTGCCCCACCACCGCCGAATTCAGCTTCGCGCCGGCACGGTCGGCCCCCGCGCCGACCCCGAACAGGTGCTGCTCCAGCAGCACCTTCTCCTCCGGCCCCGCCAGGTACGCCTTCAACGTCCGGAACTCCGCCAGCGCCGGCTCGTAGATCTCGTCGTCCAGGATCACCGCCTGCTCGGAGGCGCAGATCATGCCGTTGTCGAAGGACTTCGACAGCACGATGTCGTTCACCGCGCACGCCAGGTCCGCGCTCTTCTCCACGTACGCCGGTACGTTGCCCGCACCCACGCCCAGCGCCGGCTTCCCGCACGAATACGCCGCCCGCACCATCGAGTTGCCGCCGGTGGCGAGGATCGTCGCCACCCCCTCGTGCCGCATCAGCGCGTCCGTCGCCGCCATCGACGGACGGTCGATCCACTGCACGCAGTGCGCCGGGGCGCCCGCCGCGATCGCCGCGTCCCGGACGATCCGGGCCGCCTCCGCCGAGCAGCGCTGCGCCGACGGATGGAAGGCGAACACGATCGGGTTGCGGGTCTTCAACGCGATCAGCGCCTTGAAGATCGCGGTCGAGGTCGGGTTGGTCACCGGGGTGAGGGCGGCGACCACGCCCACCGGCTCGGCGATCTCCACGATCCCGTCGATGTCGTCCCGGGCGATCACCCCGACCGTCCGCATGCCGGCCATCGAGTGCGTGACGTGCTCGCAGGCGAAGACGTTCTTCACCGCCTTGTCCTCGAACACCCCGCGCCCGGTCTCCTCGACAGCCAGCGCCGCCAGCCGGGTGTGCGCGGCGAGCGCGGCCAGCGAGGCCTTCTTGACGATCCGGTCCACCCGCTCCTGGGTGAGACCCGCGTACTCCTGGAGTGCCTTGTGCCCATTGCGGACCAGTGTGTCGACTGCGGCCCCGGGATCGTCGGCGTCGACGGCGGGGACCTGAACGTGCTCGGCGGGGACCTGAACGTGCTCGGCGGGGACCTGAACGTGCTCGGCGGGGATCGGGACGTTCTCGGTGGGGGACTGCTGACCGGACATGGCGCGCTCACCTCTCGGGGTGCGGCTGCGGGGCGCCCCGGCGGCACTGCCGGGACCGGTTGACCCCCTCAGGCTCGGGCGGCGGACCCTGCGGCGGCTACGGCCGTTGGGCACGAGCTGCCCGGGACTATCGACCTTCTCCCTTGCGGCGCACGGCAGTTCGGGCCCGTCCCCGGCGCGTCGGGGGCCTGCGCCGGGCGGGTGAGTCGCGGGCCGTCGGGGTGCGGCGTCCGGGGGCCGGTGCGAGGGTGGGCGGAGCCCGCACGGGTACGTGCGACCGCTCCCCGGCGGCGTACCGTGACAAGTGAGGCACCGAAGCAGGGGGGCGCCCACCCGAGGAGGAGACATGGGCATCTTCGACAGGTTCCGCCACCACCCCGCCCAGCCCACCGCCCCGCCCGAGGAGTCCGCCGAACGGGCCGCCCTCGCCCACGACGAGGCCGCCGACGCCTTCGGCTACAACGTGGAACGCGCCCGCGACGACGCCGAACGCCGCGTCCAGCAGGAACGCGAGGACCGCGAGGCCGCCGAGAACATGACCGCCGAGGGCGACCCCTGGGGCTGACACCCACCCGTGAACGCCGGTGCCGAGCGGCCGGTCCCCAGCCGGGGCCGGCCACTCGGCGTTCCTACGGCCGCGGCGGCAGCGGCGGACGGCGGAGGTCGGGGCGGGGGACGCTAGGGGGCGGAGGTGCGGCGGCGGGGGTGGTGGTGAGGAGGTCGAGGGCGAGGGTGACGGCGGCGGCGAGGTCGGTGCGTTCGCCGTGGGCCCAGTCGCGGGGGGTGCGGATGACCTCGATGTCGGGGGCGACGCCCTGGTTCTCGACGGAGAAGCCGATGCCGCCGGAGAACCAGGAGGCGTTCTTCGGGACGGAGATCTGGGTGCCGTCGCCGAGGGCGTGCCGGCCGGTCATGCCGACCACGCCGCCCCAGGTGCGGCTGCCGACGACCGGGCCGAGCGCGAGTTCCTTGATGGCGGCGATGATGACGTCGCCGTCGGAGCTGGTGGCGTGGTCGGCGAGCGCCACCACGGGGCCGCGCGGCGCGTCCCGGGGCCAGCGGACGGGCTGGCGGCCGCGGGTGAAGTCCCAGGCGAGGACGCGGCGGCGGAGTTTCTCCAGGACCAGTTCGGAGACGTTGCCGCCGGCGTTCCCGCGGACGTCCAGCACCAGGGCGGGGTGGGCGAGTTCGGAGCGCAGGTCGCGGTTGAACTGGGCCCAGCCGGAGCCGCCGAGGTCCGGGATGTGCAGGTAGCCGCACACGCCGTTGCTGAACTCCCGTACCAGGTGGCGGCGTTTGGCCACCCAGTCCTGGTAGCGGATCGGCCGTTCGTCGGTGAGCGGGGTGACGGCGATCCGGCGCGACTGCCCGCCGTGGCGGACGGTCAGCTCCACCGTGGTGCCGCCGGTGCCGGCCAGCAGCGGCGCGGGCCCGCGCACCGGGTCGGGCGGGCGGCCGTCCACGGCGAGCAGCTCGTCGCCGTCGTGCAGGCCGTAACCGGCGAGCGGCGCGCGGGCCTTGGGGTCGGAGGACTCGCCGGGCAGGATCCGGTCGACCAGCCAGCGGCCGTCCGGGTCGCGGTGCGCGTTGGCGCCGAGCAGGCCGAGCGGCAGCTGGGCGAGCGCCGGGCCCTCGCCGCGCCGGGACGGGGTGACGTAGGCGTGCGAGGTGCCGAGTTCGCCGAGCAGTTCGCGCAGCAGGTCGGCGAAGTCGTCGGGGGAGGCGATCCGTTCCACCAACGGGGCGTACTGGGCGGTGAGTTCGGCCCAGTCGAGGCCGCACATGCCGGGGTCCCAGAACTGGTCGGCGACGATCCGGGCGGCCTCGGCGTAGGACTGCCGCCACTCCGCGGCCGGGTGCACGGTGTGGGTGATCCGGCGCAGGTCCACCGGGACGGGGGCGGTCGGCGCGGCCAGCGGGTACAGCTTGAGCGAACCGGCCGAGAACACCGAGACCGCCGAGCCGTCGGCGGACACCGCGAAGCCGTCCAGCTGCTCGACCAGCGTGCTGCGGCGGCCCCGGGCCAGGTCGAAGTACTCCAGGGCGGGGCGGCCGGAGGTGTCCTCCGGGTTGGCGAAGGTCTGGCCGAGCGCGCCGGAGATCGGCCAGCGCAGCCACACCACGCCGCCGCGCACCGACGCCGTCGCCGAGTACTTGGAGGCGATCACCGGGAACGGCACCAGGCGCTTGCTCAGCCCGTCCTCGTCCACCCGCACGGTGCCGTCGCCGGTGGCCTCCTCCGGATCCAGGCCGACCGGCGGGCGCCCCTCGGCGGGGGAGGCGAACGGCGACGGGGTGTCGGCGGCCAGCGCCACCAGGTACGGGCGGCAGCCCAGCGGGAAGGACAGGTCGCCGGTGTGCACGTCGTGCACCGGGTCGAAGCCGCGCCAGGACAGGAACACCAGGAACCGGCCGTCCCGGGTGAACACCGGATGCTCGTCCTCGAACCGGCCGCCGGTGACGTCGACGATGTGCCCGGGACGGTCCACCCGGGCCAGCCGGACGGCGCGCAGCGAGCGGCCCGCGACCGGCTGGGACCAGGTCAGCCACTGCGAGTCCGGGGAGAACGACGGGCTGGAGACCGGGCCGAACCGGGACGCGGCGACCTCGGTGACCTCGCCCTCGGCGGTGTCCACCAGCAGCAGCCGGCCGTCCGAGCAGGCCACCGCGAGCAGATTGCCGTCCGGGGCGGCGGACAGCTCCTGGACCCGGCCGATCCGGCCCGCCGCGATCCGCCGGTGCGGGGCCGGATCGTCCGCCGGGCCGTCCTTGCCGGGCAGCGGCGCCAGCTCGATCGCGTCCTCGCCGTCCGCGTCGGTGACCCAGGCGGCCCGGCCCGACCAGCCGAGCACCTGCGGCAGCCGGCAGCGCACCCCCGGGGTGTCGGCCAGCGCCCGGGCCGGGCCGTCCCGGTGGGTCAGCCAGTACAGCGAACCGCGCACGTTGATCACCCCGGCCCGGCCGGTGGCGTCGCAGGCCAGGTCCTTGACGTTGTTCGCGGCGCTCACCTGGTACGGGCGGCGGCCGCACCGGGCGCCGCCGAGCGGCACTTCCAGGCGGTGCGGCGCGGGCGCGTCCAGGCTGTCCAGCAGCCACAGGTCGCCGGCGTGCTGGTAGACGATCCTGGTGCCGTCGGTGGCGGCCTCGCGCGCGTAGTACGTGGCGTGGTCGGTGTGCCGTCGCAGATCGGTGCCGTCCGGGCGCACCGAGTACACGTTGCCGACGCCCTCGTGGTCCGACAGGAACGCCACCCTGGTCCCGGCAGGGGTCTCCACCGGCATCGGCGCGGCCAGGTGCCCCGGCAGGTCCGGCAGCAGCAGGTCGTGGTCCACCCACAGCCGCCCCTTCGCGCCGCCCCGGTAGCGCTTCCAGAACGCCGGCTCGTGCGGCGCGGCATCGGTCAGCAGCACCGTGTGCCCCGCCCCCATCTGCGCGTCCGCGACCGGCCCCCACGGCATCCGGCGGCCCGGCGACCCGTCCGGCGGCAGCTCCCACGCCCACGTGTAGTGCGCGAACGGCTCGTGGTACGAGCTGACCGCCAGCACCTCCCCGTTCGGCAGCCACCCGCGAACCCGGGTGTCCTGGCTGCCCCAGTACGTCAGCCGGGTCGCGGGCCCGCCCGCCACCGGCGCGGTGAACACCTCCGGAGTCAGCGCGAACCAGCTCGTCCACGCCACCGTCGCACCGTCCGGCGACAGCCTGGGATGACTCACCCTGGTCCGGTCGGCCGTGACCCGCCAGGCCCGACCGATCCGGCCGTCCGCGGCGAGCGGCGCGACCCAGACGTCGTCCTCGGCGGTGAAGGCGAGCAGACCGTCGCGTACATGGGGGAAACGCAGATATCCGGGCACCTCTCCATGGTTCGACCCCGCGCCGGGAGCCGCAACGCGGGCGGATCCGGGGCCGCGTGGCGTACCTGATCGACGCTCAACGAACCTGCGCCGCAGGCGCATTGACAGCGCCGGGCCGAGCCGGTTCAGTGGTCTAGTCCAACTCCCCAGGGTGCGTGCCGGTGCGGCGGCACGCACCCGGCCGGGAACCCCACAGCCCCGCGGGCGGGAGAGGGACGTCCCCCACACAGAGGCAGGAGCATCCCCACATGCGCACTCCCCGAAGGAAGCGGCTGATCGCCGCCGGAACCGCCTGGGCGGTGGCCGCCGCGGCCGCCGTCGCAGTCAGCTTCGGACTGGCCGGATCGGCCTCCGCCGGCGAATTCCTGGTCAACGGCGGCCTCGAATCCGGCACCCTCAACCCCTGGACCTGCAGCGGCACCACCGGCAGCGTCGTCACCGGCCACGCCCACACCGGCACCTACGCGCTGGCCGGCACCGCCTCCTCCACCGACACCGCCCAGTGCACCCAGACCGTCGCCGTCGCCCCCAGCACCACGTACACGCTCAGCGCCTACGTCAACGGCGCGTACGTCTACCTCGGCGTCAACGGCGGCAGCTCCACCTGGACGCCCAGCACCGGCGGCGGCTACCAGAAGCTGTCCGTCAGCTTCACCACCACCGCCACCCAGACCTCCGCCACCGTCTTCACCCACGGCTGGTACGGACAGGGCGCCTACTACGCGGACGACATCTCCCTGGACGGGCCGGGCGCGCCGACGGGGTCACCGTCCGCCACCGCCTCTTCCTCTGCGTCCGCCTCCGCCTCCGCGTCCGCCTCGGCTTCGGCCAGCCCGTCGAGCTCGGCGAGCACCCCGCCGCCGCCCCCCGGCAGCCACGCGCTGGTCGGATACCTGCACGCGAGCTTCGCCAACGGCGCCGGCTACCTGAAGATGTCGGACGTCCCCGACAGCTGGGACATCATCGACCTGGCCTTCGGCGAACCGGACTCCATCACCTCCGGCAACATCCACTTCAACCGCTGCCCCGTCGCCCAGTGCCCGGGTGCGGAGTCCGATGCCGACTTCAAGGCCGCGATCGCCGCCAAGCAGGCCAAGGGCAAGAAGGTGCTGCTGTCGATCGGCGGCCAGAACGGCGAAGTGCAGCTCACCACCACTGCCGCCCGCGACGCCTTCGTCTCCTCGGTCTCCTCGATCATCGACAAGTGGGGCCTGGACGGCCTCGACATCGACTTCGAAGGCCACTCGCTGTCGCTGAACACCGGCGACAACGACTTCAAGAACCCGACCACGCCGGTGATCACCAACCTGATCTCGGCCGTGAAGACCCTGAAGGCCAAGTACGGGGCGAACTTCCAGCTGACCATGGCGCCGGAGACCTTCTTCGTCCAGCTCGGCCACCAGTACTACGGCTCGGGCCCCTGGGGCGGCCAGGACCCGCGGGCCGGCGCCTTCCTGCCGGTCATCCACGCACTGCGGGACGACCTGACGCTGCTTCACGTCCAGGACTACAACTCGGGCTCGATCATGGGTCTCGACGGCCAGTACCACAACATGGGCGGCGCGGACTTCCACATCGCCATGACCGACATGCTGCTCGCCGGCTTCCCGGTGGCCGGCAACACCGCCAACATGTTCCCGGCCCTCAAGCCCTCCCAGGTCGCGATCGGCATGCCCGCCAACACCTACGCCGGCAACGGCTACGTCGCCCCGGCCGTGGTCAACCAGGCCCTCGACTGCCTCACCAAGGGCACCAGCTGCGGCTCCTACACTCCGCGGGCCGGCAAGCAGCCGAACCTGCGCGGGCTGATGACCTGGTCGATCAACTGGGACAACTACAACAGCAACGAGTTCTCGCGGAATTTCCACAGCTACTTCGGCTGAGCGCTCCGCAGAACGGAAAGGGGCCGGCCGCCGGGTGGTGGCCGGCCTCGGCTGCGTGTGGGGCTGTCGCCTGCGGCGGGCTTGAAGGGGGAGGGGCGTTGCCTGCGGCGGGCCCCGAAGGGGAGAGGAAGCGGTAGCCGCCGCAGGTGGGGCCGGTTGCGGGGTGGTGGCTGGCTTCGGCCGCGTGTGGGCTGGCGCCTGCGGCGGGCCCCGAAGGGGAGAGGAAGCGATAGCCGCCGCAGGCGGGGCTGGTTGCGGGGTGGAATCTGCGGCGTCGTCCCTTCTTCCCGGCCCGCCGCAGGCGCTTCGGTCCGGGGGTCGTCGGGGTCCGGTCCGGTGGGCCGGCAAGGGACCGCGAGCTGCGCGGGACGGGCGGGGCAAGCTGCCGGGTGGCGGTCCGGCCTGGTCGTGTGCGGGTTGGTGCCTGCGGCTGGCGCGGTTTCCCGCGTCGCCTGCCGCCTTCCCCTTTCCCTGTCTCCCTTCCCCGGGCCCGCCGCAGGTGGTGGGGGGTCGCCGGGGTGGGGCGGGGTGCCTAGCCTGAGGGGAGGAGGTGGTGGTGATGCTGGGCGATGCGCCGTTGTGTGCGGTGATTCCGGTGACGGACATGGGGCGGGCCAAGCAGTACTACAAGGAGACGCTGGGGCTGGAGCTGGTGAAGGAGGGGGCGGAGGACGTCACGTTCCGGTCCGGGGGTTGTGAGTTCTCGCTGTACGAGACGCCTTACGGGGGGCAGGCCGGTCATACGCTGGCCAGCTGGAAGGTCTCCGACCTGGACACCGAGATGGCCGACCTGCGCCGTCGCGGCGTGGTGTTCGAGGAGTACGACCTGCCGGGGCTGAAGACCCTGGACGGGGTCGCCGAGGCCGACGGCATGCGGGCCGCGTGGTTCAAGGACCTGGACGGCAACGTGCTGTGCGTCAATGAGCGGCGTGCGGCCTGAGACAGAAGCCCCGGAGAACGCAGAAGGCCCCTCGCGTGAACGAGGGGCCTTCGTGCTGTCTGTGCGCCGCCAGGGACTCGAACCCCGGACCCGCTGATTAAGAGTCAGCTGCTCTAACCAACTGAGCTAGCGGCGCTTGCTGACGGGGAGAACATTACCTGGTCAGGGCCGGAAACACACAATCGGTCCGGTTGAGGGGGGACCGTATGCTGAACGCGGCCGTCCGCTTCTGCCGAGAGGAACTGTCGTGGGCCAGCTGACCCTGCTCTTTCTGGTGCTGCTTGCCTCGGTGGTGACGATGCCGTTGGCGCGGAAGAGCAGAATTCCGCAACCGGTGCTGATGACGCTGGTCGGTCTGGTGTTCGCGCTGGTTCCGCAGATCCCGAACGTGGCGATCGACCCGGAGTTCATCCTGCCGCTGGTGCTGCCGCCGCTGATCTTCGCGGTGGCGCGGCGCTCCTCGGTGCGCTACTTCAAGGCCAACATCCGTTCGATCCTGCTGCTGGCCGTCGCGCTGGTGATCGTCACGACGACCGTGGTGGCGGGCGTGTTCTCCTGGCTGGTGCCGGCCGCGCCGCTCGCGGCGGCGGTCGCGCTGGGTGCGCTGGTCTCGCCGCCCGACCCGGTGGCGGCCGTCGCGGTGGCGGGTGAGGTGGGGCTGCCGCGCCGGCTGATCTCGGTGCTGGAGAGCGAGGGCCTGTTCAACGACGTCACCGCGATCGTCATCTATTCGCTGGCGGTCGAGGCGGTCGTCAACGGCGACCTGTCGGTGGGGCACGCCGTGCTGCGGTTCCTGCTGTCCGCGGTGGTCGCGGTGGCGGTCGGTGTCGGCCTGGGCTGGGCCAACGCCAAGCTGGCCGGGCTGCTGGAGGACCCCACCCAGCAGGTGGCGCTGAACCTGCTGGTGCCGTTCGCCGCGTACGTGCTGGCGGAGGAGGCGCACGGCTCGGGCGTGCTCGCCGTGGTGGTGTGCGCGCTGTACCTCGCGGACCGGGCGAGCGATGCCGACGAGGTGTCGTACCGGCTGGTCGGCAACGCGTTCTGGGAGATCGTCGAGACCCTGATCACCGGTGTCGCGTTCGGCCTGATCGGCCTGGAGCTGTCGACCGTCCTGAAGGACGTCAAGGACACCTGGCACACGATGCTCGGCGACACCGCGATCGTGATCGCCGTGGTGGTCGTGGTCCGGTTGCTGTGGCTGCTGCCCGCCGCGTGGCTGTCCAAGCGGCTCAGTCACGGCGACGAGGACACCCCGATCAGCTGGCGGGAGACCGTGGTGCTGTGGTGGTCCGGGATGCGCGGTGTCGCCACCGTCGCGCTGGCCCTCGCCATTCCGCTGACCCTGCACAACGGGCTGGCCTTCCCGGCCCGCAGCGAGATCATCTTCATCGCCTTCAGCGTCGTGCTGTTCACCCTGGTCGTGCAGGGCCTGACACTGCCCTACGTGGTGAAGCTGCTCGGCCTGGACAGCGACCACGACGCGCACGAGCAGGCCGTCCGGGACCTGTGGTGGCGCGCCGCCAAGGCCGGTCTGCACCGGCTGACCGAACTGGAGGAGAAGGACCAGCTGCCGCCGGAGATCACCGAGCGCCTGCGCGAGCGCCAGCACGACCGGCTGGCCCGGCTCTGCCCGGACCGGTACGAGGAGGAGGAGGCGATGGAGGCGAAGCGCCGCGGCAAGAAGTGGCGGCAGGCGTTCGCGGTCGAGCAGGAGATGATCGCCGCGTCCCGCCGGGAGGTGCTCGTCGCCCGCGGCGAATCCGGTGCCGACCCCGAGATCGCGGACCACGTGCTGCGGACGCTCGACCTCCAGTCGGCCAGGAAGTGACGGTCCGTCGACCGCTCGGCGTGCGAGCCGGTGGATGTCCCGGCAGCGAGACCCGCAGGGAATAGGGTTGGGGCCGGGCATGGCTGACGACGGATGAGGCAGCCGCCGGCCCCAGTCACCCTTTCCGCCGGAACTGCCGGTATCGGCACCGCATGACCCAAGGAGCAACCGATGTCGGACACCCCCGCCAGCGGCCGGACCCCGTTGGACCGCACCCCGCAGTGGGCCGCCCTGGGGAAGCACCGGGCCGAGCTCGGCGACCAGCACTTGCGCGAGCTGTTCGCCGCAGACCCCGACCGGGGCAGCCGCTACACCCTTCAGGTCGGCGACCTGTTCATCGACTACTCGAAGCACCTGGTCACCGACCGCACCCTGGACCTGCTGCGCCAGCTCGCCGCCGCCACCGGCGTCGCCGAGCTGCGTGACGCGATGTTCCGCGGCGAGAAGATCAACACCACCGAGAACCGCGCCGTCCTGCACACCGCGCTGCGCGCCCCGCGCGAGGCGGTCGTCGAGGTCGACGGGGAGAACATCGTCCCGGCCGTGCACGCCGTCCTGGACAAGATGGCCGACTTCTCCGAGCGGGTGCGCTCCGGCGCCTGGACCGGCCACACCGGCAAGCGGATCCGCAACATCGTCAACATCGGCATCGGCGGCTCCGACCTCGGCCCCGCGATGGCCTACGAGGTGCTGCGCTCCTACACCGACCGCGACCTGACGGTCCGCTTCGTCTCCAACGTGGACGGCGCCGACCTGCACGAGGCGGTCCGCGACCTGGACGCCGCCGAGACGCTGTTCATCGTCGCCTCGAAGACCTTCACCACCATCGAGACCGTCACCAACGCGGTCGCCGCCCGCAGCTGGCTGCTCGGGCAGCTCGACACCGGCGAGGCCGCCGTCGCCAAGCACTTCGTGGCGCTGTCCACCAACGCGCAGGGCGTCGCCGACTTCGGCATCGACACCGCCAACATGTTCGAGTTCTGGGACTGGGTGGGCGGCCGCTACTCGTACGACTCGGCGATCGGCCTGTCGCTGATGATCGCCATCGGCCCGGAGCGCTTCCAGGAGATGCTGGCCGGCTTCCGCCTGGTCGACGAGCACTTCCGCACCGCGCCCGCCGAGCAGAACGTCCCGCTGCTGCTGGGCCTGCTCGGGGTCTGGTACGGCGCGTTCTTCGACGCCCAGGCGCACGCGGTGCTGCCGTACTCGCACTACCTGTCGAAGTTCACCGCGTACCTCCAGCAGCTCGACATGGAGTCCAACGGCAAGTCGGTGGACCGCGACGGCCGCCCCGTCGACTGGCAGACCGGCCCCGTGGTGTGGGGCACCCCCGGCACCAACGGGCAGCACGCGTACTACCAGCTGCTGCACCAGGGCACCAAGATGATCCCCGCCGACTTCCTCGGCTTCGCCCGCCCCGTCGACGACCTGCAGGCCGGCCTGGTCGCCCAGCACGACCTGCTGATGGCCAACTTCTTCGCCCAGACCCAGGCGCTGGCGTTCGGCAAGACCGCCGAGGAGGTCGCGGCCGAGGGCGTCCCCGCCGAGCTCGTCCCGCACAAGACCTTCCGCGGCAACCACCCGACCACCACCATCCTGGCCGACGAGCTCACCCCGCACGTGCTCGGCCAGCTGATCGCCCTCTACGAGCACAAGGTGTTCGTCCAGGGCGCGGTCTGGAACATCGACTCCTTCGACCAGTGGGGCGTCGAGCTCGGCAAGGTGCTGGCCAAGAAGATCGAGCCGGTGCTGCTGACCGGCCAGGGCGGCGAGGCGCTGGACGCCTCCACCGCCAACCTGGTCACCCGCTACCGGGAGCTGCGCGGCCGCAAGTAGGCACTTGACGCACGAGGGCCCCGGGGAGTGTTCCCCGGGGCCCTCGGTGTCAGTTGATGCGTGCCAGCAGGGAGTCCGCGTGCGCCGAGATGAGCGCGCGGGCCAGTTCCGGGTCCGGAACGGCGAGGGCGTCGGCGAGTGCCTGGTGTTCGGCGTGGTCCTCGTCGGCGTGCGCGCGGGTCGCGGTGGCGGCTGCGGAGATGCGTATCTGACGGTCCCACAGGGTCTCGTACAGGGAGGTCAGGACGGGGTTGCCGGCCGCCCTGAGCAGCGTCAGGTGGAAGTGCCGGCCGGCCTCCACGGGGTGCGGGTCGCGGTGTTCGCAGGCGGCGCGCAGTTCGGCGGCGGCGGCCGTCAGTGCGGCCGGGCCGCGTTCGGCGAGGGCGTCGACGGCGGCGCGTTCGAACAGCACCCGGGCGGCCAGCACGTTCCGGGCCTCGCCCGGGGCGATCGGGACGACCTGGGCGCCGCGCTTGGGGTACAGGCGCAGGAAGCCCTCCGACTGGAGCCGCAGGAACGCCTCCCGGACCGGGGTGCGGGACAGGCCCAGCTCGAGCGCGACCACGCCCTCGGAGAGCAGCGTGCCGCCCGGCCAGGTGCCGTCGAGCAGTCGGGTGCGGACGTGGTGGTAGGCCCGCTCGGCGGTGGACTGTGCGTTTGCAGACTGCGTGCCATTGGGTTGGGGCTCGGCTTCGGTCACCACGCCATTCTGCCACGCATCCCACTCTTGCATCTAAGCTTGCATCTATGATGCGGGCATGCCCCCGAACGCCCCTCACCCCCGGACCGCCCTGTTCGTGACCTGCCTGGGCGACACCCTGTTCCCCGACACCGGCCGCGCCACCGTCACCCTGCTGCGCCGCCTCGGCGTGGAGGTGGACTTCCCGCCCGGCCAGAGCTGCTGCGGGCAGATGCACTTCAACACCGGGTACCGCAAGGAGACCGCCAAGCTGGCCCGGCACTTCGTGGACACCTTCGGCGACTACGAGGAGATCGTGGTGCCCTCGGCGTCCTGCGCGGGCATGCCCGCCGAGGCCTACCCGCCGGCCGCCGCCGGCGACCCCGGCCTGGCCCGGGCCGTCGCCGAACTCGCGCCCAGGGTCGTCGAGTTGACGCAGTACCTGACCGACCGGCTGGGCGTCACCGAGGTCGGCGCGTACTTTCCGCACCGGGTCACCTACCACCCGACCTGCCACAGCCTGCGGGCCACCAGGCTGGGGGACCGGCCCGAACGGCTGCTTCGCGCCGTCAAGGGCATCGACTTCGTCGAGCTGCCCGCGCAGGAGGAGTGCTGCGGCTTCGGCGGCACCTTCTCGGTGAAGAACCCGGCGGTCTCCGGCGCGATGAACGGCGACAAGGCCCGGCACGTGCGGGAGACCGGGGCGTCCGTGCTGGCCGCCGTCGACAACTCCTGCCTGATGAACATCGGCGGCCGGCTCGACCGGGACGGCCACCCGGTGCGCACCCTGCACCTGGTGGAGATCCTGGCCCGGACCGAACAGGACGGGCCGCTGCCCGGCGTCCCCGTGGTGGAGAGTGCGCGATGACGAGGTCGTTCCTGGGCTGGCCCGCGTTCCCCGAGGCCGCCGAACGCGAGGTCGGCAACCGGCAGTTGCGGGAGAACGTGCGCCGCGCCACGCACACCATCCGGGGCAAGCGGGCGGTACTGGCCGCCGAACGCCCCGACTGGGAGGCGCTGCGCGACTCCGCCGCCGCGATCAAGGACCAGGTGCTGGCCAACCTGGAGGAGTACCTGCTCCAGGTGGAGGAGAAGGTCACCGCCGCCGGCGGCACCGTGCACTGGGCGCGGGACGCCGCCGAGGCCAACCGGATCGTCACCGACCTGGTCCGGGCCACCGGCGAACGCGAGATCGTCAAGGTCAAGTCGATGCTCACCGAGGAGATCGGCCTCGACGCCGCCCTCGAAGCCGCCGGGATCAACGCCCGGGAGACCGACCTCGCCGCCACCATCGTCCAGCTCGGCGACGACCTGCCCTCGCACGTGGTGGTGCCCGCGCTGCACCGCAACCGCAGCGAGATCCGCGACATCTTCGTCCGCGAAATGGGCCGGCACGGCCGCCCCGCACCCGACGGGCTCACCGACGAGCCCGCCGAACTCGCCGAAGCGGCCCGGCTGCACCTGCGGGAGAAGTTCCTCGGCGCGAAGGTCGCCGTCTCCGGCGCCAACTTCCTGGTCGCCGAGACCGGCACCCTGGTGGTCGTCGAATCCGAGGGCAACGGCCGGATGTGCCTCACCCTCGCCGACACCCTGATCTCCGTCGTCGGCATCGAGAAGACCGTCCCCCGCTGGCAGGACCTCGAAGTCTTCCTGCAACTGCTCGCCCGCAACGCCACCGGCGAACGGATGGCCCCCTACACCTCCACCTGGACCGGCACCACGGACGGCGACGGCCCGGCGGCCTTCCACCTCGTCCTGGTCGACAACGGCCGCACCCGCGCCCTCGCCGACCCGACCGGCCGCCAGGCACTGCGCTGCATCCGCTGCGGCGCCTGCATGAACATCTGCCCCGTCTACGAGCGCACCGGCGGCCACGCCTACGGCTCCGTCTACCCCGGGCCGATCGGCGCCATCCTCAACCCGCTGCTCAAGGGCCTCGACGACCCGCAGACCGCCTCCCTGCCGTACGCCTCCACCCTGTGCGGCGCCTGCAACGAGGTCTGCCCCGTGCGGATCCGCTTCACCGACGTGCTGCTCGACCTGCGCGCCCAGGTCGCCGACGGCGGACAGCACCCCCTGGAACGCGCCGCGCTCGGCGCCGTCGGCGGCGTGATGGAACATCAGGCCGCCTGGAAGGCCGCCGTGAAGAGCATCGGACTGGTCGGCCCACTGCTGCTGCCCCGGCGGATCAGCCTGCCGGGACCGCTCGGCGGCTGGACCGACAGCCGCACCCTCCCCGCCATCCCCCGGGAGTCCTTCCGCAGCTGGTGGAAGCGGACCGAAGGAGACACCAAGTGACCGACGCCCGCACCGAGATCCTCCGCCGGATCCGCGCCGCCGCCGTCCCGCCCGTCCCTGAAAAGCCCCGCCACTACCTGCGGCACGCCCCCGGCCTCGACGAGGCCGACCGCCCCGCCGTGCTCGCCCTGTTCACCGAACGGCTCACCGAGTACGGGGCAACCGTGCTGCGTGCGGACCGGATCGGCACCGCGGTGGCCCAGGCGCTCGAAGGCGCCCGGAGCGCGGTGGTGCCCGCCGGGCTGCCGGACGAGTGGACGGCCGACTGGGACGGCGAGGTGCGCGCCGACCGGCCGCCGCTGAGCAACGCCCAACTCGACGCCACCGACGCCGTCCTGACGACCTGCACCGCCGCCGTCGCCGAATCCGGCACGCTGGTCCTCGACGGCGGACCCGGCCAGGGCCGGCGCGCCGCCACCCTGCTGCCCGACCTGCACGTCTGCGTGGTCCGCGCCGCCCAGGTGCACTCCGCACTGCCCGGCGCGCTCGCCGCAGTCGACCCGACCCGCCCGCTCACCTTCGTCAGCGGGCCGTCCGCCACCGCCGACATCGAAATGATCCGGGTCAAGGGCGTCCACGGACCACGCCGACTGGCGGTGATCCTGCTGCCCTGACCCCGCGGGGTCGGCGCCGCGTGGTCAGCCCTGGGGGGTCGGCGCCACCGAGGCCGTCGGCCCCGCCGGACGCGGCTCCGGGCCGTGCTGCGCCGTGTACACCAGCCCGAACCCCAGGCCGGCCACCAACGTCACCGCCCCCGTCCACGTGAAAACCCGCCGCAGCCGCCGCTGGAGCTCTTCGTGCCGATGGGCACGCAACGCGGCCGCCTCGGCCTCGGCGAGCTCGGCGTCGAGCCAGGCGGCCCAGTCGGAATGCAGGTCGTCGGACGCCATGACCGGGACATTAGCAGCCCTTTACGCGCACCCGACCGGGCGGCGGCCCCCGCCCTCCCGGCCCGGGAACGCCGAAGGCCCCCCGCTTCCGCGAGGGGCCTTCGACCGTCTGTGCGCCGCCAGGGACTCGAACCCCGGACCCGCTGATTAAGAGTCAGCTGCTCTAACCAACTGAGCTAGCGGCGCTTGCTGACGTGGAAGACTTTAGCAGCGGCCGGCGCCGGAGCCCAAATCCGTTTCCGCCAGGAGTGCCGTGCGCCGGGCACCCGGGGTTCAGCGGGCGTTCGGCAGCGGGTCGCCCGCGTGAGCACGGGCGGCGCGGACGCAGGCCCACAGCACCACGGACGCGCCGGGCAGCCAGGGCTCGCGGGTGTCCGGGGCGACGATCCAGCGGCCGCCGGCCGTGTCGGTGGAGTCCACCGCCCGCTGGACCGGGGGCACCGTCACCGCGTCGCCGATGCCGTGGCAGAGCAGCGGCGGGACGTCCCGGGCCCACTCCTCCCAGGCCAGCAGGGTGCGCAGCCGGGCCGCCGTGCCCGGCTGCGCGAACAGCAGGACGCGGCCGCGGAAGCCGGCCACCGGGCCGCAGCCCGGTCCGGACGCCCACAGTTCGTCGAGCACCCGGCGGCCGAACACCGCCGGCATGCTGATCACGTCGAAGGCCCGGCCGCACGGCAGGACGGCGGGCGCCCACGGACGGGCCTCCCACAGCGCGCGCATGCTGCTCGGGTACTCGCTGGCGGAGGCCAGCCACGCCTCCCCGGCGACGCTGACGTACTCGACGGATTGATAGGTCCAGATGTCCACCCGCCCAGCGTGGACCGGCCACGCCCGGGGCCGCGGCGAAAACCGCGTTCACCGCACATCGGCGGCGGCGAGGGCGTACCATCGCCCGCCGCATATGCCAGCGGCCTGGAGGCGGCTACTCCTCGAGACCGCGGCGCTGCAGGGTGCGGCCGTACTCGACCATCTTCAGCGCGTAGTCGGGCGTCCACTCGGCGCGCTCGGCGATCTGCTCGGCGGAGAGCGCGTCGAACCGGCGCGGGTCGGCGAGCTGGGCCGCGGCGATCGCCTGGAAGTCGGTGGCGCGCTCCGCAGCGGCGCGGAACGCCAGCGTCAACTCGGTCGAGCGGGACAGCAGTTCGGCCGGATCGGCGATCGACTCCAGGTCGAAGAAACGCTCCGGCTCGGGCTCCTTGCCCTCCGGCTCGAAGATCAACTGGGCCGGGCGGATCCGGCGCCCCCGATCGCCAGGCCCCGGCACGGCCGGTACGGCAGCCGGCACCGGCGTACCGCTCTGGTCGGACGCCTGCGGGTGCGAGTCGGGCATGGCGGGGCACCTCCGGGGTGGTGAAGGGAAGACGGCCGTCGTCCATTGTCGCGCGCGGACCGCAGGTAGCGGAACGGTGCGCCCCCGGTTGCTATTCCCCCGCACCGGCGCGCGCCACCCTCCGCGCGCCGGTACGCGTCACGTCAGGCGCACGCGGTGCTCGGACAGGCGCGCCAGCACCGCGTGGTTCGCCTCCCAGCCGTCCGGGAACTTCACCGCCACCCCCAGCTGCACCGGCTCCGTCGACGGATGCTCGTCCAACAGCTCCGCGATGCCCGCCCGCGCCACCACGATGCACGCGTGCCGATGCCGGGACGCCAGCACGCACAGCCGCCCCGTCTCCAGGTGGAAGGCCGTCGCGTCCGGCCGCCCCGACAGCGGATGCAGCACCACCGTGACGTCGTACTCCCGGCCCTGCAGCCGGTTCGCGGTGTCCACCGTCACCGCCTCGCCCAGCGCCGGATCCACCGGCACCCCCAGCCGGGCCAGCTCCGCCCGCACCGCCGCCGCCTGGTCCCGGTGCGCCGTGCCCACCGCCACCCGGCCCGCCGTCAACGGCGCCGAACCCTGCTCCGAGACCGCCGTCAACTCCCGCTCCAGCAGCCGCCGCACCGTCTGCGCCACCGCCGCCACCGCCTGCGCGTCGGTCCGCACCGTGTGCCGGGCCGGCAGCTCCAGCAGCGCCCAGCCGCTGTCCGCCGCCTCGTCGATCGCCGCGTCCACCGCCGAACCGTCCGCCCGCACCCCCGGACGCAGTGTCCGCTCACCCGGGCCGGTGCCCGAACGGAACGGCGTGTACGGGTAGAACGCCGACGAGATCAACGGCGCCGCCGAGGCCGGCAGCCGCCACGACACCGGCAGCCGGTGCGGCCGGATCGCCGGATTGTGCGCCAGCAGCGTCACCACCGCCGAGCTCGACGGGTCGTACGACAGGCCCGCCCACTGGTCGGTGCCCACCACCGTGAACGGGTCCAACTGGCCCGGATCACCCACGAACAGCGCCCGCTCGAACAGCCGGGCCACCGCCAGCAACGCGTCCGAACGCATCTGGTACGCCTCGTCCACGATCGCCTGCCGCCACGGCTGCTCGGTCTTCACCCACTGCCACTTCGCCGCCGTGGAGATCACCACGTCCTGCTCCAGCAGGTCCGCGACCTTGTCCCTGGCCGTGACGTTCTGGTGCCGCAGCGCCTCCGGAGCAGGCTTCGAATCGCTCGCGTGCAACCGGCCGATCGACATGCCGGGGGCCTTCGACGCCAACCGGTCCACCAGGTCGTCCACCTGGCTGTTGGTCTGCGCGACGATCATCAGCCGCTCGCCCGCACCCACCAGCTCCCGGGCCGCCCGCACCACCAGCGTCGACTTGCCCGCACCCGGCGGCGAATCCACCACCACCCCGCGCGGGGCACCCGGCCGCGGCCGCACCACCGCGTCCAGGATCCCCGCGACGGCACGGTCCGCGGCCTCGCCCGGCGACAACGCGCCCGGGGCGTCCAGGGGGTTGGTCACCGGCTCTCCAGAGAAACTCATCCGTACGTCATTCCCACTCGTCCGCACCGGCCGGTGAATCCTCGCCGACCACCGGCGGACCGCCGTGCGTCCACGGAGTGTCCGCCGGCTCCGGCAACGGCGCCGACTGGCGCGGCGTCAGCTCGAACAGCGTGAACACCACCTGGTCGCCCACCGCCGGCACACTGCCCGGCTCCGGATCCTTCCGCCGGCCCATCCCCGACAGCAGCCGCACCACCACCTCGCCCGGCGCCGACGACACGATCTCCGCCCGCTGCGCCGGCTCCGCGTGCGCCCGGTACACCTCACGGCCCGGATCCGCATGCGGACGGTCGCCCGTGCTCACCACCAGCAGCGGACGCGGCTTCGGCGAGCGGCCCTCGGACCACTCCGGCACCACGTCCACCACCTCGCCGGTGAACGCCTCGCCCGCCAGCCGGCGCTCCGCCATCGCCAGCGGATCGTCCAGCGCCTCCTGGATCTCCAGCTTCGCCTGCTCCCGCTCGCGCTGCGCCAGCTTGCGGGCCGCCGTCACCGCGTCGTCCCGGCGCGGCTGCGGCGGCTCACCCGCCGCCACCCGGTCCCGGTGCATGGTGAACGACCAGCGGTCGCCCTCCCAGCGGTCCGGCAGATGACCGGCCGGCGGCAGCTCCCGCAGCAGATCCAGGCCGCGCCACACGTCGTGCCAGGTCGGCAGCGTCGCCGCCAGCAGCACCCGGGACAGCTCCGCCCGGGCCTGCTCGATCAGCCCCGCCGCGCGCCGCTCCTCCTTCGCGTCCCGCGCGGCCCCGGCCCGCTCCCACACCGCCACCGCGGCGTCGTGCCGCAGGATCGCCGGGGCCAGCACCTGCTCGTCGAACCGCGGATCCGTCGCCGGACCGGCCGGCGGATGCACCAGCAGACCGTCCGCGTCGCGCGCCGACTCCACCCACTCCGCGGCCGCCGCACCCGTGGCCGCCGGCTCCAGACCCGCCGGCGGCAGGTGCCAGGCCAGCCGGGCCGCCAGGTGCTGGTCCTCCAGGTTCGACTGACCCGTCGCCCAGTGCCGCGCCAACAGCCCCGTCATCGCCAGCAGCATCGACGAACCCGGCACCTGCGCCCGGTCCGTCAGATGCGTCAACCACCGCCCCAGCAGCGGAACCCGGGTCGGCGCCGGATACTCGCCCGGCTCCGGGTCCTCCGCCGTACGGCGGAACCGGGTCGAACGCCCCAGCAGCGCCAGATGCGCCACCCCCGCCGCGTTCGGCACGATCAGCTGCGGCGCGTCCACGCACAACTCCCGCACCACCGGCAGCTTCTCGCCGCTCACCGGGTCCTTCTCCGAACCCTCCAGCAGCTCCACCTGCTCGCCGAACGACTCCAGGTACGGCACCACGTCCGCCGCCATCGCCGCCAGGAACTCCGAACGCTGCGAACGGTTCAGCGGCTGCGGCACCAGATGCAGCCGCGGCGCGTCCCGGTCCGTGCCGAGCAGCACCGCCAGCGGCGCACCCGCCTCACCCGCCGCCGCCAACGGCACCAGCACCATCGGACGCTCCGACAGCCGGCGGTGCAGCACCGTCGCCACCGGCTCCGCCCGCTGACCGCGCACCGCCTCCAGCCGCGCCAGCGTCGACAGCAGACTCACCGCACGCCTCCGAGCCGCACGCCCCCGGCCGCCAAGGCCTCCGCCCGCAGCCGCGCCGCGTACGCCAGCCGCTCGGACGCCTCGTCCAGCCCCAACTCCGCCAGCATCGAAGGCTCCAGGCCCTCCCCGGCGCCCCGCTCCGCCGCCGCCAGCGCCGCCTCCACGGTGCGCAGCGAACCCAGCTCCCCGCGCACCCCGCGGCCCAACTGCTCCACCGCACCCGCGCAGCGGGCCTGCGCCCGGCAGTGGAAACCCAGCTCGCAGGTCGAGATGCACTCCGGACCGTACGCGGCCGGCACCGACGCCACCGCCTCGGTCAACTCCTCGACCGGACGGGTCGGCGCACCCGAATCGTCCCGCGCCAGATCGAACGTCACCCCCTCGGGCAACGCCTCCAGCAGCTGCTCCACCCTGGTCATCCGGGACAACTGACGCCGGGTGGTGGACAGTTCGCGCCGCACATCGACCGGCACCGCGACCGGCCGGTTGGAGAAGTCCTTCGGGCAGACCAGCAGCGCCGTCAACTCCGGCGCGCCCGGCAGCTCCTGCGTCGCGTAAGGATCGGCGGAGGCCTCGGCGCCGGCCAGCCGGGCCGCCGCCTCCTGCAACGCCAGCACGTACACCGCGGCCTGCCGGGCCGCCGCACCGACCTTCGCCGGATCGGCCGAACCGTCCAGCACCGGGAAGGACTTGATCTCCACCACGGTGCACCGGCCGCCGTGCACCACCACCGCGTCCGGCTCCAGGTACGCCGGGCTGCCCGCCACCTCCAGCCGCAGCATCGGATGGTCCAGCAGCGTCCAGGACGCCGGATCGGCCGACGCCTCGGCCAGCGCCGCCAACGTCCGCTCCGCGCGCACCGCGGGTGACTGCGAAGGCAGCAGATCCGGCACCGCCAGCGAGGCCACCTCCTCCTCCGGCACCCCCAGCAGGCGGCGCAGCGGCTGCAACAGCACCGCGTAGCCGTCCCGCTTCAGCCGGGACTCGAACTGGAGGCCGCGGCGGATCGCGAACGGCGACTGGCCGAACGGCGCGGGCCGGCCCAGCCGGTCGGCCAGCGCGGTCTTGTCCACCCCCGCGGCATCCAGCAGCGCGCGGCGGCGGCATCCGGGATTGGCGGCGAGTGCGGCGAGGGCCCGGGCATCGAGACTGCGCTGCGGCGCGGGGCCGCGCAGCTCGGAGAGCCGCCGGAGCGACGGGGAAGCCTGCCCCAAGTGCGAGACGTTCATGGTGCGGCCCAGTCTCGCATCCGGTGCCGACAAAGCGGAGCCGGTCGCTCGATCCGACCGGTCCGGTGGGGGATCATGGGACCGGTGGTCCGCAACGGCGCGGCCGCGCACCGCAGTCCTCGAAGCTCCCGCGCTCCCTTCGCGCCCACGTCGAATGAGGTAGCCCCATGCCCGCCCGTATCGTGCTGGTCCGCCACGGCGAGACCGCCTGGTCGGCCACCGGTCAGCACACCGGCCGCACCGACATCCCGCTCACCGACGCAGGCCGTGACATGGCCCGCGCCCTCGGCGAGCGCCTCGGCCGCGCCCCGTGGCACGGCCTGCCCACCGCCGCCGTCTACACCAGCCCGCTCTCCCGCGCCCGCGAGACCGCCGAACTCGCCGGCTTCGGCGACCGCGCCGTGGACCGCCCCGAACTGCTGGAGTGGGACTACGGCCAGTACGAGGGCCGCACCGGCGTCGACATCCGCGCCACCGACCACCCCGGCTGGCTGATCTGGCGCGACGGCGTGCCCGGCGGCGAGAAGCTCTCCGAGGTGGCCGCCCGGGTCGACTCCTTCCTCGCCGAACTCAACGGGCGGCACGGCGTCCCCGACGCCGACACCACGACGATGCACTGCGCCGACTGCGAGGTCGTGCTGTTCGCCCACGGCCACCTGCTGCGCATCCTCACCGCCCGCTGGCTCGGTCTTCCCCCCGAGTACGCGCAGCGCTTCAAGCTCGGCACCGCCTCGCTCTCCGTGCTGTCCTGGGAGTACGGGCTGCCCGCCGTCGAGATCTGGAACGACCACAGCCACCTCGAGAAGGCCTGACGGTCTCCGCGAGGTGGCCGGACAGACCCTAGCGGCCCGACGGTGAGTCAGGCCGCCACGGTGCCGTCGTAGGTCTCCAGGAACTCCCGCACCTCCGCGACGGAGGAGTGCCCGCGCAGGCGGTCCGCGGTGTGCGCCAGCATGCCGCGGATCCGCGCCGAGCGGACCTGGCCGAGCATCCCCACCGCCTCCGTCCCCTGCACGGCGGCGCCCGCCAGATCGCCCCGGCCCAGCCGGTCGTGCGCCAACTCGGCGATGTACAGCGCCCGGTTGCGGACGAAGTGCGGGTGCTGCAGCCCGACCGCCTGCTCGGCCCGGGTGCTCGCCCGCCCGAACTCGCCGAGCGCCGACCAGCACTGCGCCTCCTGGCCGGCCAGTTCCGCCTCCCCGAAGAAGGACATCCACTCCGGGTCGGCGTCCCGCGGCCCGCGGTCGAACAGGGCGTACGCCCGGGACAGCGCCTGGTGGCAGGCCCCCCGGTCGCCGAGCAGCGCCCAGGCGCTCGCCTCGCGCAGCGTCAGCAACGACAGCAGCCGCTCCGAGCCCAGCCCGGCGGCCGCGGCCTGCCCGGCCTGCGCCGTCCGCAGCGCCTCCCGGGGGAGGCCGGAGTCCCGGGCCAGGAAGGAGCTGTTGCTGAAGACGTGCGCCTCCAGGGCGGTGTCCTGGGACATCCGGGCGGTCGCCAGCGCCTCCGAGTAGAACGGCCTGGCGTCCATCAGTCGGTTCGAGTCGTGCGCCAACCACCCCACCGAGATGGCGAGTTCACCCGCGCCGCGCTGGAGCCGGCGTTCGGTCTCGGCGTTGTACTCGCCGTCGTTGAGCAGCACGTAGGCGCTGCGCAGCGACTGGCCGGCCAGTTCGAACAGGGCGTCCGCGCCCTGCACGTCGTCCAGCAGCCGGATGTCGCGGACGGCCTGCTCGACGCCGTTCACCTCGGCCGCGCCGACCCGGCGGCGCTCGGACAGCGGTGGGGCGGGCAGGGTCGGGGCCTGGGGCGGCGCGGCCGCCGAGGCCGGTGACTGGTCCGTGCCGAGCGCGGCCGCCACCGCGACGGGGCAGCCGTTCAGGAATGTACGGCGAAGCATGTCGTCGTCCTCCTCGTCGGGCCGGTGCGACAGGTCCGGCGGGCCCGCCGGGGTGGCAGGTCCGGCGGCCGGATCGCTGGATGGTTGCGTGTTGGGTCCGGCGGCCGGGTGGCCGGCCGGTCCGGCCGTCGATTCGACGGCCGGACCGGTGTTCGGACCGGTGTTCGGCGGGCGGCGGCGGACCGTCTTGCGCGGGGCGAACCCGAGGTCCGCCAGCGACTTGCCCGGCCACATGTGCCGGAACACCCGCTGGTAGGCGTAGTTGGGGCAGCGGATCTCGCCGGCCTCGACCCGCCCGACGTAGCGCGCGTCGCAGGACACGTGCTCGCCGATCTCCCGGGCGGCCCGGCGGACCAGCGTGGCGAACTCCCTCGGTGAGAGATCGCCCCGTAGCTCCCGCATCGCCTGGTTGGGGACGGTCGCAGGCCGGGGCCCGCCGGTCCGCGTGGCTGCCATGCTGCACTCCGAGGTCGTACCGGCGCGGTCGCGCCGGTCTCGGGGTGAGGGCCGTCGCGTCGCCACGACAGTACCCGTAGTTACTCGGCGTACACGGCGAGTTGCCGGGCCAGGTCGGGTCAATTATGGACAATACGGACGCAGTTGCCGCGTTCCGCCATGAAATGCCATGGCTTGCCGTAAAGGAAGCCGTGGCCTGGACGGGTGGTCGCGCGTTGTCCTGATACATGGACGCCGGCGGTACGGGCCCCCTCCCGTACCGGCCCCCGCCGCCCGACCAGGTGGCGGAGCACCACCCGGCGTTCACGCGACCCCAGGTGACAGGAGGTCCCCCATGGCCACCGGAGTTCCCCAGTACCGCCGCCCGGCTGCCCCCGCCGTGCTGCCCGCCTCCGCCGTGCTGCCCGTCCCGTCGGCCGTCTCGGCCTGTACCGGCGCCGGGCCCGGCGGGGGAGTCACCGGGAGGGTCGCGCAGTACGACACGGTGACGGTGCAGGTCCGGCACGGGCTCGAAGCGGTCGACATCCTCCGGCTGCGGCGGGCGTGCGGGGCCGTTCAGCAGAGCTCCGGCGGCTCGGCGATCGCCTTTCTGGTCCCGGCCGGTACCGCGTTGCGCTGGCACCTGCCCGGTTCGACCTGTACCCCCGGGGCCGACCTGCTGCCGCCCACCGACCCGCGCTGGATCATCCCGCCCGCCGGCGCCCAGCCCTGCGCCCGCCCCACCGACGCGTGGGTGCTCCGCTCGGCGCTCTGCGAAGCGGCCACCACGCTCACGGCGGGTGGCCTGGGCCCGCTCTGAGCCGGTTCCGGTGCGGCCCCTCGTTCTCCGCGGTCATGGTTTGGGTGATCATCGGATAATGGGCCTATGGGCCGCTCACGTACCAACCCCGCCCCCGCCGTCCCCGGCCGCGCACACACCGACGGCCCGCTGACCGTCGCCGTCGCCTCCGGCACCGCCGAACTGCGCCCCGACCGCGACCGGCCGCACGCCTGGCAGCTCGTCCTCGACGGCGCCCCGCAGTCACTCGTCGACCTCGCCGACCCCACCCACCTCGGCTTCGAGTACCAGCGGCGGATCGGCCACCTGATAGACCTCGCCGCCCCCGCCCGGCAGCCGATATCCGTGCTCCACCTCGGCGGCGGCGCGCTCACCCTGGCCCGGTACACGGCCGCCACCCGGCCACGCTCCCGGCAGCAGGTCGCCGAGATCGACACTGCGCTCACCGAACTCGTCCGCACCGAACTGCCGCTCGACCGCACCTGGCAGATCCGGGTCCGCGGCGGCGACGCCCGCGCCGTCCTGGACCGCACCCCCGAGGGCTCCACCGACCTGGTGATCGCCGACGTCTTCGCCGGAGCCCGGGTCCCCGCCCACTGCGCCACCGTCGAATTCGCCCAGCTCGCCGCCCGCGCCCTCACCGGCACCGGCCGCTACACCGCCAACATCACCGACGGCGGCCAACTCGCCTTCGCCCGCGCCCAGGCCGCGACCCTGCTGGCCGTCTTCCCCGAGGTCTGCCTGATCGCCGACCCCGCCGTCCTGCGCGGCAAACGCTTCGGCAACCTCGTCCTGGCCGCCGCCCACACCCCCCTGCCGCTCACCGACCTCACCCGCCGCCTCGCCGCCGACCCCGCCCAGGCCCGCCTCCTCCACGCCCGCGACCTCACCGACTTCCTGGCCGGCGCCACCCCCGTCCCCGACACCGAAGCCGTCCGCTCCCCGGCCCCACCCCCGAAGGCCTTCGGCTGACCGGTTGACGGGCGGTCAGCGCACCAGCACGGCCAGGTCCAGATCTAGCCGGAACGGCTCGGTGAGGGCGATGCTCTCGCCGGGCTGGACGGTGCGGTCGAGGTAGTCGCCGTGGTCCAGCCGCCCGAGGTGCAGGCGCGGCGCGGGGGCGAGGTCGAGACGCCAGTGGTGGGGAATGCCCGCTGCCGCGCAGAGGCTGGGCTTCGTCCTGCGGTCGATGACCAGGGTGGACGGGGACGCGATCTCGATGGCCACCACGACATCGTCCGCGTGCAGGGTGGCACCGGCTTCGGCGGCCGCAGCGGCATCGACGACGACCAGGTCGGGGATCAGCAGGCCGTCCGGGACGAGGACGTTGACGGCCTCCAGCACCTCGAACGGCGCGCCTGCCGCGGCGATTGCGGCATGCAGGAGCATCGCCAGACGGAAACTCGCCCGCTGGTGCGGAACACCGGGGTTCGGGCTCATCAGCAGCGCACCCCCGACAAGCTCGATGCGATGGCGGGTGTCCTCGGGCAGTGCCAGGACGTCCTCGACCGTCCACGGCCCGTAGTGATCGGAAGTGGCAACGCTCATGATCCTTCCTGCCTCCCTTCGTCGCCGACGAATGCAGTGCCTCCGTTGTCTCTGTCGGCGCTGGTCGGCGACACCGGTTGAGTGGGGAAACGGTCAGTGTCCTCGCGGGAGGCCGCGGTGTTTGTAGGTGGCGGCGGCGGTGAGGAGGAGGCCGGCGGCGATGGGGAGGAGGACGGCGGCGGTGGAGCCGTTGTCGTCGGGGTCGGCGGGGGAGGCGGTGAGGCTGAGGGCGGCGTCGTGCTCGGGGGTGGGGTCGGGGGGTGGGGGGAGTCGGTCGCGGGTGGTGGTGAGGTTGTCGACGTGCCGGCGGGTGGGGAGCGGGGTGGCCTCGGCGGCGGGGTCGTCGGGGGTGCGCGGGGCCGGGGCCTTGGCGGCGGGTTCGACGGGTCGTTCGCGGGAGGCGCGGTCGTCCTCGGGGCGGGCCTGCGAGGGGACGGTGGAGAGCAGGCGGGCGGCGATGGCGAAGGCGTCGGGGCCGTTGGCCTGGCCGGGGAGCGGGAGTTCGCGCTGCAGGACGGCGTCGAGTTCGCCGACCGCACCGTTCAGTGTGGGGGCCAGCCCGCGTTCGGCGGCGGCGGGGACGGCCGGCCCGGGGGTGAGGGTGCGGGTGGCGGGGCCGGTCCCGGTGGCGCGGGCGTCGGTGGCGTTGAGGGCCAGGCCCAGTATCTGGGCGGCGAGCACCCCGCCCGCCGCCAGTGCCCGGGGCCGGCCCCACCGTTGCCGGGGGGTGTCCGAACGTCGCGGTCGTTTCACGTGATTGGTTCGCACACCAGGTGAGAACGAGCGGGACCCCCGCCGGTCACGCCCGTCGCTCACACGCCGTCACATCGGGTGGCGGTCGATGAGGGTTCAGCCGAGCCCCCCGCGCCGGATCACCTCCGCGTACCAGCGGGCGCTGGACTTGGGGGTGCGCCGCTGGGTCTCGTAGTCGACGTGCACGATGCCGAAGCGCTTGCTGTAGCCGTACGCCCACTCGAAGTTGTCCAGCAGCGACCAGAGGTAGTAGCCGCGGACGTCCGCGCCGGCGGCGATCGCGTCGGCCACCGCGGCGAGGTGCAGCTGGAGGTAGCGGATCCGTTCCGGGTCGTCGATCGTGCCGTCCGGGCCGACCACGTCCTCGTACGCGGCGCCGTTCTCGGTGACCATCAGCGGCAGGCCGAAGTCGCGGTGCATGCCGATCAGCGACTCGGACAGGCCGGTGGCGTCGATCGGCCAGCCCATCGCGGTGACGTCGTCGTTGGCGAGGTGGAAGCGCACGTCCTCGGCGCCGGGCCAGGGGCTGTGCGCGCTGTCGCCGTGGCCGCCGTTGTGCGTGGGTTCCGCGGACTCGGTGTCCTTGTGGAGGGCCGAAACGACGGTCGGGGTGTAGTAGTTGAGGCCGAGCAGGTCGATCGGCCGGCCGATCTCCGCGAGGTCGCCGGGCCGGACCAGTTCGTCCCAGTCGACGATGGCGGCGGTGTCGGCGAGTAGGTCGGCGGGGTAGCCGCCGTTGAACAGCGGGCCGGTCCAGATCCGGTTTCCGACCGCGTCGATCCGGCGGGCCGCCTCCCGGTCCTCGGCGCTGTCGGTGAGCGGGCGGACCAGGTGCAGGTTGTGCGAGACGGCGATCTGCGCGGTGGCGGGCAGCAGTTCGCGCAGCGTGCCGACGGCCAGGCCGTGGGCGAGGTTGAGGTGGTGGGCGGCCTTGAGCGCGTCGGCGGGGTTGGTGCGACCGGGGGCGTGGACGCCGGAGCCGTAGCCGAGGAAGGCGCTGCACCAGGGCTCGTTGAAGGTGCTCCAGAGCGGCACCCGGTCGCCGAGCGCGCGGGCGGCGAGCGCCGCGTATTCGGCGAAGCGGTGGGCGGTCTCGCGGACCGGCCAGCCGCCGGCGTCCTCCAGGTCCTGCGGGAGGTCCCAGTGGTAGAGGGTGGCGACGGGGGCGATGCCGTGTTCGAGCAGGGTGTCGACCAGGGCCCGGTAGAAGTCGAGTCCGCGTTCGACGGCGGGGCCGCGGCCGGTGGGCTGGATCCGCGGCCAGGACAGCGAGAACCGGTACGAGGTGAGGCCGAGGTCGGCCATCAGCCGGACGTCCTCGCGGAAGCGGTGGTAATGGTCCACCGCGACGTCCCCGGTGTCGCCGTTCAGGACCTTGCCGGGGGTGTGGCTGAAGACGTCCCAGATGGAGGGGGTGCGGCCGTCCTCGGCCGCGGCGCCCTCGATCTGGTAGGCCGCGGTGGCCGCGCCCCAGGCGAAGCCGGGCGGGAAGGAGACCCCGGGGGCCCCGGCGGTGTGGGCGGCGGCGGTGGACGGATCGGTCATGGTCATTCGGGAGCGCTCCCATGGCTGAGGAGGGGACGGGGCGGGTGTGCCGGGGTCTTCCGGAGAGTCAGCTCTTGACGGCGCCGGACGTGATCCCGCCGACAATGTGCTTCCCCAGAACGGCGAAGATCAGTAGCAGCGGCAGGGTGCCGACCAGTGCGCCGGTCATGATCACGGCCTGGTTGATGTCGTGGCCGGAGCCGCCGCCGATCGCCGACAGCGCGACCTGCACGGTCGGGTTCTGCTGGGTGAGGACCACGAAGGGCCAGAAGAAGTCGTTCCAGGACTGGACGAACACCAGCATGCCGAGCACCGCCATCGCGGGCCGGGCCACCGGGAACACCACGTGCCAGATGATCCGCAGGCTGTGCGCGCCGTCCACCCGGGCCGCCTCGATCAGCTCGAACGGCAGTGCCTCGGACAGGAACTGACGCATGAAGAACACCCCGAACGCGGCCACCAGCGAGGGCAGGATCACCGACTGCAGGTGGTTGCCCCAGTCCAGCTTCGTGATGATCCGGTACAGCGGGATCACGCTGAGCTGCGGTGGGATCGTCATGGTGGCGACCACCAGGGTGAGCAGCGCGTTCCGGCCGCGGAAGCGCAGCTTGGCGAAGGCGAAACCGGCCAGTGTGGAGAACAGCACCGTGGACAGCGCGACGCACCCCGCCACCACAGTGGAGTTCAGCAGCGCGGTGCCCATGTCGGCCTGCTCCCAGGCGGTGGTGATGTTCGCCCACAGCCGGCCGCCGGGCACCATCGGCGGCGGCGACTGGGCCACCCGCTCGCCGGTGTGCGAGGCCGCGACGAACGTCCAGTACAGCGGGAACAGCGAGACCACCGCGGCAACGGCCAGCAGCAGGTAGGCCACCGGGCCGGCCTTGTCGTGGTCGCCGGCCCCGCGCCGGAACAGGCTTCTGCGCGCGGAGGGTGAGGACAGAGTGGCGGCCATCTCAGCCTCCCGATTCGTGGCGCTTGCGGTAACGGGCGATCAGGAACTGCACCAGGCCGATCATCAGCAGGATCAGCAGCATCGTCCAGGCCACCGCCGAGGCCCGCCCCAACTGGCGGGACGGCCAGCCCAGTTCGTACATGTACAGGCTCAGCGTCTGGAACTGGTGCGCGGAGCCGCCGGAGACGCCCACCCCGCCGCCGAACAGCAGCGGCTCGCCGAACAGCTGGGTGGCGCCGATGGTGGAGACGATGACGGTGAACAGGATGGTCGGCCGGATCGACGGGACGGTGATCCGGGTGAACTGCTGCCAGCGGTTCGCCCCGTCCAGGCTCGCCGCCTCGTACAGGTCCTTCGGCACCGCCTGCATGGCGGCCAGGTAGATCAGCGCGTTGTAGCCGGTCCAGCGCCAGGCGACGATGGTGGAGATGGCGATCTGCGAGGGCCAGGTGTCGGCGTACCAGTTGGTGTGGTGGATGCCGACCGCGTCCAGCACC
Organism: Kitasatospora sp. NPDC048407; assembly: GCF_043200475.1. NCBI lineage: Bacteria > Bacillati > Actinomycetota > Actinomycetes > Kitasatosporales > Streptomycetaceae > Kitasatospora > Kitasatospora sp. NPDC048407. Next base: position 239,669 of record NZ_JBICXW010000003.1, on the reverse strand, counting down.
CAGTTGATGAACCCGTAGTCCGGGTTGAACAGTTGGACGAACACCAGGGTCGCGGCGGCGATCGAGGTGGCGTACGGGGCGAGGACCGCGACCCGGAAGAAACCGCGGGCCCGCATCCGGTAGTTCAGCAGGTGGGCGAGCCCCAGCGCCATCAGCAGCTGCGGGACGGTGGAGATCACCCCGATCGTGAAGGTGTTGCGCAGCGCCGTCCAGAACTGGTCGTTGGACCACAGCCGGGTGTAGTTGTCGAGGCCCTTCCACTCCAGCACGTCCGGCTTCAGCAGGTCGACGTAGTGCAGCGACAGCCAACCCGTCCAGATCAGCGGGAACAGGCCGAACGCGGCGAAGCAGAGGAAGAACGGGGCGATGAAGGCGTACGGCGAGGCCTTCAGGTCGAGCCGGTACAGGCGGGAGCGCCAGGCGGGGCGCGCCGGGGTGGCGTTGGTGGCCACGGGGGTTTTCCTTCCCGGGGTGGCGGGCGGCGGCGGAACAGCGCCCGGCCGGGTGGGCGGACCCGGCCGGGCAGTCGGTGACCGGGACGGCGACCGGGTCAGTGGCCGACCTTGTCGTCGACCAGCTTGGTGACGTTGCTCCACGCCTTGGCCGGGTCGGTGCCGTGCTCCTCGATGTCGAGGACGCCGTTGTCGGTGATGATCGTCTTCGCGTTGCCGTCCTGCTCACCGATCGGCGCCGGCGTGACGGTCTGCGCGGTGGTGGCGAAGATCTGGCCGGTCGGGGCGTTGTTGAAGTACTCGGCCTTGGCGCCCTGGACGGCGGGCTGCTGCAGGCCGCCCACGGTGGACGGCAGGTTGCCGACCTTGGTGAACACCTTCGCCTGCTGCTCCGGCGCGGTCAGCCAGGCGGCCAGCGCGGCGGCCTCCCTGGTGTGCTTGCCGGCCTTCGGGACGGTCAGGAACGCGCCGCCCCAGTTCGAGGCGAGCGGCGGGGCCGCGACGTCCCACTTGCCCTTGCCCGAGTCGCCCGAGTACTTGCTGATGATGCCGGTCATCCAGGACGGGCAGACCACGGTGGCGAACTTGGCGTTCGCGAACGCGGCGTTCCACGGGTCCTGGAACTGCCGCAGACCGGCGCTGATCTTCGCCTGCGAGGCGGAGACCGCCAGGTCCCAGGCCTTCTTGACGCCCGGGCTGGTCTTGTAGACCAACTTGCCGTCGGCGTCCGAGTACTGCTGGGGCTCGGCCGACAGCGCGGCGTTGAACAGGCCGGACGCGGAGTCGGTGAAGAACGTGCCCGCCGGGGCGTTCGACTGGTAGCTCCTGCCCGCCTCGACGAACTTCGACCAGTCACCGGCCCACAGCTTGCCCACCTCGGCGCGGTCGGTGGGCAGGCCGGCCTGCTGGAACAGGTCGGTGCGGTAGCAGATCGCCATCGGGCCGATGTCGGTGCCCAGACCGATCAGTGCGCCCTTCGCGGTGGTGGCCTGCTTCGCCTTCCAGCCCAGCCAGTTGGCCGGGTCGACGCCGTCGGCCTTGCCGAGGTCCACGAACTTGTCGCCCAGCGTGTTGGCGGCCTGCGCGATGTACCCGACCTCGACCGCCTGGATGTCGGCCAGACCGCTGCCGGACGCCAGGTGCGTGGTCAGCGCGTCCCAGTACTTCTGGCCGTCCTGGACGGTGTCGTACTTGATCGTGACGTTCGGGTGCGCGGCCATGTACTCGTCGTACAGGCCGGCCTCCTTGTAGCCGAAGGTGCCGAAGTCGCCGACGGTCAGGGTGACCTTCGCATTGGCGTCGCTACTGCCGGCCTGGTCCGTGCCGGACGAGCAGGCCGTGAGGAGCAGGGCGGAGGCGGCCAGCACGGCGGTGGCGAGGACGGCGGCTCTGTGGGGGCGGGAGGTGGTGCGCATGGGGGTGAACTCCTCTGTCCGGGTGGTGGGTCCGGGATGTTCTTCGTGCGCTGATTCCGGCTACAGTGTGGGAGCGCTCCCACACTTGGCATGCCGGAAGGTTGCTGGGTCGCGGGGGCGGGTGTCAAGACATGGCGGCGCAAACGTTGCCGGAGCTTTCGGGGGGTCACGGCCGGTTGAGGGTAGGGCGCGGGGCGGGGCTTCGGGCTGCCCCGGGCCTGGGGCCGCGTCAGGAACCTTCGCCCCGTCGCGACGCCCGGCACGAGGGCCTGTCCGGCCGATCCTGCCGGGCGCGATCGGCCGGACAGGCCCTGATCGCGGTGCGCCCCGGATGGTCGTGAACGGCGGGGGACCGGCCACAATGAACAGTCCGTGGGACGCCGGGCGGGCCCCGCCGGAACTGTGCTGCCCGCCCCGCCCGTCCCATCCGTCACAGAGACCGAGAGGTGCAGCGATGAGCCCGACCGCACAGCGCCCCGAAGCGCTCCACCCGGGCGCCGGCGGCAGAGCCACCGCGCGCCCCACCCTGGAAGAGGTGGCCGCGCTGGCCGGCGTCGGCCGCGGCACCGTCTCCCGGGTCGTCAACGGCTCGCCCCGGGTCAGCGCCAAGGCCCGCGAGGCCGTCCAGAACGCCATCGCGGAACTCGGCTACGTCCCCAACCGGGCCGCGCGCACCCTGGTCACCTCGCGCACCGACTCCATCGCGCTGGTCGTCCCCGAGGCCGAGACCCGGCTGTTCTCCGAGCCGTACTTCTCCGACATCATCAGCGGCGTCTCGGCCGAACTCGCCGAGACCGACATGCAGTTGCTGCTGATCCTGGTCCGCAACGAGCGCGAGCGCGAACGCCTCTCGGCCTACCTGACCGCCCAGCGGGTGGACGGCGTCCTGGTCGTCTCGGTGCACCGCGACGACCCGCTGCCCGCCCTGCTGGAGAGCCTGGAGATCCCGTCCGTGCTGGCCGGCCGGCGCGGCGACCTCGAACCGCTCAGCTACGTCCACGCCGACAACGCCGGCGGCGCCCGGATGGCCGTCCGGCACCTGCTGCGGCGCGGCTGCCGCCAGGTCGCCACCCTCACCGGCCCGCTGGACATGGAGGTCGCCCAAGCCCGACTCGGCGGCTACCGCCGGGCCCTGGAGGAGTCCGGACACCCCTACGACGAGGAACTGGTCGGCCTGGCCGACTTCACCGAGGAGGGCGGCCGGGTCGCGATGCGCGAACTCCTGGCACGGCGGCCCGAGCTGGACGGCGTGTTCTGCGCGTCCGACGTGATGGCGGCCGGCGCGATGCAGGTGCTGCGCGCCGCCGGCCGGCGGATCCCCGACGACGTCGCGGTGATCGGCTTCGACGACTCGATCGTGGCCCGGCACACCGACCCGCCGATGACCAGCGTGCGCCAGCCGATCGAGGAGATGGGCCGCACCATGGCCCGGCTGCTGCTGGACGAGATCGCCGAACGCGGCCGGGCCCGGCGGCAGGTGGTGCTGGCGACCGAGTTGGTCGTCCGCGACTCCGCCTGACCGCCGGGGCGGGTGGGCCCTGCCGGTGGGTGGACGCTGGGCCCCGAGTCGGTCAGGAGTTGGGGCGCAGCGTCCAGACGATCTCCAGCACGCCGGTGACGGCGCCGTCCTCGCGGGTGATCTCCACGGTGATCGGGAACTCGGGGCGCTTGCCCTCGTCCAGCTCGGCGAGCACGTCCGCGACCGGGCGGCCCAGCGTGGCCGTGGCCGTCACCACACCGCGGGCGAGCTTCTTGAAGGAGATCTCGCCGACGGTGGGCAGCGGCACCGCGCGGCCCAGCTGGTCGCCGAACGCGGCCAGCACGATCGCGCCGCTCGCCGACTCGGCCAGCGTGAACATCGCGCCCGCGTGCGGCCCGCCCACGTGGTTGCGGTACTCCGGCAGGTCGGGCAGCCGCAGCACGGCCCGCTCCGGGGTGGTCTCCAGGTACTCCAGCTGCAGGGTCTTCACCATCGGGACGGTGTCGGTGAGCAGCTGGCCGATCGCAGTAGTGGTCATGGCGCCGATGTTACTGACAGGTAGCTTCGGCGTCCACGGTGTCCACGGTGGAGAGGACCGGTGCACGGGCCGAGGACCCGCTGATGTGCTGTCAGGTGTGCGGTCGTTCGAGGTGGGGGCCGGTATTGAATTCACGCCCGACAGGCAGGGCGGCCGTTCCGGCAGTGCAACCGGGAATGCAAGAAGGGCCCTGGCCAATTCCCTTGGCCAGGGCCCTTCTTCGATGGGGTGAGCGACGGGACTCGAACCCGCGGCCACCTGGACCACAACCAGGTGCTCTACCAACTGAGCTACGCCCACCATCTGTCCGGCGCTTTCCCGCTTTCGCGTTCCCGCTCCGACAGGAAGAACTCTACAGGATGCTGAGGGGTGCTTGCGCCAGGGTTTCCCGGAGCGCCCGGACCCGAGCCCTGGTCAGGTGGTGGGCACCTGGTGGCGGGCAGCGATCTCCCGGGCGGTGTCGCCGTCCGGACCGGGCTGCGGAACGAACACCGCCTCGCGGTAGTACCGGAGTTCGGCGATCGACTCGCGGATGTCTGCCAGCGCGCGGTGGCTGCCGCCCTTCTGTGGGCTGTTGTAGTAGGCGCGGGGGTACCAGCGGCGGGCCAGCTCCTTGATCGAGGAGACGTCCACTATCCGGTAGTGCAGGTGGCCTTCCAGCTCCGGCATGTCCCGGGACAGGAAGCCGCGGTCGGTGGCCACCGAGTTGCCGCACAGCGGTGTCTTGCCGGCCTCCGGCACGTGCTCGCGGATGTACGCCAGCACCCGTTCCTCGGCCTCGGCCATGGTCAGGCCGTCCGCGAGCTCGTCGAGCAGGCCCGAGGCGGTGTGCATCTCACGCACCACCTCGGGCATGTTCGCCAGCGCCTCGGCGGGCGGGCGGATGATCACATCCACGCCCTCGCCGAGCACGTTCAGCTCGGAGTCGGTCACCAGGGCGGCGACCTCGATCAGGGCGTCCCGATCGAGGTCGAGGCCGGTCATCTCACAGTCGATCCATACCAAGCGGTCATTCACGCCCCTCAGCCTACGGCGCGGTCGCGCGCCCCCGACACTGCACGCGCGCCGTCCGGACCGAAGTCCGCCGTCCCGCGCGCCCCTCGCTCCGACTCGGTCTCCGGGCGGTGTGCCACCCGCTGACCCCGGGCGCTCGGCTGCTGGCCGTCCGGGTCCTCCGCGATCGCGTGCTCCACCGGCCGGTCCTTCCGCTCGGCGCGCTCCGCACCGTCGAGCAGGTTGGAACGGTCGGGCCGGTCGGCCGGCGACGAGCCGCGACCGCCCGGGTACGCCGCACTCGGCCGCACCGGCTGGCCCGGCGACGGCTGCGCGTGCGCATGTGCGGGCGGGGGACCTTGATGGGCGCTCGGGTACGGGACGCCCGACTGCCCGCCCGGGCCGCCACCCGGCTGTGCCGCATTCGCGCCCGCGCCCGTGCCACCGGCCGGGCGGGCGACGTACCGCGGGTCGCCCGGACGTTCCGGCAGCCGCGCACCGAACGCCCCCGCCGGCGGACCGGCCTGCGACGGCACCAGCGGACGCTGCCGAGGCCGTCCCGCCGCACCGGCCGGGCCACCCACGCCCGGACCGCCGAGGCCGGAACCGCCCGTGCCCGGACCGTTCACGCCCGCTGCACCCTGACCATGCGTCACCCCGGTGTTCCCGGCCGGGCCCTGGCCCTGCTGGCCGTGCCCGCCCGGACCCGCCCCCGGACCGCCCAGCGCACCCGCCGCCCGCTCGGCCGGGACACCCGCCGAGGGCATCGCCGAGTTGCCGGCCGCCGGACGCCGGGCCCGGAAGGTGGTCCGGTACGCGGCCGGGGAAACCCCGAGCTGGCGGCGGAAGTGACCGCGCAACGCCACCGGGGAACGGAAGCCGCAGCGACGCGCGACGTCATCCACCGACAGGTCGGAGGTCTCCAGCAGCCGCTGCGCCTGCAGCACCCGCTGGGTGATCAGCCACTGCAGCGGGGCGCTGCCGGTGAGCGTGCGGAACCGGCGGTCGAACGTGCGCCGCGACATGTAGGCGCGGGCCGCCAGGACCTCGACGTCGAACTGCTGGTTGAGGTTCTCCAACGCCCAGGTGACCACCTCGGCCAGCGGGTCGTTGCCGATCTCTTCAGGTAAAGACTGATCGATGTACTGGGCCTGACCTCCGCCACCGCGCCGGTTGGGCACCACCAGCCTGCGGGCGAGCGCGTTGGCGGCCTCGGCGCCGTGGTCGCTGCGGACCACGTGCAGACAGAGGTCGATGCCGGCCGCGGTCCCGGCGGAGGTCAGCACGTCGCCGTCGTCCACGAACAGCTCGCGCGGATCGACGTGCACCCGCGGGTAGCGCTTGGCCAGCGTAGGCGCGTACATCCAGTGCGTGGTCGCCGGACGGCCGTCGAGCAGCCCCGCCGCGGCCAGGACGAAGGCGCCGGTGCAGAGGCCGATGATCCGGGCCCCCTCGTGGTGCGCCTTGCGCAGGGCGGCGATGGCCTCGACCGGCGGCGGCTGCGAGATCGAACGCCAGGCGGGCACCACGATGGTGCCGGCCCGGGACAGCGCCTCCAGCCCGTACGGTGCGGTGAGGGTCAGCCCGCCGGTGGTGGTCAGCGGCCCCTCCTCGCCGGCGCACACCAGCAGGCGGTAGCGGGGGACTCCGGCGTCCTGGCGGTCCACGCCGAACACCGACAGCGGGATCGAGCTCTCGAAGATCGGTGCCCCACTGAACAGCAGCACCGCGACCGTCTCGCGCCGCCGCCGCCCCGCAAGCTTCCGCGGCGCACCCAGCACACCCGGTCCGGTGGCGGCGAGCGCGTCCGATCCGCCCGAATTGCCGCCAGCGATCGAGGAGTTGGACGGTCCGGCGGCGAGACCGCCGTGACCGGCGGTGGTGGACTGGGGCTGCTGAGTCGAGGTCACGCCGTACTGACTCTGAGTCAAGGTGCCGCTGCTGCCGTAGGGCTGATGTCCGTTCGAACCGACGCCGAGTGAACCGGGAGCCGCACCAACGAACTTGCCGAGTCTCGCTCCACCACCGGGAGGGACTGACGGCTGGCGGCCGCCTTCAGGACCCGCGTCGCTCCTGCTCACCCTGCTCAAGGCGCTCCAGCCCCCTCGGTGGTGTGGTGGTCCCGGCTGCCGCTCTGCGAGCCAAGATCGAATCTACTTGGTGGACCGTTGCTGTTGTGACAAGTTCACCATCCGACGCTATGTCGACATGGCAATTTGGCGTGAAGCATTCGATCACGAAGCGTGGCACCCGTCGACCCCGCTGTGAAGGGGGCGCGGACAACCGTGGCTGGTTGTCGCACGACCTGTTCATGATTCACCCGCCGGCGGCGCACCCGCCGGCCACTGTGTGCTGCGGCTTTGCCCGAACGGCGGGTCGGGCCCGCAAGTTGGCCGAAAACATACGGTTCAAATCGGGGGCGCGAACCTACCTCCCATGCGCCACAGCGCACACCTGAGCCAAGATCCCCGCGCCCCGTCAGCCCCCCGGCGCAACCCGAATCGGCCACCTTCGACCGCCTCCCACCTCACACTCCGTCACTTCGTACCCCCCATTTCCCTCCCACCACTCCAGCCCCACAGGCCCCACCCGCCCCACGACCGCCATCGGTCGGCCAACCCCTCCGGTGACCCACCCCGTTGGGGTCAGTGCCGCACATTCGTCCGAATCCAACCCCCTTGCGGAGGGGCCGCTCGCACCCTCCGGGGCGCGCTGCCGGGCCGCCGGGCGACCGGGTGCCGCGTGGGCCCAACTCGGGCGGTTTGGAGGCGTGTTGGGCGGCCCTGGGGCGTGGCGTCGGCCGGATGGCCCGTCGGTCTCCTGCGCGGTCGGTCCCGTGGCGACTGCGGCTGGTGGTAACTCGACCTCACCGGGCGGGAGTTCGGGCGCCTCTCCCGCCTCAGCCGGCGGCGGCCGAGGTGTCGCTCCAGTGGCCCTGAACCGAGGGCCGAGCCTGCGCCTGGGCGGCGGACGGTCGGACGGGCGGCGCGGCGGGCTCGAGAGGCATCAGCGGCACTGCCCCGGTGAACGATGCGGGCTGGGCGAGGGGCGCCTTCGGCCCGTCGGGGGCGGGGGAGGGGGCCGGGGCCAACCTGGAGGCCGGGATGGCGAGGCGGGTGCGCGGCGGGCGCTTGCGGCCGGCTGCCCCGGTGGCGAAGTGCCGGGCGGCGAAGTGCCGGGCGGTGGTGGGGTGTTCGGCAGTGGGGTGTCCGGCGGTGGGGTGTTCGGCGGTGCCGAGGATCACGCGCACCGCCTCCGGAAGGTCCGGCGCGCTGACGGTCGGGCGGTAGCCGCGTTCGGCCCAGGGGCGGCCGTGGTGCAGCCAGACACTGCGGAGCCCGGTGGCCTCCGCGCCCGCGATGTCGGACGGACCGTAGTCGCCGACCATCCAGGTCTGCGCAGTCCAGTCCCCCACCGGGCGGAACCCGCAGCGCCGCGCCGCGATTTCGAAGATCAGCGGATCCGGTTTGACGCAGCGGGCCTCCTCCGAGATGACCCAGCCGTCCACCAGGGCGGCGAGCCCGGTGAGCCGGATCTTCTCCAACTGCGGCAGCGTCCCGCCGTTGCTGACGATCCCCAGCGTCCACCCGGCCTCGCGGGCCGCACGTAGCGCGCTCGAATGCGAATCGGGGCAGCTGATATGGGAGTTGATGCCGTGGCGGTAGTGCCCGAGCATCGACTCGACCGACCGGTCGAGGCCGTAGCGACGCTTTGCCGCGCCCAGTACGGTGCTGCGCGGTACGTAACCGCTGCCGTCGAGCATGACCAGCCAGTCGAGGTCACCGGCGGGCAGACCGTTCTCGGCGAGGAAGTCCTCCGCCCAGGCCCGGAACGCGGCATCCCTGGGCAGCAAGGTGTTGTCGAGGTCGAACAGGAGCAGCGGCATGTCTCGCATGGTGCCAGCGGGCGCCCCATATGCAGGTGGCAATTGCCAAAGGCGAATCGAATTCCCACGAATTGGCCGAATCGGGCTGGTACGCCCCCAACTCGGGCCGTGATCACCCGAATTCCCCTTCCGTGCCCCGGCAACTGCCTTGCCCGGCCCGGGTTGACCATTCACCCGCACCGTCCACGGGCAGGGACGATCTCTGGCGATGACAGTCGGATCACGTTGTGTGCCTGCCCAGTTGCGCGTACGGCGCTCGTCGGTCAAGCTCCATGGAACCCGCTGCAGAAGGGGCGCACACGCCGGCGTGTGATTCCCCCACAAGCGGGAACCTGGTCGTACCGAGGGCTTCGCCGCTGGGTGCGGCCCATTCCGCGCCGTACTCTGAAAGGCACAGGTCGCCAACGGTGGTAGTCGTTTCCGAACGGTCCGCCACCGCGGTCGTGCCTTCCCCCGGGCCAGGGCGGTCCGCCGCCGTGTCCCCCTGTGCAGGCCCATCCCGGTTGAAGAGTTTTGAGCCATGGCTGGTCGAGAGCCTTCCGGTTCTGCCCACGGCAGTTCGCGGGACGACAGGTCCACTGCCGAGCTCCTCGGCACCCCGCCGGGAGCCGACCCGGCACGCCGCCCAGACGTCGCCGGACACGGTGGCACCGACGGACGCGGGCGCGGTGACACGGCCGGTCGCAGTGATGGGGGCGGACGCGGTGATGCGGCCGGTCGCAGTGATGGGGGCGGTCGCAGTGATGTGGGCGGACGCAGTGACGCGGTTGGACGAGCCGCCGAGGACGTGCCCGAGCGTTCCGACGGGACGGGCGCCGCTGGCCCCTCCGGCCGTTCTATCTCGACGAGTTGGGCAGTCCCGCGTGGGCGCAGGGGCGGGCGCGCGGGCGTGTTCGGACGCCCGGCCCGCCGGCGCCGTCCGGACCGACCGGGGCCCGACGGCCCGGAACACCCCACTCCTGCCACCCCCGGCCCGGCGGCTGATCCCGCCGCCGCCCCACGATCCGGCACTGCGGAGGACGCGATGACCGACAGTTCCCGTCCGACCGTCGGCCGCCGCGACGGTGAAGGGGAACCGCAGCTCCAGGAGCACGGCTCCCGCGCCTGCGACCCCCAGTTCCAGCACGGCGTGGTGGTCGGCTTCGACGGCTCGCTCTCCAGCGAACGTGCCTTGGCCTACGCCGTCGGCATGGCCCGCCGCTCCCAGTGCGGACTGGTGATCGTCCACGTCGCCAACCGCCTCCCCGCCACGGTCTGGGCCGGCTGCGAGCCGCCCGTCTTCGTGGACCTCCCCGACCAGCGCACCGAGATCCTCGGCCTCGAACTCGCCTGCGCCGACTTCCTCTCCGGCGTCCCGTGGATCCTGGTCGAACGGGGTGGGGACATCTGCCACGAGATCGAAGAGGTCGGCCGGGAGTACGCCGCGGACGCCATCGTGGTCGGCAGCACCCACGGGCTGCTCGGGAAGATCTTCGGCTCGGTCTCCGGCCGCCTCGCCCGCCGCGCGAACCGTCCGGTCATCGTCATCCCCTGACCGACCCGGCCGCGCCCCGTTTCCGCCTCGCCTTGTCTCGCCCTGTCTCGCCTTGTCTCGCGCCGCATCCTCCGGGCCGTCCGCCCACACCTGCTGTCGCGACTGTCGGATCATGGCCGGATGAGGGCGGGAGGAACCGGCCACCCGCGGCGCCGGACGGCTCGCAACGGCTTGCAACGGCTCGCGGCACAGGGACTTCCGGCAGCTGGTTACGGCCGAATGAGTCGTTCCGGCGTCGCGGTGTGCGTCACGTCAGCCGCCGAACCGGGACGTGGTGAAGCATTCGTAGGTGACCAATCGTCATATCGGCTTACTAGCTCAGAAATCGCGGGCCGCGGCGACGGTGCCTGCTGGCCGCTCCCGGTCTCCCCTGGTCGGAGCCGTCCTACTGGTGCCGACCGTCCTTGGGGCCTGGACTTCGGAACCTGGCACCACCCGAGGCGGGGAGGTGCGCGACGCCCTGACGCTCAGCGTCAGCACCAACACCAGTACCGACCTCGGCGTGCGACTCCGCGCCGATGAGGTGGCCACCCGGACCTACCACCTCACCAACCATGCCGAGTACCAGCTCGCCGACCTCCTGCTGAACGATCCTCAACTGCCGGGCGGCCAAACCCAATGCGATGCCGGCCGAAGCATCCCGCCGGGCGGCAGCCTCGACTGCACCGCCTCGTTCACGGCCACGGGTGGGTTCCAGATCGTCCAGGTCACCGCCACTGCCGAGGCCGTCACCGAGCCCCCCGGCCGGCTGCCGCAGGCCCACGCCGATGCAACCGCCGGCTACCTGGGCATCACCGCCGGTCTTGCCCTCACCCGCGTGGGAGCGCCCACCGGCACCGGTGTCGCCCATCGGTCCGTGCGGGAGGTGGCGCCGTCCGTGAGTACCCGCCGCGCTGTGTCGAGAGCCCTGGCCGAGGTCGGCGGGACCGTTGAACTCCACTACCGCCTGGAGGCGTTCGGCGATGTCCCGATCACCGACATCTCCGTGGTCGAGGGGCTGCCCGATGTTGGGCCAGTGAGCTGCTCGGGCCCCGACGGCGGCCACACCCTCACCCCCGGGCAGAGCGTCGACTGCCAGGCAGCCGGTACTGCCCTCCCAGGCCACCAGACCGGCACGGCGCAAGCCCAGGGCCTGGCGGACGACGCAACCGTCGGCCCGGACGGCAACCGCCAAGCACCGCGCCAGGTCTTCGCCGACGCCCCCGGATCCTACGACGGGCTCAGCCCCACCCCGACGACCACAGCGCCGACCGCGTCCACCCCGGCCGGCGGAGGCGCAGCCCCGGGCGGTGGCACGATCCCGGGCGGTGGCACGATCCCGGGTGCGGGTGCGGGTGCGGGTGCGGGTGCGGGTGCGGGTGCGGGTGCGGGTGCGGGTGCGGGTGCGGGTGCGGGTGCGGGTACTGGCGCTGGCGGAGGCGTGGGTGCGGGAGCCGGAGCCGGGGCAGGGGCAGGAGCCGGCGCGGGTTCGGTCGGGGCTCCCGGCGCCGCCATTCCTGGCGCCGGAGGCGTCGGCGCAGCTGCTGGAGCGGTGGCGGCCCCGGCAGGGTTGCTTCCTGTGCCCGTCCCGGCCGGAGGGGCTGCTGCGGCCGTGCCCGGGCAGCAGGCCGCCGCTGCCCCGGGGCAGCCAGCAGCAGCAGCAGTAGCAGCCGCCGCCGCAGGGCAGCTGCTGACGCCGTTCCTGCCGGGAGCAGCACCGGTGCTGCTCCCCGGCGGGACAGCCTTCGCGCTGCCGGCTTCGCCCTTTGCGGCGCCGGGTACGGTCGGCGCTTCAACTGGGCCTGGCGGAATCCCGGTTGGGGTCGGCGCGACGAACCCCGGCGAGAGCCTGGTGAGTGGTGGGGTGGCAGCACTCGGCCCGACCTCGGCTGCGACTGCAGGGCGGAGCGAGGGAGCACCCGCAGGGCAGAACCAGGGCACGCTCGCGGGTGCGAGCCCCGGATCGAGGGCGTCGGGCAGCGGGCAATCGCCGGGCGGGCAGGCGCAGGCCGCCGGGGACGAGGACCGGACGCCCCAGGAGGGTGAGGACAACCCGTGGGGCATCACCCAGGTGATGATGCTGCTGTTGGTGATTCTCCTTCCTGTGCTGTGCGTGCTGGCGGCAGCGTTCTCCGTTCGGGGCCGGTGGCGGCGGTGATCGCCTACGGAGAGATGATCCGACCGGCCGGGGGCGGGTCGGTAGCCGACCGGTCGATGCGCGGGGTCGTCGATGGCGCAACTGTTGTCGAGTCAAGGAGCGGTGCTCAGCAGGCGGGCGCGTTCGCCGTCCGGCCGTTGGCGACCGTCCACGGCAGGCGGCCCGGTGCGGTGCGGGGTGCCCTGGGCAGTGGGAACGGGCGGTGGCGATGCTGATCGTCGCGATCGCCGTCGTGTCGGGCGCGGCGCTCGCGCTGGTGATCGGTCTGTTGCTGGGGCAGACCAAGCGGGCGCGGGAGGGGTCCACGACACCGCAGGCGCTGTCCTTTGCCGGGGCGGCGATCCTCGGCTTCTTCGCGCTGTTCCTCGGTTTCAGCATCGCCGGCACTTGGCAGCAGCTGAACTCGGCCCGCCAGCACACCTACGAGGAGTCACGGGCTCTCGCGGAGGCCTACTGGAACGCCGGTGGGCTGCCGGCCGCCGACCGGTCGCTGGTGCGGGACCGGCTACGGAACTACACCAGGGTGGTGATCGACGACGAGTGGAAGGCGATGCAGCACGACGTCGGTAGCCAGGCCGCCTGGCAGGCGGCCGACGAGGTGCGGGCCGCAGTCGATCACGCGACGGTGCAGACCGCAGCGGCGACGAGCGCGCGGACCGATGTGCTGCGCAGCCTGTCCGACGTCAACGCCATGCGGAACGCGCGACTGGGTGATATTCGTGCGTCCGTGCCGGTGGTGGCGATCGGTGGCCTACTGGTGGGCGCGGTGTTCGTCCTGGCCACGCCATCGGTGATCGGCCTGATGGCCAACACACGCAATCTGATGCTGATGTGCTTCGTGGGAGCCTCCGTGGCGTTCGGGGTGAGCATGGTGGCGGTGATGAGCGGGCCGTTCTCCGGCGCGGTGCGGATCCAGCCGACCGCGTTCCAACTGGCGTTGGAGCGCTACGACCAGATCGACACCGACGCCAGGACATCGGCTCTGCCGCTGTTTCAACCTTGACCGGCGGACCGACCTGCAGGTGGATCCGGGATACGACAGGTCCGGACGCTCCCGCAGGTACTGAGCCGTCAGCAGGGTTGTGTCAGTGCGAGGTTCAGGAGTTCACGCCGAGCTCGCGCGCGATCAGCATGCGCTGGACCTCGGAAGTGCCCTCGCCGATCTCGAGGATCTTGCAGTCGCGCCAGAACCGGGCGACCGGGTACTCGTTCATGAAGCCGTAGCCGCCGTGGATCTGGGTCGCCTCGCGAGCGTTGTCGACCGCAGCCTCGGAGGCGAACAGCTTGGCAATGGCTGCCTCCTTCTTGAAGGGCTCGGAGTGCAGCAGCCGGGAGGCGGCGTCCCGCCAGGCCAGGCGGGAGGTGTGTGCGCGCATCTCCATGTCGGCGAGCTTGAACTGGATGACCTGGTTGGCGCCGATCGGCCGGCCGAAGGCGCGGCGGGTGCCGGCGTAGGACAGTGACTGGTCGACGCATCCCTGGGCCAGGCCGGTGGCCAGGGCCGCGATGGCGATGCGGCCCTCGTCGAGGATGCGAAGGAACTGGGCGTAGCCGCGGCCCTGGCGACCGAGAAGGTTGGCCGCAGGAACTCGGCAGTCGGTGAAGGACAGTTCGCGGGTGTCGGAGGCGTTCCACCCGACCTTCGAGTACTTCTTCGACACCTGGAACCCGGGGGTTCCAGTGGGAACGATAATGGAGGAGATTTCCCTCGTGGGCGAGCTATTTACGCCCTCGTCACTCGAATGTGCGATCGGTTCGGTCAGTGCGGTGACGGTCACCAGCCCGGTAATATCGGTTCCGGAATTGGTGATGAAGCACTTGCTGCCGTTGATCACCCACTCGTCGGTGGCCGCGTCGTAGCGCGCGGTGGTGCGCGTCCCACCCGCGTCGGTGCCACCCTCGGGCTCGGTCAGGCCGAACGCGCCGAGCATCTGGCCGGACGTCAACTTCGGCAGCCACTCGCGCTTCTGCTCCTCGGTGCCGAAGAGGTAGATCGGCATGGCGCCGAGCGAGACCGCCGCCTCCAGGGTGATTGCCACCGAGGAATCGACCCGGGCCAATTCCTCCAAGGCCAGGCAGAGCGCGAAGTAGTCGCCGCCCATGCCGCCGTACTCCTCGGGGAAGGGCAGTCCGAACAGGCCCATCCGTCCCATTTCCCGAATAATTTCGTACGGGAATTCATTCTGCTCGTAGTATTCGCCGATCTTCGGCGCAACCACGTCGTTGGCGAACTCCGCGACAGTGCGGCGGAGTTCCTCGTAGTCACTGCTCAGCCGGTGGTCGAGCACGGGTGATCCTCCCGGGATCGAGGCCTGGTGGGCCGGGTGGGGGTTGTTGAGTCGGACCTCAGGCCGTGGGCCCGAGCAGGGCGCGGACGGTCCGCGAGGGGCTGGGGCGACCGAGGTGGCGCGCCATCCAGCCGCTGGTGTCGGCGAGCGCCGCCAGGTCGACGCCGGTCTCGATGCCCAGGCCGTGCAGCATCCAGACCAGGTCCTCGGTCGCCAGATTGCCGGTCGCGCTCTTGGCGTACGGGCAGCCGCCGAGGCCGCCGGCGGAGGCGTCCACCACCGTCACCCCGGAGCGGAGCGCGGCCAGCGTGTTGGCCAGCGCCTGCCCGTAGGTGTCGTGGAAGTGCACCGCGACCTGGTCGATCGGTACGCCGGAACGAGTGAATTCGTCGATCAGTGCCTTGACTTGACCGGGGGTCGCGACGCCGATGGTGTCGCCGAGGCTCAGCTCGGTGCAACCCATCTCCAGCAGCGTCAGGCCGTGCCGGACCACCTGGGGGATCGGGACGGGCCCCTCCCACGGGTCGCCGAAGCACATCGACAGGTAGCCGCGCACCGGGACGCCCGCGGCCGTGGCGCGTTCGACCACGGGCCGGAACATGGCCATCGCCTCGTCCGCCGAGCGGTTGAGGTTGCGCCGGGCGAATGTCTCGGTGGCGCTGGCGAACACGGCGACCTCGCCGGCGTGGTGGGCCAGCGCCCGATCCAGCCCGCGCTCGTTGGGCACCAGGACCGGCAGACGCAGGCCCGGGTACCGAGCGGGGAGTTCGGCCAGCCGCGGCATCAGCTCCTCGGCATCGGCCAGCTGCGGTACCCACTTGGGGTGGACGAAGCTGGTGGCCTCGACGGTGCGCAGCCCGGCGGCGGCGAGCCGGGCGATGAATTCGGCCTTGACCTCCACCGGGACGAGACCGCCCTCGTTCTGCAGCCCGTCGCGTGCGCCGACCTCGTGGATTCGTACTCGGGCGGGCAGCTCGGGGTCGCGCACAGGATTCGGCAGGCCGAGTTCCAGCACGGTCGGCTCAGGGGTGGCCCGGTCGGGAGTGGTGGTCATCCTGCAGCCTCCGTCAGCTTCGCGGTGGGGTCGGCTTCCGCCCCGGCGGTGGTGTGGGCTCCCGCTCCGGCGCTGAGTTCGGCCTCCGTCTTGATGGTGGTGGTGGCTTCCTCGTCGTCGGGGGCAACCGCAACCAGGGGCTCGTCCATCGCGACGGTCGCGCCGGCGGTGACCCGGAGATCCTCGACGGTGCCGTCGTGCGGCGCGGAGATGACGTGCTCCATCTTCATGGCCTCAAGGACCAGCAGCGCCTGCCCGCGGCTGACGCGTTCGCCGGCCTCGACCTTCACCACGGTGACGGTGCCGGGCATCGGAGCGGTGAGGGTGCCGTGGTGGGCGGAGCCGGCGGCGGCGCGCTCGGCGATTGCATCGAACGGGTGAACGGGCCAAGCGTCTCCGTCGACGCCGAGCCAGTGCGTGATGCCCCCGGCGGTGCGCTCCTCGGCGACCGTGAAAGTGGCCTGCAGGCCGTCAACCGCAAGGCGGAGCAGGTTTCCGTCCCGAGTCGCGCGGGCCTTCCGGGCCGGGCCCTCGTCGAGCCGGACCTCCCACTCGGGGGCGGTTGCGGCGGAAAAACCGATAGCGCTCTCGAATTCACTGCTGGTAGTCATTCGGCAACGCACGGCAACCGGGTCGCGGCCGGCAAGCCGGAGCCGGTGCGTGGTCCATGCGGCCTCGCCGCCAAGCCGCCATCCCGAAGGGAGGGAGAAGGGATCGGTCCAGCCGTCGGAGGCGCCGGCGTGGCCGAGTTCGAGCTGTCGCACCAGTGCGGCGGCGAAGTAGAGCAGGTCGATCGTTTCGGGTCGGGTGTACGGAGAGCTCAGCTGGGAGGGGTCCTGCTGGGCGCTGCGTTCCACCAGGCCGGTGTCGAGCCGACCTGCCGTCACCTCGGGCTGAGCCAGCAGCCGGCGCAGGTAGCCGGTGTTGGTGGTGACGCCCAGGATGCGGGTCTCGGCAAGCGCGGCCCGCAGTCGACGGATCGCAGTGGGACGGTCGGGCCCGTACGCGATCACCTTGGCGAGCATCGGGTCGTACAAGCTGCCGATCCGGTCGCCGGGTGCGATTCCGGAGTCCACCCGGATGCCCTCACCCGAGGGTTCGTCCAGTAGCAGTACCTCGCCGCCGGTGGGCAGGAAGTCCCGTTCCGGGTCCTCGGCGCAGATGCGGGCCTCGATCGCGTGGCCCAGGAAGGAGATGTCGGACTGTGTGAAGGACAGGTCTTCGCCCGCGGCGACGCGCAGCTGCCACTCGACCAGGTCGAGCCGCTGCGGGCCATCGGGGCCGTTGACGGAGACGGCCAGTTCCGTGACGGGGTGTTCCACCTGGAGGCGGGTGTTCATCTCCATGAAGAAGAAGTCGAGAACGTCGTCCGCGCCGGGCCCCGCGGGGTTCCCGCCGGGAACGATGAACTCGACCGTGCCGGCGCCGGTGTAACCACAGGCTTCGGCGGCACGTACCGCGGCCGCGCCCATCGCGGCCCGGGTCGGGGCGTTCAACAGGACGGAAGGAGCCTCTTCGATGAGTTTCTGATGGCGGCGCTGGAGACTGCATTCGCGCTCGCCGAGGTGGACGGTTCGGCCGTGGGTGTCGGCCAGGACCTGCACCTCGATGTGGCGCGGCTGGTCCACCCAGCGCTCCAGCAGCAGGGTGTCGTCGCCGAACGCGGTGCGGGCCACCCGGCGGGCGGCGGCGAGCTCGGCGGGCAGCTCGGCCGCGTCGCGGACCAGGCGCATGCCCTTGCCGCCGCCGCCGGCCGAGGGCTTGAGCAGCACCGGGTAGCCGATCCGGGTCGCCGCCTCGATCAGCTGCTCGTCGCTGGGCGCGCCGTCCTCACTGCCGGGGACGACGGGCACTCCGGCGGCCCGAACGGCCTCCTTGGCGTTGATCTTGTCGCCCATCAGCTCCACCGCAGCCGGCGGCGGGCCGATGAAGACCAGCCCGGCCTGCGTGCAGGCCTCGGCGAACGCGGGGTTCTCGGCGAGGAACCCGTAGCCGGGGTGGACGGCCTGCGCGCCGGTTCGGCGGGCGGCGTCGAGGATCAGGTCGGTGCGCAGGTACGTCTCGGCGGCCGAGCTGTCGCTCCGGTCGGCGGGCCCGAGTCGGACGGCCAGATCGGCGGCCCGGACGTGCGGGGCGTCCGCGTCCGCGTCGCTGTGCACGGCGACCGAGCGCACGCCCAGCCGCCGCAGGGTGCGGATCACCCGCAGCGCGATCTCGCCGCGGTTGGCGACGAGCACGGTGTCGAACATGGAGGTGTGCCTCCGTTGCGAGAAGAACGGGTGAGCGAATTGACGATGCATCAGGAGCGGTGACCGGTTCGTGGCTCGGCCCTCCGGTGGGGCGTCACATTCGGAAGACCCCGTACGGGCGGGGTTCGGCGAGCGGGGCGTTGGCGCAGGCGGTGAGCGCCAGGCCGAGCACGGTACGGGTCTGCATGGGGTCGATCACGCCGTCGTCCCACAGTCGCGCGGTGGCGTAGTAGGCGTTGCCCTGCCGCTCGTACTGCTCGCGGACCGGGCGCTTGAACTCGTCCTCGGCCTCGGCCGGCCAGTCCTCTCCCCGGGCTTCGAACTGGTCGCGTCGGACCGTGGCCAGCACGGAGGCCGCCTGCTCCCCGCCCATCACGGAGATCTTCGCGTTCGGCCACATCCACAGGAAGCGAGGCGAGTAGGCCCGTCCGCACATCGAGTAGTTGCCCGCGCCGTACGAACCGCCGATCACCACGGTCAGCTTCGGCACCCGGG
Organism: Kitasatospora sp. NPDC048407; assembly: GCF_043200475.1. Taxonomy (NCBI): domain Bacteria; kingdom Bacillati; phylum Actinomycetota; class Actinomycetes; order Kitasatosporales; family Streptomycetaceae; genus Kitasatospora; species Kitasatospora sp. NPDC048407. Next base: position 221,148 of record NZ_JBICXW010000003.1, on the reverse strand, counting down.
TGCAGGCCACCGCGGTGACCATCTTGGCGCCGTGCTTGGCGATGCCGCCGGCCTCGTACTGGCGACCCACCATGAAGCCTGTGATGTTCTGCAGGAAGAGGAGGGGGATGCCCCGCTGGTCGCACAATTCGATGAAGTGCGCGCCCTTGAGCGCGGACTCGGCGAACAGCACGCCGTTGTTGGCGACGATGCCGACCGGATGTCCGTGGATGCGGGCGAACCCGGTCACCAGGGTGGTGCCGTACTCGGCCTTGAACTCGGCGAAGCGGCTGCCGTCGACCAGCCGGGCGATCACCTCGCGCACGTCATAAGGGGTGCGCGGGTCCACCGGCACGGCGCCGTACAGGCCGGCCGGGTCGACCGCGGGCGGCTCGACCGGGGCGAGCGGCCAGGGCTTTGCCGTGCGCGGGCCGAGCCCGGCCACGATGGTGCGGACGATGGAGAGCGCGTGCGCATCGTCCTCCGCCAGGTGGTCCGTCACGCCGGAGGTACGCGAGTGCAGGTCGCCGCCGCCGAGCTCTTCGGCGGTCACCACCTCTCCGGTGGCGGCCTTCACCAGCGGCGGGCCGCCGAGGAAGATGGTGCCCTGGTTGCGGACGATCACGGCCTGGTCGCTCATCGCCGGAACGTAGGCCCCGCCCGCGGTGCACGAGCCGAGCACCGCCGCGATCTGCGGGATCCCGGCGGCGGACAGGCGCGCCTGGTTGTAGAAGATCCGGCCGAAGTGGTCGCGGTCGGGGAACACCTCGTCCTGCATCGGCAGGAAGGCACCGCCCGAGTCCACCAGGTAGATGCAGGGCAGCCTGTTCTCCAAGGCCACCTCCTGCGCCCGCAGGTGCTTCTTCACCGTCATCGGGTAGTAGGTGCCGCCCTTGACGGTGGCGTCGTTCGCCACCACCAGGACTTCGCGCCCGGCGACCCGTCCGATGCCGGCCACCACGCCGGCGGCGGGGGCGGCCCCGTCGTACAGGCCGTCGGCCGCCAGCGGGGCCAGCTCCAGGAAGGGCGAACCGGGGTCGAGCAGGGTGTCCACCCGGTCCCGGGGCAGGAGCTTGCCGCGGGCCGTGTGCTTGGCGCGCGCCTTCTCGCCGCCGCCGAGCGCCGCCGCCGCGAGCTTGTCGCGCAGCTCGGCGACCAGCTCCCGGTGGGCCTGCGCGTTGGCGAGTCCGGCAGGTGATGCCGGATCGACCGCGCTCTCCAGTCGGGGCGCCGGTGCGGCGGCCGCGCCGAACAGCGGTACCAGCGGTGTGGATGCGGCAGCGCTTCGCGGCGAAGCCGGAGACCACGATGAGGTCGGTGCCGAAGAGGGGACCATCCCAAGAGCTCCCTTGCCCTCGGATTCGGATCCGGGCAGGCCGAAGGGCGAGCCGGCCAGCCCGTGTTAATGAGCGTTAACTCTGCCGCCAGGTTAACCACCGATAACCCGACTGTCTACGATGGGCAGCATGCCCAACCGCCCCGCCGCCCCCGTGCTCCCACGCCGTGACCAGATCCGGAAGGAGGCCGCCAGGCTGTTCGCCGCCCGCGGCTTCCTCGGCGTCGGTGTGGACGAGATCGGCAAGGCGGTCGGCATCAGCGGACCGGGCCTGTACCGGCACTTCGCGGGCAAGGACGCGATGCTCGCCGATCTCCTGGTCGGCATCAGCGAGCGCCTGCTGGACGAGGGCCGCCGCCGGGTCGGCGCGGCCGCCGGGCCGCAGGCCGCGCTGGACTCCCTGATCGACGGTCACATCGACTTCGCGCTGGACGACCGCGACCTGATCATCCTGCACGACCGTGAACTGCTCCACCTCAAGGAAGAGGACCGCCGCCGGGTCCGCCGACTGCAGCGCGGCTACGTCGAGCTGTGGGTCACGGTGGTGCGCGAGGCCTTCGCCGCGTTGGCCGTCGCCGAGGCGGAGCCGACCGCCCGCGCGGCCGTCCACGCGGTCTTCGGTCTGCTGAACTCCACCCCGCACAGCGCTGCGCCGCAGGCCGCCCCGGCGGACCTCACCGCCGAGCGGACCGGCCTGTCCCGGGAGGCGATGGCGGCACTGCTGCGCGCGCTGGCCCAGGGGGCGTTCGTAGCAGCCTCCGCAGCGGTCGTGGAGCCGCGTTCAGTCGTCTGACCTGTGGGTTTACGGGCAGGTCGAGGCCCGGGCTGAAGCTGGCTGCACCCCCGCCTAGGACGATCGGACGACCCAGAAGTAGCCGATCGTTGGAGGCGCACCACCGCGTGCTGCGGGCAGTCTGTAGACGGGAAGGAAGCGCGGCCCCGGGTCGTTCAGCCTCCTATGCGCCCTTCGAATCCGATGGACGCCCAATCGGCCGAATGGTTAGCATCACTAAATATGCCCGAGACTCATGGTTTCCCAGAGCAAGGCTGGCTCCGCCGGCTCGGTGGCTACTGCTGGCGCTACCGCCGCAACTTGTTGCTGTCCTTCGGGGCGTCACTCGTCGGCATGGCGATCACCGCGATCGTCCCGCTCATCACCAAGCTGATCATCGATGACGTGATCACCACGCACCGCCGCCCGCTCATGCCCTGGGCGGTGCTGCTGCTGGTCGCGGCCGCCGCGGTGTTCCTGTGCACGCAGGTCCGGCGCTACTACGGCGGGCAGCTCGCGCTTGACGTCCAGCACGACATGCGCGTTGACCTGTTCCGTTCGCTGACCAGGCTCGACGGGCACCGCCAGGACCGGCTGGACACCGGCCAGGTGGTCGGCCGCGCCACCTCCGACCTGCAACTGGTCACCGGGCTGCTCTCGATGATTCCGATGATGACGGGCTACGCCCTGATGTTCGGCATGTCGGTGGTGGTCATGCTCTGGCTGTCGCTGCCGCTCACCCTGATCGCGCTGGTGATGACCCCGGCCCTGTGGTGGCTTTCCACGCTCAGCCGCAAGCGTCTTTTCCCTGCCACCTGGGCCGCCCAGCAACAGGCCGCCGAGGTCGCCGGTGTGGTGGATGCCGCGGTCGGCGGCGTTCGGGTCGTCAAGGGCTTCGGCCAGGAGGCCCAGGAGCGCGGCAAGCTGGAGCGGGTTTCGCGGGAGCTGTTCGCCGCCAGGCTGCGCTCGATCCGGTTGAACGCCCGCTACACCCCGGCCATGCAGGCGGTCCCCGCACTCGGGCAGGTCGCGGTGCTCGCCGTCGGTGGCTGGCTGGCCGTCCGGGGCGATGTCACCCTCGGCACCTTCGTCGCCTTCTCCACCTACCTGGCACAGATGACCGCCCCGGTCCGGATGCTCGCCATGGTGATCACCGTCGCCCAGCAGACCCGCGCCGGTGTCGAACGAGTCGTGCAGCTGATCGACCAGCGCCCGCTGGTCGCCGAGACGCCGGACGCCCGGCCCCTCGCCCCGGACGCGGCCCCGGTCGGCACCCCGGCGCTGGAGTTCGACCGGGTCGGCTTCCACTACCGGGCCGAGGAGCACCCCGAGCCGGGCAGCGTCCCCGACGGCGTCCCGGTGCTGGACGGCCTCAGCCTGAAGATCGCGCCGGGGGAGACCTTGGCCCTGGTCGGCGCATCCGGCTCCGGCAAGTCGACCGTGGCCCAGTTGGTGCCCCGGTTCTACGACCCAACTTCCGGCACTGTCCGACTGTTCGGGCAGGACCTGCGGGAAGCCACCCTCGACTCGGTGCGCGCCGCCATCGGCATCGTGCCCGAGGAGAGCTTCCTGTTCTCCGAGACGGTCCGCACCAACATCGCCTACGGCCACCCCGAGGCCACCGAAGAGCAGATCCTCTCCGCTGCCCGGATCGCCCAGGCCGACGGGTTCATCCAGGGGCTCCCCGACGGCTACGACACCAAGGTCGGCGAGCAGGGCCTCACACTCTCCGGCGGCCAGCGCCAGCGCATCGCCCTGGCCCGTGCCGTCCTCACCGACCCGCGCATCCTGCTGCTCGACGACGCCACCTCCGCGGTCGACCCGCAGATCGAGGCGGAGATCCACGACGCGCTGGACAGTGTGATGGCCGGCCGCACCACCCTGCTGATCGCGCACCGCCGTTCCACCCTGCAACTCGCCGACCGCATCGCCGTGCTGGAAGCCGGCCGGCTGATCGACATCGGCACCCACGAGGAACTCACCGCCCGCTGTCCGCGCTACCGGTCGCTGATCACTGACCCGGACGCCCTGGCCGCGCCCGCCGCCGAGTCCGTACAGGACACGGAACCCGCACGGAACGCGGACACCTCCGCGGTCGCCGAGAAGCCCGCCGCCGACGCCGGAATGCTCGCCAAGGTCGCCGCCCTGCCACCCGCGACCGACACCCCCGATGTCCCGGTCGAGCAGGCCGAGACCGCCGACCCCAGGTTCAACCTGGCCCGGCTGCTCGCCCCGTTCCGCCGTCCCCTGCTGCTCGCGCTGCTGCTGGTCGCGCTGGACACCGCCGCCGGCCTGACTCTGCCGGTGCTGATCCGGCACGGCATCGACGACGGCGTGAGCAAGGCCGCCATCGGCGGCGTCGCGGTCGCCGCCCTGTTGGCCCTCGCCGTCGTCCTGCTCGACTGGTTGGTGCAGGCCACCGAGAGCACGGTCTCCGGGCGCACCGGCGAGCGTGTCCTCTACACCCTGCGGCTGAAGATCTTCGCCCACCTCAACCGGCTCGGTCTCGACTATTACGAGCGCGAGCTGACCGGCCGGATCATGACCCGCATGACGACGGACGTGGACTCCATATCTTCGTTCCTGCAGACCGGTGTGGTCACCGCCGTGGTCAGCGTGTTCACCTTCTTCGGCATCTTCGTGGCCCTCGTCGTGATCGACCCCGGCCTCGCCCTGGTGGTCCTCACGGTGTTGCCGCTGCTGATCATCGCCACCCTGGTGTTCCGCAAGAAGTCCGCCCAGCAGTACCAGGTCTCCCGCGATCTGATCAGCACCGTCAACGCCGACCTGCAGGAGAACGTCGCCGGCATGCGGATCGTCCAGGCGTTCCGCCGCCAGGACGCCAACACCGACCGGTTCGTCGAACGCGGCCTCGCCTACCGGCACGCCCGGGCCAAGGCCCAGTTGTACATCTCGCTGTACTTCCCGTTCGTCCAGTTCCTGTCGAGCGTCGCTTCCGCCCTGGTCCTGATCGCGGGCGCCACCCGGGTCGACCACGGCACTCTGACCATCGGCGCCCTGGTCGCGTACCTGCTGTACATCGACCTGTTCTTCGCACCGGTCAACCAGCTCTCGCAGATCTTCGACGGCTACCAGCAGGCCGCCGTCGGCCTCGGCCGGATCCGCGAACTGCTGCGTACGCCCACCAGCACGCCCCAGGCCGAACAGCCTGTTGCGGTCGGGGCGCTGCGCGGCGAGATCGACTTCGAAAACGTCAGCTTCGCCTACAACGGTGGAGGCGAGGGCAACCCCGAGGTGCTCGCCGGAATCGACCTGCACATACCCGCCGGTCAGACCGTCGCGCTGGTCGGCGAGACCGGCGCGGGCAAGTCCACCCTGGTCAAACTGGTCGCCCGGTTCTACGACGCCACCGGCGGCACCGTCCGGGTCGACGGTACCGACCTGACCGCCTACGACCTGGAGGGCTACCGGCACCGGCTCGGTGTCGTCCCACAGGAGGCCTACCTGTTCGCCGGGACGGTCCGCGATGCCATCGCCTACGGACGCCCCGGAGCGAGCGACGCCGAAGTCGAAGCCGCGGCCAAGGCGGTCGGAGCACATGACATGATCACCCGGCTGACCGGCGGCTACCAGCACACCGTCGCCGCCCGAGGCCGAAACCTTTCAGCAGGCCAGCGCCAGCTCATCGCCCTCGCCCGGGCCGAGCTGGTCAACCCCGACATCCTGCTCCTCGACGAGGCCACCGCCGCTCTCGACCTCGCCACCGAAGCCGCCGTCAACAATGCCGCCGACCGGCTCAGCGGCGGGCGCACCACCCTGGTCATCGCCCACCGGCTCACCACCGCCGAACGCGCCGACCGGATCGTCGTCCTCGACCACGGACGAATAGTGGAGGACGGTACCCACACCGAACTGCTCGACCGCGACGGCACCTACGCCAAGCTGTGGAAGGCCTTCATCGCCGAGGGGCACCCCGCCCCGGTACTCGGCTGATCACTTCGGAATCGGCCCCCGGGCTCGGCACACCGCCGGGCCCGGGGGCCGCCCGGAATCGGGGCCGGTCCCCTCAGAACCGCGCAGCCTGCACGGCACCCAACAGCGCCTGGAACAGCGCCGCGGCATCCACCCCGGACGGCAGCTCGCTGACCTGACCGTCCCCGACCTCCACCACCCGCCATCCGCCTTCGGCGCCGCCCGCCCCGCCAGCACCGCTACTGCTCACGGCCCGTCGCGTCAGGTCGGTGGTGACAAAGCGGCACCCCAACTCCCGCACCAGCGGGCGGACGGCGGACAGGTCGGGCTCGACCCGGCTTGCCGGGCAGTCGGGGTGCGGCCCGACCAGCACGGGTTCGCCGTCCAGCCACCAGACCCGCGCCTCCTCCGACCGGCCGTCCGTCGTGCGCGCGAAGGACTCGAAGCGGCGAAGCACCAGCCCGCCCGCGAGGAACTCGCCCTGCAACTCGGCGAACCGTGCCGCCACGCGCGCCAGCGCGTCGACATCGGCCAACTCGGGCACGTAACAGGCCTCGTGCCATTCGTGCTTGCGGGACTTGACGTAGTCCTTGACGATCGCGGGGCCGCGCCCGCCGAGAGCGGAAGCGGCCGCAGCCAGGGTGGGACGGTCCCAGGAGGTGCCGGGCAGCCAGGCGCTGGCGGGGGTCACGGGCTCGAAAGTCCGGTACCAGCCGGGCAGTTCATGGGCGGTGGCGTACTCGTTCGGTCCGGTCAGCAGCGCGCAGCCACGGTCGGCGAGAGCCCCGGCCAGCTCGGCATACCGGGCGACGGGAATCATCCAGCCCCGGTACCAGAGCGGTCCCGACCCGACGGGGACGCGCCGGACGGCGGCCTCGGCATCCCCGGCCAGCAGGGCGTCGTGGTCGAGCAGCGCCGTGCTGCCGCCGGCGGCCCGGATCAGCCCGGCCTCCCAGGCGAAGTGCGGGTCCGTCCGACGCGGCAGGAGCGGGTCCGAGGGAAGGATGACGATGGGGTCGACCATGGGGCTCAGATTAGGTCCACCGATCGGTGGAGGCGCTCTCCTTGGCCTGGCGTTGACCAGGCATTCTGCTCCACACGCCCGCACCGCGCCCGTCGCTGTGGCCGAAAATTCGATCGACAGTCCGGCGGTTGCGCTGCCAGGCTTTCCGTGTGCGATGGATCACAGGACGTCACAGGCCCAAGGGCGAGCGGCTGCCCCGTCGAGCGGCGCGAACGGTGGTGGTTTCACCGGAGGGTGAGGTGTTCCTGTTCCGATCGGACAACTCCGAGATCGGGGTGCACTGGAACGCTCCGGGCGGTGGCCTGGAGGCAGACGAAACGCCCGCCGAGGGAGCGCTCCGCGAGCTGCACGAGGAAACCGGCTGGACCGACCTCCGGCCCGGTGAACTCCTCTGCACCTGGGAGCACGACTTCACCTGGCACGGCACGCCCGTCCGCCAGCACGAGCACATATTCCTGACTCACGGCCCGCGACGTGAGCCCGGAGATGTAGCGGCAGTCCACCGTGTCGACGGCATCCTCGGGTGGCGTTGGTGGACGCCAACCGAGCTGGCAGCACCGGACGCCGATCCACTCTGGCCACCGAACCTGCCGGCCCTGCTCGCCGCACTCCGCGCCGCGGTACCCGGTCCGATCGTTCCGGTTCACCTCGGCTACGTGCCCAACGACACCACAACCCGCAGCAGCTGACGGAGGGGCCTGCGGCCGCACCCAACCCCAGCCGCACCGAACCCCGCCAGCCCGTAGAGAGGAGCCGCCCCCGACCACCCGCACCCGCACGCTGATGCCGATCGAGTCCGATCAGCGGACCTGGCGCCGCCCCCTCCGGCGTCCGCGAGCCGCCGGGACCTCGGCCTGCCAGTCGCGCAGCCCCAGTTCACGGTCGTGCACCGCCTCCGGGTTGATCACCACCGACAGCAGGGCGGAACGCAGCTCCTCCGGAGTCATCCCGGTCGAGCGCTGCAACTGCTCGGTGGAAACCGACACCGCGATGGCAGACCGCCACTCGGGCAGCACCACCTGGCAGGTCCCGGCGCCGAAACGCAGCAACTTGGCGGCCACCCGGCGCTCCACGACCCGGGCCACGCCGGGGGCGGCACTGTCGAGCAGCCCGGGTGACCCACCGATCAGCACACCCATCGGCACACCCACCGGGGCCACCGGCGCGGTCTCCACCGAGATGGCGACCGGCCCGTCCACCACCGCGCCGCCGAGCGGTGCCGACGTAGGCGGAACGGCCCGTACCTGGCTCAGCCGCCGCGAAGGCGTCGGCCGCCGAGGTGGCCGCACCCGCCCCGCCACCACGCCCCCGCCCCAGACCCCCGACGACCAACCGAGCGACCCAGGAGAGCCCGTAGCCCCACCCGTCACCAGGCCCTCGGCACCTGCCGCCCCGAGACCACTGCTTTCGCGGGCCGGCCCGGGCACCATCGGCAGCCCTGCGCGGATCCCGTCGCAGCTGTCCGGCGCTCTGTGACCGTCCGCGTCGGCGTCCGAGTACCCGCCCGGGTCCGACCCGGACGGTGCCGAGCCATGGCCCGAGCCGTGTTCCGAACCGGGGCCCGCCGAAGTCGCGCTTGCCGCGGCGCGGTTGGTGTCCGCGTCCGGCCGGTTCGGCGCGTTCTGGTCGAGCGAGGTCATGGCTGCAACCCTCCGGATTCTCGGCTCGCCCGATCCTGCACCACCAGTGCGTGCCGGGCCAAGGGACGTGTCTGGACAGCCTGGCGGTTCCGTCCCGTCCTGCCGGAAATCTGTCTCGCCGACCGGGCCGCCGCGTTAGGGTGAGCGCATGTCTCTCACGTCATGCCTGCGTTGGTGGCCGTCCTAGGACGGCCGATCCCCAAGCATGACTCCAGGGCCGTCCGTACGGGCGGCCCCGGCGCGATCATCTCCGACGGACTTGGGCCCACCCCGGCGGGCGGTCACCATCGCGACCGAGGAGAACTCCCGCCATGACCGCCACCACGGCCACCGCACCCCGCACCGCCAACCCGCTGATCGCCCCCAGCGCCGAAGGCCACCACCGCATCCTGACCGGCGACCGCCCGACCGGACCGCTGCACCTCGGCCACTACTTCGGCACACTCCGGAACCGGGTCCAACTCCAGTCCCAAGGACTCGAGTTGATGATCGTGATCGCCGACTACCAGGTGATCACCGACCGCGACCGGGCCGACCGGATCGCCGAGCACGCGGAGAACCTGGTCCTCGACTACCTGGCCGCCGGAGTCGACCCCGACCACACCACGATCTTCACCCACAGCGCCGTCCCCGCCCTCAACCAGCTGATGCTGCCCTTCCTCAGCCTGATCAGCGTCGCTGAACTCTCCCGCAACCCCACCGTCAAGGACGAGATCGCCCACTCCCGGCAGTCCGCGGTCAGCGGGCTGATGTTCACCTACCCCGTCCACCAGGCCGCCGACCTGCTGTTCTGCAAGGCGGACCTGGTTCCGGTCGGCCAGGACCAACTGCCGCACCTGGAAACCACCCGCACCATCGCCCGCCGCTTCAACGACCGCTACACCCCGCTGTTCCCCGAACCGCAGGCCCTGCTGTCCGAGGCCCCGCTGCTCCTCGGCACCGACGCCGGCAAGATGAGCAAGAGCCGGGGCAACGCCGTCGCCCTCGGCGCCGACGAGGACGAGACCGCCCGACTGCTGCGCGGCGCCGTCACCGACAACGACCGGCACATCAGCTACGACCCCGAAACCCGCCCGGGCGTCTCCAACCTGGTGCTGCTGATCGCCCTCTGCCAGGACCGCGACCCGCACGCCGTCGCCGAGGAGATCGGTTCCGGTGGAGCCGCCCGGCTCAAGCGCACCGCCACCGAGGCGGTCAACGAACACCTCCGCCCCCTGCGCACCCGTCGCGCCGAGCTGGCGGCCGACCGTGCCCTGCTGCGCGAAGTCCTGCACACCGGCAACACCCGCGCCAACGCCATCGCCGACCGCACCCTCACCGAAGTCCGCACCGCGATGGGCACCTTCTGACCTGCCCCGCGGCCGGTGCGTGACCTGCCCCGCGGCCGGTGCGTGACCTGCCCCGCGGCCGGGGGGGGGGGGGGGGGGGGGGGGGCGCGCGGCCCCCCCCCCCCCCCCCCCCCGCCTTTGGGCGTTCTCTCACGACGGGCGTTTTCCCGGCGCCGCGTCAAGTGTCTTGGGGCGCAAGGAATGCCCTTTAGCGCGTGGGGCGGGTGGTCCGCAAGTACCCCCATCCCGATTGAGCTATTTTCCGATGATCTGTTCTACCGTGCTGCCTCGATTCCCGGGCGTGGACCGCAGTTGAGGTGGCATGCTGCTCAGCGTCAGGGGGTTGGTACCAATTACCGCACTGTTGCCAGTAGTAGGGCCGGAGGTCGATGTGTCCGCCAGCGTGAATCCGACGGTTCGCCGCCGCAGGCTCGGCGCCGAGCTCCGGCGGCTGCGCGAACTCAGGGGGATGACCGCCGAGGAGGTGGCCGGCCGCCTGATGGTCTCCCAGTCGAAGATCAGCCGACTGGAGAACGGTCGCCGATCGATCAGCCCGCGCGATGTGCGCGACCTGTGCGACGTCTACGAGGTCGAGGACGAGCGGGTCCGCAACGGGCTGATGGAGATGGCCAAGGAGTCGCGCCAGCGCGGTTGGTGGCACGAGTTCGGGGACATCCCCTACAGCGTGTACATCGGACTGGAGGCGGAGGCCTCGTCGATCCGGGCTTACGAATCCTCCTTCGTGCCGGGGCTGTTGCAGACCCGGGAGTACGCGGAGGCCGTGGTGGCCGGCACCCAGCCGGACACCGATCCGGCGGCGATCCACCGCCGGGTGGAGGTGCGGCTCAAGCGCCAGCTCCGGATACACGGTGACGACCAGCTCGGCAGCCTGTGGGTGGTGGTGGACGAGGCGGTGCTGCGCCGCCAGGTCGGCGGGCCGCGGGTGATGGCCGAGCAGCTGTTCCAGCTGGTCGAGCTCGGCGAACGACCGAACATCAACCTGCAGGTCATACCGTTCAAGCACGGTGCCCACCCCGGGATGACCGGCACATTCTCCCTGATGGAGTTCCCCGAGTCAGCGGATTCCACAGTCGTCTACTTCGAAGGAGTGACGGCCGATCTCTACTTGGAGAAGGAAGCCGACGTACGCCGCTATACCAATCTCTACGACCACCTGCGAGCCGCGGCGATGAGTGTCACGGAAAGCCGGTCGATGATCACCGAATTGGCAGAGGAGTTCATGAAATGAGCAAGGCCATCGAGACCCTGACCTGGCGCAAGAGCAGCTACAGCGGCGGCAACGGCGCGTGCGTCGAGATCGCCGTCCCGACTTCTGCCTCTGTCGCGGTCCGGGACTCCAAGGACCCGCACGGCGCGCAGCTGCACTTCTCCAACGAGAGCTGGGCGGCTTTCGCGGCGGCTGCCGGCACCGGCGCCTTCGGCGAGGTCTGATCCACGGCTCCCTGCACAACTCCCGGTGCCCGTCGCTCCCCCGCGGCGGGCACCGTCGTACCGAGGAGCGTCAACTGCCGACGGGGTAGCGGGTGTTCCAGCCCTCGGTGCCGTGCAGCGCGGGGCCGTGCAGCAGTTCCAGCACCAGGTCGTCGGCGAGTTCCAGGATCGTGCCGCGGCCCTCGAGTTCGGCCAGCAGCTCGGGCGGCAGCGCGGTCTCGCCGTGCAGGGTGCCCAGCAGGTTGCCGCAGATGGAGCCGGTGGAGTCGCTGTCGCCCGAGTGGTTGACGGCCAGCAGCAGGCCGCTGCGGACGTCCTCGGCGACCAGGGCGCAGTACAGGCCGATGGCGAGCGACTCCTCGGCGGTCCAGCCCTCGCCGAGCTGCTCGACCCGTTCGGCGGACGGCACGCCGGCCCGGACGGCGTCCAGCGCGGCCCGCAGCGCGGCGGTGGTCTCCTCGTGGCCCGGCCGCTCGGACAGCAGCGCCAGGGCGAGGTGGACGCCCTCCTCCAGGGTGCCGCCGCGGGCCACCGCGTGGACGATCACCGCGAAGGCCCCGGCGGACAGGTAACCGGTGGGGTGGCCGTGGGTCAGCACCGAGCACTCGACGGCGAGTTGGAACACCAGGGTCGGGTCCCAGGCGGTGAGCAGCCCGAACGGGGCGGCGCGCATCACGGTGCCGCAGCCCTTGGAGTTAGGGTTGCGCGGCTCCTCGACGGTGGCCGGCGGCCCGTCCCCGGCACCGGCCAGACCGGACAGGCAGGCGTTGCCTGGGGCCCGGCGTTCGTACAGCCACTCCTCGCGGCCCAGCCAGCCGAGGTCCTTGCGGCGCTCGTCCGGGCCCCAGTCCTGCTGGGTGGCGTACCACCGCAGGTAGGCGCGGTGCACGTCGGACGGCGGGTGCCAGGCTCCGGTGTCGCGGCCTATGTGGGCGCGGATCAGGCCGTCGACGGTGAACAGGCTCATCTGGGTGTCGTCGGTGACGGCGCCGCGCCGCCCGTAGGCGGGGACATAGCCGGTGACGCCCGCCTCGCCGTGGGTGGCGCGGATCTGCCCCAGCCGTTCGAACTCGATGCCGGCGCCGAGGGCGTCGCCGATCGCGCCACCGAGCAGACAGCCCCGCACCCGGCTGCGGAAGTCCTGCTGCTGGGCGCGTGACCACAGGGGCATCACGGGTGGGGGCCTTTCGGTCGGCGGGCGTCGGACAGCAGACGCACTGTATTCGAAGGCCCGGCCGAAACCGCCGGGCTCCACCGAACATCCATCCGCCCGACAGGCACCAGTGCCGCGGCAGGCAACTTTTGCCCGTCGGGGCAAAGGTTGCCTGTTGCGGCACTAGTCCAACACGGGCAGCAGCCGCGGCAGGTGTCCGTCCGAGGCGAGGGCCGCCGCGCGGCGTTCGGCGGGCACCTGGCCGTAGTCGGTGGTGCGCTGCCGGGCGGGGCGGCCGGCCAGGGCGGCGATCGCCTCCAGGTCGCGGACCGACTTGTAGGAGCCCCAACCGGAGCCCGCCATCCGGGAGATGGTCTCCTCCATCAGCGTGCCGCCCAGGTCGTTGGCGCCGCTGCGGAGCATCTCCGCGGCACCCTCCGCGCCGAGCTTCACCCAGCTGGTCTGGATGTTGGGGATGTGCGGGTGCAGCAGCAGCCGGGCCATCGCGGTCACCGCCCGGTTGTCGCGCGCGGTCGGGCCGGGCCGGGCGATGCCCGCCAGGTACACGGGGGCGTTGGTGTGCACGAACGGCAGCGTGACGAACTCGGTGAACCCGCCGGTGCGCTGCTGGACTTCGGCCAGCAGCCGCAGGTGGCCCAGCCAGTGCTTGGGGGTGTCGACGTGCCCGTACATCATGGTGGACGAGGAGCGCAGGCCCAGTTCGTGCGCGGTGCTGACCACCTCCACCCAGGTCGCGGCGGGCAGCTTGCCCTTGGTGAGCACCCAGCGCACGTCGTCGTCGAGGATCTCCGCGGCGGTGCCGGGGATGGAGTCCAGGCCGGCCTCCTTCGCGGCGGCCAGCCAGTCGCGGATCGAGAGCCCGGTGCGGGTGGCGCCGTTGACCACCTCCATCGGCGAGAACGCGTGCACGTGGATGCCCGGCACCCGCTGCTTCACGGCCCGGGCGATGTCGAAGTACGCGGTGCCCGGCAGGTCCGGGTGGATGCCGCCCTGCATGCACACCTCGGTCGCGCCCACCTCCCAGGCCTGCTCGGCCCGTTCGGCGACCTGGTCCAGCGACAGGGTGTACGCGTCGGCGTCGGTGCGGCGCTGCGCGAACGCGCAGAACCGGCAGCCGGTGTAGCAGACGTTGGTGAAGTTGATGTTCCGGGTGACGCAGTACGTCACCTCCTCGCCAACCGTGTCGCGGCGCAGCTCGTCGGCGATCCGGCACAGCGCGTCCAGCGCGTCCCCGTCGGCCTGGAACAGCGCGAGGGCCTGGTCGTCCGTCAGCTTCGTCGGGTCGTCGGCGGCGGTGGACAGTGCGGCGCGGACGTCGGCGGGCAGGCGGCTCGGGGCGGGAACGGCGACCTGTTCGCGCAGCGACTCCCAGTCACCGTAGACCTCGTCGAAGTCGGAGCGGCGGTCGCCGGTGCGGCCCTCGGTGTCGACGGTGCGGAACAGGTCGGTGCGGCCTCCGCCGGTCATCGGCTCGTCGGGCTCCTGCCAGGGCAGGCCGGCGGGGCGGCGGCCCTCGACGGCCAGGCCGGTGGCCGGGTCGGCGAGCGCCCGCACGTGCGGCAGCAGCCGGGGGTCGAGCCAGGGTTCGCCGCGCTTCAGGTACTCGGGGTAGATCGTCAACCGCTCGCGCAGCAGGTACCCGGACTCGGCGGTCCGTTCGGCCAACTCTTCGATGTGCGGCCAGGGACGCTCCGGGTTGACGTGGTCGGGCGTCAGCGGCGAAATGCCGCCCCAGTCGTCGATGCCCGCGCCGATCAGCAGCGCGAACTCGGCGTCCACCAGGTTCGGCGGCGCCTGGATCCGGGCGGCCGGGCCGAGCACCAGCCGGGCCACCGCCACCGCGGCCGCCAGCTCGGACAGTTCGGCGTCCGGCATGGCCCGCATCGCGGTGTCGGGCTTGGCCCGGAAGTTCTGCACGATCACTTCCTGCACGCCCTGGTAGGCGCGGGCCACCTTGCGGATCGCCAGCAGCGACTCGGCCCGCTCCTCGAAGGTCTCGCCGATGCCGATCAGCACCCCGGTGGTGAACGGCACGGCGCTGCGCCCGGCGTCCTCCAGCACCCGCAGCCGCACCGCCGGCTCCTTGTCCGGGGAGCCGTGGTGCGGGCCGCCGGGCTCCGACCACAGGCGGGTGGCGGTGGTCTCCAGCATCATGCCCATCGACGGGGCGACCGGCTTGAGGCGCTGGAAGTCCGTCCAGGACAGCACGCCCGGGTTCAGGTGCGGCAGCAGCCCGGTCTCCTCCAGCACCCGCACCGCCATAGCCCGCACGTACGCCAGGGTGTCGTCGTAGCCGTGCGCGTCCAGCCACTCGCGGGCCTCGGGCCACCGGGTCTCGGGGCGGTCGCCGAGCGTGAACAGGGCTTCCTTGCAGCCGAGTTCGGCACCCCGGCGGGCGATCTCCAGCACCTCGTCCGGGGACAGGTACAGCCCGTGGCCGTCCTTGCGGAGCTTGCCGGGCACGGTGGCGAAGGTGCAGTAGTGGCAGCGGTCCCGGCACAGCCTGGTCAGCGGGATGAACACCTTGCGCGAGTACGTGATGACGCCCGGACGGCCCGCCTGCTCCAGCCCGGCGTCCCGGATCCGCGCCGCGACCCCGCACAGCTCCGCCAGGTCCGCGCCGCGCGCCTGGAGCAGCACCGCCGCCTCCGCGGCGTCCAGCGCCACCCCGTCACGGGCCCGGCGCAGCGCACGCCGCATCGCGGTCGGGGTGGGCGAAGAAGGGGCGGACAGCGGGGGCTGGTGGCTCATGGGCCCGACCCTACGCGAGGCGTACACCTCCGGATGGACACGACCCTGACGGCGTCTCAGGGTCGCAATACTCCGGATACAACGCGAGACGTAGCGCGATCTGCTGCCGCCGGGCGACGCGTCGAGGGGTGCCGCGGGGCTTCAATGGACAGTGACAGCAGACGAGCTCTGGAGGGGGCCGCAGTGAACCAGGAAGCCACCGCAGTAGAGGACATGACGGCGGTTCGGGCGGGCAGGCGCCGCACCGCCGTCCGGATCGGCGTGCCGGCGGCGATCGCCACCGTCGTCGCCATCGGCATGGGCCTGGTGCCCGCACTGGCCAGCGACGAGTCGCCGAACCTGCCGGCCATCAGCGCCCAGGACCTGATCGCCAAGGCCATCTCCGCGAACACCGACACCTTCAGCGGCACCGTCCGGGTCAACGCCGACCTGGGCCTGCCCACCGCGCTGACCGACCTCGCCTCCGGCTCCGGCCCGCTCGGCGAGATGGCCCGCGGCGCCGGCGCCAAGACCGGCAGCGCCGACCCGCAGATGAAGGCCGTCGAACTGCTCGGCGGCTCGCACACCCTGTCCGTCTCCTCGGACGGCCCGGACCGCCAGCGGCTCACCCTGTCCGGCCAGAAGTCCGGCTACGAGCTGGTCCACAACGGCGACCAGGTGTGGGCGTACGACCGCAGCTCCCAGCAGGCCCTGCACCTCACCGGCACGGGCACCAACGGCCACCGGCCCGACGGCAAGGAGGGCATCGGCTCCATCACCCCGCAGGACGTCGCCAAGCAGCTCCTCGAGCACTCCTCCGACACCACCTCGGTGACGGTCGACGGCACCGAGCGGGTCGCCGGGCACGCCGCGTACAAGCTCAGCATCAAGCCCAAGCAGGCCGGCTCCACCGTCGCCGAGATCCGCGTCTCGATCGACGCCGACAAGGGCATGCCGCTGGCCGTGCAGCTGCGCACCGTGGACGGCGCCACCGCGTTCGACGTGCGCTTCGGCACCCTGTCCTACGACAAGCCCGACGCCAAGACCTTCCAGTTCAGCGTCCCCAAGGGCGCCAAGGTGATCGAGCAGTCCGCGAAGGACCACACCGCCAACCCGATGCCGTCCATCCCCGGCCTGCCCTCGCTGCCCACCGGCGGCGGCACGGACGGCGCCAAGGACGGCGCCAAGGGCGGCGTCATCGGCGAGGGCTGGACGGCCATCGCCCACGGCGACGCCGGCGCGGACGCCGCCAAGGGCATCGCCAAGTTCGCCGGCCGCGAGGTCAAGGGCGGCACCCTGGTGTCCACCCGCATCGTCAACGCCCTGATCACCAAGGACGGCAAGGTCTACATGGGCGCCGTCACCCCGGAGACCCTGGAGCAGGCCGCGGCCTCCGGCAAGTAACCACAAACAACCACGCGGGGCCCCGGGACCGCCCGGGGCCCCGCGTCGTCGTTCAGTTGGCGACCGTCTCCGCCGGCACCGGCACCGCGACCTGCCGCCGCTCCGACCGCACCCGGCGCAGCGCGTCCACGCTCAGCACCACCAGCGCCACCCACACCAGCCCGAAACCCGCCCAGCGGGCCGGTGACATCGACTCGTGGAAGACCGTCACCCCGATCAGGAACTGGAACACCGGCGCCAGGTACTGCAACAGGCCCAGCGTGGTCAGCGGCACCCGCAGCGCCGCGGCCCCGAAGCACATCAGCGGCACCGCCGTAATGACCCCGCTGGCCACCAGCAGCGCGGTGTGACCCCAGCCGTAGTGCGTCAGACTGCCCTCACCGCGCACGCCCAGGTACACCAGGAACCCCAGCGCGAACGGGAACATCACCGCGCTCTCCACCGCCAGGCTCTCCGCACCGCCCAGCGCGGCCTTCTTCTTCAGCAGACCGTACGTGGCGAACGACAGCGCCAGCGTCAGCGCGATCCACGGCAGCCGCCCGTACGCCACCGTCAGCACCGCCACCGCCGCCACACCGATCCCGACCGCCGCCCACTGCGCGGTACGCAGGCGCTCGCGCAGCACCAGGACGCCGAACGCGATCGTCACCAGCGGATTGATGAAGTACCCGAGGCTGGTCTCCACCACGTGCCCGGCGTTCACGGCCCAGATGTACACGCCCCAGTTCACCGAGACGGTCGCCGCCGCCACCGCCAGCAGCGCCAGCCTGCGCGGCTGGCGCAACAGCGGGCGTATCCACTCCCAGCGCCGGCGTATCAGCAGCATCACCACCACCGCCACCAGCGACCACACCATCCGGTTCGCCAGGATGTCCGCCGCCCCGGCCGGCTCCAGCAACGGCCAGAACAGCGGGAACAGCCCCCACATCCCGTACGCCGCGAACCCGTTCCAGAGCCCGACCCTGGCCTCCCGCGCACTCTCCGCCATGGCCTGCCCTTCACCCGCGCACGAAACGTCCTACGAAAGGTAGCGGCACGCGGGTGAAGGTGTCATCCCCAAACGGAACTTTTGCTGCTGACAGCTTCCGGGCTAGGCGGTCACCGTCCAGGTGCTGGACCCAGCCAGCAAACCAGCCAGCTCCCCACGCCCCTTCTGCTCCTCCGCAAGCGCCAACTGCTCGGCCATCTGCGTGTCGTAAACAGCCCGCTTCACATCCCGCAGAACCCCGATCGGCGTGTTGTGCAGCAGGTCCGTCTCGGTCAGCCGGGTCAGCGCGAACGCCGTCGCAGGACTGCTGGCGTGCGCGTCGTGCACCAGCGCCTCCCCCTCGCTCCGCGGAGCGATCCGCAGTTCCCCGTCCGCGCCACGCACCACGTGCCGGTCCGCGCCGACCAGGACCGGCTGCCCGTGCTCCAGCCGGATGAGCGCCTCGTCCCGGGTGCCGGGCTCCTTGAGGATCTCGAACGCGCCGTCGTTGAAGATGTTGCAGTTCTGGTAGATCTCCACCAGCGCGGTGCCCTCGTGCTGCGCCGCGGCCCGCAGCACGGACTGCAAATGCTGCCGGTCGGAGTCGATCGTCCGGGCCACGAACGAAGCCTCGGCGCCGATCGCCAGCGACAGCGGGTTGAACGGTGCGTCCAGCGAACCCATCGGGGTGGACTTGGTGATCTTCCCGACCTCGCTGGTCGGCGAGTACTGACCCTTGGTCAGTCCGTAGATCCGGTTGTTGAACAGCAGGATCTTCAGATTGACGTTCCGGCGCAGCGCGTGGATCAGGTGGTTGCCGCCGATCGACAGCGCGTCGCCGTCACCCGTCACCACCCACACCGACAGGTCGGGGCGGGAGGCGGCCAGGCCGGTGGCGATCGCCGGGGCGCGGCCGTGGATCGAGTGCATGCCGTACGTGTTCATGTAGTACGGAAAGCGGGACGAGCAGCCGATGCCGGAGACGAAGACGGTGTTCTCCCGGCGGATGCCGAGCTCCGGCATGAAGGACTGGACGGCGGCCAGGATCGCGTAGTCGCCGCAGCCGGGGCACCAGCGCACTTCCTGGTCGGTCTTGAAGTCCTTCGCGGTCTGCGGGCCGTCGGCCTTGGGGACGAGCCGCAGGGCGGGGAAGTCGGTCATCGGGTCGTCGCCTCCGCGTCGAGCGTGCCGATCGCCGCGTGCAGCACGTCGGCGAGTTGGGCGGCCTTGAACGGCAGGCCGCGCACCTGGTTGTAGGACTGCGCGTCGACGAGGTACTTCGCGCGCAGCAGCAGGGCGAGCTGCCCGAGGTTCATCTCGGGGACGATCACCCGCTCGTACCGGCTCAGCACCGTGCCGAGGTTGGCCGGGAACGGGTTGAGGTGGCGCAGGTGGGCCTGGGCGACCTGGCCGCCGTCGGCCCGGACCCGGCGCACCGCGGCGGTGATCGGGCCGTAGGTGGAGCCCCAGCCGAGCACCAGGACCCGGGCCTCGCCGCTCGGGTCGTCGACCTCGACGTCGGGCACCTCGATGCCGTCGATCTTGGCCTGCCGGGTGCGGACCATGAAGTCGTGGTTGGCGGGGTCGTAGGAGATGTTGCCGGTGCCGTCCTGCTTCTCGATGCCGCCGATCCGGTGCTCGAGGCCGGGGGTGCCGGGCACCGCCCACGGGCGGGCGAGGGTGTGCGGGTCGCGCTGGTAGGGGCGGAAGGTGCCGTCGGGGCCGTTCGGCTCGGTGGCGAACTCGACTCGCAGGTCCGGGAGTTCGTCGACGTCCGGGAGCTTCCACGGCTCGGAGCCGTTGGCCAGGTAGCCGTCCGAGAGCAGGAACACCGGGGTGCGGTAGGTGAGCGCGATCCGGGCCGCGTCGAGCGCGGCGTCGAAGCACTCGGCGGGCGTCGCGGGGGCGACGATCGGCACCGGGGCCTCGCCGTTGCGGCCGAACATCGCCTGCAGCAGGTCCGCCTGCTCGGTCTTGGTCGGCAGGCCGGTGGACGGGCCGCCGCGCTGGATGTCGACCACCAGCAGCGGCAGTTCCAGCGACACCGCCAGGCCGATGGTCTCCGACTTCAGCGCCACGCCCGGACCGGACGTGGTGGTGACGCCCAGCGCGCCGCCGAACGCCGCGCCGAGCGCCGCGCCGATACCGGCGATCTCGTCCTCGGCCTGGAACGTCCGCACGCCGAAGTTCTTGTGCTTCGACAGCTCGTGCAGGATGTCCGAGGCCGGGGTGATCGGGTACGAGCCGAGGAACACCGGCAGCCCGGACCGCTCCCCCGCCGCGACCAGGCCGTACGACAGCGCCAGGTTCCCGGAGATGTTGCGGTACGTGCCGGCCGGCAGCTTGGCCGGCGGGATCTCGTAGGAGACCGCGAAGTCCTCGGTGGTCTCGCCGAAGTTCCAACCCGCCCGGAACGCCGCCACGTTGGCCTCGGCGATCTGCGGCTTCTTCGCGAACTTCTGCCGCAGGAACAGCTCGGTGCCGTGGGTCGGCCGGTGGTACATCCACGACAGCAGGCCCAGCGCGAACATGTTCTTCGCCCGCTCGGCGTCCTTGCGGGCCAGCCCGCTGTCCTTCAGCGCCTCCAGCGTCAGCGTGGTCAGCGGCACCGGGTGCAGCCGGAACGACTCCAGCGAACCGTCCGCCAGCGGATCCTTGTCGTACCCGACCTTCGCCAGCGCGCGCTTGGTGAACTCGTCGGTGTTGACGATGATCTCGGCGCCGGCCGGCAGGTCCGGCAGGTTCGCCTTCAGCGCCGCCGGGTTCATCGCCACCAGCACGTCCGGGGCGTCGCCCGGCGTCAGGATGTCGTGGTCGGCGAAGTGCAGCTGGAAGCTCGACACACCCGGCAGGGTGCCTGCGGGGGCCCGGATCTCGGCCGGGAAGTTCGGCAGCGTGGACAGGTCGTTGCCGAACGCCGCCGTCTCCGAGGTGAACCGGTCGCCGGTGAGCTGCATACCGTCGCCCGAGTCACCGGCGAACCGGATGATCACCCGGTCCAACCGCCGGATCGGCTTGGCCGGCCGCCCGGACCGGGCCGAGGCCGGACCCGACCGGCGCTCGCCGCCCGGGCCGTCCACTGCCTCTGACTGATCGACCTGACTGGTCACTGCCGCGGACCTCCTCGAGGGGAGCCAGCAGCGGGCGTGAGCCGTGTGCCCCGTCCGCCTGGCGCACCAAGGGAATCCTAAGCGGGCAGAGCACCGCTGGAAGGGAACTCGCGAAGACCGCCACGCGGGTCCGCGGGCCGGTCAGGACTCCAGATACGCCAGCACCGCGAGAACCCGCCGGTGATCCTCCTGGCTCGGTCCCAAACGCAACTTCTGGAAGATGTTCGACACATGCTTCTCGACAGCCCCGTCGGACACCACCAGTTGCTTGGCGATCGCCGCGTTGGTCCGGCCCTCCGCCATCAGGCCCAGCACCTCACGCTCACGAGGCGTCAGATTCGCCAGCGTGTCCACCTGCCGGCTGCGGCTCAGCAACTGCTGCACCACCTCCGGGTCCAGCGCCGTGCCGCCTTCCGCGACCCGGGTCACCGCGTCCGCGAACTCCCGCACCTCCGCGACCCGGTCCTTCAGCAGGTACCCCACCCCGCGGGTCGAACCCGCCAGCAGCTCACCCGCGTACTGCTCCTCCACGTGCTGCGACAGCACCAGCACCCCCAACTGCGGGTACCGCTTGCGCAACTCCACGCACGCCCGCACCCCCTCGTCGGTGTGCGTCGGCGGCATCCTCACATCCGCCACCACCACATCCGGCAACGAGCCCTCCCCGTGCAGGCCGTCCACCGCCCGCAACAGCGCTTCCCCGTCACCGACCCCCGCCACGACCTCCATCCCCCGGTCCGTCAGCAACCGCGTCAGCCCCTCCCGGAGCAGCACGGAATCCTCGGCGATCACCACACGCAACATAGGCCGAACCCTAGCGCGCAGGGGCGCGGAGAACTGCGCGAAGGGGAACGCACCCGATCGCAGGATCGCGGCACGGACAGCCACTTGCACGTGAGAGCGCCCAACCGGACGGTCACATGGTGCGAATCGCCACCGTGTCACAAAGCTCCTGCAGCGCCGCCTTCGCCGGGCAGTCCGGCAGCGGGTCGAGCAGCGCCCGCGCCTCCTCGGCGTAGCGCAGCGTCTCGCGGCGGGCCCGCTCCAGCGCGGGGTGCCGACGCAGCAGGCGCAGCGCTTCCGCGTGGGCGTCGTCGTCGGACGCCAGATCGGTGTCGAGGAGCTCGCGCAACCGGACGTCCTCGGGGTCGGCCGGGTCGACGGGCATCTGACGCAGCAGCAGGACCGGCAGCGTGGGGACGCCCTCGCGCAGGTCGGTGCCGGGGGTCTTGCCGGACTCGTGGCCGTCGCTGGCGATGTCGAGGACGTCGTCGGCGAGCTGGAACGCGGTGCCGATGCGCTCGCCGTACTGGGTGAGCAGGTCGACGATCCACGGTTCGGCGCCGGCCATCATCGCGCCGAAGCGGCAGGAGACGGCGATCAGCGAGCCGGTCTTGCCGGAGAGGACGTCCAGGTAGTGCTGCAGCGGGTCGTCCTCGGCGCGGGGCCCGACGGTCTCCAGGATCTGGCCGGTGACCAGCCGTTCGAACGCGTCGGCCTGGACCCGGACGGCCTCGGGGCCGAGGTCGGAGAGCACCTGGGAGGCGCGGGAGAACAGGAAGTCGCCGGTGAGGATGGCGACCGAGTTGTCCCAGCGGCTGTTGGCGCTGGGGGCGCCGCGCCGCACGGGGGCCTCGTCCATCACGTCGTCGTGGTACAGCGTCGCGAGGTGGGTCAGTTCGACCACCACCGCGGACGGCACCACCCCGCGCGCGGCGGGGTCGCCGAACTGGGCGGCGAGCATCACCAGCAGCGGCCTGAACCGCTTCCCCCCTGCCTCGATGAGGTGGCTGGCGGTCACCGTGATGAAGGGCACGTCGCACTTGACGGCCTCGATCAGGGCGGCCTCCACGGCCTCCATCCCGGCCTGGACGTCACGGGTCAGATCGCGGTCCTGCACGCTCAGCCCGAAGGGCCCCACGACGGTCACGCTGACCACTCCTGTCCCTGGTCGATCCAGCGGGCCGGTCCCTCAGCGCCGCCGATGCACATACAAGGCAGCGTATCCGGTCCCGAGTGGATCACTGCACGGGCATGGACCTTCCGCCCCTGGTGGCGGGGCCGGGGGACGGGGGCCGCAGGTCAGCGGGGGATGATCCGGGTGAGGTCCAGCTCGAAGTCGGACGGCAGGCCGAACTCCCTGTTGCCCCCTGCCACGGACAACGACCGGGCCCCCGCCAGGTAGTGCAGGCGGGGGCCGGATCGTGCTGAAGAACGTCAGCGGATGAAGACGGACGCCTTCGAGGCCAGGTCGAGGAAGTACTGCGGGAGCAGGCCCAGGCCGAGCGTCACCAGGACGCCGAAGGCGATGGTGGTGGCGGTGAGGGCGCTGGGGACGGCGACGGCGGGGCCGGCGGGCTGGGGGTCGGAGAAGAACATCAGGACGATGACGCGGATGTAGAAGAAGGCGGCGATCGCGGAGGACAGCACACCGACGATCACCAGGGGGGTGGCGCCGCCGGCGGCCGCGGCCTGGAAGACCGCGAACTTGCCGGTGAAGCCGGAGGTGAGCGGGATGCCCGCGAAAGCCAGCAGGAACAGCGCGAAGACCGCGGCGAGCAGCGGTGAGCGGCGGCCGAGGCCGGCCCAGTTGGAGAGGTGGGTGGCTTCGCCCTTGGAGTCGCGCACCAGGGTGACGACGGCGAACGCGCCGAGGGTGACGAAGGAGTAGGCGAGCAGGTAGAAGAGGACGGCGGCGACGCCGCGCCGGTCGGTGGCGATCAGGCCGGTGAGGATGAAGCCGGCGTGCGCGACCGAGGAGTAGGCGAGGAGGCGCTTCACGTCCTGCTGGGTGACGGCGAGGATCGAGCCGACCACCATGGTGAGGATGGCGACGCCCCACATGACGGGCCGCCAGTCCCAGCGGATGCCGGGGAAGGCGACGTAGAACAGCCGCAGCATGGCGCCGAACGCGGCGGTCTTGGTGGCGGCGGCCATGAACCCGCTGACGGGGGTGGGCGCGCCCTGGTAGACGTCCGGCGTCCAGGAGTGGAACGGCACCGCGCCGACCTTGAACAGCAGGCCGACGGCGAGCATGGCCAGGCCGATCAGCAGCAGCGCGTCGTTCTGGGTGGTGACGGCGAGCGCGGGGGTGACGGGGGCGGTGCCGGCGACCACATCGGCGATGTCGCCGAGCCGGACGCTGCCCGCGTAGCCGTACAGCAGGGCGGTGCCGAACAGGAAGAACGCGGAGGCGAACGCGCCGAGCAGGAAGTACTTGACGGCGGCCTCCTGCGAGAGCAGGCGGCGGCGCCGGGCGATCGCGCACATCAAGTACAGCGGCAGGGACAGCACTTCGAGCGCCACGAACATGGTCAGCAGGTCGTTGGCGGCGGGGAAGAGCAGCATGCCGCCGACCGCGAACAGGGTGAGCGGGTAGATCTCGGTGGTCCGCATGCCCTCGCGGGTGGCCTCGCGTTCCTGTTCGCCGCCGGGGACGGCGGCGGCCTGCGCGGTGAACGCGTCGATCCGGTGGCCGTTGATGCGCGGCTCCAGCCGGCCCTCGGCGTAGGTGAGGACGGCGAGGACGGCGGTCAGCAGGATGACGCCCTGCAGGAACAGCCCGGGCCCGTCGATGGCGACCGAGCCCATCGCGAGCAGCCCGGCCTTGGTGGAGGCGTGGCCCTGGGCGGCGAGCACCACCACGGCGACGAACGCGCCGACCAGGCCGGTCAGCGAGATGCCGAGTTGGCTGGAGGCGCGCAGCCGTCGCGGCAGGAACGCCTCGGCCAGGATGCCGATCAGGGCGGCGCCGAACACCACCAGCATCGGCGAGAGTTGGCCGTACTCGATGTGCGGGGCGGGGATGCTCGGACTGTTGCCGCCGGCGGCGGCCAGCGCGTGGGTGGCGATCACTTCTGCTCACCTCCGTTGGTGGCGGCGACCGGGTGGGCGGGCGCGGGGTCGGTCCGGTGGACCTGGCCGAGGGTGTCGTTCACGGCCGGGTTCACCATCTTGGTGAGCGGCTGCGGGTAGACGCCGAGCAGCAGGGTGAGGGCCACCAGTGGGGCTACGACGGCGAGTTCACGGGCCTTCAGGTCGGGCATGCCCTGCACGGAGGCCTTCACCGGGCCGGTCATGGTGCACTGGTACAGCATCAGCGCGTACAGCGCGGCCAGCACGATGCCGAAGGTGGCGATGATGCCGATCACCGGGTAGCGGGTGAACGTGCCGACCAGGACCAGGAATTCGCTGACGAACGGGGCCATGCCGGGCAGCGACAGGGTGGCGAGTCCGCCGATCAGGAAGGTGCCGGCCAGCACGGGCGCGACCTTCTGCACGCCGCCGTAGTCGGCGATCAGGCGCGAGCCGCGGCGGGAGATCAGGAAGCCCGCGACCAGCATCCACGCGGCGGTGGAGATGCCGTGGTTGACCATGTAGAGGGTGGCGCCGGACTGGCCCTGGCTGGTCATCGCGAAGATGCCCATGATGATGAACCCGAAGTGCGAGATGGACGCGTAGGCGACCAGCCGCTTCATGTCCTTCTGTCCGATGGCGACCAGCGCGCCGTAGACGATGCCGATCAGCGACAGCACCAGGATCGCCGGGGCGAAGGTCTTGGACGCGTCCGGGAACAGGCCGAGGCAGAACCGGAGCATCGCGAAGGTGCCGACCTTGTCGACAACTGCCGTGATCAGCACGGCGGTTCCGGCGGTCGACTCCCCCATCGCGTTCGGCAGCCAGGTGTGCAGCGGCCACATCGGGGCCTTCACCGCGAAGGCGAAGAAGAAGCCGAGGAACAGCGCGCGCTGCGCGGTCGGGTCGATCACCAGCTTGCCGGAGGAGATCGCGTCGGTCAGCGCGGGCAGGCTGAACGTCGCGTGCCCCTGGTCGGCGGCCACCACGTACAGGCCGATCACGGCGGCCAGCATGACCAGTCCGCCGAGCAGGTTGTACAGCAGGAACTTCACTGCGGCGTAGGAGCGCTGGCGGTCCGAGTCGGGTCCGCCGGCCCGGTCGCCGAAGCCGCCGATCAGGAAGTACATCGGGATCAGCATGGCTTCGAAGAACACGTAGAACACGAACACGTCGGTGGCCAGGAAGGACACCAGCACCATCGCCTCGACGGCGAGGATCAGGGCGAAGAAGCCCTGGGTGCGGCGCTTGGACTCGAAGGAGCCCTCGGGTGCGGTCGGGTCGGCGTCGTGCCAGCCGGCCAGCATCACCAGCGGGACGAGCACGGCGGTGAGCAGTGCCAGCACGGCGCCGATGCCGTCCACGCCTAGCGAGAAGCTGATCCCGAAGGACCGGATCCAGCTGTAGGACTCGGTCAACTGGTAACGGGGGCCGCCGGGTTCGAAGGCGACGGCGACCGCGACGGCCAGCCCCAGGGTGACCGCCGAGACGGCGAGCGCGACGGCCTTGGTGGTGCGCCGCCGGGCCTCGCTGGTGCCGGCCGGGAGGGCAGCGGTGAGCACTGCTCCGGCGGCCGGGACGGCACAGGTGGCGGAGAGGAGGTAGCTCATCAGACCGACCTCATCAGGAGAGTGGAGGCGACCAGCACCAGCGTGCCGCCGAACATGGAGAGCGCGTACGTCCGGACGTATCCGGTCTGGATCCGGCGCAGCCGCCCGGACAGCCCGCCGATGGCGGCGGCCAGGCCGTTGACGAAGCCGTCCAGGCCCCTGCTGTCGAACCAGACCAGGGTGGCGGCGAGCGCCGAGCCGGGCCGGACCAGGACGGCGTGGTTGAAGTCGTCCTGCAGCAGGTCGCGGCGGGCGGCCCGGGTGAGCAGCGAGCCGACCGGCGCCTGCACCGGGACGGGGCTGCGGCCGTACATCGCGTAGGCCAGGCCGGCGCCGGCCAGCATGCAGACGGTGGCGATCACGCTGACGGTCACCGAGTTGATCGGGGAGTGGCCCTCCTCGTGGCCGGTGACCGGCGTCAGGAAGTTCACGAAGGAGCTGCCGAGGGTGAAGAGCCCGCCCGCGAACACCGAGCCGAAGGCCAGCAGGACCATCGGAACGGTCATGCTCTTCGGCGACTCGTGCGGGTGCGGCGGGTTGCCGCTCTCGTCCGGCTGCCAGCGCTTCTCGCCGAAGAAGGTGAGCAGCACCACCCGGGTCATGTAGAACGCGGTGATCGCGGCACCGGCCAGCGCGCACACACCGAGGATCCAGCCCTCGGCGCCGCCCTTGGCGAACGCCGCGTCGATGATCTGGTCCTTCGACCAGAAGCCCGACAGGAACGGGAAGCCGATGATCGCCGCGTAGCCGGCCATGAACGTCCAGAAGGTGACCGGCATGTACTTGCGCAGGCCGCCGTAGTGACGCATGTTCACCTCGTCGTTCATGCCGTGCATGACCGATCCGGCGCCGAGGAACAGTCCGGCCTTGAAGAAGCCGTGGGTGACCAGGTGCATGATCGCGAAGGCGTAGCCGATCGGGCCGAGGCCGGCCGCCATGATCATGTAGCCGATCTGCGACATGGTCGAGCCGGCCAGCGCCTTCTTGATGTCGTCCTTCGCGCAACCGACGATCGCACCGAACAGCAGCGTCACCGCGCCGACCACCACGACGACGGTCTGCGCGTCGGGGGCCAGGTCGAAGATCGCCGCGGAGCGGACGATCAGGTAGACGCCGGCGGTCACCATGGTGGCCGCGTGGATCAGCGCGGAGACCGGGGTCGGGCCCTCCATCGCGTCGCCCAGCCAGGACTGCAGCGGCACCTGCGCGGACTTGCCGCAGGCGGCGAGCAGCAGCATCAGCGCGATCGCGGTGAGCTTGCCCTGGCTCGCGTCGCCGGCCGCGCCGAACACCGGGCCGAAGGCGAACGAGCCGAACTCCGCGAACATCAGCATGATCGCGATGGACAGGCCCATGTCGCCGACCCGGTTGACGATGAACGCCTTCTTGGCGGCCGTCGCGGCGCTCGGCTTGTGCTGCCAGAAGCCGATCAGCAGGTAGGACGCGAGGCCCACGCCCTCCCAACCGACGTACAGCAGTAGGTAGTTGCCGGCCAGCACCAGGAGCAGCATGGCGGCCACGAACAGGTTCAGGTAGCCGAAGAACCGGCGGCGGCGCTCGTCGTGCGCCATGTAGCCCACCGAGTACAGGTGGATCAGGGTGCCGACGCCGGTGATCAACAGCACGAAGACGATGGACAGTTGGTCGAGCTGGAAGGAGATGTCGGCCTGGAAGCCGTCCACCGGGATCCAGGTGTACAGCCGCTCGATGACGGCCCGGTGCGCGGTGTCACGGCCGAGCATGTCCGCGAACAGGGTGAGGCCGAAGGCGAAGGACAGCGCCGCGAGAGCGGTCGCGATCCAGTGCCCGAAACGGTCCAGGGCCCGTCCGCCGAGCAGCAGCAGGGCAGCGCCGGCCAGCGGCGCCGCGACCAGCAGCGGAATGAGAGAGTTCACTGAAGGGCCCTCCGCCTACAGCTTCATCAGGTTGCTGTCGTCGACCGAAGCGGAGTGCCTGGTCCGGAAGATGGAGACGATGATGGCGAGGCCGACCACGACCTCGGCCGCCGCGACCACCATGGTGAAGAACGCGAGGATCTGGCCGTCCAGGTTGCCGTGCAGCCGGGAGAACGTGACCAGCGCCAGGTTCGAGGCGTTCAGCATCAGCTCCACGCACATGAACAGCACGATCGCGTTGCGCCGGATCAGCACGCCGGAGGCGCCGATGGTGAACAGCAGCGCGGCCAGGTACAGGTAGTTGACCGGGTTCACTCCGCCTCCTCCTTGCTCGGGGTCGGCACGGTCTCCAGCGCCTGGCGGGGCCCGGTGACCTTCGGACGGGCGGAGGACGGCCGGCCGAGCCAGTCGGCGGTGCTCTCCTCCAGCTCGGCCATCCGCTGCAGCATCTCCTGGCTGACGTCGCGGATCTGGCCGCGCTCGCGCAGGGTGCCCATCACCGAGTCCTCGGCGACGGTGCCGTCGGGCAGCAGCGCCGGGATGTCCACCGCGTTGTGCCGGGCGTACACGCCGGGGGCGGGCATCGGCGGCACCTGGATGTTGTCCTTGACGCGCTGCGCCGCGAGTTGACGTTGCGTCAGCCGGTCGCGGACCTTCTCGCGGTGGGTCAGCACCATCGCGCCGACCGCCGCGGTGATCAGCAGCGCGCCGGTCACCTCGAACGCCCAGACGTACTTGGTGAAGATCAGCTTCGCCAGGCCCTGCACGTTGCCCTCGGCGTTCGCCTCGGACAGGCCGGTGAAGTGCGACAGCTTGGCGTTCGCCAGACCGGCGATCAGCAGCACGCCGAAGCCCACGCCGCAGAGCACCGCGGCGATCCGCTGGCCCTTGAGCTGCTCCTTCAGCGAGTCCGCCGAGGAGACGCCGACCAGCATCACCACGAACAGGAACAGCATCATGATCGCGCCGGTGTAGACCACGATCTGCACCACACCCAGGAACACCGCGCCCTGCGCCAGGTAACAGACCGCCAGCGACAGCATGGTGGCGGCCAGGCAGAGCGCCGAGTGCACCGCCTTCTTCATCAGCAGCATGCCGAGCGCCCCGCCGACCGCGATCACGGCCAGCACCCAGAACTGCACGGCCTCGCCGGTGGAGGTCATGACTGCGCCTCCTTGTCGTGCGCGTGCTTCTCCTGCTGCACGGTGCCCGGCGCGGCGCCGGTGATCTCGCCCCGGTAGTAGGCGCCCTCGTCGGCGCCCGGGAAGTACGCGTGCGGCGAGTCGACCATGCCCTCGGTCAGCCCGACCAGCAGCTGCTCCTTGGTGAAGATCAGGTCCTGCCGGCTGTCGTCGGCCAGTTCGTACTCGTTGGTCATGGTGAGCGCCCGGGTCGGGCAGGCCTCGATGCACAGCCCGCACAGGATGCAGCGGGCGTAGTTGATCTGGTAGACCGCGCCGTACCGCTCGCCGGGCGAGTACCGCTCGTCGTCATGGTTGTCGGCGCCCTCGACGTAGATCGCGTCGGCCGGGCAGGCCCAGGCGCACAGCTCGCAGCCGACGCACTTCTCCAGGCCGTCCGGGTGCCGGTTCAGCTGGTGGCGGCCGTGGAAACGCGGAGCGGTGGGCTTCTTGTACTCCGGGTACTGCTCGGTGAGCCGCTTCTTGAACATGGCCTTGAAGGTCACGCCGAAGCCGGCGGCCGGCCCGAGGACCGACTTTTCCGAAGATTCGTCAGACATGGCGGGGCTCAGCTCCCTTCGGAATGGTCGGCCCCGTTGAGGGCGTCCTGGAGTTGCGGGGTCCGGCGACGGCGGCGCGGGACGGGCGGCAGTTGCTGACCGGGCAGCGGCGGCACCGGATAGCCGCCGGCCATCGGGTCGAACGCCGCGGGCGGGGCGGCGGCCGGCGGCTCCGCGGGCTTCTTCCGGATCACGTCCGCCACCAGCGCGATCAGCAGGATCGCCGCCAGCGGGGCGCCCACGTACAGCAGCACCTTGGTGAAGTCGTAGCCCTCGTTGCGCAGCGCCCGCACCGCGGACACCATCACCAGCCACACCAGCGAGACCGGGATGAGCACCTTCCAGCCGAGCTTCATGAACTGGTCGTAGCGCAGCCGGGGCAGCGTGCCGCGCAGCCAGATGAAGAAGAACAGCAGCAGCTGGATCTTCAGCACGATCCACAGCATCGGCCACCAGCCGCGGTTGGCACCCGCCCAGAACGTCGAGATCGGCCACGGGGCCCGCCAGCCGCCGAGGAACAGCGTCGAGGCGACCGCCGAGACGGTGACCATGTTGACGTACTCGGCCAGCATGAACATCGCGAACTTCAGCGAGGAGTACTCGGTGTTGAAACCGCCGACGAGCTCGCCCTCGGCCTCCGGGAGGTCGAACGGGGCCCGGTTGGTCTCGCCGACCATCGCGATGATGTAGACGATGAACGACACCGGCAGCAGCACCGCGAACCAGGTCGGCTGCTGCGAGGAGACGATCTCCGAGGTCGACATCGAGCCCGAGTAGATGAACACCGCCGCGAACGACAGGCCCATCGCGATCTCGTAGCTGATCATCTGGGCGGACGAGCGGATACCGCCGAGCAGCGGGTACGTCGAACCGGACGACCAGCCCGCCAGCACGATGCCGTAAATGCCCACCGAGGCGGTGGCCAGGATGTACAGCAGCGCGATCGGCAGGTCGGTGAGCTGCAGCGGCGTCCGGGTACCGAAGATCGACACCTCGTTGCCCGCCGGGCCGAACGGGATCACCGCGAACGCCATGAACGCGGGGATCGCCGCGACGATCGGCGCCAGGATGTAGACCGCCTTGTCGGCGCCCTTCACCACCAGGTCTTCCTTCAGCGCCAGCTTCACACCGTCGGCCAGCGACTGCAGCAGACCCCACGGGCCGTGCCGGTTCGGGCCGATCCGCAGCTGCATCCAGGCGACGACCTTGCGCTCCCAGACGATCGCGATCAGCACCGTCAGCACCAGGAAGGCGAAGCAGAACACCGCCTTCAGCAGCACCAGCCACCACGGGTCGCGGCCGAAGTAGCCCAGAGTGTCGTACGCAGCAGCGAGGTCCGTCATGATTCCTCCGCCGGGGCGATGGTGACCAGGTGGCCGAGCGTGGTGCCGAGCGTGCGGTGCACGCCGCCGCCGGGCGTCGAGTTGAGCGGCAGCCAGACCGTGCGGTCCGGCATCGCCCCGGTGACCTCCAGCGGCAGGGTCAGCGACCCGGCCGGGCCGGAGATCCGCAGCAGCGCGCCGGTGGCGCCGATCTCGGCGGCGGTGGCGGCGGACAGCCGGGCCACCACGGGGTGCCGGGTGCCGGCCAGGTGCTCGTCGCCGTCCTGCAGCGAGCCGTTGTCGAGCAGCATCCGGTGCCCGGCCAGCACGGCCTGCCCGGTGACGGGGCGGGGCAGCGCGGCGGGGTGCGCGGCGGGCTCGGCGGGGCGGTCGCCCTGCCAGGGTGCGAAGCGGTCCAGCTCCAGCCGGGCCGCCCGGACGTCGGGCAGGCCGATCGGCCGCTCCAGCGCGTCCGCGACCATCGACAGCACCCGGACGTCGGCGTGCAGGTGACGTCCCATCAGCTGGTCGGGCTTGATGGCCGGCTCGAACATCCGGACCCGGCCCTCCCAGTCCAGGAAGGTGCCGGCCTTCTCGGCGACGGCCGCGACCGGCAGCACCACGTCGGCGTGCGCCGTCACGGCGGACGGGCGCAGCTCCAGCGAGAGCACGAACTCAACGCTCTCCAGGGCCTGTTCGGCGAGCGCCGGGTCCGGCAGGTCGTCCAGGCCGACGCCGCCGATCACCAGCGCGTCCAGCTCGCCGGCCGCGGCGGCGGCCAGGATCCGGCCGGTGTCGCGGCCGGGCGCTGCGGGCAGTTCGTCGACGCCCCAGTGGGTGGCGGCGTCGGCGCGGGCGGCGGGCACCTCGACGGACCGGCCGCCGGGCAGCAGCCCGGGCAGCGCGCCCGCCTCGACCGCGCCGCGCTCGCCGGCCCGGCGCGGCACCCAGGCGAGCTTCGCCCCGGTGGTCTGCGCCAGGCGCAGCGCGGCGGTCAGGCCGCCGGCGGTCTGGGCGAGCCGTTCGCCGACCAGGATCACCGCGCCCGGGGAGCGCAGCGCGTCGGCGCAGCGTCCCGCGTCGTCGGCGAGCACCTCGTCGCCCGCGAGCGCGCCGAGCCATTCGGCCTCGGTGCCGGGGGCGGCGGGCAGCAGCGCGCCGTGCAGCTTGGCGAGGCCCCGGGTGGCGTGCGAGGCGATAGAGAACACCCGCAGTCCGGTGGCCCGGTTGGCCTTGCGCAGCCGCAGGAAGACGATCGGCGCCTCTTCCTCCGCTTCGAGTCCGGCCAGCAGCACGGCCGGTGCGGCCTCCAGCTCGCGGTACGTCACCCCGCCGCCGTCCACATCCGTCCCGTGCCCGGCGACGACCGCGGCCAGGAACTCGGCCTCCTCGGCGCTGTGCGGGCGGGAACGGAAGTCGACGTCGTTGGTGCCGAGCGCCAGGCGGGCGAACTTGCCCCAGCCGTAGGCGTCCTCGACGGTGACCCGGCCGCCGGCCAGCGCCGCGGCCCGCTTGCCGCGCAGCCCCTCGGCGGCCTCGGCGAGCGCCTCCGACCAGGACACCGCGACGAGTTCGCCGTCACGGCGCACCATCGGCGAGGTGAAACGGTCCCGCTGCTGGGCGTAGCGGAACGCGAACCGGCCCTTGTCGCAGTTCCACTCCTCGTTGACCTCCGGCTCGTTGCCGGCCAGGCGCCGCAGCACCTTGCCGCGCCGGTGGTCGGTGCGCTGCCCGCAGCCCGCCGAGCAGTGCTCGCACACGGACGGGGAGGACACCAGGTCGAACGGGCGGGAGCGGAACCGGTAGGCGGCGGAGGTGAGCGCGCCGACCGGGCAGATCTGGATGGTGTTGCCGGAGAAGTACGAGTCCAGCGGCTGGTCGACGCCGGTGCCGACCTGCTGGAGCGCGCCGCGCTCGACCAGGTCGATGAACGGGTCACCGGCGATCTGCTGCGAGAACCGGGTGCAGCGCGCGCACAGCACGCACCGCTCGCGGTCCAGCAGCACCTGGGTGGAGAGCGGGATCGGCTTCTCGTACGTCCGCTTGACGCCCTCGAACCGGGACTCCGCGTCGCCGTTGGTCATCGCCTGGTTCTGCAGCGGGCACTCGCCGCCCTTGTCGCAGACCGGGCAGTCCAGCGGGTGGTTGATCAGCAGCAGTTCCATCACGCCGCGCTGCGCCTTCTCGGCGACCGGCGAGGACAGCTGGGTGCGCACCACCATGCCCTCGGCGACCGGGATGGTGCAGGAGGCGACCGGCTTGCGCTGCCCCTCGACCTCCACGATGCACTGGCGGCACGCCCCGGCGGGGTCGAGCAGCGGGTGGTCGCAGAAGCGCGGGATCTGGGTGCCGATCTGCTCGGCGGCGCGGATCACCAACGTGCCCTTGGGGACGCTGACTTCGACGCCGTCGATGGTGAGCGTGACCAGCTCGGTCTGGGTGGACGAAGGCTCCGTGACCGTCACGCGTGCACCTCCCTCTCGGTGGCGGACTCGTGGACGGAGGCCCGGTCGGCCCAGACGGTGGAGGCCGCCGGGTCGAACGGGCAGCGGTGCTCGTTGATGTGCTGCTCGTACTCGGCGCGGAAGTGCTGGAGCGAGGAGACGATCGGGCTGGCGGCGCCGTCGCCCAGCGCGCAGAAGGACTTGCCGTTGATGTTGTCGGCGATGTCCAGCAGCTTCTCCAGGTCGCCGGGCACGCCCTGGCCGGCCTCGATCCGCTTCAGCAGCTGGACCAGCCAGTAGGTGCCCTCCCGGCAGGGGGTGCACTTGCCGCAGGACTCGTGGGCGTAGAACTCGGTCCACCGGGTGACGGCCCGCACCACGCAGGTGGTCTCGTCGAACACCTGCAGCGCCTTGGTGCCGAGCATCGAGCCGGCCGCGCCGACGCCCTCGTAGTCGAGCGGGACGTCGAGGTGCTCGTCGGTGAACATCGGGGTGGACGAGCCGCCCGGCGTCCAGAACTTGAGGCGGTGCCCGGTCCGGACGCCGCCGGACATGTCCAGCAGCTGGCGCAGCGTGATGCCCAGCGGGGCCTCGTACTGGCCGGGGTTGGTGACGTGCCCGGACAGCGAGTACAGCGTGAAGCCGGGCGACTTCTCGGTGCCCAGCGACTTGAACCACTCCTTGCCGCGGGCCAGGATCGGCGGCACCGAGGCGATCGACTCGACGTTGTTGACCACCGTCGGGCAGGCGTACAGGCCGGCGATCGCCGGGAACGGCGGGCGCAGCCGGGGCTGGCCGCGGCGGCCCTCCAGCGAGTCCAGCAGTGCGGTCTCCTCGCCGCAGATGTACGCGCCGGCGCCCGCGTGCACGGTGATGTCGAGGTCGATGCCCTCGCCGAGGGCGTCCTTGCCGAGGAACCCGGCCGTGTAAGCCTCGGCGACGGCGGCCTGCAAGCGGCGCAGCACCGGGACGACCTCGCCGCGCAGGTAGATGAAGGCGTGGTTGCAGCGGATCGCGTAGGAGGCGATCGCCATGCCCTCGATCAGCGAGTGCGGGTTGGCGAACAGCAGCGGGATGTCCTTGCAGGTGCCCGGCTCGGACTCGTCGGCGTTGACCACCAGGTAGTGCGGCTTGCCGTCGTTCTGCGGGATGAACTGCCACTTCATGCCGGTGGGGAAGCCGGCGCCGCCGCGGCCGCGCAGGCCGGAGTCCTTGACCAGGGCGATCACGTCGTCCGGGGCCATCGCCAGGGCGGCCCGCAGGCCGTCGTAGCCGCCGTGCCGGCGGTAGGTTTCGAGCGTCCAGGGGCGGTGGTCGTCCCAGAACGCGGAGAGGACCGGGGAGAGCAGCTTCTCGGCCGGCTCGGCGGAGGTCATCACGCTTCCGTCCCTTCGTGCCGGGGGGAGACCACCTTGGCGCCCGGGGTGCCGGGCAGTGCCTCGCCCTTGGCCAGCCGCAGGCCGGCCAGCGAGGGCGCGCCGCCGGCCCCGGACTCGTCGACCGCGCCCTCGCGTTCGTCGGCGAAACCGGCCAGGATCCGGGAGGTCTCCTTGAACGAGCAGAGCTTCGCGCCGCGGGTCGGCCGGACCTCTTCGCCCGCGCGCAGCCGGTCCACCAACTCCCGTGCGGATTCCGGTGTCTGGTTGTCGAAGAACTCCCAGTTCACCATCACCACGGGCGCGTAGTCGCAGGCCGCGTTGCACTCGATCCGCTCGATCGAGATCGCGCCGTCCTCGGTGGTGCGGTTGTTCTCGATCTCCAGGTGCTGCTTCAGCTCGTCGAAGATCTGGTCGCCGCCGAGCACCGCGCACAGCGTGTTGGTGCACACCCCGACGTGGTACTCACCGGCCGGGCGGCGCCGGTACATGGTGTAGAAGGTCGCGACCGCGGTGACCTCGGCGGTGGTGAGGTCCAACTGCTCGGCGCAGAACCGGATTCCGGTCGCCGAGACGAAGCCCTCCTCGGCCTGCACCAGGTGCAGCAGCGGCAGCAGCGCGGAGCGGGAGTGCGGGTAGCGGGCGATCAGTTCGGCGGCGTCGGCGGCCAGTCGCTGCTCGACCTCCGGCGGGTAGGGCTTGGCCGGCAGCGCCGGCAGGCCGAGTTCTGTGCTGCTCACCGGTCCACGCCTCCCATCACCGGGTCGATCCCGGCCACTGCCACGATCACGTCGGCCACCTGGCCGCCCTCGCACATCGCCGCCATCGTCTGCAGGTTGGTGAACGACGGGTCGCGGAAGTGCACCCGGTAGGGCCGGGTGCCGCCGTCGCTGACCACGTGCACGCCGAGCTCGCCCTTGGGCGACTCGACGGCCGCGTACGCCTGCCCGACCGGCACCTTGAAGCCCTCGGTGACCAGCTTGAAGTGGTGGATCAGGGCCTCCATCGAGGTGCCCATGATCTTCCGGATGTGGTCCAGCGAGTTGCCCATGCCGTCGGGG
Organism: Kitasatospora sp. NPDC048407; assembly: GCF_043200475.1. Lineage (NCBI taxonomy): Bacteria > Bacillati > Actinomycetota > Actinomycetes > Kitasatosporales > Streptomycetaceae > Kitasatospora > Kitasatospora sp. NPDC048407. Next base: position 184,995 of record NZ_JBICXW010000003.1, on the reverse strand, counting down.
CCGACGGCGAGTTGGGCGGGCCAGGCGATCTTCTTGTCGGCGACCATCACCGGTCCGGGCTTCAGCCGGTCCAGGCACTGCTCGACGATCCGCAGCGACTGCTTCATCTCCTCCAGGCGGATCACGAACCGCCCGTAGGAGTCGCAGCTGTCGGCCGTCGCGACGTCGAACTCGTAGTTCTCGTACCCGCAGTACGGGTCGGTCTTGCGCAGGTCGTGCGGCAGCCCGGTGGAGCGCAGGATCGGGCCGGTGGCGCCGAGCGCCAGGCAGCCGGGCAGGTCGAGGAAGCCGACGTCGACCAGGCGGGCCTTGAACACCGGGTTGTCGGTGGCGAGTTTGTCGTACTCGTGCATCCGGGAGCGGAGCAGCTTGACGCCCTCGCGGATCTTGTCGACCGCGCCGGGCGGCAGGTCCTGCGCCAGCCCGCCCGGGCGGACGTAGGCGTGGTTCATCCGCAGGCCGGTGACCAGTTCGAAGATGTCCAGGATGGTCTCGCGGTCGCGGAAGCCGTAGATCATCAGGGTGGTGGAGCCGATCTCCATGCCACCGGTGGCGAGGGCCACCAGGTGCGAGGAGATCCGGTTCAGCTCCATCATCAACACCCGGATCACGGACGCCCGTTCGGGAATGTCGGCGGTGATCCCGAGGAGCTTCTCCACGGCCAGGCAGTAGGCGGTCTCGTTGTACAGCGGAGTGAGGTAGTCCATCCGCGTCACGAACGTGGTGCCCTGCACCCAGTTGCGGAACTCCATGTTCTTCTCGATGCCGGTGTGCAGGTAGCCGATGCCGCAGCGGGCCTCGGTGACCGTCTCGCCGTCGATCTCCAGGATCAGCCGCAGCACGCCGTGGGTGGACGGGTGCTGCGGGCCCATGTTGACGATGATCCGCTCGTCGTCGGCGCCCACGACGGCCTCGGCGACCTCGCCCCAGTCGCCACCGGTGACGGTGAACACCCGTCCTTCGGTGGTCTCCCTGGAGCCCGCTTCGTATTGTGTGCTGCTCATCAGGTGTACGACCTCCGCTGGTCGGGCGCCGGGATCTGGGCGCCCTTGTACTCGACGGGAATGCCTCCGAGCGGGTAGTCCTTGCGCTGCGGGTGCCCCAGCCAGTCGTCCGGCATCATGATCCGGGTGAGCGCCGGGTGGCCCTCGAAGACCAGGCCGAAGAAGTCGTAGGTCTCCCGCTCGTGCCAGTCGTTGGTCGGGTAGACGCTCACCACGGACGGGATCCTCGGGTCCGCGTCCGGCGCGGTCACCTCGATCCGGATCAGCCGGCCGTGGGTGATCGAACGCAGGTGGTAGACCGCGTGCAGCTCCCGGCCCACCTCGCTCGGGTAGTGCACGCCGCTGACGCCCAGGCACAGTTCGAACCGCAGCGCCGGGTCGTCGCGCAGGATCCGCACCGCCTTCAGCAGGTGCTCGCGGGCGACGTGGAAGGTCAGTTCGCCGCGGTCCACGACGGTCTTCTCGATCACGTCGTCGACGTCGAGGCCCTGCTCCTCCAGCGCGCCCTCGAACTCGTCCGCCACCTCGTCGAAGTAGCCGCCGTACGGCCGCTCGCTCGGGCCGGGCAGCACGATCGCGGCGTTCAGTCCACCGAAACCCGAGGTGTCGCCGGTACCGTGCGCACCGAACATCCCCTGCCGGGTGCCGACCACCTCGACCGGAATCTCCCGCCGCGTCGCCGGAACCTCGGCCTGCTCGCCGTTCTCCTGCTCGCTCATCGCAGCAGCCCCCGCATCTCACTGGTCGGGGTGGCCTGCAGCGCGAGGCGCTCGGCCTCCTCCTCGGCCCGGCGGCGGTTCACGCCGAGCTTCTCGTGCTGGATCTTGTCGTGCAGCTTGAGGATCGCGTCCAGCAGCATCTCCGGACGGGGCGGACAGCCCGGCAGGTAGATGTCCACGGGCACGATGTGGTCGACGCCCTGGACGATCGCGTAGTTGTTGAACATGCCGCCGGAGGAGGCGCACACGCCCATCGAGATGACCCACTTGGGATTCGGCATCTGGTCGTACACCTGGCGCAGCACCGGAGCCATCTTCTGACTCACCCGGCCGGCCACGATCATCAGGTCGGCCTGCCGCGGCGACCCGCGGAACACCTCCATGCCGAACCGGGCCAGGTCGTAACGGCCCGCCCCCGTGGTCATCATCTCGATCGCGCAGCAGGCGAGCCCGAAGGTGGCCGGGAAGACCGAAGCCTTCCGCACCCAACCCGCGGCGGCCTCCACGCTGGTGAGCAGAAAGCCGCTCGGCAGCTTCTCCTCGATACCCATCAGTTCCCTCTCAATGCCTTCGAGTCCGGTGGCTTGTCCGCCCGTTCACAAACACGGGGTCGGGGGTCAGTCCCACTCCAGGCCGCCGCGGCGCCACACATAGGCGTAGGCGACGAACACGGTGGCGATGAACAGGAGCATCTCGACCAGCCCGAAGATCCCCAGGGCGTCGAAGCTGACCGCCCACGGGTAGAGGAAGACGATCTCGATGTCGAAGACGATGAACAGCATCGCCGTCAGGTAGTACTTGATCGGGAACCGACCGCCGCCCACGGGCTGCGGGGTCGGTTCGATGCCGCACTCGTACGCCTCCAACTTGGCCCGGTTGTAGCGCTTCGGGCCGGTGAGCGAGGCCATCACCACGGAGCCGACCGCGAACGCCGCGGCAATGGCACCGAGTACGAGGATCGGCGCGTAGGCATTCATAGCCCCCGCTCCCTCCGTCCAGTCGTCCTTGACTGCAGATCGGAACCACCAGGTCACCAGCGGTGAACCGATGATCCACTTCGTGAGATCCGGCTCCATGTGAGGCAGTTCACAAAGCCAGGTTGGAGCGCATCCTATGCCTGTCTGCTTGTGATCTGCGACACGCAGTTCCCGACGATCTTTGTGATCTTCGCCACCCGACGAACCGCACAGACCGGCACAGGGCACCACTGTTCGACCCAGAGCAGGCACTTGGCCACATACAGTCGCAACTCAACGCGAAACAACCGCTGTTCGGCCACGGCCTATATCAATTGTGCGGCGGAACAAGCAAATTTCTGCATGATCGCGTTTACGTGATAAAGCCCCTCACCCACCCGATGGACCCCGACCCCCACCCGCTTGACCCTTCGTTCACAAGCACTCAAGAACAACCGGCCGACGGCACCGCGGTACCGCCCCCACGGCACGCAAAAGGCGGCGAACAGACGCTTCCGTCCGCCCGCCGCCCCTCGGCACCGCGACTCCCCGTTAGGCGCCCGCTCCTCGTTCCTCGGCAGCCCGCAGGTTGCCCGCCTCGTGGAACCCGCCATCCTCGGGCCAGATGACCTCCACCCCCGCGACGCCCGTCGTCCCTGGCTCCTGGTGGACCCGCCGCTGGCGGCAACGAAAAGGACGCCCGCCGCATCGAGTGCGGCGGGCGTCCTTCAGGCGATCGGTACTTCCGGCGGGCCCTGTTGAGGGCGCTGCGTCCTCAGGCCCGGGGGGCGACCTTTGCGAGGCCGTTGATGATGCGGTCGGCGGCGTCGCCGCCGGTGGGGTCGGTGAGGTTGGCCAGGAGCTTGAGGACGAACTTCATCAGGACCGGGTGGGTGAGGCCGCGCTCGGCGGCGATGCGCATCACGCGGTCGTTGCCGATCATCTTCACGAACGCGCGGCCGAGGGTGTAGTAGCCGCCGTAGGTGTCCTTGAGGATCTGCGGGTAGCGGGCCAGGGCCCGCTCGCGGCCCTCGGGGGTGATGCGGGCCATGGCCTGGACGATGACGCCGGCGGCGAGCTGGCCGGATTCCATCGCATAGGCGATGCCCTCGCCGTTGAACGGGTTGACCATGCCACCGGCGTCGCCGACCAGCAGCAGGCCCCGGGTGTAGTGCGGCTGGCGGTTGAAGGCCATCGGCAGGGCGGCGCCGCGGATCGGCTCGGTCATGTTCTCCGGCGTGTAGCCCCACTCCTCGGGCATGCCGGCGCACCAGCTCTTCAGCACCTCGCGCCAGTTCAGGTCACCGAACGCCGGCGAGGAGTTGAGGATGCCGAGGCCGACGTTGGAGGTGCCGTCGCCCATGCCGAAGATCCAGCCGTAGCCGGGCAGCAGCTTCTTCTGCCCGCCGCGGGTGTCCCACAGCTCCAGCCAGGATTCCAGGTAGTCGTCGTCGTGCCGGGGCGAGGTGAAGTACGTCCGGTAGGCGACGCCCATCGGGCGGGACTCGATCCGGTGCAGGCCCATGGCCAGCGACAGCCGGGTGGAGTTGCCGTCGGCGGCGACCACCAGCGGGGCGTGGAAGGCGACTTCGCGCTTCTCCGGCCCGAGCTTGGCGGTGACGCCGGTGATCCGGCCGGTGCGGTCCTGGATGGGGCCGCTGACGTTGCAGTTCTCGTACAGCCGGGCGCCGGCCTTCTGCGCCTGACGGGCCAGCAGTTCGTCGAAGTCGGCGCGCTTGCGGACCAGTCCGTAGTCGGGGAACGAGGCCAGCTCCGGCCAGTCCAGCTCCAGCCGGACGCCGCCGCCGATGATCCGCAGGCCCTTGTTGGGCAGCCAGCCGTTCTCGGTGGACACGTCGATGCCCATGTCCACCAGCTGCTTGACGGCGCGCGGCGTCAGGCCGTCGCCGCACACCTTCTCGCGCGGGAACTCGGTCTTCTCCAGCAGCAGTACGTCCAGGCCCGCCTGGGCCAGCCAGTACGCGGTGGTGGAGCCGGCCGGACCGGCCCCGACCACGATGACGTCGGCGGTGGACTCCACGGCGGTCTCGGTCATTCGGCTCTCTCCTGAGCGCGTCGGGGTCACGGGGGTCGGGTCCGGACCCTCCGTCGTCGGAAACGGCCCGGAGTGCCGAACCCTCGCAGTCTACGGGGCCTTGAAGCCGCGGTGGAGGGCCACGATGCCGCCGGTCAGGTTGCGCCAGGCCACCTTCGTCCAGCCGGCCTGCTGCAACTCGGCGGCCAGCGAAGGCTGGTCGGGCCAGGACCGGATCGATTCGGCGAGGTAGACGTACGCCTCCGGGTTCGAGGACACCTTGGTGGCCACCGGCGGCAGCGCCCGCATCAGGTACTCGGTGTACACGGTGCGGAACGGCGTCCAGGTCGGCGTGGAGAACTCGCAGATCACCACCTTGCCACCGGGCTTGGTGACCCGGAGCATCTCGCGCATCGCGCCCTGGTGGTCCTGCACGTTGCGCAGCGCGAAGGAGATCGTCACCGCGTCGAACGACTCGTCCGCGAACGGCAGCCGGGTCGCGTCGCCGGCGGTCAGCGCCAGTTCGGGGTGCCGGCTCTTGCCCTCGGTCAGCATCCCGATCGAGAAGTCGCACGGCACGACGTCCGCGCCGGCCTCCAGGAACGGCAGCGAGGACGTCCCGGTGCCCGCACCGAGGTCCAGGATGCGCTGGCCCGCGACGGCCCCCACCGCATCGGCCACCGCGCGGCGCCACAGCCGGGCCTGGCCCAGCGAGAGCACGTCGTTGGTGCGGTCGTACTTGGCCGCGACGTCGTCGAACATGGCGGCGACATCGTGCGGCTGCTTGTCCAGATGGGCTCGGGTCACGCCCCCATTCTTAACCCAGCCCCCCGGACGACCGTCACCAGGGCTCACCGCAGCGCGCGGCGGCCCCCCTTGCGGCGCCGACGCGACCGCTTCCCGTGCGTCAGCGCGGGCATCCCCTCCGCCGCGAACGCCACCGTGATCCCGGCCGCCCCCGCCTGCCCGTCCGCCGGGTGCGCCCGCCTCAGCCGCCGGATCCGCAACACGCACACCAGGCACAGCAGCACCGCCACCGGCACACTCGTCTGCGCCAACCCGACACCCACCGGCTGCGGATACCGCTTCCCGCACACCCGCACCGCACCCGCGTCGTCCGCCGCCCGCTCCAGACAGATCGGATCGCCGACCTTCGCGCCCTCCGGCAGCCACAGGTCCGCGGCCGTCAGCTTCCGCCCGTCCGCGAGATAGCTCACCTGGCTGTACGTCCCGCTGCCACCCGGCAGTTGGGTCACCGTGCCCTCGACCCGCACCGGATGCGCATTGATCCGGTCCGCCTGGTCCGCCTGCCGCCACCCCAGCAGACACATCGTGACGGCCACCACGGCACTCAGCACCGCCCCCACGTACCACCCCCGGCCGGACCTGGTCCGCGAATAATCGGAGGTGGCGGGTCGCATGCGTCCTGTTCCTGACTCGGCGAAGTACTGAATCGGGATCGTAGCCGCTGGTAGGCCATCAGGTCACGATGCGTCAGGATTTGGGGTCAACGACCAGGGGCCAGGGGAACGGCGAGGGCGAGTCCGCGGAGGATCAACAGGGTGCGAAGAGGTCCCGTCGTTTCTGGCCCCCGCCTTTGACCCGCCGCAGCCACGACCCCCCGCTGTCTCCGACCACCCACAGCCCGGCCCGGCCGTTCCTCGGGCCCCTGACTTTCCTCACCTTCTGCGAAAAAGCAGCCGTCCGCCGAGGACCGTCGCCAGGCAGCTCGCCCCGGTCTCCAGCTCCTCCAGCGTCCGGGCGTCGAACACCGCGAAGTCCGCCGCCCCGCCGACCGTCAACGGCCCGTGCACGGCAGCGCGCAGCGACTGACCGTCCAGCGGATCGAGCTCCCCCGCTTCCCCGGCCCCCGGCAGCGCTCGCAGCCCGGACCGCGCCACCGCGGTCCGCACCGACGCCCGGTCGAACGGGCCCGTCACGGCCGTCGCGCCGAACCCGAGCATCCGCTGGAGGCCCCGACGGGCGCTCCCGCCCCACCGTTCCTCGCTCAACTCGCCGGACGGCAGCAGCGGCTGGTCCCCCAACTCCTCGCGCGGGTCCGGGTGGTAGGCGCTCTCCAGCAGCCACCGCCCGTGCCGGTTGACCAGCCCGGGCACCAGCACGCCGTCCCACTCACGCATCCTGGCCGACCCGGAGGCCAGCTCGGCGAACGGCCCGATCGCGGCGACGGTCGTCCCGTCGACCAGCACCGCCCCGTCCACGATCGACGGGGCGGCAGGGTCGGCAGGGGCGGCCACGACCTCGCGGGCGCGATGAAGCGTCAGCACGGGACAGTGGTCAGTTCGTGGCCAGGATGGTCAGTTCGGGGTGCGCGGTGCCGCCCTCGATCGCGGTGGAAGCGATGTGCGAGGCGACTCGCGGGTCCACCGGGTCGTTGGCGGGGTCGTCCAGGACGCGCAGGTGCTGGTACGTGGTGGAGCGCTGGGCGGGGACGCGGCCGGCCGTGCGGATCAGGTGGATCAGCTCGTGCAGGTTGGAGCGGTGCTTGGCGCCGGCCGCGGAGACCACGTTCTCCTCGAGCATGACCGAGCCGAGGTCGTCCGCGCCGTAGTGCAGCGACAGCTGGCCGGCCTCCTTGCCGGTGGTCAGCCAGGAGCCCTGGATGTGGGCGACGTTGTCGAGGAACAGGCGGGCGATGGCGATCATCCGCAGGTACTCGAACACCGTGGCCTGGGTGGAGCCCTTCAGGTGGTTGTTCTGCGGCTGGTAGGTGTAGGGGATGAAGGCCCGGAAGCCGCCGGTGCGGTCCTGCACGTCGCGGATCATCCGCAGGTGCTCGATCCGCTCGGCGTTGGTCTCGCCGGTGCCCATCAGCATGGTGGAGGTGGATTCGACGCCGAGGCGGTGCGCGGTCTCCATGATTTCCAGCCAGCGCTCGCCGGACTCCTTCAGCGGGGCGATCGCCTTGCGCGGCCGCTCCGGCAGCAGCTCGGCGCCGGCGCCCGCGAACGAGTCCAGGCCGGCGGCGTGGATCCGGGTGATCGCCTCTTCGATGGAGACGCCGGAGATCTTCGCCATGTGCTCGACCTCGGAGGCGCCCAGCGAGTGAATCACCAGCTCGGGGAAGCGCTCCTTGATCGCGGAGAAGTTCCGCTCGTAGTACTCCACCCCGTAGTCGGGGTGGTGCCCGCCCTGGAACATGATCTGGGTGCCGCCGAGCTCGACGGTCTCCGCGCAGCGGCGCAGGATCTCCTCGAGGTCCCGCGACCAGCCCTTGTCGCTCTTCGGCGGGACGTAGAACGCGCAGAACTTGCACGCCGTCACGCAGACGTTGGTGTAGTTGATGTTCCGTTCGATGATGTACGTGGCGATGTGCTCAACGCCCGCGTACCGCCGCCTGCGCACCGCGTCGGCTGCCGCGCCGAGCGCGTGCAGCGGGGCCGAACGGTACAGCTCCAGCGCCTCTTCGGCGGTGATCCGGCCGCCCTCGGCCGCACGGTCCAGAACGGCCTGCAGCTGGGCGGCGGAAAGGTTCTGCTCGGACACCTGGCGGGCCTGCTTTCATCGTCGGAGGGGCGTCCCGCCCAGACTACGCCAGGGCATTTCCGCCCCTGCTCAGCCCTACTGCTGCTTCAGCAAGTCCCCTTCCGGGTCGGTGCCGAGCTGCGCCCCGGTGACCGACACGTGCAGGCCCGCACCGTTGTCCCGGACGGTGTACGTCTGCGTCTCGGACACCACGCCGCACCCGGACTGCGGACCGTCCAGCCGTTCCCGCAGGGTGATCGTCCGGGCGTCGGCCGACACCAGGGTCAGCACGCCGCGGCAGACGGTGCTGCTGAACGCCGAGGCGTTGCTGGTCCGTCCGACGTCCTCGCCGACCTTCCCTGCGGTGAAGGTGGCCGTGAACGTGGACGGCAGCGCGACCACCTTGGTGGTGATGGTGCCCTTCCAGGTGCCGAGGAACGCGCCGGGAAGCGCTTTCCCGTTGCTTGCCGGACCGGAACTGCCGCCGGACGGCGGGCTGCTACTGGCCGCGCCCGACGGAGGAACCGGCGCGGCAGGAGACTGCGTGGCGCCCGGCGTCCCGGACTGCCAGGGCAGGTTCCCGGTCGCGGCCAGCCCGCCGTACAGCGCGCCCAGCAGCACCACCCCGGCCGCCACCGCCATCCACACCCGGCTCCGCCGCCCGCGTTCCAGCTGTTCCGTCACCGCGCCCGGGGCGACCCGCGCCGCCCCGCCGTCCAGCGCGGTGGGCACCCGGTCCACGACGGCGGGCGTCGCCGGGCCGGCGACGCCAGGCGCACCGTCGGCCTCCAGGTCGAGCAGCTCGACGGCGGCGCGGCCGACCGCCGCGGCCAGTGGGCCGGGCAGCCAGGTCTCGGGGCCGACGGCGGCGGCGCCGGGGGCGAGCCGGGCGCGCAGTTCGGCGGGGGTGGGGCGGCGGTCCGGGTCCTTGGCCAGGCACTCCGTCACGATCTCGCGCAGCTCACCGTCCAGGCCGCGCAGTTCCGGTTCCTCGTGGAGCACCCGGTAGAGCAGGACGGCGGCGCTGACGCCCTCGCCGAACGGGGCGGTGCCGGTGGCGGCGAAGGCGAGCAGGGCGCCCAGCGAGAAGAGGTCGCCGGCCGGTCCGACCGGCGAACCGGCGGCCTGCTCGGGCGACATGAAGCCGGGCGAGCCGACCACGTACCCGCTGTGGGTGAGCGAGGCGGCGGCGTCCAGCGCCCGGGCCACCCCGAAGTCGATCAGCCGGGGGCCGTCCAGGGTGAGCAGCACGTTGGACGGTTTGACGTCCCGGTGCACCAGGCCGAGCGTGTGCACCTGGTCCAGGGCCTCGGCCAGCCAGGCGCCGAGGGCGTGCACGGAGGGGGCGGGCAGCGGGCCGCCGGTGTGCACGGCGGCGCCGAGCGAGGGGCCGGCGATGTAGCCGGTGGCCACCCAGGGGCGGGGGCCTTCGGTGTCGGCGTCCAGGACGGGCGCGGTCCACCGGCCGCCGACCTTGCGGGCGGCGGACACCTCCTGGCGGAACCTGGCCCGGAACTCCGGGTCGTCGGCGAGTTCGGGGCGGACGGCCTTGACGGCGACGGTCCGCCCGCCCGCCGTCCGGCCCAGGTAGACCCGCCCCATGCCGCCGGCGCCGAGCCGCCGCAGCAGCCGGTAGTCGCCGATCGTCGACGGGTCGTCAGCCGTCAGCAGCTCCATGACCGTTCCCCCTCCGGCGCCGGCCGCCGCCCCTCGACCTCCGGCGAAACCCACCAGGACCGGTGCGATCATCCCAAAATGATCGGAGGTCCGGCGCGTCAATTCTCAGGCAGGAACGGCCGTTTCGGCCCCGACCGGCTCCAGCAGCCGGATCTCCACGTCCGGCGCGAAGCCGCTGTCGTGCGCGACCCGGCGGGCGAACTCGGCCAGACCGGCCAACTGGCGCTCGCCCAGCGAGAAGTCCAGCGCCTCGCTGAAGTACCGCTCCAGCAGCGGCGCGTCGAACTCCTCCCAGCGGGCGGCCTGTTCGGCGACCTTGGCGGCCTCGGTCAGCGAGAGGTCGCGGGACTCCAGGAACGCCCGGTGCACGGCGGCGGTCAGCTCCGGGTGCTGCTCGACGTACTCGCGGCGGGCGGCCCAGACCGCGAACACGAAGGGCAGGCCGGTCCACTCCTTCCACATCGCGCCGAGGTCGTGCACGGCCAGCCCCTGCCGGGGGGCCTGCTCCAGCGAGGCGCGCAGCGCGGGGTCGCCGATCAGCACGGCGGCGTCGGCCTCGGCGAGCATCGCGTCCAGGTCGGGCGGGCAGCTGAAGTACTCGGGGCGCACCCCTTCGCGCTCCTCCAGCAGCAGCCGGGCCAGCCGGACGGAGGTGCGGCTGGTCGAGCCGAGCGCGACCTTGCGGCCACCCAGTTGGTCCAGCGGGACCTTGCTGACGATCACGCAGGACATCACCGGGCCGTCGCTGCCCACCGCGATGTCGGGGAGGACCACCAGCCGGTCGGCGTTGCGCAGGTACTCCACGCAGGTGATCGGGCCGAGGTCGAGTTCGCCGGCCACCAGCCGGTCGCTCAGCTTCTCCGGGGTGTCCTTGGTGAGGTCGAGGTCGAGCAGGTTCCCCGTGCGCGCCAGCCCCCAGTAGAGGGGAAGACAGTTGAGGAACTGAATGTGTCCGACCCGCGGCCTGACCGCGGCCGCCGGCCGTTCGGCTTCCCGACTGCTCACCGTGTACTCCCTTGCCGTTGGTGCTCTCCGGGCAGCGTATGCCTGCCGCTCCGGGGGGCTCGCACCCGGTGCCCGACACACCGTTCGGGGGCGCTCCGACATGCTCTCCGACACGCTCTCCGACACCTCCGTCGGCCCCTGGTCGGGGCCGCCACCGCGTGCTACCGTTCACACCAGTTGCAGTTTGATTCCCCTTGCAGTACTTGGAGCCTGCGGAGCATGTAACCGCGGGCTTTTTGTAATTTTTCAGCAGTATCAGGCATCAATTGAGCATTGATTGAGCACTGTGCGAAAAAACTCCGGGCTCGTCCGGAGGCAGGGCGATCAGCGCAGCGGACCCGGGCGCCACAAGGTGTGGTGTCCACTACGTCCCTTGCAAGGAGAACGGTATGGCGACCGGAACCGTCAAGTGGTTCAACGCCGAGAAGGGCTTCGGCTTCATCGCCCAGGAGGGCGGCGGCCCCGACGTCTTCGTCCACTACTCCGCCATCAACGCGAGCGGCTTCCGCTCGCTGGAGGAGAACCAGGCGGTCAGCTTCGACGTCACCCAGGGCCCGAAGGGCCCGCAGGCCGAGAACGTCGTCGCTATCTGACATCTCTGCACTTCTGATCGCTCACGGCCCCTCGGGTCCGTATGAGTTGAAGTCCCCAAGGGGGCCCGCCCATCGGCGGGCCCCCTGCCTTTTCCGCCCGAATTTCCCCTCCCGACACATTCCGTCCGCATTCCGGACGCATTTCCGATAAACCTCCGGCCCCACCGCGGGAGCGGCCCCGACCCCGCTATCCGGGCCGCGGCCCGACGGGGGGATCATCGAGGCATGCACCGCCTCCGATCCGCCCACCGCACCCTCGACCGCACGCTGCGCCGGATCGGTATCGACACCTATCTCCTGCTGCTGCTCGGCACCGTCCTGCTGGCCACCGTGCTGCCCGCCCGGGGCGCCGCCGCGAATGCCTTCACCGGCGGTGTGCACCTCGCCGTCGGCCTGCTGTTCTTCCTGTACGGCGCCCGGCTCTCCCCGCAGGAGGCGCTGGCCGGTGCCCGGCACTGGCGGCTGCACCTGCTGATCCTCGGCTGCACCTTCGTGCTGTTCCCGCTGCTCGGCGAGGCCACCCGGCTGCTGCCCGACGCGGTGCTGCCGCCGGAGCTGTTCACCGGCGTCCTGTTCCTCACCCTGCTGCCGTCCACCGTGCAGTCCTCGATCGCGTTCACCTCGATCGCCGGCGGCAACGTGGCCGCCGCGATCTGCGCCGCGACCTTCTCCAGCCTGCTGGGCATCGTGCTGACCCCGCTGCTCGCCGCCTGGCTGCTCTCCGGCGCGTCCGGCGTCTCGGTGGACGGCGGCCAGGTGCTGGACGTGGTGCTGCAGTTGCTGGTCCCGTTCGCCGCCGGTCAGCTGCTGCGCCGCTGGGTCGGGCCGTGGATCGCCCGGCACCGGCTGGCGACCCGGCTGGTGGACCGGGGTTCGATCCTGCTGATCGTCTACAGCGCGTTCGGCGAGGGCGTCCGCGAGGGCATCTGGAGCCGGGTCACGGTCGGACAGTTGCTGGCTCTCGTGGTGCTGTCCTCGGTGCTGCTGGCCACCGTCCTCGGCTTCACCCACGTGGCCTCCCGGCGGCTCGGCTTCGCCCGCCCGGACCGGATCACCATCCAGTTCTGCGGCTCCAAGAAGTCCCTGGCCAACGGCCTGCCGCTGGCAACCATCCTGTTCCCGGCGGGGGCGGTCGGGCTGACGGTGCTGCCGCTGATGCTGTTCCACCAGATCCAGCTGATGGTCTGCACCGTCCTCGCCCAGCGCTGGGCGAGGAATGTCCCTGACGGGGCATCAGCTACTACGCTGCCCGGGTGACCTCACTGCCGGACACCCCGCAGACCCGGGTCGGCTCCGCCGAGCGCGACGCCACCACCGAACGCCTCCAGCAGGCGTACGCCGAAGAACGGATCACCCACGAGGAGATGGAGCAGCGCCTGCAGCAGGCGCTCACCGCCACCACCCGGGCCGAACTCGACCTGGTCACCGCCGATCTGCCCGCGGACCGGCCGGTCGGGGACGACACCGCCACCATCGCCACCGGCGGCGGCCGGATCGTCCGCCGCGGCGCCTGGCGGGTGCCCCGCGTCCTGAAGGTCGCCTCCCCGTTCGGCAAGGTCCGGCTCGACCTGTCGCACGCGATCATCGACCACCCGGTGGTCGACATCGAGCTCGGCCTGGGCTTCGGCCGCACCACCATCACCGTCCCGCACAACGCCACCGTCGACGTGTCCGGCGTCCAGGGCGGCTGGAAGGACGTCCGCTACCGGCCACCCCGGCACGCCGTCCCGGGCGGCCCGCTCATCCGGATCACGGGCACCCCCGGCTTTGGCCGCCTGCGCGTCCGGCACGCCCGCGGCCGCTGACCTGCGCGGCCGGCCACTCCGAAGCCGGCCGTTCAGAGCCAGCCGCGTTGCGCCGCCTTGATGCCCGCCTCGAACCGGCTGGCCGCGCTCAGCCGCTCCATGATCGACGCCATGTGCCGGCCGACGGTGCGCGAGGAGATGCCCAGCCGCTGCCCGGCGGTGTCGTCGGTGAGCCCGGTGCCGAGCAGCCGCAGCAACTCCCGCTCGGTGGGGGTGAGTCCGGTGGCGGGGTCGTCGGGGGTGGCGGCGCCGAGCGGGACGGCGGTGTTCCAGGCCTGCTCGCAGAGGTCCGCCAGGGCGCGCAGGATGCCGGGCTCGGTGACGTGCAGCGCGCCCTTGCGGTTGTCGTCCGGGTCGATCGGGACGAGCGCCTCCCGCCGGTCCACCAGCACGATCCGCTGCGGGATGACGGGTGCGGTGCGGACCTCGCCGCCGCGGCTGAGCAACCAGTGCGCGTATCCGGACACGTGCGGCTGGCTGCGGGTGGAGTCCTGATAGAGCGTCCGGACGGCCACCCCGCGGTCGAGCACCTCGGCATCGGCGGGCCGGGACGCGTCGAGGTCCTCCGCGAACTGCTGGCCCGGCTGGCTGCTGAGCACCTCGACGGCGGCGGCGCGCCCCATCCGCTCCAGCCGACGGTGGATGGCGTCCATGCCGGTGAGCCGCTCGCCGTGCGCGGCGTGGTGCTCGGCGCGGTCGGCGACCATGCGGGTGACGGCGGCCCGGGAGGCGGCCAGCGCGGCCTGCCGGGAGGCGAGTTCGGCCTCCTGCCGGGCCAGCATGTCGGCCAGGCCGATCGACGGGTCGACCGCGCGCATCCGGCCCGGCTGCTCGGCGGAGGCGCGGACCAGCATCAGCGCGCCGAGCTCGTCCAGGCTGTCGTGGACGTCTCCGGGTGTCAGGTCGCAGCGCACTGCCACGTCGGTCACCGAATCGGCCGGGTGGTCGAGCATGGCCTGATAGACCCGACCGGCACGGGCCGACAGTCCGAGTGCTTCCAGCATGAGTACCCCCTCCAGGTGGCGGACGTGCATGCCTCGTGAGCTCCCCCACACGAAGCGTCACGGAATCCTCTCAGCACAGAGAATCGCTCACAAGATCGAATATGTGGCATTGCTGAGCTCTCGCACCGGATGCCGGAAGGATCCTGCGTGTGCGGCACATCACCGTTGCAGCCGATATGGCCGCATTGCGGGGAGACTATTGACATGGACATGCCCCCGTGTCCGAAGTCGGACAGGCGGATTGGGGACGGCCCGGAAGCCTTCTCGACGGGCGGCCGGGCGACGAGAGTAGTCATCGCCGCCAGGGAGAACCGGCCGGGCGGCGAACCGGAGAGCGCGTCAACCGCGGGACGCCTCCACGGGAACGACCAACCCCTTTGCCGAAACCGACAGTTGAGGAGAAATCGATGCTTCGCAACCACTTCGCCAAGGCCGCCGCGGTCCTGCTCGCCCTGGGCGCCCTGATCACCGCCCCCGCCGCCCTGGCCGCCGCCGACTCCGCCCCGACCACCCGCACCACCGTCGCCGACGGCCCGATCGACGGCAGCCTCGGCTGGGGCGGCAACATCGTCAGCGGCGACAGCCTCGGCTGGGGCGGCAACATCGCCCAGGGCGACAGCCTCGGCTGGGGCAGCTGACCCGATGGAAATCGTCTACGCCAGCCTGCATCGCAGAAGCACCACCGACCCGGTCCCGCCCAACGAGGTGGGCGAGGTCCTCGGCATCCTGTGGGCGCACGCCCGCCCCGAGGAGAACCTCGAACACGTGAGCGCCCGCAGCGAGCGCGACCGCCTCGATCTGCTGCTCTACCTGCTCACCCCCCGGCCCGGCGCCGCCACGCCACCACCCGTGGCCGCCGCCCACAGCCTGCTCGTCCGCAGCCACCAGGCCTCCCCCGTGCTGCGCCGACGCTTCCAGGCACCGACCCCGGATCCCGTTCCGACCGAGCACTGAACTCCCGTACCAGGCAAGCCCGTTCGCACAACCGACCGCTGACCCTGCAGGACAGCCGTCCGCCCGCGCACGTCGCCCCTCGGGGGCATCGCCCGTCAACCGTTCGATGCCACAAGGAGATCCGTCATGCCCGCCGCCACGTCCAAGCTCGCCCGCGTCGCCCTGGCCACCGCCATCGCCGCCTCGGGTTCGGTCGCCGCCACCGCTGTCACCCTCGCCACCGCCACCACCGCCCGGGCCGCCTCGGCCGTGGACGGCCAGATCGCCACCGGCGTCTGACCCGGCAACACCGCGGCCACCGGACCTCGCCACTTCCGGGCGTCGACGCCCGCCCCGCCCGGGCACTGAACTCCCACACCGGGCACCGACGTTCGCGCATCCAATCGCAGCATCCGCACCTCCCCCGCGCCACGCCGACGCTTCCTGGCGCGGCACGGGAATCCGCCCCGCCCGAGCGCTGAACTCCCGCGCCGGGCAAGTCCGTTCGCTCACCCGCGCAGACCCGACCGCTGGCCCTGCAGGACAGCCGTCCGCCCGAACACGCCGCCCCATCGGGGCGCAGCCCATCAATCACCCATCGCCACAAGGAGATTCGCCATGCCCGCAAACGCGTCCAAGCTCGCCCGCCTCGCCCTGGCCGCCACCGTCTCGCTCTCCGGTGCGGTCGCCACCACCGCCGCCACGGCCGTTTTCGGCGCCACCTCGGCGCACGCCGCGACCACGTCCTCGGTGGACGGTCCGATCACCCGCAGCGAGATCATCCAGCGCGCCCAGTATTGGCTGGGCAAGTCGATCCCCTACAACCAGGGCGGCTCGTACGGCGACTCCTCCGGCCGCAGCTACCGCACCGACTGCTCGGGTTACGTCTCGATGGCCTGGCACCTGGGTTCCAGCCTGAGCACCCAGACCCTGCCGGGCGTCGCCACCGAGATCTCGCGCAGCGACCTCAAGCCGGGCGACATCCTCAACAGCTTCTACGACCACGTGCTGCTGTTCGAGAAATGGGACGACGCCGCGCACACCACCTTCTCCTACTACTCCTTCGGGTCCACCCCGGTGAAGCACGTCACCGGGCAGTCGATCAACGCCGCCACCTTCGACTCGCACCCCAACGGCGACTACAAGGCCCTGCGCTACAAGAAGGTCATCAACGGCAGCGCCGGGACCGAGTCGGGCGGCGTGGGCCGGGCCCGGTTCGCGGACTTCGACGGCGACGGCAAGGCCGACTACATCGTGGTCGAGGACTCCGGCGCGATCCGGGTCTTCCTCAACAAGGGCGGCGACGGCCACGGCGGCTGGCAGGACCTCGGCCAGGTCGCCTCCGGCCTGACCAGCGACAAGTCCCGGGTCCGGTTCGCGGACTTCGACGGCGACGGCAAGGCCGACTACATCGTCATCCAGCCGGGCGGCGCCGTCGGTGTGTTCAAGAACAACGGCGGCGACGGCCGCGGCGGCTGGCAGGACCTCGGCCAGGTCGCCACCGGCCTCACCACAGACCCCGACCAGGTCCGGTTCGCGGACTTCGACGGCGACGGCAAGGCCGACTACGTCATGACCCAGGCCGACGGCTCGGTGGGCGTCTTCCGCAACACCAACGGCGCCGGCGGCTGGCAGGACCTCGGCAAGGTCGCGGGCGGCGTCACCTCCGACCGCTCCCGGATCCGCTGGGCCGACATCAACGGCGACGGCCGGGCCGACTACAACATCATCAACCCGGACGGCTCGATCACCAGCTACACCAACAACGGCGGCGACACCGGCGGCGGCTGGACCCTGCGCGCCAAGATCGCATCCGGCCTGACCACCAACCAGAATGTCGTCCACTTCGCCGACGTCACGGGCGACGGGAGCGCCGACTACCTGGTCGTCAACGGCCCGACCAACGCCTTCGCCTACAACGGCGGCGACGACACCGGCGGCGGCTGGATCGACCTCGGCCAGATCGCCGCCGGCGTCTGACCCCCGCAGCACCGCATCGCCGCAGCGCCGGCCCGCCGTCCCCGCCCGGGGAGCGGCCGGCCGGCGCCGCCCTCCGACCGCACCCGTACGAGCCGAAGGACATCGCTGTGAAGCGCCCCACCTCCCTCGCCCTGGCCGCCGCAATCGCCGTGGGCGTCCTCTCCGCGACGGCCACCCCCTCCTCCGCCGCCACCGTTCCGCCCACCCCGGCCCCGCTGCGCGTCATGCCGCTCGGCGACTCCATCACCGCGGGCGTCGGCAGCACCTCCGGCGCCGGCTACCGGCTGCCGCTCTACAACACGCTGTCCGGACAGTCCCGTTACCGCTTCGACCTGGTCGGCTCCTGGTCCGGCGGCGCGGTCGGCGACCCGGACAACGACGGCCACAGCGGCGCCCTGATCGACGAGATCACCCAGAACATCGACAGCTGGCTGGCCGGCGCCCAGCCCGACGTGGTCCTGCTGCACCTCGGCATCAACGACCTCGACCGCGGCGACCGGACCCACGCCCCCGACCGGCTCGCCGCCCTGGTCGACCGGATCGCCGCCGACCGGCCCACCGCGACCGTGCTGGTCCAGGGCCTCATCCCGACCACCGGCCAGCTGGAGAGCGCCGCCCAGACCTTCAACGCCGCCGTCCAGGCCCAGCTCCAGAGCCGCGCCGACGCCGGCCGCAAGGTCCGCTACCTCACGCCGCCCGCGCTCACCACCGCCGAGATGAACGACCGTCTGCACCCCAACGACAAGGGCTACGCGCGGATGGCCCAGGTCTTCACCGCCGGCCTCGACCAGGCGTTCACCGACGGCCTGGCCGTCCGCCCCGCCGCCCCGCGGGCCGGCACCGAGTCGGGCGGCGCGGGCCGGGCCCGGTTCGCCGACTTCGACGGCGACGGCAAGGCCGACTACATCGTGGTCGAGGACTCCGGCGCGATCCGGGTCTTCCTCAACAAGGGCGGCGACGGCCACGGCGGCTGGCAGGACCTCGGCCAGGTCGCCACCGGCCTCACCAGCGACAAGTCCCGCGTCCGGTTCGCCGACTTCGACGGCGACGGCAAGGCCGACTACCTCGTCATCCAGCCGGGCGGCGCGGTGAACGTCTTCCTCAACAAGGGCGGCGACGGCCGCGGCGGCTGGCAGGACTACGGTCAGGTCGCCAGCGGCACCACCAGCAACCCCGACCAGGTCCGGTTCGCCGACTTCGACGGCGACGGCCGCGCCGACTACGTGACGATCGGCGACGACGGCGCCGTTAACGTCTTCCTCAACCGCGGCGGCGACGGCCACGGCGGCTGGAACGTCCAGGGCAAGGTCGCCGGTGGCGTCACCACCGACCGCTCCCGGGTCCGCCTCGCCGACGTCACCGGCGACGGCCGCGCCGACTACAACGTCATCAACCCGGACGGCTCCATCACCAGCTACACCAACAACGGCGGCGACGGCCACGGCGGCTGGACCCTCCGCCCCAAGATCGCCGCCGGCCTCACCACCGACCAGAACACCGTCCACCTCGCCGACATCACCGGCGACGCCCGCGCCGACTACCTCATCGTCAACGGCCCCACCCGCGCCTTCGCCAACAACGGCGGCGACGACACCGGCGGCGGCTGGACCGACCTCGGCCAAATCGCCACCGGCGTCTGACCCCCACCCAGCAGAACGGCCCGCACCCCCGGGAAGGGGTGCGGGCCGTCGGGCGGTCAGAAGTCCGAGGTGTCCACCCGCAGCCCGAACGGTTCCGGCAGCTCGACCGGCTCCCCGAACGGCAGCGGCCCCACCGTCCGGGTGTACCCGAGCGGCCCCGGCTCTGAGAACAGCGTGCAGGCCCGGTCCCGGCGGTCGATCAGCAGATAGAGCGGAGCCCCGTACTCGGCGTACCGCCGCCGCTTCACCACCCGGTCGGTGTCGCCGTTGGAGTCGGACGTCACCTCGACCACCAGCAAGGTCTGGTCGGGGAGCAGTGCGCCGCTGCCCTTGGCCAACGGGGTGGGTACGACGGCCACGTCCGGGATGAACCAGTTGCTGGACCCTGGAAGATCGAGATCGCCCGCGCCCATCACACAGTCGAGCGCGTGGACCTTGTCGTTCAGTTGGCGGCGCACATGACTGGCGATCGCCTCGTGGTCCCACCCCGGTGCCATCGGCTCGATGACCCCCTCAATGATCTGGACGCGTTCACCGGCGTGATGCTGGATCGCGTACTTCAGGGCCTGTTCCGGATCGACCGAGTTGTACGGCAGTTCGCTGGGCAGAGCACTCATCGACCCCTCCTTCGTCGGCTCCACGCTACCGATCGTCCCTGCTCGTCCCAAAGAAATCTCACCCCAACGAGCGACGGCCCGCACCCCCGGGAAGGGGTGCGGGCCGTCGGGCAGGGTGTGTGTCAGGCGGCGGCCGGAACCGCGGCGGGACGGTCCTCGGTGAGGAGGTCGCCGGTGGGGCGGTTGTAGGCGGTGAGGTCGAGGGTCTTCTCGCGGGCCGAGACCAGGATCGGGACGACGACCTGACCGGCCACGTTGGTGGCGGTGCGCATCATGTCGAGGATCGGGTCGATGGCCAGCAGCAGGCCGACGCCCTCCAGCGGGAGGCCCAGGGTGGAGAGGGTCAGGGTGAGCATCACGATCGCGCCGGTGAGGCCGGCGGTGGCCGCGGAGCCGATCACCGAGACGAAGGCGATCAGCAGGTAGTCCTTGATGCCGAGGTCGATGCCGTACACCTGGGCGACGAAGATCGCGGCGAGCGACGGGTAGATCGCGGCGCAGCCGTCCATCTTGGTGGTAGCGCCGAACGGCGCGGCGAACGACGCGTACTCGGACGGGACGCCGAGGCGCTCGGTGACACGACGGGTGACCGGCAGGGTGCCGACGGAGGAGCGGGAGACGAAGGCCAGCTGGATCGCGGGCCAGGCGCCCTTGAAGAAGTTCAGCGGGTTGAGACCGGCGACGAAGCGCAGCAGCAGCGAGTAGACGCCGAACATGACGATCGCGCAGCCGACGTAGACATCGATGGTCAGGGTGGAGAAGGGCTTGAGCAGGTCCCAGCCGTAGACGGCAACGGACTTGCCGATCAGGCCGAGGGTGCCGAGCGGGGCGAGCCGGATGACCCACCACAGGGCGGTCTGGACGAGTTCGAGGATCGCCTCGGAGAGCTTGCGGACCGGCTCGGCCTTGTCGCCGAGCTTGAGCAGGGCCGCGCCGACGACCACGCCGAGGAAGACGATCTGAAGGACGTTCACCTTCAGGAAGGCGTCGGCGATGTTGGTCGGGATGATGCCGGTCAGGAAGTCGACCCAGCTGCCGCCCTTCTCCACGCCCTTGACGCCGGCGGTGGAGAGGTTGGCGCCCTTGCCGGGGTCGGTGAGCAGGCCGAGGCCGAGGCCGACGGCGACCGCGATCAGCGAGGTGGCGAGGAACCAGAACAGCGTGCGGACGGCCAGCCGGGCGGCGTTGGTGACGTTCCGCAGGTTGGCGACCGAGACGATGATCGCGGTGAAGACCAGCGGCGGGACGGCCAGCTTGAGCAGCTGGACGAAGGTCTTGCCGATGGTGTCGAGGGTGGTCTTCAGCCAGGACACGTCGCCGGACCGGGCGATCCAGCCGAGCAGCAGGCCGAGGACGAGGCCGCCGACGATCTGGACCCAGAACGGGGTGCGTCGGATGCGTCCCAGCAGGGTGGGCGCGGGCACGGGCGCGGTGGACATGGGTGTGCGACTCCGGTGAGGTGCGGGGGTGGGGTGAGGGGCGGAGGCGGCGGCACGCCGGACGCGGGCCGGGTGGGGAGACCCGGGAGCCGACAGCGGAGCTGTCAGCGCGTCAGGAGCGGCGTGCCGCCCGCATACAGCCGCCGGAGCGACAGCGGCACGGGCCGTCCACGGCACCGGGCAGACGCGGGCAGCGGGACATGAGCGGGGTGCTCGTCCCGGTCTGGCGCGCGGCGTCTGCGGTGGTCATGCCCCGTAGATTAGCAACAAACCTTTGAGATGTTCAAAGTACTTGTTTGAGATCGTTCTCGAACCACCCTTCACTGACGGATCATCAGCTCGAACGGCCCGCGGCCTGCAGCTTTGACGCCCCTCTGGTTATACGTATAACTTGAGGCTTCACCGAGACCTCGCCAGAAGGACGCCCATGGGCTACGCCGCACTGCTCCGCGCCCCGCACGTCACCCGGCTGCTGGTCGGCACCCTGATCGGACGACTCCCCGCCGGCATGACCGCACTGGTGATCGCCCTCGCCCTGCGCGAAGCCGGCACCCCGTACAGCCGGATCGGCCTGGCCACCGCCGCGTACGCGATCGCCGCCGCGATCGGCGGCCCCATCCTCGGCCGGATCGTCGACCTCACCGGCCAGCCCCGCGTCCTGCTCGCCTCCGCCACCCTGGCCGGCGGCGGCTACGCGCTGCTCGCGCTCGCCCCGGGCTCCCCCGTCGCCGCCCCGCTCGGCGCCGCGATCGCCGGCCTGTGCATGCCGCCGCTGGAACCCTGCCTGCGCTCCCTCTGGCCCGACGTCGTCGAGGAGAAGCAGCTCGACACCGCGTACGCCTTCGACTCCGCCTCCCAGCAGATCCTGTACGTCGCCGGACCGCTGGCCGTCGCCGGACTGGCCGCCGCGTTCTCGCCGTCCACAGCCCTGTGGACGGCCGCCGCGCTCGGCCTGCTCGGCTCGCTGGTGGTCGCCACCACCGCCCCCGCCCGCCACTGGCAGGCCCCGCCGCGCGCCGAATCCGCCGGGCTGCTCGGCCCGCTGCGCTCCCCCGGCCTGGTCCTCCTGCTGCTCGGCCTGGCCGGCACCGGCTGGGCGGTCGGCGCGCAGAACGTGCTGTTCATCGCCTACGCCGAACGCCACCCGGGCGGCCTGCCCGGCGGCGCCGGCACCCTGCTGGCGCTGGCCGCACTGGCCGGCCTGCTCGGCGCGCTCGGCTACGGCGCCGCCACCTGGAAGGCCGACACCGCCACCCGCACCTGGATACTCGCGCTCGGCATGGCCCTCGGCTACCTGCCGCTGCTGCTCCTGCCCGGCCCGCTGCCGATGGCCGCGCTCGCGTTCCTCTCCGGCCTCGGCCTGGCCCCGCTGCTGGCCGCCGCGTTCATCCTGGTCGCCGAACTCGCCCCGGCCGGCACCGTCACCGAGGCGTTCGCCTGGCTGGTCACCCTGTTCGCCACCGGCAACGCGGCCGGCTACGCCGTCTCCGGCGCACTGGTCGACACCTCCCTGCACGCCGTCGCCCTCTGCGCCGTCGCCGGCTCCGCCCTCGGCGGCCTGCTGCTCCTCACCACCCGCCACCGCCTGCGCCCCGCCCAGGTCGCGCTGGCCGCCTGAAACCGCTCGCCCGCACCGCCCGCGGCCTGCTTGGATGCGCCGCATGACGAACTTCCAGCTGCCCGCGGGCTACACGGTCTCCACCGATCCGGCGCTCCTCGACCGGGAGTCGGTGCACCAATGGCTCTCCGAGGACGCCTACTGGGCCCTCGGCCGGCCCCGCGAGAAGCAGGACCGGGCGATCGACCACTCCCTCAACTTCGGCCTGTACGAGGAGACTTCCGGCGCCCAGGTGGGCTACGCCCGGGTGGTCACCGACCGGGCCACCTTCGCCTGGCTGTGCGACGTGTACATCGCCCCGCCGGCCCGCGGCCTGGGCCTGGGCACCGCCCTGACCGCCGCCGTCCGCGACGAGCTGGCCGCACTCGGACTGCGCCGCCTGATGCTGGCCACCCGGGACGCGCACGAGGTGTACGCCAAGGTCGGGTTCAACCCGCTCGCGCTACCGGAGAAGTGGATGGTGCTCGGCGAGCAGTAGCCGCTCAGGCCGGCGCCGTGGACCGCCGCACCACCAGCGTGGTCGCCAACGGGTCGGCCGGTGACGGCAGTTCACCGCCCAGCAGGGCCACCAGGGTGGCCAGGCCGGTCCGGCCGAGCTGTTCCCCCGGCAGATCGACGGTGGTCAGCGGCGGGCTGAGCAGCTCCGCCACCGGAATGTTGTCCATGCCGACCACCGACAGGTCGCCGGGGATCCGCAGCCCCAGCTCGTTCGCCGCCTGGTACAGCCCGGACGCCACCACGTCGTCGTCGCACACCACGGCGCGCGGCCGGTCCGGCCCGGCCAGCAGCTCCCGGGCCGCCCGCGCCGCCTCCCGGTTGCCCTCGTTCAGGCTGACCGCCCGCTCCTGCACGTCCAGCTCCGCGGCCGCCGCCGCGAACGCCGCCTGCCGGACCCGGAAGGTGTACGCCGAGTGCACCGAACGCAGGTAGCCGATCCGCCGGTGCCCCAGCGCCGCCAGGTGGTCGACGGCGGCCCGCATGCCCGCGGTCAGGTCCAGTTCGACGGTGGGGCGGCCGGGGTTGGCCGCCGGGTCGGCGTCCAGGAACACCGCCGCCGTGTCGGCGGGCAGCCCCCCGAGCTGCTTGTCGTCCGGGGAGCAGATCAGCATGCCGTCGAAGCGGCCCGCGGCCGCGGCCTCGGCGAGCGTCGCCGCGTCCCAGCCGCTGGAGACCACCACCGAAAGACCGTGCCGGGCCGCCTCCTCGTGCACGCCCGTCAGCACCCGGCCGAAGAACGGGCCGAGCAGGTTCGGCACCGTCAGCAGCACCATGCCGCTGCGGCCCAACCGCAACTGCCGGCCGGCCGCCTGCGGGCGATAGCCCAGCTCCCGGGCGGCATCGGTGATCCGCTGACGGGTGGCGTCCGAGACCCGGTGCCCGGCGCTGCCGGAGAACACCAGCGAGACCGTCGCCTGCGACACCCCCGCCAGCCGGGCCACGTCCCGCCCGGTCGGCCGCCGCCGCGCCCCCTCGCCGGACCCGGAGTCCGACACGCCGGTCAGCCGGCCTGCGCCTGCCGGGCGGCAGCGGCCCGGGCCGCGTCGTCCGCCTCGTCCTCGGCGGCGTCCCGGACGACGGAGCGGGCCTTGCGGTTGTCGATCCGGTTCGCGATCTGCGCCGACATCTCGTCCCGCTGCTTGCTCAGCACCACGTAGCTGATCGCCGAGGACGCCACCATCGCCAGCGCGAACAGCAGGATCAGCCCGAGGTCACCGACCACCGGAATCACCCCGAAATGGGCCAGCAGCAACGCGACCAGCAGGCAGGCCAGAAAGATGCTCGCCCGCAGCGAGGTGTAGCGGAGCGTCGCGTTGATCTTGCTGCTCACCGGGGATCGTCCTTCACTGCCGGGTCGCACCACAGGGCACGAGGGGGTAATGGCCCTCCCAGTGAAGCACGACCTCACATCTTTCAAGCGCAGAGGGGAGCCCCGCCAGGGCCTGAGGCCCGCCGCAGTCACGACCCCCCGCTGTCCCCGACCGTCAGCAACTCGCCCTCGCCGTTCTCCCCCAGCCCTGGGGGCTGGGAGGTGCCCCCACGAGCCCCTGAAGCCCTGAGCGCGACGCAGCACCCCACCGCCACCACACACAACACCCCCGCCGCGTACCAAGTCGCGTCGTAGTTCCCGAAGCTGTCCCGAGCCAACCCGGCCAGCCCGGCAACGATCGCCGCCCCCACCTGGTGCGCCGCCAGCACCCACCCGAAAACGATCGGCGCATCCGCCCCGAAGTGCCGCCGGCACAGCGCAACGGTCGGCGGCACGGTCGCCACCCAGTCCAGCCCGTAAAAAACGACGAAGGCGAGAATCGGCGGCCGCAGGCTCTCCCCGAACAGCGAGGGCAGCAGCACCAGCGAGAGACCCCGCAGACCGTAGTAGGCGATCAGCAGCCGCGTGGAGTCGAACCGGTCCGTGAACCACCCGCTCGCGATCGTCCCGACCACGTCGAAGACCCCGATCAGCGCCAGCAGCGAGGCCCCGGTGGTGACGGGCATGCCGTGGTCGTGGGCGGCGGGGATGAAGTGGGTGCCGACCAGACCGGCGGTGGTCGCACCACATATCGCGAAGGAGGCGGCGAGCAGCCAGAACGCCCGGCTGCGGGTGGCCCCGCGCAGCACTCGCAGGGAGCGAGCGATCGCCGAGCCGTCGACCACCTGCGGCGCGGGGGCCTCGGTGGCCCCGTACGGCAGCAGCCCGAGGTCCGCGGGGCGTTCGCGCATCAGGATCAGTACGGGGACGGCGACGGCCGTGGCGGCAAGCGAAACGACCACCACCGCCGTCCGCCAGCCCTGGTGTTCGACGAGCGCGGCGAGCACCGGCATGAAGATCAGGTTGCCTGCCGCGCCGGCGGCGGTCAGCACGCCGGTCACCAATCCCTGCCGTGCCTGGAACCACCGTCCGGAAATCGTGGTGGCGAACGCGCCGGCCATCGAGCCGCTGCCGAGTCCGACCAGGACGCCCCAGCAGAGGATCAGCTGCCAGGAGGCGGTCATCAGGACGGTGAGTCCGGCGCCGACGGAGATGGTGAGCAGTGCGCAGACCACCACCAGCCGGACGCCGAAGCGGTCCATCAGGGCGGCGGCGAACGGGGCGGTGAGGCCGTAGAGGGTGAGGTTGACGGAGACGGCGCTGGAGATGGTGGCGTGCGACCAGCCGAACTCGTTGTGCAGGGCGTCCATCATCAGGCCTGGCGCGGAGCGGAATCCGGCGGAGCCGACCAGGACGACCAGCGAGACGGCTGCGACGATCCAGGCGTAGTGCAGGCGCGGGGCGGGCCGTGGCGGGGCCGGGTCGGCGACGGGCGTGGTGGTGAGTTCGTTCACCCGCCGAGTCTGCGGTTCCCGGCCCCGCCCGCACGACGGGGTTTGCTGCCATCTCCCATCGAGATCCGGACGCCGTCCGGGCGGCCGCGACGTCAGTGCCCGCCGGCGACCGGCCCGCCGTCGGGGACCCTGCGCAGGCCGCGGATGGGCGGGCTGAGCAGCAGGGCGGTGGCGGTCAGTACGGTGACGATGCCGCCGACCACCAGGACGTGCTGCGCGCCGAAGGTCTCCATCGCGGGTCCGGCGAGCGCGGAGCCGAGCGGGAACATGCAGACGGAGCCGGCCACTTCGTACGCGTGGATGCGGTTGAGCACCTCGCCGGGCACCTGGGTCTGCACGCTGGTGGCCCACATGACGCCCCAGAAGCTGATGCCGATGCCGGAGACCGTCATCGCCGCGCCGAGCACCGGCCAGGGCAGGTCGAAGGCGAGCGCGAACTGCTGAAGCGGGAAGGCCAGGAGGGCGAACGCACCGGCGGCGAGCGGACGGACGGGCTTGACCCGGATCGCGATCAGTCCGCCGATCACGGTGCCGGCGCCGAACATGCCGTTCAGGATGCCGAACACGGTGCCGCCGTGCGCGGGCACCACCAGCGAGCCGAGCAGCGGGGTGAGCGGACCCCAGGAGAGCACCGTGAAGATCATCCAGATCACGATGACGCCCCACATCCAGCTGCGGGAGCGGAACTCGTGCCAGCCCTCGACCAGGTTCTTCCACAGGCTGTCGCCGGGCGGCGGCGCGGGGACGGGGCCGAGCCGGAGCACCAGCAGCGAGCTGGCGCTGATCGCGTACATCACGCCGGCGATGACCATCACCCAGCCGGTGGAGGCGGCGGCCAGCAGGCCGGCCAGCGGCGGCCCGGCGAGGACGGTGAGCGCCTCGGAGATGCGCAGGATGCCGTTGGCGCCCTGCACGTCGCGGGCCACCAGCGGGACGGTGGAGGCGGCGCCCGGCTGGAACATCGCGGCGGCGGTGCCGGCCAGCGCGAGCAGCAGGTAGAGCTGCCAGAGCTGGTCGACGCCGCGGAAGAACAGCAGCGCGAGCAGCACCCGGGTGGTGAGGTTGAGCAGGTCGGCGAAGATCATCAGCCGCCGGGCGGTGAAGCGGTCCGCGAGGACGCCGCCGATCAGGACCAGGCCGGCGAACGGGGCGAGCAGGAAGGCCATCGCGTAGCCGACCGTGGAGGCCGAGTGCCCGCTGGTCAGCAGTCCGGTGGTGACGGCCACGGGGAGCATCGCGTCGCTCAGCAGGCCGGCCGAGCGGGCGGTGAAGTAGAGCCGGAAATTGCCCGACCAGATGGCGGGTTCGGCGGGGGTACTGACGCGCGCGGTGGAGGCAGTATCGAGTTCTGGTGCGGTCACGACCCACAGTTTTGGTGTAGACCACCACCGTTTGCCAGTGCTTTTGGATCACGATGCGGCGTCCGACCGGCAACTGACCGGACGACAGCCCGCCGTGCGCGCCCCGAGCACGGCACCGCGGGCTGTCGTCCGGGTCTGCGTCCGGGCCCTGAAGCCGTGACGCCGGGCGTCCCGATTTCGCCGAGGTTCCGGGCGGATGCGGCCAACGACCCCCTGAGTGTCGGCACCGCCCGGGCTCCCTCGGCGTCCCCTCGCAACGGAACGCCGCACCCAAGAGTGATCAGTCGGATACGTCACGTCAATGGGTTGTCCGAAATTCAGATGGATCACCCGGAGCGCGAACAGCGCACGCGCGGCGCGCCCGGACCCGCCGACGGGCGTTCAGCGCGCCGAAGCGACCGGCTGCGCCGCCCGTTCGCACACCGCCGCCACCGGGCCGATCTCGCACCACACCCGCTTGCCGGAGCCGTCCGGGTACCAGCCCCAGCGCTCGCACAGCAGCTCCACCAGCTCCAGGCCGCGCCCGTTGGTGGCCTCCGCGTCGGCCCCGGCGTGCCGGGGGGCGGGGGCGGCGCAGCTGGCGTCCGCGACCTCCACCCGGACCCCCGGCGGGGCGTCCGGACCGGCCGGCATCAGCAGGCGCAGCACCGCCGGACAACCGGTGTGCACCACCGCGTTGGTGACCAGTTCGGAGACCACCAGCACCAGCGTCTCGGCAACCGGCGAGTCCGGGTCGAGACCGCCGGCCTCCAACCGGGCCCGCACCCAGCGCCGGGCTCGTGAGACCTCCGCCGGGTCCGCCTGGACCGCCAGCTGTACCTGAAGTACCTGCACCGTTCCACCACCCGCACTCGGTATTCGGCCCGCTTGATCCCGCCGGTCCGGTCGGCCGCGCCTCGTGGAGGCCGCCGATCCGCACTGCCCATGGCATCGACACGAATACGCCCCAGAATGATTCCGGGACCGGGTCGCAGCAAGAGCTTCGGGCATATTCCAGCGTTCGGGGGATGTCTCGGTGCATACTGTCCCGCTCACCCTGCCGGGGTTCGCACGACCGGTCGGCGGCACCGCCACCGCGGGTACTCCCGACCGTACTCCCCACGCCCCGTCATCACCGGGCCGCCACGAGCGAACCACCCTTCCCACAAATGTCCAGCGGGCGCTCGAACGGCGCCCGCCGAGCATTCGTCAGGCGAACACCACGGTACGGGTGCCGTTCAGCAGCACCCGCCGCTCGCTGTGCCACTTCACCGCACGGGCCAGCGCCTG
The DNA here is from genome assembly GCF_043200475.1 of Kitasatospora sp. NPDC048407. Classification (NCBI taxonomy): domain Bacteria; kingdom Bacillati; phylum Actinomycetota; class Actinomycetes; order Kitasatosporales; family Streptomycetaceae; genus Kitasatospora; species Kitasatospora sp. NPDC048407. The sequence continues at coordinate 156,533 of NZ_JBICXW010000003.1, read as the reverse complement.
GCACTCGACGTCCCGGCCGAGCGCCACCAACTGCTCCGGCGTCACGTCGTGGGTGACCCGGGCGACCTCCTGCTCGATGATCGGACCCTCGTCCAGGTCGGCGGTGACGTAGTGCGCGGTCGCGCCGATCAGCTTCACACCGCGGGCGTGCGCCTGGTGGTAGGGCCGGGCGCCCTTGAAGCTCGGCAGGAACGAGTGGTGGATGTTGATCACCCGGCCGGACAGCTCTTTGCACAGCCCGTCCGACAGCACCTGCATGTAGCGGGCCAGCACCACCAGTTCGACCCGCTCCTGCTCGACCAGGTCCAGCAGCTGCTGCTCGGCCTGCTCCTTGGTGTCCTTGGTGACCGGCAGGTGGTGGAACGGGACGCCGTAGGACTCGGTCAGCTCGCGGAAGTCGGTGTGGTTGGACACCACCCCGACGATGTCCACCGGCAGCGCCCCGATCCGGGTGCGGAACAGCAGGTCGTTCAGGCAGTGGCCGAACTTCGAGACCATCAGCAGCACCCGCATCCGCTCCGCGGACTCGTGGATCTGCCAGTCCATCCGGAAGGAGGCGCCGACCGCCGCGAACGACGCCCGCAGCTTCTCCGCCGTCACCGGCTGCTCGGCCGAGAAGTGCACCCGCATGAAGAACAGCCCGGTACCGGCGTCGCCGAACTGCTGGCTGTCGATGATGTTGCAGCCCGTCATGAACAGATAGCTGGAGACCGCGTGCACGATGCCCTGCTTGTCGGGACAGGACAGCGTCAGAACGTACTGGGAGTGGGCGGTCTCTTCCATGTCGCGGGGTCCCGTTTCTCGGCTCTGGTGCGGACGGATCGCCCAGCCTGGCACAAATCCGCCCGCCTTGCGGCCACCGCCCGCCACCCGAGACTGCGCGCCACCCCCACCGCTCAGCGGTGCGCGGTCAGTTGCCGGAGCTCGGCCGGCGTGGACGGCGGCAGGTCGGGGTCCGTACCGTCGTTGACGGCCAGCAGGTGGTGCGCCTCACGCGCCGCCCGCACCGCCTCCGGCCAGTCCGGGTGCCCGAGGTAGACCGCCGCCGGGGCGTACTCGCCGACCTGGCTCACGATCCGCAGCACCCGCAGCACCGCCGCGTCCACCGCGACCGCCTCCGCGGAGTCCCGGAACACCGAGCCGACGTACTTCTCCGCCGCCTTCCACCGGTCCAGCCAGCTGTCCTCGACCAACCGGTACACCGCGTCGTGGAGATCCCCGTAGTCGCCCTGCCCCTCCAGCCAGGCCATCCGCTGGAAGCCGGGGTCGGAAAGCATGTGCAACGCCGAACGGATCCGGGCGCGCCAGCGCCACCAGGGCACGTCAGTCAGGGGCATGACGCCCATCGTGCTGGAGCGGCCGCCCGTTCGAGAAGAGTTTCGGGCAGAACGGTACGGAGAATCCACGCTGTCGGACACGGGAGATGATCGTACGTTCCCCGGCCGGTCGCCCTCCACACGCGACGTCATCACACCCGCGCACCCCGTGTTCCTCCCCCGTTGACGGACCGTTCACATCACGTCCCTCTCACCGTGCGCAGCCCCCACCACGCTGGACGCGCCGAACCTGCGCAAAGAAGCACGGGTCAGTCCCCGCAGCATCTCCAGGGAGGAACAGAGCACCATGACGCGGAACGGAACCCCCCGCCCGAAACCCGCCGTCAGCGGCCGCCACCACCGCACCACCGCCACCCTCGCCGCCGGCCTGGCGCTGCCCGCCCTGCTCTCCACCACGGCCTGCGGCGGCCCCGCCGCCGCCGACGCCACCGGCCGGGACGTCACCGTGATGACCTTCGCCCCGTCCGGCACCGGCGCCGCCGACCGCCCCGGCATGACGGCCCTCGCCGAAGCCATCGGCCGCGACCTCAACGCGCACGGCGGCCTGAACGGCCGCAAGGTCACCGTCCTCACCTGCAACGAGCACGACACCACCGACGGCGCCACCGCCTGCGCCAACCAGGCCGTCGGCGCACACGCCGTCGCCGTGGTCGGCTCCGCCAGCCAGTACGGCAGCAACTTCATCCCCGTCCTGGAAGCCGCCGGCATCCCCTTCATCGGCGGATACGGCCTCTCCACCCCCGAGTTCAGCAGCCCGCTGTCCTACCCCGTCAACGGCGGCACCCCCGCCCTCGTCGCCGGCAGCGGACGCCAACTGATCGACGCCGGCTGCAAGCAGATCGCCCTGATCCGCCCCGACACCCGGGCCGGCGACGCCCTGGTCAGCTACCTCAACACCGCCGTCAAGCAGACCAGCATCAAGGTCACCGACATCAAGGCCCCCGAAAAGTCCCCCGACTACGCCCCCTACGCCCGGCGGGCCATCGGCGACGACCGCCCCGGCAACTGCGTACTCTCCGCACTCGGCGCCGAACCCACCGGCAACCTGCTCGACCCCTACCGCCGCGCCAACCCCAAGAACACCCAACTCGCCTCGGTCATCGGCTCCTTCCAGCAGTCCGTGGTCGACTCCACCGGCGGCGACAACGGCCCGCTCCGCGGCGCGTACGCCACCGGCTGGTTCCCCGCCGAGAGCTCCCCCGTCTGGGACAACCTGCGCGCCACCGCCCGCACCTACGGCAACGGCACCACCATCGACGTCACCGACCCCGGCGTCCAGACCACCTGGGTCGCCTACACCGTCCTCCGCCAGGCCGCCGGCCGCATCGACCCCACCCGGCCACTCACCGCGAAGGCCCTGCAGACCGTCCTCGACAGCGGCGACCCCATCGACACCGCCGGCACCACCCCACCCCTCGGCTGGGGCGTCACCAACATGCTCCCCACCGCCGACTCCCCCCGCCTGGTGAACACCTCCGTCACCTTCCAGCAGGTCCAGAACGGCCGCCTGGTCGAACAGCACCAGGGCTTCACCAACGTCCGCAACATCCTTGCCGGATAAAAGGCAGGTGGGGTGCGCGCACGCAGGCGGGCGCGAAACCAGGGGCGCGGGGAACTGCGCGAAGGGGTACGCACCACGTCCGCAAGATCGCGACGCAGGACAATGACTTGCACTTGATCGCGACCTAACGGACGGGCCTGCGCTTGTCGCGCAGTTCCCCGCGCCCCTCACTTCGCGCCCGCCTGCGTCCCAACCGCGCTGCTACAGCTCCGTCGCGCCCTTCTCCGCCAGCCCCGTCTTCGACGCGATCGCGCCCCACAGCTTCGAGGCCTGCTCCTTCGCCGTCGTGGCGGAGCCACTCGCGGTGTTGCCGTTGCGGTAGTGGTCGTTGTCCTTCGCCTTGCCCCCGTCGCAGCCCGCGACCATGTCCCCGGCCCACAGGGCGTATTCGGAGTCGGCGGTGGAGGACGCCTGCCAGGCCTTCTGCAGCTGCTCGACCAGCTTGCCGCCGTCGGTGAGCTGGTCCACCTTCAGGTCGCCGAGCTTCTTCAGCAGGTCCTGCCGCTGCGCGGCGGCCGCGGTCAGCGCGGCCTGCGCGTCCGGCAGACCCTGGCACTTGCCAACGGCGGAAACCGCGTTGACCACCGAGGTGCGGCTCGCGCTCGCGGTGCCGAGCAGGTCGGACATCGCCTGCGCCTGCGCCTTGGTCTCGGGGCCGACGGCGCCGTCCGCGCCGCCGCCACCGGCCTGCGCGGACGGCGACTGGCTGCTCGAACTCTTGGTCTTGGCCTGGCTCTTCTTGGTGTCGTCGCCGCCACCACTGGCGAACACACCGATCAGCACCGCGATCACCGCGACACCGGCCACGCCCGCACCGATCAGCACCTTGGTGTTGGGCTTGCGGCCACCGCCGTTCCCCGACCCACCGTTCGCCGACCCGCCGAACCCGGCCTCCGGAGCGGCCGGCGCAGCCTGGTACGCCTGCTGCTGCGGCGGGACCGCCCCGTACGCACCCCCGTAGCTCGGCTGCGCGGGAGCGGGCGCGGGCGCCGCGTACTGCTGCTGCCCGCCGAACGTCCCGCCGGCGTAGCCCTGTTGCGGGAATCCGATCTGCGTCGGCGCGTTCGACGCGGCCGCCACGGACGGGTCGCCCGCCGGGTAGGGCGGCAGGTACTGGGTGGCCCCGACGTCCCCCTGCGGGGCGACCGGCGCGGCCTGCTGCGGCGCGCCCCAGTACTCGGGGCTGCCGCTCTGCCCCAGCGGCGGGGCGGACTGCTGCTGCGGAACGGGGTTCTGCGGCTGGGCGTACGGGGGCTGCGAGGCGGCCTGCACCGGGGTACCGGTGCCCTGACCGTCCGTGGCGGGTTCCGGCCGGAACAGGTCGTCCAGATTGAAGTCGCCGGAGTTCGGATACGAGCGGCGCTGGCTCAACGCGATTACCTCACCTGTGCACGGCACCGGGACCCCGGGCCTTTCGGTTGCCCCGCCGAGTTGCTGACGACGGACCACAACTGCGAGGCCACGCTACCGGTTCACCGGCACAGGTGACTACGTGGGCTGCTGTTCTGTGCTATTGCTTCACGAAGCCCGATCGTCCCCACCTGTACCGGCCGACCCCGCCCCACCTGCTGCGCGGCCACCCCACCTGCTACGCGGCCTCCCCGTCCATCCGGGCGTGGAACTCGCGTACCGCCCGGTGGCTCCGGTACGGCTCCAGCCGGCTGCGGAAGTCGTCCAGGTACTCCACGCCCCGGTTCGAGCGCAGCCCGCTGAGCAGCCGGACCGCCTCGGTGCCGGTCTCGCAGGCGCGTTCGAGGTCGCGCTGCTGGAGTTGGGCGGTGGCGAGCAGCACCAGGTCGACGGCGCGCCGGCGGACCCGGTGCGCGGGGTGCAGTTCGAGCGCGGTGCGGGCGTAGTGCTCGGCCCGCTCGCCCTGCTGGAGGTCCCGGTGACAGTGCGCCAACTCGTCGGCCAGGTAGGCCTCGTCGAAGTGCACGATCCAGTCCGGGTCGTCTGCGGGGTTGCGGCGTTCCATCGAGGCGAGCGCCTTCGCGGCGACCGCCTCGCAGGCGTACGCGTCGCCGAGCAGGGCGTGGCCGCGGGCCTCGGCGGCGTAGAACATCGCCATCGCGGTGGGGGTGGCCACCGTGCGGGCGCCTTCCTGGGCGGCGCGGGCGAGTTGGGCGATCTCCCGGGGGTTTCCGAGGGTCGCCGCGAGGTGGCTCATCGAGGCCGCCAGCACGTAGCCGCCGTAGCCGCGGTCGTCGGCGGCCTGGGCGAGGCGCAGCGCCTGGATGTAGTAGCGCTGGGCGAGGCCGGACTGGCCGGTGTCGACCGCCATGTAACCGGCCAGCTCCGTCAGCCGCGCGACGGCGCCGAAGAGTTGACGGCCCGTCTCGTCCCGGTAGGAGCCGCCGAGGAAGCCGGAGACCACGCTGTTGAGGTAGTGCACCACGACGGGGCGGACGTGGCCGCTGCCGAAGCGGTGGTCGAGGTCGACCAGCATCTGGGTGGTGGCGCGGATCGCCGCCACGTCGGCGAGGCCGACCCGGGTGCCGCCGGTCCGCGCGACCACCGGGTCGGGCGGGGTGATCAGCCAGTCCCGGCTGGGTTCGACCAGGGCGGACGCGGCGACGGTGGTGCCGGCCAGGAAGTCGCGCTTGCCGACGTCGCTGCGCCACAGTTCGCAGATCTGCTCCAGCGCGGTGGCCAGGCTGGGCGCGAACTGGAGTCCGACGGCGGAGCTGAGGCTCTTGCCGTCGGCCATGCCGATCTCGTCCACGGTGACACCGCGGCCGAGTTTGCGGCCGAGGGCCTCGGCGATGACGGCGGGCGCCTGCCCGCGTGGTTGTTGCCCGCGCAGCCAGCGGGCGACGGACGTTTTGTCGTATCGCAGGTCGAGCCCGTGCTCGGCTCCGCAGAGGTTGACCCGGCGGGCCAGGCCCGCGTTGGAGCAGCCTGCCTCCTGGATCAGCTGCTGCAGACGTTCGTTCGGCTCTCGTGCGACGAGCGGTCTCGCGGCCATGGGATTTTTCCGCCTCCCCAACGCCGTCCGGACCCGACCGGAGGGCGACGACTGTGCAACACCATGCGGAATACCCACGGTGACGTACCCACTCCCCACGCGCCCTGCTGAATGCCCCTGTGCGCCCCCACTGCGCCCGTTACCGCCCCTGTCGCGCCGGGGGGTTCCGACCAGGATCACCGTCCCGGGTGACAACGTGCGCCCCGTTCGAATCGTTCGGCGGCGGCCCGTAACCCCCACTCACGGACGGTAGTTGTGCTCCACGTGGACAACGCCTCCCAATCCCCCGAACCCGACTCGCCGTCGCTACTGGCCGAAGCCGTCCGCTGTGCCGAGGTCCGCCACTGGGAGGTGGTCCCCGGGGCGTGGCTGGTCGATGACGACGGTTTCACCCGCTGCTCCTGCGGCGATCCGCGCTGTGCGCTCCCCGGCGCACACCCCGTCGGCGCCGACTGGGGGCTGCTGGCCACCGTCGGGTCCGCGGTGGTCCGCGGGTGGTGGGCGGAGCACCCTGAAGCATCGATTCTGCTGCCCACCGGGCGGGCGTTCGACGTGCTGGACGTGCCGGAGGTGGCGGGCTGCCTCGCGCTGGCCCGAATGGAGCGGATGGGGCTGCCGCTCGGCCCGGTGGTCTCGGTGCCGGCCGCGGCGGGGCGGCGCGGGCGGCGGCTGCACTTCCTGGTGATGCCCGGCGCGGTCGCCAAACTGCCGGAGCTGCTGCGGCAGATCGGCTGTACCTCGGGCGGGCTGGACCTGGTGGCGCGCGGCGAGGGCGATTGGATGGTGGCCCCGCCGTCCCGGTTCTCCGGCCGCGGCGGGACGGCCATCTGGGCCCGGCCGCCGACGGCCCAGAACCGGTGGCTGCCGGACGTGGTGGATCTGGTCAGCCCGCTGGCGTACGCCTGCCGGCGCGACCCCTCGGCCCCGCGCCCCGCGCAGCGGGAGGCCGCCGCGGTGCACTGAGCGACCGCGCGCCGCGCCTCCGACCGCTCGGAACGCGATCTTCCGGAAACAAGTCGTCATACCCGCAGGTCAGCGGGACAAGCCAACCGATCGGGTGACAGCGCTCAAGGATTGGCGGCGTCGACCGAGGGGATCATTCTCAGCGTCGGCACGGGGTCGAAGAAACGGAAGGAGCGGGCGGGCCGAGAGCGTGGGGGACTGCCGGGAGGGCGTTCGGTCGGGGAAGCCGAGTGCGGCAGCAGGAGGGGCTGGAGGGGATCAGGGAGGGACCGGAGGGGATCAGGGAGGGAGTCGGGGGAGGGAGGCGCGGCGGGGCCCGGTGCGGGGACACCGGGCCCCGAAGCGTGTGCCCCGAAGCGCGGGCCCCCGCGTGTTCCGAGGCCCCGGGCTTGCCCGGCCCAGCAGCGCCTCCCGCTACGGCTGCGCGACGAACACGTGCGCCGCGATCTCCTTGCCCAGTTCGGCCGCGCCGTCACCGGTGCCGACCAGCACGCCGCCGGCCGCCGGGGCGACCCGCACCGTCGCGCCGGGGCGGACGCCCGCGCGGCGCAGGGTGCGCATCAGTTCGCCGTCGGTCTGGATCGGCTCGCCGATCCGCCGCACCACCACGTCCGCGCCGTCCTTGCCGGCCACCGACTCCAGCGTCACCAGCCCGGCGTCGAAGCCCTCGCCCTCGGCCTTGGTGTCGCCGAGCTCGTCCAGGCCCGGGATCGGGTTGCCGTACGGGGACTGGGTGGGGTGGCCGAGCATGGCGAGCACCTTGCGCTCGACCGTCTCGCTCATCACGTGCTCCCAGCGGCAGGCCTCCTCGTGGACCTGCTCCCACTCCAGGCCGATCACGTCCACCAGCAGGCACTCGGCGATGCGGTGCTTGCGCATCACCCGCACCGCCAGCCGGCGGCCCTCCACGGTGAGTTCGAGGTGCCGGTCCTCTGCGACCTGGAGCAGGCCGTCGCGTTCCATCCGGCCCACCGTCTGGCTCACCGTCGGGCCGGACTGCTCCAGCCGCTCGGCGATCCGGGCGCGCATCGGGGTGATGCCTTCCTCCTCCAGCTCCAGGATGGTGCGGAGGTACATCTCAGTGGTGTCGATCAGCCCTGACATCGCCCCTGGCTCCGTTCTTCGGTGTCCTCACCGCCAATTCTGACGTACGAAGGTGACAACCCGGTGCGCTCCGCCGTTGTGCCCGGCTGCCGGACGCCCTGCGCGACGGTTGACAGCCGGGCGCGGCAGGGGCCACCGTGCACGCCGTAGCTGTCCCCATGCGGCCCGGTCCCCCGGACCGCCCGCGCGCTCGGACGGAGCACGAGATGACCGAACTGGTCGGCCGTTACCTGGATGCCGCCGTGGCCCACCTGGAGCGGATCCGCGCCGAGGAGGGCGAGAACATCGACGCCGCCGCCGAGCTGCTGGCCGAGGCCGTCGAGCACGGGCGCCGGATCTTCGCCTTCGGTGCCGGGCACTCCTCGCTGGCCGCCCAGGACGTGGTCTACCGGGCCGGCGGCCTGGTGGTGATGAACCTGCTCAACGTGCCCGGCATGACCGGCGTGAACGTGATGCCCGCACACCTCGGCAGCGCGCTGGAGCGGGTCTCCGGGCTGGCCACCACCACCCTCGACCTCACGCCCGCCCGCAGCGGCGACCTGCTGTTCCTGATCTCGCTGTCCGGCCGCCAGGTGATGCCGGTCGAACTCGCCCGGCACGCCCGCGACCGCGGCATGAGGGTGATCGGCGTGACCTCGCTGGCGTATCCGGCCGCGGTGAGCTCCAACCACCCGTCCGGCACGTACCTCAAGGACAACTGCGACCTGGTGCTGGACAGCAAGATCGCCCCCGGCGACGGCGAACTCGACCACCCCGGCGCGGGCGCCCCGTTCGGTTCGGTCTCCACCATCGTCACCAGTGCGCTGATGCAGTCCGTGATGGCCTCCGCCACCGCCAAGCTCGCCGACCGCGGCATCACCCCGCCGCTGTTCCGCTCCGGCAACGTGGACGGCGGCACCGAGTGGAACAACAAGGTGATCGCCGACAACGCGGACCGCATCTTCTACGCCTGGTGACCGCCGGGCGACCTCCGCCGACCTCCCGCTGACCGCCCCGCGCCCCCGGCGCAACCCCGCGCATTCGGCCAACTCCGGTGCCGGTCGCGTAAGTTCGACCGGCGCTGGGAAGGACTCCCGAGACCGGTGAGACGGCGCTGCGGGGGCAAAAATGGCAACTGGAGCGGGGCGTTCGATCGGCTTCGTACGGGAGCAGGACCTGCTGCCGCGGCTGTTCTGGGCCGCCGACGGCGCGTCCCTGCAAGGTCAGGCCCGGGCGGTGGCGCTGTCCCGCTGGGAGCTGCTGCTGCTGGTCGGCGCGGCCTTCGCCGGCTCCGCCGACGGCCCGCTGTACGCCTGGCTGGCCGCCGTCGCCTACCTCGGCGCGCTGTTCATCGCCGTCACCGTCGCCTGGCAGAACCCGCAGCGGCTCTGGTACGACGGCCGGGCGATCGCCGAATCGGTCAAGACCCTGGTGTGGAAGTACGCGGTGCGCGCCGACTCCTACCGGCCGCCGCCCCGCAAACTCCCCGACGCCGAACGCCTGTACGGCATGCAACTCACCGACATCCTCGGCGAGTTCGACACCGAACGGCTCACCCCGGGGCTCGCCGAGGAACTGCGCAGCTGGCGCGCCCCGGCCCGGCACCCGCAGATCACCGAGACCATGGAACGGCTGCGCGACCAGCCGCTGCCGGTCCGCCGCGAGATCTACCTGCGTGAACGGGTGCACAGCCAGCGCGAGTGGTACCAGGCCAAGGCCATCCAGTGCCGCAACGCCACCCGCCGGGTCGGCCGGCTCGCCATCGTGCTGCCCGCCGCCGGCCTGGTCCTCGCCGTCCTGCGCGCCCTCGGCGAATTCACCTTCGACGCGCTCGGCGCGATCTCCGCCGTCGCCGCCTCCATCTCGGCCTGGGCCCAGCTGCGCCAGTACCGTCCGCAGGCTGCCGCCTACACCCTCGCCGCCGCCGAACTCTCCAAGGTCGAAGCCCAGTTGGCGGCCGTCGACCTGTCCGCCCCGGACGCCGAGGAGAACTGGGCGCGACTCGCCCGGGACGCCGAGGACGCCATCTCCCGGGAACACACCACCTGGCAGGCGCGCCGCGAGGTGCGCAGCCTGGACATCCCCAGCTGACCTGGAGGCGCCGCGTGGCCACCCGCAGGATCGACACACCGGACGGGGGCATCCTCGCGGTCGAGATGTCCGGAGACCCCACCGGCAGGCCGGTGTTCCTGCTCCACGGCACCCCCGGCAGCCGGGTCGGCCCCGCCCCGCGCAGCGCCGTCCTGGCCCGGATGCGGGTCCGGCTGATCTCCTTCGACCGCCCCGGCTACGGCGAGTCCACCCGGCTGCCCGGCCGCCGGGTCCGCGCCGCCGCCGAGGACGTCACCACCATCGCCGACGCCCTCGGCCTCGACCGCTTCGCCGTCGTCGGCCGCTCCGGCGGCGGCCCGCACGCGCTCGCCTGCGCCGCCCTGCTCCCCGACCGGGTGGTCCGGGCCGCCACCCAGGTCTCCCTCGCCCCCCGCGACGCGGACGGCCTCGACTGGTTCGACGGCATGACCCCGTCCAACGAACGCGCCTACCGCCAGGCCGAGTTGGGCCAGCCCCGGATCGCCGGCCCGTTCCAGGTCCGCTCCCAGGTGATCCGCCGCGACCCCGCCCAGCTCATCCGCAACCTGGTCCCCGAACTCACCCCGCCCGACCGCACCGTGGTCGCCGACATCGGCATCCGCCGCATGCTCCAGTCCACCTACCGCCAGGCCTTCCGCTACGGCGCCGACGGCTGGATCGACGACGTCCTCGCCTTCATCGCCAACTGGGGCTTCGCCGTCGACACCATCCGCGTCCCGGTCCGCATCTGGCACGGCGCGGACGACAAGTTCTCGCCGGTCGGCCACTCCTCCTGGCTCGCCGACCACATCCCCACCGCCCAGCTCTACCTGGAACCCGGCGCGGCGCACTTCGGCTCCCTGAAGGAGATGACGGACGCCATCCGCTGGGCGGCGAGCAGCTGAGACCGGGGGCGGGTGCGACACCGGGGGCGCGGGAAACTGCGCGAAGCGGAAGGAACCCAACCGCAAGATCGCGACGCAGGACAATGACCTGCGCCTGATCGCGACCTTGCGGACGGGCCTTGCGCTTGTCGCGCAGTTCTCCCCCAGCCCTGGCGGGCCGGGAGGTACCCCACGCGCCCCTGTTTTCGCACCCGTCTGCCTTCTCCTTACAGCGGCTGCGGCTCCAGGTCCCTGTTGCTGCGCTGCCAGCTGCGCGCAGCGACCACGGACGGGTGTTCCTCGCCGAAGAGTTCGACCAGTGCGGCGACCGCCTGCATCCGCAGGCTCTCCGCCTCGCTGCGCCGCCCGGCCGCGCGGAGGGTGACGGCGAGGTTGGCCTGGCAGACCAGCGTGTCGGGGTGAGTGGCCCCGTAGCGGGTGGCGAGGCCGTCGTACGCACTGCGGCCGAGCTGTTCGGCCTCGTCGAGGTCCCGGTTCTCGGCAAGCGAGTTGGCGAGGTTGATGACGGCGTTGAGGGTGAACGGGTGGTCGGCGCCGAGCACCCGGGTCAGTCCGTCGACCGCGGAGCGGCCGTGCTGGATGGCGCCGTCGGTGTCGCCGGATCCTCGCAGGTAGATGCCGAGGTTGTTCTCGCAGGCGAACGTGAAGGGGTGTTCGTCGCCGAACAGTCGCCGGTGTCCCTCGTAGGCGTCGGTGGCGATGTCGCGGGCGGTCTCCTTGTCCCCGGCGGCGCTGAAGTCCGCGGCAAGGTTGAGCCGACAGGCCAGCGAGTCGGCGAAGTCCGGCCCGTAGAGGGCGATGTAGCGCTCGTAGGTACGGACGGTGAGTTCCCTGGCCTCGGAGTACTGGCCGGCCCGGCGCAGCGAGACGGCGAGCGACTTGGCGTTGCGGAGCTCCTCGGGCAGGCCGGAGGCGTCGACGTCGGTGAAGGCCTCGGTAACTTCCCGCAGGAGGTCCACGGAGCCCTTGTAGTCGCCCATCTCGCGCAGGTCCCGTGCGAGGTGGGACTTGGATCCGAGGGTGTAGGGGTGGTGCGGCCCGAGGACGGCGGAGCGGCGTTCGACGGTGTCCTGGTCGAGGTCGCGGGCGGCGACGCTGTTGCCGACCAGGCGGTGGTCGATGGCGAGGTTGTTGGCGACGGAGAGCGTGCGCGGGTCGTCCTCGCCGAACAGTTCGATGAACTGGTTGTAGGTGTCCTGGTCGAGGGTGAGGGCTTCCTGGAAGCGGTTCAGGTACCGCAGGTCGGCGGCCATCGAGTTGGCGGTCATCAGGGCGTACGGGTGGTGTTCGCCGAGGAGTTCGCGCTGGCCGGCCAGGGTCGCCTGGTTGAGCGCCAGGGACTCGTTGTAGGAGCCCTTCGAGCGCAGCACGTTGGCGACCTGGAAGCGCAGGCTGAAGATCTGGCGCCGCCACAGACGCTGTTCGACGGGGTCGGCCTCGGCTTCGGCCCGCACCGCCCAGGCGGCGTCGAGCTGCCGGCCGAGTTGCAGTGCCTGGTCGAGGTCGACGCGCTTCCACAGGTAGCGGACCCGATCGATGAGCAGTTCGCGCACCTCCCGCTCGTCGCAGTCCTGGGCGCGGGAGGGCCCGAGGTGCGGCCAGATGGCTTCCAGCGTGGGCCAGTTGGCCGGGTCGTCGGTGTCGCCGCGGGGGGGGCGGGCGTTGACCAGGATGCGATGCACCTGGTGCATGGCGAGGTTGCGTTCGTTCTCGTCCATGCCGCTGCGGACGACGGCCTGGACCAGCCGGTGGACCTGGAAGGAGTCGGACCCGGCGTCGGTCTTGGCGAGGGCGTAGCGGCTGACGGCGCGCAGCACCTTGCCGAGCAGGAAGGTGTCGGTGAGTTCCTCGTCGTAGGGGACCAGGGCGAGCCGCATCTGCTCGGAGAAGAAGAACTGCTTGAGCGAGATCGGCTCGGGCGCGAAGAAGGCGCACAGTTCCAGCAGCCGGACGGCGGCGGGGGACTGCTCGCGCAGCCGGGCGATGGAGACGTTCCAGGTGAGGCCTACGGGGGTGGGGTAGTCGACGGGGGTCTCGCCGGCGGCGAGCACCTTGGTGGCCTCGGCCTTGAGCTGGTTGACGTAGGTGTCGACGGGGGTGCGGGTGGTCTCCAGCCAGGCGGCGGCGACCTCGACGGCGAGCGGGAGGTCCCCGACGGCCTCGGCGACCCGGTCGGCGTCGGCGCGGCTCAGGCCGCGGACCCGGCGGGTGAGGTGGTCGATGGACTCGGTGCGGTCGAACACGTCGACGCTGAGCACGCCGGCCTGCCCGGACCAGCCCTGGTTGCGGGAGGTGACCAGGATGTGGCCGGGGCCGTCGGGGAAGAACCGCCGGATCTCGCCGGGCTCGTCGGCGTTGTCGAAGATCAGCAGCCACTTGGAGGTCGGGATGCCCTGCCGGAGCGCGTCGCGGGCGGCCTGGGCGGCTTCGCTGACGTTGTCGCCGACCCGCAGGCCGAGGCGTCCGGCGAGGTCGGCGAGGTCGGCGACGACGTTCTCGCTCTGCTCGGCGTCGATCCACCACACCAGGTCGTAGTACGACATGTACCGGTGCGCGTACTCCAGCGCGACCTGGGTCTTGCCGACGCCGCCGAGGCCGTACAGGGTCTGCGGCGGTGGCAGCACCGCTGTGGTGCCACCGGCGAGTTGGGCGCGCAGGTCGTCCAGGACCTTGACCCGGCCGGTGAAGGAGTGGTTGCGCTGCGGCACCTCCCAGTGGGTGGGCTTGGTGCCGGGGAAGCGCGGCGCGCCGGTGCTGCGCTCGGGCAGGTCCGTCTCGGTGCGGCCGAGTGCGCGCAGCAGCGCCGTGGCGGCCGCGGTCTCGTCGCGGCCGATCAGATCGACCGGGTTGCGGCTGTTGTAGGGCGCGTTGAGGCGCACGTCGGAGACCCGGACGGGGATGAGCTGGCGGCGGGCGCCGGCCGGGTCGGCGAGCACGGTCCGGTCCCACAGCGCCTGGGCCTGCGGGGACTGCAGGTAGGCGGCGGACAGCAGGGCGACGGTGCGGTACGCGGAGTCGATGCCGCGGCCGGTGGCCTCGCGCGGGTTGGCGCCGGCGCCGAGGTCGCGGGGCACGACGCGGTAGCCGGCGTCGGTGAGCAGCGCGGAGATCCAGTCCGCCCAGGCGCGGTCCTCGGGCACGTAGCTGAGGTACAGGTCGGCGGGGGCGGTGGGGCGGCGGCGGGCGAAGCCGTCGAGGTGGCGCAGCCGCAGGTCCTCGGGCATCGGCGGGAGTCCGGCGACCCGGCCCTGGGTGATCTCCCGGGTGAGCCGTTCGTTGGCGGCGAGCATGGATCCGGGCAGGCCGGGCTGGTCGCCGAACGGGGCGAGGATCTCCTCGTACGCGTAGAACGGCCGGTAGGGGATCTCGACGCCGGCCCAGTAGCGGGCCAGGTCGGGTTCGCCGAAGCCGGCGGGCAGTCCGCCGAACTTGATCCGGGCGAGCGCCCGGCCGGCGTCGGCCTTCTCCTTCTCGCCCTCGTCGATGCGCATCGGGACGGGCAGGATGCGGATGTCGCGGTCGCCGTAGCGGTCCTCGATGACCCGGGCGATCCGGGAGGCTCCGTCGATGGACTGGTCGCTGAGGGTGAAGCAGACCACCAGGTCGTCGGGCATCTCGACGGTGCAGATGTCGGCGGTGTCGGTGAGGCCGGTGCGGCTGTCGATCAGCACGTAGTCGTAGCGGCGCTTCATGTCGGCGCGCAGCGACTGGATGAACCGCCGGCCCTGGTAGCGCTCGTAGAGCAGGTCCCAGTCGAGGCGGGTGACGGAGTAGTCGCGGTTCTGCTGGCCGGCCGGGACGAGGTCGATCCGGCCGCCGCCGGGGAAGTGCGGCCAGGCGAGGGAGAGCGCGTGCGGGTGGATCCGGGCGAAGTCCTCGATCCAGTCGGGGTCGCGGTCGACCGGGCGCCGGGCCTCTTCGATGTAGTCGGCGAACAGGTCCATGATGCCGGTGGTGGCGGCGACGATCTCGGGGTTGAGGAACGGCCGGAAGAACTGGCTCAGCCCGGGGGCTTCCAGGTCCCAGTCGACGACCAGCACCCGGTAGCCGTTGGCGGCCATGATCCAGGCGGTGTTGGCCAGCGCCATGGTGCGGCCGGTGCCGCCCTTGTACGAGTAGAAGGTGACGATCCGTCCGTGACGGTTCTCCACGGTGGCGTCGCGACGGCGCGCCTGGATCTGCGGGCCCTTCGCCGGCCTCTCGGTCATGACGTTCCCTCCCCCGGGCCCTTGGTGCCCGTCGTGTTCCCGCACGCCGTACCGCCGAACGGAGTTCCGACCGTCCGGCGTCCTGCTGTCACCCGCTCCCAGCTCCTAGGGTCCGATGCTGGGTCTGCGGTCCGTGGGGCCGTCGTCCGGCCGGTCGCGGTGGTGCTGTTCATGGGCGGTGCAGGCGCGCATGACGGCGCGTTCCATCTCGCCGCGGAACTCCTCGAGGCTGCCGGGGGCGCCGGCCGCGGCGTCGTCGCGCAGGCTGGGCTTCTGCAGGGCGCCGCGGCTGACGGCCAGCACGCTGTCGCCGATGTCGTTGAGCATCCGTTCGTGGTCGCGACTCTGCTGGTCCTCGCGGTTCCAGGGTTCGATGATGGCCACCGAGCCGAGGTTGCGCCGGTCCAGCCGGCGCACCGCCTCGACCCTCTGCACGTCCAGGAACGCCCACCGGTCGACCAGCAGCACGCACGGCGCGGACGGGCGTTCGCCGGTCAGCAGTTGCTCCGACTCCTCCTCGAACTCCCGTACGGTGGGCTGGAATCCCATGTTCCGGGCGACGTCCGCGGCGTCCTGCGCGAGCGGCCGGCTGGAGTCCGGCCGGAACGGCTGCCAGTCGGTGCGCAGCTCGCCGTACCAGGCGCCGCTGCGCTGCGGCGGCAACTCCGGTTGGTTGTAGGAGAACACCGAGATCCGCACCTTGTCGGCGACGTCCGGCTGGTCGAACGCGGACGGCTGGGACTCGAAGTCGAAGACCTGGCCGGCCGGGATGACGGTCTGCTCGGCGACGTCGACGATCCGCTGGGCGAGCCGCCACACCGCCTGGTGGTACTGCGAGCTGAACGCGGCGATCTTCATCAGCGCGTACAGGCCCTCGGCGGCGTAGTCGTCGCCGAAACTGTCGTGGTTGAACTGCAGTTCGCCGGCCACCCGGGGCAGCGGGTAGTGGTCCATCGGCACCCACAGCGCCGGCACTATCCCGGTCATCCGCTCGGCCGTCGGGCGGCGCTGGTACACCGACCGGCGGGTGAACAGGTGCCATTCCCGGCCGCACGCCTCGGACTTGAAGTAGCGCGGCGAGTACAGCGGCACGAACACCCGGCAGCTGGAGAGCTCCCGCGACAGCCGCTCGGCCCACTTCTGCCCCTGGTGCATGGACCGGTCCATGAACCCGATCGGATGCCCGGCCGGCAGGTCGGTGATCTGAAGTATCGCCTCGCACAGGTCCTGGTAGAGCTTCGCCACCCAGAGGTTCGGATCCGCGGCGCCTCTGGAGTTCACCCGCGGGGTGTGCGCGTAGCTGAGGAAGAAGTACGGCCTCGGTGCTTCCTTCCCCCGGCCCGCTGGGCTGTTCACACGCGCCTCCCCCGAGCCCGCCTGACACCTGTTCCCCGAAAGGGACTCAAGTGTAGGAACGGCTGACGCCGGAATGGAATAGGGCCTTGATCTGATGGAGGCTCAACTACATCTGTTCGGAAACCACTTGGCGGCCAGATCGACCGCCTCGCGAATCGGCAGCAGCACGCTGTCGGCCCGTCCGACCCGGCTGCGCCGCAGGCTCGCCAGATCCTGGCCGAGCATCTCGCCCATCTTCTCGAAGTGCGTGTCATCCAGCCGGGTGGCGGTGAACGCCTCGACCTTCCGCTCCGCCGCGGCGGTGCGCCGGACGCAGGTGTACACCTGCTCGGGCCGGTCCGGCTGCCAGTACTCCAGCAGGTGAAGACAGGTGCAGTGCCGCATGGGGGCCCCCAGCATCAGGCTGCGTGCCCCGTTGCGGTACAGCCACCCGACAGGCGACTCGTCGCCGAGGTGGCAGGAGAGCGCGTGGACCGCGGTCAGTTCCTCGGCGGCCGGGCCGAACGCGGCGAAGGAGGTCTGCGGGTGCGCGCTGCGCCGCGCGCCGGGCCAGCGCCTGACCACCTCGGCGAGGTGACCCATGGTCGGTGAGGCAGGAGTCCGGTCACGGTCCCAGGCGGGCATCTGCCGGTGGTATTTCTCCAGTTGGGTGGGCGTCAGCCCCGCGGTCGCGGCCCGGTAGTACGGGGAGGTGCGGGAGTTCTCGGGTGTAGCGGTGTACACGACCAGCGTGCCGCGCACCCCCAGCGCCTCGACGAGCGCCTTCGCTACCCCTTTCGCGCCCTCCACCACCGGCCCGATCGCCCGCAGCGAGGCCTGCACCAGCAGGACTTCGCCGTCCCGCACACCCAAGGCCCTTAGCTGATCGACGAGTTCGCCAATCCCCCAGGGGCGCTCCGGCTCGGCACCCGGCGCCACGTCCGGACGGACCGCCGCGTCGGTCACCGCCGCCCTACCGTGCCCTGCCAGGCCGCCAGGTTCGCCGCGACGGCCTCCTTCGCGGCCTGCTCGGTGGACGCCCCGACCGGCACCTCCAGCGCGGGGGCGAGCGCCGTACGCATCCCGGCGGCGAACCGCTGCCCGAGCGGAGTGAGTGAGCCGGACCCGGCCAACGTCTCGATCGCGTCGGCGGTGTGCGCCCGCCAGGTGGCCAGTTGCAGTCGGGCCGCAGTGGCGGCGTCGCCCCGGATGCCGTCAAAGGCCCGCACCCGGCTCGCCCAGTACGCGGCGACCGCGAGGTGCGCGTAAGTGCCCTGCAGCAGCCCCTCCAGCGGCCGCGGGTCGGGCCGCCACGGCGCGTGGTAGAGCCGCTCGTCCTCCCGGTCGTACAGGTCGTGGAAGTCGAGCACCGCGCCGAGCTTGACGTGCTGGAACTCGTGGGCGAGCAGCAGCGCCAGCACCGGCGCGGTGGTCGGCCGGGCGATCCCGACCGCCCCGTACGCCTGCCGGGCGGCGGCGCTGATGTCGCGTCCGTCCGTGCCGCGGGCGAGCGGGGTGACGGTGTTCAGCCCGGCCGCGAGGCCGGCCGCGTACTCGGGCAGGTCCCTGCCGAGCAGTTCCCACGCCTCCCGCAACGCGCCTGTCCAGTCGAGGAGTTCGGCGTCGGGCAGGCGGTCGGCAACCGCCCATTGGTGGCTGTCGCGCTGCGGGTCGGTGTCCTCCAGTGCGACCGTCCAGCCCGGCAGGGCGACCCGGCGGACGGGCTGCCACAGGTGGTCGCCGGGCCGGTCCCACCGGACGGTGTGCTCGCCGCAGGACAGCCCGTCGGCGTCCCCACGCAGCACCGCCTCGGTCCGGCCGTCCATCCGCAGCCGGCCGAGCGTCGGCAGGTGCAGCCAACCCGCCCGGACCGGCAGCACCAGTTCGAACTCCGCCCGCCCGCGGGCCGCAGCCGCCGCCGCCAGCTCGGCCAGTCCGCCCACGTCCCCGCGCGGGTCGCCCTGCAGGCAGCGCACCGCCCAGGCCCGGGCGTACGGATGGGCGAGCACCGCGTCGAGTGCCCCCGAAGCAGTCCGGTCGGCCTCCACCAGCAGTTGCCACGCGGGGCTGCTCCCGGGGCCGCCGACGGCAGCCACCAGCCTTCGGCAGAGCCCCAGTTGGGCCCGGCCGAGGGCAGCGACGGCTTCCGGCCCGCCGAGCCCGTGAGCCAGTTCGTCCAGGTGCCGGTCGGTCAGCGACGGCCCGGCCGCGGCAGGCACGGCGACCGGGGCCGAGACCCGGTCGCGGATGGTGGTGATGAGTTTCAAGAGGTCCCCGCAGTACACCGACGGGTGGTCGAAGCCCCCGCCGGTTCGGTATCGGTGGGCGTACAGGCCGCCGCCGCAGCTCCGGACCACCGGGCAGGCGCGGCACTCGGCCGCGAGGCCCGCAAGGCCGGACTGCCGCTCCAGCATCCCGGGGTGCCGGGCGACCTCGTCCAGGCTGTGCGCGAACACGTCGAAGCCCGTGGCGGGCGCGCCGTCGTAGGCGGTCTTGAGGCTGTCGGCCTGCTCCAGCGTCCCGTCGGTCTCGACGACCACCAGGTCGGCCGGGTCCAGCCCGAGCGACTCGGTGAGGCTGGAGCGCCCCCGCAGCGTGCGGTGCACCGAATCGAAGATCCGCACCGGCACCGGCCGGCCCCGCTCGGTCCAGTGGCGGTGGATCGCGAGCAGCCAGTCCGCGTAGGGCGTCGGCCCCGCCCCCTCGGGCCGGGCCGGCGGGTGGTCCCAAGTGGCGTGCGGCAGCAGGAAGTCGATGCGCGGCGGCTGCTCGGCGACCAGCGCCTCGTACACCGCGACCGGGTCGTTGGCAACGTCGATCGTGCACAGCAGCCCGGCATACAGGTGACGGAACTCCGGCTCGCGCAGCAGCGACAGCGCGGCCAGTACCTTGGCGTGGCTGGAGCGGCCGTCCGGGAAACGCCGGTGGCGGTCGTTGGCGAGGCGGTCGCCGTCCAACGAGATGCCGACCTTGATCCCCTGCTCGGCGAACAGCTCGCAGAACCGGCGGCTCAGCAGCACCCCGTTGGTGTGGATCCGCAGGTCCAGCGCGCACCACTCGGGCAGCGCGGCCCGCAACAGTTCGGCGGCCCGCCGCAACCTGGCTGGGCCCGCGAGCAGCGGCTCCCCGCCGTGCAGCACCACGTGCACAGCGGGGAGCCGGTGGGTCCTGGCGTGCTCGCCGATCCGTCCGGCGGTCCGCTCCAGCACCTCGTCCGTGACCGCCCTGCTCTTGCGGCTCCAACTCGTGTCCCGATGTTCGTACACGTAACAATGGTCACAGGCAAGATCACACCGGCTGTGAACTTTGAGGACGAACTGACTGAAAGGCACCGTTCCGGACATTACAGGCGAACCGATTCGACAGTTCCGCCCGGTCAGATGGAGGACTGGAACGCGGCCACCGCCACCTGGCGGGCGGTCGCGGCCGGAATCACCCGCTGGATCTGCGCGTTGAGATCCTCGACATCCAGGGCAGCGAGATCCGCCAGGGTGGCGTGCTCGAAAGCCGCCTGAGGCTCGGACAGGTTTTCGGCGATTGCAGTGGTCATCGGCGTTGCCTTTTCACTGAGGCGTGCGGACGGGGAATCGCCGCAGCCGGAATTCCAGTGTCGCGAGTCACTGCGGCCTGACACCGAGGCACAGCATAGCCTCCGACGAGCCCGGCGACCTCCCGTCGAAAACCCACCAATCACACCCTCATCGCTTGCGCCGCACCGAAGTTGACTGTGCATCAGCCATTCATGGAGAACCCGTTCGGCGGTACCGCTGTTCGACCGAGCGTGCTAGCGACAGCCGAACTGGTGGCCCCAGCGGCCCCGTGTCAGCCCTCCCCCTCCAGGCGATCCAGCGCGGCCCGGGCCTCGACCGTGTACGGGTGGCCGGTACCGATCAGGCCCTCCAGTTCGGGGAGCAGTTCCCGCAGCTGCCGCAACCCGGCCGACCGGTCGCCCGCCAGCGCCGTCCAATAGGCGTGATCGGCGCGGGCGGCCAGGAATTCCGGGTGCTCCGGCGGCAGCCACCGGCTGAGGTCGGCGAGCAGCTCCCGCAGCAGGGCGACCGCGGCAGCCGGGTCGCCCAGTTCGCCGGTCGCGGTGGCCAACCGCCGGCGGTGACCGTACAGGGACGAATGACGCGGCCCGAACACTTCGGTCAGGCGCGGGATCATCGGCGCTATCCGCCGTACGGTCTCGCCCGGATCGCCGGTCACGACGGCGCTCCAGTGGCCGATCTCGGCCTCGGTGGTGAGGGTCAGCAGCTCGTCCGGGCCCAGCACCCGCCGCAGGTCCGGCAGCAGAGCCTCCCACAGCGCCAGCGACTCGGCCGGATGTCCGGTGATCCCGGTGTGGGAGGCGATGTTGGCACGCGTGCGCAGGGTCTCCCGGTGCTCCTCGCCGAGCACCCGGACCTGGCGTGGTAGCAGATCGCGGTACGTCTCAAGAGCATCCACCGGCTCCCCGGACTCGGACAGCCAGAAGCCGCGCTGGTGCCTGGAGTACAGGCAGTCGGGGTGGTCGGCGCCGAGCAGCCGCTCCTGCTCGGGCAGCAACGCACCGTAGGCGGCCGCGGCGGCCGCCCGGTCGCCCGACCGGCCGGTCCAGTGCGCGACGGCGGCCCGCAGTGTCAGGGTGCGCGGGTGGCTGTCGCCGAGCCGGGCCGCGCACTCCACCAACAGCTCCCTGGTCAGCCGCAGCGCGGTCTGCGGGGAGCCCGCCTCGCCGATCCAGCGGGCCAGGTCGTGACGGCCGCCGAGCACCACCGGGTGGTCGGGACCGAGGGTGCCCAGGAGCTCCTCCAGCACCTGTTCGCCGCGCTCCACCGCCTGCTTCCACTGCTGGGCCGCGACCAGCTCGGCCAGCGCGCGGTCGGCGGACGCGAGCGCGCCGATCGCCACGTCCTCGACCGGACCGCCGGTCGCGGCGACGGGTGCGAAGTGCCGGAACAGCGGCGTGTCGGAGCCCGCGAAGGCGGTCGCGCCGGGTGGCAGCGCCAGTGTGCCGGCCGTGTCGGCCCGCAGCGCCGGCGTGTACCGGCCGGTCTGTCCCCCGTTCCGCAGCAGGTCGGTGACCAGGGCGGCGGTGCCGAGCGCGGCCCTGGTGGGCAGTGTCTCCAGCAGCAGCTCGCGCAGGCCGGGCCGGAAGTCGTAGCGCTCCGGGTGCCCGGGCCCGTGGTCGCGTCGCAGCAGCCCGCCGAGCAGCACCTCGGCCAGCTGCGCCGGGCTGCTCCGGCCGCGCAGCACCGCGCGCTGCACGAGCCGCATCACCGGCAGCGTGAGGGGGCGGACCGCCGCCAGGTGCGCGGCCAACCGGAACGCCTCCGGCGAGGCCGCCGAGCGGAACCCCGCCAGCCGGGAACGCATGTCGGGTGCGGAGCCGGTGGCGGGGGCGGGCCGGGCCGCCGCAGGCCCGGGGACTTCGGCGACCCTGGCGGCCAGGTCGCCCCCGTCCGTCAGGAAGGACGTCCAGCCCGCGACGGCGCCGGGGCTCAGTTCCAGCACCGGCACCGGGAGCCCGTCGAACGGAGCGAGGTCGGACGGCAGCAGCGGGTCGATCACCCGCCAGGACGCGTTAGGACCGCCCGGTGCGCCCGCCCGCAGCACCTTGGCCTCGGTACGCAGTCCGGCGCCCGACCACAGCCGCTGCGGCAGCGGCTGGAGGACGGCGGTCGGGCAGCTCCGGGCCCAGCCCGCCAGCATCCGGTCCATGCCGCCGCCGCGCCAGTGCTCGCCGACGGTGTCCGACAGGACCACGACCAGGCCGCGGCCGCCCGGCGGACGGACCGCGGTCGGCGGCACGGCGGGCGCGTCAGGCGCGAACGGGCGGGCCCGCAACCGGGGGCCGTTCGGGTGCCGGGTGTCCAACCCGTAGCTGCGCAGCCGCCGGAACACGCCGGCCCGGACCAGTACCGCCCGCAGTTCGCCGGCGAGTTCGCGCCACAGCTGCATGGAGAGGCCGTCGTCGACGACCAGGACGATTTCGTGGCGGCGTTCCGGGCGCGGGCGCATCACCGGGTCGAGCAGCCCGGTCTCGGCGGCCAGGTCGGCGGTGGCGCTCTCGTCCAGGTCGCTGTCGTGGTGGGAGGGCGCGAACCGGCGCAGCGGCCGCAGTGCCCGAGTCAGCGCGGAGTGGCCGGGCAGCGCCCGGCCGTCGGGCACCAGCACCGGCAGCGCGGCGGTGCCGTCGGCGACACCGCCGACAGCCGTGTACACGTCGGTGCCGCGGTACGGCGCGGGCGGCGCGAGACGCGTGTCGGCGCCGGTGGCTGCGGCCGGCGCGGCGCCGGAGGGTGCGGACGCGCCGCCCGGGCCGACGGGCGGCCCGGACGACGGCAGGCGGTCGGCGAGCCAGACGGCCTCGGCCAGTTCCCGGGCCGTCAGCTCGGTTCCGGCGGCGGCCAGGGCCTGTTGCAGCAGTTCCAGTGGCCGCGCGCCGGTCACTGCGGCTGTCCGGCGTCGATCGAGCGCAGCACCTCGTCGAGCAGGCGGTCGTCCGGGCCGGTCCCGGCCAAGAGGTGGACGGCGTTCAGCAGCTGGTCGGTGGCGAGGACGGCCTGGCCGGTGTCGCGGCGGGCCAGGAATCGTTCGATCAGGGCGTCGGCGTGCGGGCCGCCGTCGCCGAGGTGGGCGCGGACGATCTCGCGGAGCTGGTCGCCGGTGGGCGGCTTGAGGTCGAGGCGGAGGCAGCGGCGCAGGAAGGCGGGCGGGAAGTCACGTTCGCCGTTGCTGGTGAGGACGACGATCGGGAACTCGGCGCAGCCGACCAGTCCGTGCCGGACGGTATGACGTTCGCGGTCGCCCTCGACCATCACCGCCACCTCCGGGCGGCGTTCGCCGAGCCGGGCCAGTTCCGGGATCCGGAACTCGCCCTCCTCGAAGACCACCAGCAGGTCGTTGGGCAGGTCGATGTCGCCCTTGTCGAGTTCGTCGACCAGCAGGACCCTGGGCCGGTCGGGCCGGCTGGTGGCCAGCGCCGTACCGAGCGGGCCGAGTTGGAGGTAGTCGCCGATGTCCGACTCGGCGCCGGGTGCGGCCGCGCCGCCGAGCCCGGCGTCCCGCAGCCGTCCGACCGCGTCGTACCGGTAGAGGCCGTCGGCGAGCACGGTACGGCTGTTGACGTCCCAGCGCAGTGGTTCGCCGAGGCCCAGCTCGTGGGCGAGGGAGTAGGCCAGCGACGACTTGCCGGTGCCGGGCGGGCCGGTGACCAGCAGGGGGCGACGCAGGTGCAGGGCGGCGTTGACGATCCGCACGTCGTCGGGGGCGATCCGGTAGGTGCGGGCGCGCCGTTCGAAACCCCGCGAGGGGAAGCGCCGCCACGGCGGCGGTTCGGGCATGGCCGTGATGGAGCGCGGCTCTCCGTCGCCCTGGTACAGCTGCCAGTTGCTCGATCCATCGGTCACTGCGGTGCATCCTTCTGTGAGTCCGGTCGCGGGTCGGTGGGATCAGGAGGGATCGGCGAGGGTCAGCGCCGCGGGGATGCCGTCCGGGCCGTCGTAGACCAGTGCCAGGTGCCTGCCCAGTGCGTCATCGGCCTGCCGGACCCTGGTCTGGTACACCACCCGGGGCAGTTGGGCGGGAGTCAATCCGTCGGCCAGGTCACGCAGCCGGGCCCCGCTGTCGCGACCGGCGGTGGGCCGGGCCCACACCACCCCGGGGACTCCGACCGCCATGGCGATCGCCCGCAGCACGCCGGTGTCGGCCGGCGGACAGCACAGCGTCACTCCGCCGACCGGCCGGGGCCGGCCCCGTTCCTGCACCACCGGGTCGCGGCGTTCCTGAGCCAGCACCTGGGCGCTGTGCCGGGTCTGCCAGCGGTAGCGCAGCTCCGGGAGGTACTCGGGGCGGCGCAGTTCGGGGCAGCGCAGGACCACCAGGAAGTCCTCGCCGAGCACTCCGGGGAACAGCGGGTCCGGCCGGTACACCCACTGGTCCACCTCGATGTCGAGCTCGTCCTGGGGGACGAAGAACTCGACCCGGGGCAGCACGCCGGCCTGACTCTCCCGGGCGGTCCTGGCCAGCAGGCCGGCCAGCTGCTCCAGGAGCTCCTCGCGGCGGGCGGGGACGTCCTGTGCACTGCGGTGTAGGACCGTCCCGTCGGTGCCGACGGCTTCGAGGGTCCAGCCGAACAGTCCGGTGCGGCCGGAGCGCCACAGTTGCACCTGTACCAGCGGTGCGCCGTCGCCGTCCTGTTCGCGGGCGGTGGCGGCCTCCGCGGCCTGGGCCCGGTGCTCGGCGAGTCCGGCGGCCACGCCGAGCCGCTCGGCCACCGCGTCCGACCAGGCCCGCAGCGCGGCCGCGACGGTCGGATCGGTGTCCTGCGCGGCGAACTCGATGGTGCGCAGCAGGGCCGGCACCTTGCCGTGGCGGGGCCGGTGGCCCTCCAGGAAGCTCACCAGCGCGGGCCAGTCGGCGTCCGCGGGCACGGGCAGCAGCGGTACGGCCCGGGCGGCCACCCCGCGCGGGTGGTCCGGGCCGTGTGCGAGCAGGGCGAGCAGTTCGCGGTGTTCGGCGGCGGTGAGCAGTTCGTCGGGTGCGGTGAACACTGCCTCGGTCTGGAGGGCAAGGCGCTGTTCGGGGGTGGTGGCGAGGTCGGCGAGCAGCGCCAGCAGGGTAGTGGTCCCGTGGTCGGCGGTGAGCGCGGTGTGGGCGAACCACTCGGGCGGGGCGTCGTCGGGGGGCGGGGCGGCGCCGAGTTCGCGGGCCAGTCGCCAGGCGGGTCCGGCCCGGCGGGCGGCGTCGGGCAGGGTGCGGCGGACGGCGTCGACCAGGTTCGGCCAGGCCTCGGCCGACGTCTCCCCATCCGGCCCGGTCCGGCCGGCGGCGAGGTGCGGGAAGTGTGCGGTGATCACTCCGGTGGGGATGGCGAAGGCCCGGCGATCGCGGCGTCCCACCACCAGGCCGACCATCCGGCGCTGTTCGCGGTCCCACAGCGGGGAGCCGCTGTACCCCTCGACCAGTCCCTGCGCGGAGCCCGGGGTGTCGAGCACCAGCCAGTGCTCGGTGACGCCCTGGACGGTCACGGCGGCGACGGTGCTGGCGTTGCCGCTGCCGAACCAGGCGAACGCGGACGGCCCGATCCGGTGGTGGCCGAGCGGTACGGGCCGGGCCTGCTCGGGCAGTGGACCGACCAGGGTCAGCAGGGCCAGGTCCGCGGCCCATTCCCGGTCGCTGTCCCGGACCGGCCGGTCCGTTCTGTGGCCGGGTGGCAGCCACTGTTCGAGCACGGCCCGCCAGTGCCGTCCGGGGGCGAGGTTGGGCAGCGCGAACACCAGACCGTCGACGGCCCCGTCCCGTTCGCCGGGCCTGCTCCGCTCGTGCGAGTCCCGGCCGAGGGCCAGGTTGACGACGTGTGCGCAGGTCAGTACCCGGCCGTCGGGCAGCAGCAGGCCGCCGCCGTGGGCTCGCGGGTCGCCCTCCCGGTGGACTGCGACGTGGGCGGCTTTGGCCGCCGCGTCGGGGTCCTCCCCTGAAAGCGAACCGGGTTGCCACCGGGAGTCCGGAGTGTGTCCCAAAGCAGTCCCCCAACCGCTCGGTCTCAGTCGGTTTCGGTGTCGGCCCGGGCCGGGACGCCGGCCTCCCGGCCGACCTGCCAGGTGGCCCGGACGGTGAGTACCGCTTGGGCGCCCGCCGCGACGATGCCCAGGCGTAGGTCCTTGGAGAGTTTGACGCCGAACTCGACCTCGACCTCGTCGGGCGGACGGACGGCGGAACGCACCGCCCCGTGCACCAGGTCGAGGACGCCGCCGAGCGGCTGGAGAGCCTCCC
Source organism: Kitasatospora sp. NPDC048407 (assembly GCF_043200475.1). Classification (NCBI taxonomy): domain Bacteria; kingdom Bacillati; phylum Actinomycetota; class Actinomycetes; order Kitasatosporales; family Streptomycetaceae; genus Kitasatospora; species Kitasatospora sp. NPDC048407. The sequence goes on along the minus strand of NZ_JBICXW010000003.1, from coordinate 130,347 downwards.
GAAGCGCCTCGCCGGTGGTCCGGGCGGCGTCCCGGGCCCGGCCGACCGCCACCAGTTCACCGCTGCCGTCGGGCAGATCCAGGTCACCGGAAGCGCGGTCGGGCGCCTGTAGTTCGGAGACCTCCAGCAATACGGACGTGCCGTCGGCGAGCATCACGTCGGTGAATCCCGTCATGCCCGTCACTCTCGCACCGCCCGGAGGGCGGTGTCTGCCTCAACGTGCCATCGGAGCAACGCTTTTCGGCCAAACTTGGCGGCCAACGACAGACCGGGACGGAGGAGTTGAACGCCCGCGCGGGAACCGGGCCTGGCGCACCGTCCAGCAGCAGTCGGTGCGGGACGGGAAGCAGCTCGTGAGGGGCCTCAGGGGCAGCAAACTTGACACTCCGTCAGGGGCAGAGCCGCTCCACCCGCCACCCGCCGCCCTCCGCACCCCCGGGGCCCTCGGCGACGAAGCGGAGGCGGTCGTGGAGGCGGTTCTCGCGGCCCTGCCAGAACTCGACGGTGCGCGGGACGACCCGGTAGCCGCCCCAGAACGGCGGGACGGGGACGCCCTCGCCCTCGGGGTAGCGGGCCGCGAGGTCGGCGTAGCGCCGCTCCAGCACCTCGCGGCCGGCCACCGGGCTGGACTGTTCGCTGGCCCAGGCGCCGAGCTGGGAGCCGTGCGGGCGGGTCCGGAAATAGGCGGCGGTCTCGTCCCGGCCGACCTTCTCCACCCGGCCGCCGATCACCACCTGGCGCGCCAGTCCGATCCAGGGGAAGAGCAGCGAGGCGTTCGGGTTGGCGGCCAGGTCGGTGCCCTTGCGGGAGCCGTAGTTGGTGAAGAACACGAAGCCGCGCGGGTCGTAGCCCTTGAGCAGCACGGTGCGCGAGGACGGCAGGCCGTCGGCGTCGGCGGTGGAGACCACCATCGCGTTGGGTTCGACCACGCCCGCCTCGACGGCCTCGTGGAACCAGCGGGCGAACTGCCGGAACGGGTCCTCGGCCAACTGGTCCTCGGCCAGGCCCTCGTGCTGGTAATGCTTGCGCATCACGGTCAGGTCCGGCACGGGCCGCTCCCCGGCCGGCGTGGACAGGGCGTTCGGGTGACTGTGGCGTTCCGCGGTAGGCACGCCAACATCATCCCGTACGACAAGCGCCGAGCGCCGCTACGTCCGCGCAAACACCCGGAGTCGGGATGCGCGGCCGCCACCGCCCGGTGAATCGTCCGGATTTCGGCCGGAGTGTCCCGGAAAATCCGCCGACAACGCGCGGGGCGGCAGGGGTTCGAGCGGCGCGTGGGGGAAACATCACCGTCGTGGTGTATGGCGCAATGCACTCCGTGCCTGCCACTCTGACACCGAGTGCCAACCACCATCGGTCACCGGCGTGCCGCCCCACCACGGCCGCACGTCGTGTCGGATCACTGAAGGAGCCGTTCTACATGTCGGACTTCGTACCCGGCCTTGAGGGTGTCGTCGCCTTCGAGAGCGAGATCGCCGAACCCGACCGCGAGGGCGGCGCGCTCCGCTACCGCGGGGTGGACATCGAGGACCTGGTCGGCCAGGTCTCCTTCGGTCACGTCTGGGGCCTGCTGGTGGACGGCCGGTTCGCCCCCGGGCTGCCGGCGGCCGAGCCGTTCCCGATCCCGGTCCACTCCGGCGACATCCGGGTCGACGTGCAGTCGGCGCTCGCCATGCTCGCCCCGGTCTGGGGCCTCAAGCCGCTGCTGGACATCTCCGCCGAGCAGGCCCGCGACGACCTCGCCCGGGCCGCCGTGATGGCGCTGTCCTACGTCGCCCAGTCCGCCCGCGGCCAGGGCCTGCCGATGGTGCCGCAGCGCGAGATCGACAAGGCCGAGACCATCGTCGAGCGGTTCATGATCCGCTGGCGCGGCGAGCCGGACCCGAAGCACGTCAAGGCCGTCGACGCCTACTGGACGTCCGCCGCTGAGCACGGCATGAACGCCTCCACCTTCACCGCCCGGGTGATCGCCTCCACCGGTGCCGACGTCGCCGCGGCGCTGTCCGGCGCGGTCGGCGCGATGTCCGGCCCGCTGCACGGCGGCGCGCCGTCCCGGGTGCTCGGCATGATCGAGGAGATCGAGCGCACCGGCGACGCGGCCGGCTACGTGAAGAAGGCCCTCGACAAGGGCGAGCGCCTGATGGGCTTCGGCCACCGCGTCTACCGCGCCGAGGACCCGCGCGCCCGGGTGCTGCGCCGCACCGCCAAGGAGCTCGGCGCGCCGCGCTTCGAGATCGCCGAGGCGCTGGAGAAGGCCGCGCTGGAGGAGCTGCACAACCGCCGCCCCGACCGCGTGCTGGCCACCAACGTCGAGTTCTGGGCCGCCATCATGCTGGACTTCGCCGAGGTCCCGGCGCACATGTTCACCTCGATGTTCACCTGCGCCCGCACCGCCGGCTGGTCCGCGCACATCCTGGAGCAGAAGCGCACCGGCCGGCTGGTCCGCCCGGCCGCCCGCTACATCGGCCCCGGCTCCCGCACGCCGCAGGAGATCGAGGGCTGGGACCAGATCGCCCGCTGACACCCGATCAGGTGAACACCTGATAGACCGTCAGCATCCGTGACACCGCCCCCGGGCGCGCGCACCACCCCTGACCAGGGGCGGCGCGCGCCCCGGTGAGCGCTGTCCGGTGCCACGAAGATCGCGTCTCAGCCGCCGGACGGCCGTACAGCCGGGCAATTCGGGGCGATAGGGTGCGGGTGTGGCTCAGATTCAGATCCCCGCCGACAATCTGCCCAACGACGGCCGCTTCGGCTGCGGCCCCTCCAAGGTGCGCCCCGAGGCCTTGAGTGCCCTCGCCGCCACCGGAACCTCCCTGCTGGGCACCTCCCACCGTCAGGCCCCGGTCAAGAACATCGTGAAGCGCGTCCGCCAGGGCGTCGCCGAACTGTTCTCGCTGCCCGAGGGCTACGAGGTCGTGCTCGGCAACGGTGGCTCCACCGCGTTCTGGGACATCGCCGCGTTCGGCCTGGTGCGCGAGAAGTCGCAGCACCTGAACTTCGGCGAGTTCTCCTCCAAGTTCGCCTCCTCCGTGAAGGCCGCCCCGTGGCTGGCCGAACCGACCGTCATCAAGACCGAGCCGGGCACCCACCCGCTGCCGGTCGCCGAGGCGGGGGTGGACGTCTACGCGCTCACCCACAACGAGACCTCCACCGGTGTCGCCATGCCGATCCGCCGCCCCGAGGGCGCGGACGCCGGCTCGCTGGTGCTGGTCGACGCCACCTCCGGCGCCGGCGGCCTGCCCGTCGACATCCGCGAGACGGACGTCTACTACTTCGCCCCGCAGAAGTCCTTCGCCTCCGAGGGCGGCCTGTGGCTGGCCACCTTCTCCCCCGCCGCCCTGGAGCGCGCCGCGGAGATCGCCGGCTCCGGCCGGTACATCCCGCCGTTCTTCGACCTGCCGACCGCGATCGACAACTCCTCGAAGGACCAGACGTACAACACCCCGGCCCTCTCCACCCTCTTCCTGCTGGCCGACCAGCTGGAGTGGATGAACGGCCAGGGCGGCCTGGACTGGGCAGTGTCCCGCACCGCCGAGTCGTCCTCGATCCTGTACGCGTGGGCCGAGAAGTCCCCCTACGCGCAGCCCTTCGTCGCCAAGGCGGAGGAGCGCTCGCAGGTCGTCGGCACCATCGACTTCGACGAGTCGGTGGACGCCGCCGCGGTCGCCAAGGCACTGCGTGCCAACGGCATCGTGGACACCGAGCCGTACCGCAAGCTCGGCCGCAACCAGCTGCGCATCGCGATGTTCCCGGCGATCGACCCGGCGGACGTCGAGAAGCTCACCGGCGCGATCGACTACGTGGTCGAGCACCTGAACGACTGACACCCCGTCGCGCTCGAAGGCCCTGGTCCGCGGACCAGGGCCTTCGTTCATGCCGCGTCGGGCCGAACTGGCCGAGGAAGCGGCCGACGAACAGGTCGGCGCCCTTGAACTCGGCGACCATCGCGGCCGGCGCGGCGAACGGGCCGTCCGGCGAGGGCAACTGGCCCACGCCGCCGCCGCTGCCCAGCGGCAGCAGGATCATCGGGTGGCCGAGCGGACGGTAGGCCTCGGTCGACGGCTCGTCGCGCAGCTGCGCGGAGATGCGCGGAGATGTTCTTCGCCACCACCTCGGCGTGCTGCATGGCGAAGCCCGCCGTGCAGGCCTCCGGCAGGTCGGCCAGGTCACCGATCGCGTACGCGGGTGTACTCCATGGAAGCCCCCCGCGTCGCGGCAGGCCCCACGGGGCCCGCGTCGCGCCCCACCCTACGGATCGACCGCCCGCGAACCGGCCCCAACGCCGGAACGGCCTGGGGGCTACTTCTGCACGAGGGCGCTGATGATCACTACGGCGAGCAGCAGGACGAACGCGCCGGTGACGATCCGCATACGGGTCTTCGGGTCCACGCTTCGAGACTAGTCGGTCGCCCGACCTACCCGGGCTCCGGCCCCTGCTTCGCGGGCAGGGCACCGCCGCGGTACTCGCGCTGGCGGAAGACCGTCGGGGCGACGCCGACGCGGCGGGTGAACAGGCGGGTGAAGTACGCCGGGTCCTGGTAGCCGACCCGGCGGGCCACCGCGGAGACGGGCAGTTCGCTGGCCGCCAGCAGGTGCTTGGCCTCGTTCAGGCGGACGGTGAGCAGGTACTCCTTCGGGCTGGTCGCGCCCTGTGCGCGCACCGCGCGGCGCAGCTCCTCCACGCCCATGCCGACCCGCCGGGCGTGCTCGGCCACCGACAGCGGCAGGCAGGCGTCCCGGCGCAGCACCTCCATCACCGGGGCGCCCTCCGGGCCCAGGTCGGCCCGGTGCCGGTGCAGCTCCACCAGCAGCTCGTGGACCGCCGCCGACGCCTCCGGGCCGGCCGTCGGCCCGCCCCGGCGGCAGACCGCCGCGATCCGGGCGATCACCCGCAGCGCGGTCTCCGCGGAATCCAGCGGCACCACCTCGGCCTCCGGCAGCAGGCCCAGCTCGGCGTACCCGGCGGTGCCCGCGCCGGTGAAGTCCACGAAGGACTCCGCCCAGCCGTCCGCGTCGGGCCCGTAGTGGTGCGGCACCCCCGGCCGCAGCCACAGCACCGCGGGCGCCACCACCGGCAGCCGCCGGCCGCCCGGCGGCGCGTACCAACCGCGCCCCGAACCGACCACCACCGCCACCCAGTGGTCCAGCACCCGCGGCCCGACCACCGGCAGCCGCCCGCGCTGCAGGCCCACGCCCAGGCACGCCAGGCCGGTGCCCAACTGCGCCGGCCCCGGCGTCAGGTAGTGCCACCAGCGCTCCATCGTCCTCCGTCCGCGGATTTCCTCCCGGACAAGTCCAACACGCCGCCGGGCTTTGTCCATGGTCCGGGCCGGTGCGTTCCAGCAGGCTAGGAGGCATGCTCACCTACGACTCGACCGGCTTCCGCCTCGACGGCCGCCCGCTGCGCATTCTCTCCGGCGCGATGCACTACTTCCGCACCCGCCCCGAGCAGTGGCCCGCCCGCCTCGCCGCGCTGCGCGCGATGGGGCTGAACACCGTCGAGACGTACGTGCCGTGGAACCTGCACGAACCCTCCCCCGGCCGCTTCGAGCGCCTGGACGAACTCGGCGCGTTCCTCGACGAGGCGCACCGCCAGGGCCTGTGGACGATCGTCCGGCCCGGCCCCTACATCTGCGCCGAGTGGGACAACGGCGGCCTCCCCGGCTGGCTGACCGCCAAGGTCGGGCGCCGCGCCCGCACCAGCGACCCGGAGTACCTGGCCGCCGTCGACGCGTTCTTCGACGTCCTGCTGCCGCAGGTCGTCGAACGCCAGTGGGGGCGGCCCGGCGGCACCGTGCTGATGGTCCAGGTCGAGAACGAGTACGGCTCGTTCGGCAGCGACCACCTGTACCTCGACCACCTGGCCCGCGGCCTGCGCGAACGCGGCATCACCGTCCCGCTGTTCACCTCCGACGGCCCCGAGGACCACATGCTCGGCGGCGGCACCGTCCCCGGCATCCTGGCCACCGTCAACTTCGGCTCCGACCCGGAGACCGCGTTCGAGACGCTGCGCCGCCACCGCCCCCAGGACCCGCCGTTCTGCATGGAGTTCTGGAACGGCTGGTTCGACCACTGGGCCAAGCCCCACCACACCCGCGACGCCGCCGACGCCGCCGACTCGCTGCGCCGCATCCTCGCCGCCGGCGGCTCCGTCAACCTGTACATGGCCCACGGCGGCACCAACTTCGGCACCACCGCCGGCGCCAACCACGAGGACGCGCCGTTCAACTCCACCGACTGGACGCACTCCCCGTACCAGCCGACCACCACCTCCTACGACTACGACGCCGCCCTCGACGAACGCGGCCTGCCCAGCCCCAAGTTCCACGCCTTCCAGCAGGTCATCGCCGACTTCGCCGCCGAAAACCCGTCACTGGTGCACTACTTGGACGACCGGGTCGCCGAACTGCCGCCCGCTGTAACGGTGTTGGCCGCTCGCGAGGTCGCGCTCAACGAGATCGCCGAACTGCCGTTCGGGGACGCCGTCTCCTCGCCCGTACCGCCGCTGTTCGAAGACCTCGGGCTGGAACACGGCCTGATCCGCTACACCACGACGGTGCCCGCGATCAGCTCCGACCAGCCGGTCACCGTCGAGAACCTGCGCGACCGGGCCGCCCTCCACATCAACGGCAAGCACGCCGCCACGCTCGAACGCGGCGTCACCCCACCGGACGTCACCGCCACGGGCGGCGACCGACTCACCCTGCTCGTCGAATCGCTCGGCCGGGTCAACTACGGCCCCCAGGTCGGCGAAACCAAGGGCATCACCGGCGTCCGCCACGAACGCCAGTACCTGCACGGCTGGCACGCACAGCCCCTCGCCCTCAATCCCCTCCCCACCGCCGGCTACACCCCCGGCGAGCCCGCCCCCGAGACGCTCGCCCGCGGCACCTTCGACCTCGACACCACCGGCGACACCTTCCTCGCCGTCCCCGACGGCGACCACGGCTACCTGTGGATCAACGGCTTCCTCCTCGGCCGCTACGACCGCCGCGGCCCCCAGGTCACCCTCTACTGCCCCCAGCCCCTGCTCCACGAGGGCACCAACACGCTCACCCTGCTGGAACTGGGACAGGCGGCGCCCAAGCGCATCGAGCTTCGCGAGGCTCCCGAACTCGGGTAACCCAGGGGCGCGGGGAACTGCGCGAGGCGGAAGACCCGAACCGCAAGATCGCGACGCAGGACAATGACCTGCACTTGATCGCGACCTTGCGGACGGGCCTTGCGCTTGTCGCGCAGTTCCGCCCCCTCGCTTCGCTGGGGGTACCCCCAGCGCCCCTGATCGGTCGCCCGCCAGCTCGCGCAAGTCTCCCCGCGCCTCTAACTCCGCAGCCGCCAGCTCTCGACCTCGGTGTACCTCGCAGGCCCGAACCCCGTCTCGCTGCGCATCAGGTGGACCCGCCCGGCCTCCCACTCCGCCCCCCGGAAGTGATTGATCGCGTCTGCCATCGCCCGCATCCCGCCCGCCCTGAAACGGCTGCGGGCAAGGGTGAGGTGCGGGTGGAACGGATGGTCGTCCGTGACGTCGAGCGCGTCGCGGACCGCGTCCGCGAGTCGTCGCAGGGCAGCCGTCCCGCCCTGAACGCCGCACCAGAGCACCCGGTCCCCGAAGGTCCCGCCGCCGGCCAGCCGCAGGCGGTGTCGGGGGTGCTCAGCCGCGACGACCGCCAACTTCTGGCACAGCGAAGGCACTTCGTCCGCCGGAACGTCCCCCAGGAAGGCCAGGGTGAGGTGCCACCCGGCCGTCTCGCTCCAGCGCAGCCGGTCCGCCCCGGGGAGTTCTCGGAGAGCAGATGTCGCGTCGGCGAGTTCCTGGATGGCGCGGGCCGGCGGGTTCACGGCGACGAAGAGCCTCATTCCGCCATCGTGCCCTACCGCCCGACGGCCGCCACCGGATAGAAAGGAGGCCATGCGCATCCGCACCGGAGGTCCCGACTCCGCTCCCGCTCTGCTCTCCCTCATCGATGGCGCGGTCGCCTGGCTGACCGCGCAGGGCCGTACCGGGCAGTGGGGGTCGGTGCCGTGGTCGCAGCGTCCGGAGTCGGTGGCGCGGGCCGAGCAGGCGTGCCGCGAGCAGTTGGTGCGGGTCGCCGAGCGGGCCGCGGGCGGGGGCGACGCGCTGGGCATCAGCGTCCTCTCGGAGGATGCGCCGTCGTACGCGCCGCCGGTGCCGGAGCGGGAGTTGTACGTGCGCTGGCTGGTCACCGACCGCGTGCACAGTGGTTCCGGCATCGGTTCCGCGCTGATCGCGGACGCGCTGCGGGAGGCCCGGGGCCGCGGCATCGACCTGCTGCGGGTCGACTGCTACGCGGGCGGCGACGGCCGGCTGGTCGAGCAGTACGAGCGGCTCGGGTTCACCCGGACCGCCACGTTCACCCTCGACCAGCCGACCGGCCCGTGGCCGGGCCAGGTGCTGGAACAGCGCGTCCCGCGCGACTAGCAGGCAGTCGCCAGGTCGCTCTTCTGCACCACCGAGAACACCCGCCCGCGGGTCCGCACCGGGTGCAGGTCGAACCGGAGCCGCAGGCCGCTGATCCGGCCGAGCACCAGGGCGACCACGCCGGCGGCCGCGGCGGAGACCAGTCCGCAGGCGAGCAGGCCGAGGCGGGGGCCGTACTCGGCGGTGATCCAGCCGACCAGCGGGGCGCCGATCGGGGTGCCGCCGGTGAAGACCAGGACCAGCAGGCCCATGACCCGGCCGCGCATCTCGGGGTCGGTGCCGAGCTGGAGCGCCGAGTTGACCGAGGTGTTGAAGGTCAGACCGAAGATGCCGATCAGGGTGAGCAGCAGCGCGAATGTCCAGTAGCCGGGCGCGAACGCGGCCGTGATCTCCAGTGCGCCGAACGCCAGCGCGGCGAAGACCAGGCGGCGCAGCCGGGGCGCGCCGCGCCGTGCGGCGAGCAGTGCGCCGGCCAGCGAGCCGACCGCCATCGCGGTGTTGAGCAGGCCGTACGCGCCCGCGCCGACGTGGAAGGTGTCGCGGGCGAAGCCGGAGAGCAGGGTCGGGAAGTTGAACCCGAAGGTGCCGATGAAGCCGGCCAGCACCATCGGCCACAGCAGTTCGGGGCGTTCCCGGACGTAGCGCAGTCCTTCGCGGAGCTGTCCGCGTTCGCGGGCGATCCGCTCGACAGGGCGCAGTTCGCTGCTGCGCATGGCGAGCAGGCCGCCGATGACCGCGGCGAAGGACAGCGCGTTGACGGCGAACGCCCAGCCGCTGCCGACCGCGGCGATCAGCGCACCGGCCACGGCGGGGCCGACCAGCCGGGCGGTCTGGAAGTTGGCGGCGTTCAGGCTGACGGCGTTGGCGAGGTCGCGCGGGGGCACCATCTCGCTGACGAAGGCCTGCCGGGTCGGGTTGTCGACCACCGTGACCAGGCCGAGCAGCAGCGCGAACAGGTAGACCACGACGGGCGTGACGGTGCCGGTGATGGTGAGCAGGGCGAGGCCGGCGGCGAGCAGGCCCATCGCGCCCTGGGTGGCGATCAGCAGGCGGCGCTTGGGCAGCCGGTCGGCGAGGACGCCGCCCCACAGGCCGAGCAGCAGCATGGGCAGGAACTGCATGGCGGTGGTGATGCCGACCGCGAAGGGGCTGCCGGTGAGGCTGAGGACCAGCCAGTCCTGGGCGATGCGCTGCATCCAGGTGCCGGTGTTCGAGACGACCTGACCGGCGAAGTAGTACCGGTAGTTGCGGATGCGCAGGGACGAGAACATCCCTCCCGGGCGGGTGAATCGGCCCGGCGAAGCGGCGGGGATCTCCGCCGCGGTGCGTTCCTCGGGGTCGTCGTCGCCGCTGCCCGGCAGGCCCGTGGGGGCGGGTGCCTGGCTCTGCGCGGCGGGGGCGCCGGTGGGCGCGGGTTCGTTTGCGGCCGTCTCGTCGGCGAACGGTTCGTCGGTGCGCTGCCCGGCGGGGCGGGCGCTGATGCGTCGGGGGTCGGTTCGGAGGTCGGTGCGGATGGTCGCGGTGCGGATCGCGGCGGCGCGGGCGGCCGGCGGTGTCACAGTTGTCTCCCCTCGACGCGCCGCGGCCGTTTCGACGGCCGCGGCGCGGTGTGTGGCGCTGGTGGTTGTTGCGGTGATGCGGTGAGCCCCTTCGTTTGCCCTGAGGCGGTCCGAGTCGGTCTGAAAACGCTTACAGGTGGGCCAGTTTGTAGAGCACGGGCGCGGCATCTCTCAGCCGCTCCCACTCCTCCTCGTCGAGGCCGTGGGCGAGCTCCGCCAGCCAGGCGTTGCGCCGCCTGCGGGACTCGTTGAGGATCTGCTCGGCCTGTTCGGTACTGCTGACCACCACCTGCCGGCGGTCCTCGGGGTGCGGCTCGCGCCGTACCAGGCCCTTCTCCTCCAGCATCGCGATGATCCTGGTCATGGAGGGCGGCTGGACGTGCTCCTTGCGCGCCAGCTCACCGGGCGTCGCTTTGCCACAGCGGGCAAGCGTGCCGAGCACCCCCATTTCGGTGGGGCTCAGCGACTCCTCGACCCGTTGGTGTCGCAACCGTCGGGCCAAACGCATCGCGGACGACCTCAGCTGGCTGATCGCCACCAGGTCGTCCTCGGACATCTCGGGCATGTCCTTAGCCTACGTCATTACCAAAGCTAAAGAAAATTGGATTTCGATCAACCCTGCCCGAGGCCCGGCAGACTCAGTCCGCGCTGAGCTGGAAGCCCAGCCGACCGAAGCGCAGGCGGTCGCCGGGGCGGACGACGGTGCCGCCGGCCAGGCGGCGGTCGTTGACGAAGGTGCCGTTGCTGGAGCCGAGGTCGTAGAGGACCCAGTCGCCGCCCTCGAAGCGCAGCTCGGCGTGCCGGCGGGAGACCGTCGCGTCGCCGAGGCGCAGGCCGGAGCCGGTCATCCGGCCGATCAGCAGGCGGCCGACGGCCGGGGCGGGGAGCTGGAGCCGGGTGAGCTGCTCGGCCTGCCAGGTCTGCCGCAGCCGGACGTTGAGCGAGGAGACCTTGGCGACGGTGCGCAGCAGCAGCCGGGAGACCGGGCCGTAGGTGCGCAGATCGCCGACCACCTCGGCGAGTTCGGCGCGACTGCGGGCGGTGAGGACCAGTTCCATCCGGCGGATGAAGGTGTCGTGGGAGAGCCGACCGCTGCCGACGCCGTCCCGCAGCACTTCCAGCGCGCTGTCCCGCTCGCCCTGCGAGGGGCGGGCCAGCTCGGTGCCGAACTCCTGAGCGCTCATGGCGCGATTGTCGGCCGGGTGGGGCGCGGCTGTCCAGCGTGCGGCGCACCCCTGATCTGCGCAGTCCTCAACTGCGCCCCCACCGTGCGCCATTCGGCGAAATCCCCGTCAACTCGCCGGCCCGGCAACGAAGCCCTGGCAGGATCCGGTGCAGCACGATCCGCCGCACGAGGGAGCGCCGACATGGCCGTGATCGCCGTGACCGGGCACATGGACCTCACCCCGACCACCATCCGCGCGGTGCGCGCCGCCCTCGACGCGCTCCTCGCGCCTTACCCCGCCGGGGAGTTGACGGGGCTGTCGTGCCTCGCCCCGGGCGCGGACACGCTGTTCGCGGACGCCGTACTGGCCCGCGGCGGCCGCCTGGTCGCCGTGCTGCCGAGCCCGTCCTACCCCGGCCCGCAACCCGCGGCCGCCGCAGCCGACTTCGCCCGGCTGCGCGCCGCCGCCGACCGGGTGCTAGTGCTACCCGCGGCCGTGCTCGACGACGCCGCCTACGTCGCTGCCAACACCGAACTGCTCGCGCTGACAGACGAGTTGGTCGCGGTCTGGGACGGCGGGCCGGGCAACGGCCCGGGCGGGACGGCCGACATGGTCGCCACCGCCCGGGCCGCCGGGGTGCCGGTGTACGTGCTCTGGCCGGCCGGGTCGGCCCGCACCGGAAGTTGAACTGCCTTACGGCTCCAGCCGGTTCGGCCCGCGGAACAGGAATACCGCGTCCCGGATCGAGGACAGCCCGAGGGCCAGCATCAGCACCCGGCCGAGGCCCAGGCCGAAGCCGCCGTGCGGGGGCATCCCGTAGCGGAAGCAGTCCAGGTAGCGGCCGAGCGGGCCTTCGGGGCCCGCGTCCATGCCCTTCTCCCGTGCCTGCGCGACGAGTTGGCCGTGCCGGTGCTCGCGCTGGGCGCCGGTGGTGATCTCCACGCCCTTCCACAGCAGGTCGTAGGACTCGGTGACGGTCGGGTCGTCGGCGGGCCGGTGGTGGTAGAACGGCCGCACCGAGGCCGGGAATCGGGTGACGAACACGAACTCGTGCCCGCTCTCCTCGGCCACCAGCGCGCTGAGCAGCCGCTCGCCCTCCGGGTCGAGGTCCTCCCGCACGCCCTCCTGGTCCCAGCCGGCGGCCCGGAGCTTCGCCGTGGCCTCGGCCATCGTCAGCCGGGGGAAGGGGAGTTCGGGCACCACGACGCGGGTGTCCCCGTGCCGCTCGATCTGTTCGCCGTGCCGTTCGGCGACCCGGGCCAGCACCCGGTGCAGCATCCGCTCCTGGAAGGACATCACGTCCTCGACGCTGTCGATCCAGGCCAACTCGACGTCCACGCCGGTGAATTCGGTGGCGTGCCGGGAGGTGAACGAAGGCTCCGCACGGAACACCGGGCCGATCTCGAAGACCCGGTCGATGCCACTGGCGATCGCCATCTGCTTGTAGAACTGCGGCGACTGCGCGAGGTAAGCCGTCCGGTCGAAGTACCCGACCTTGAACACCTCGGCGCCCGACTCGGAGGCCGTGCCCATCAGTTTCGGCGTGTGCAGCTCGGTGAAGCCCTCCTCGGCGGCGACCTCCCGCATCGCCTGCTCGACGGTGGTCTGCACCTCGAACACCAGCCGCCGCTCGGGGCGCCGCAAGTCCAGGAAACGCCAGTTCAGGCGCTGTTCCGGGCCGGTCTCCGCGGTGATCGGCAGGCCCGGTTCGGCGGCCGACACCACCTCGATCCGCTCCGGCAGGATCTCCAGCCCGCCGAGCTTCACCACCGGGTTGGCGACCACCTTGCCGGTGATCTCCACCGCCGACTCCGGCGTCAACCCCCGTAGGATCTCGTCGAGTTGGTCTCCGTCACCCCCGCGCCGGTGGGTCACCTGCACCATGCCGGTGTGGTCCCGCACCACCACGAACTGCATCCTGCTCTGCAGTCGCAGCGTGTTCACCCACCCCTTGACCGTCACTGTCCCGTCCAGTGCGGACGGCAGCTCGCCGACGAGGGTACGTACCATGATCAGCAACTCCCTGGGTTGCGGGCGCGTTGTTCGCGCCACGAATAGAGCGGTAAACAGCCGCCCTAGGACGCGCCCACACTAGCGGCCCACCCACCTGCGACGCTTCCGGTTTTCCGCACCGCCGACGCCAGAGCGACCTAGGATGGCCCGACTCGGCTGAAACCAGGGGGAGTTGAAGGCCGAACGGCGATACGCGCAGCTGGGGAGGTCGTCCGATGGGCGAGGACGCGTGGGACCGGCCGATGGTGCGGCCGCAGACCCTGGAAGGGCTGATCGACCTGGTCGGCTCCCGGATCGAGGTGGCGGCACTGCCCCGGGCGCAGACGACCGTCCGGCAGCTGGTGGTGCACGACCCGCTCGACCGGCCGATCGGCCGGGGCGACCTGGTGGTCGCCGCCGGCCTCGACTCGCACAGCACCGAGGCCGAGGACCTGCTGCGCACGGCCGGAGCGGCCGGCGCGGCGGGCGTGGTGCTGCGCGAGGCCCGCCACCTCGACCGCAAGCAGGAACTGCGGGCGCTCGCCGAACAGGCCGGTACGGCACTGCTGTTCCGCGCCGCGTGGATGAACTGGCCGCGGCTGATCGGCACCCTGGAAGCCGCCGCCGCGATCGGCCCCGTCCCCGACAGCGCCAACGTGCCGCTCGGCGACCTCGGCGGACTGGCCCGCCTGATCGCCGTCCAGGTGCAGGGCGCCGTGACCATCGAGGACCCGGACTCCCGGGTCCTCGCGCACTACGCGCAGAGCGCTGCCCTCGACCCGATCCGGATCCTCACCATCTCCACCGGCCAGGTCCCCGAGGAACGCCGCCGGGCGATGACCGAGGACGGCTTCTTCAAAGAACTCTGGTCCACCGAACAGGTGTTGCACCGCCGCGCCGCCGGCGACATCCCGGAACGGATGGCGGTGGCGGTCCAGGCCGGCGGCGAACGCCTCGGCTCGATCTGGGTCGCCGCACTGAACGGACACACCCTCCAGGACAGCGCCGTCGAAGCCCTGCGGGTCGCCGCCCGACTGGCCGCCGCCCACCTGTTGCACCACCACTCCCGGCACCACGGCCGCAGCGAACTGCTCACCGAAGCCACCCGTGCCGTCCTGGACGGCCGGGGCTCCGGCACCCTGCTCGCCCGGCACAGCGGCCTGCCCGCCGACACCCACTGCGCCGTCCTCGCCGTCGGCGTCGCCGGCCCCCTCGACGACGACCTGCGGGTCCGGCTCGCCCGGCACGCCGGCTGGCACCCCGCCGGCCCCGGCCGCAGCTCCCTGCTGCTCCCCGGCGAACGCGGCGTGCTGATCCTGCTGGCCGGCCTCGCCGCCGACCTGCCCACCGCCGAACTCCAGGTCGCCGACTACGGCCGCCGGCTGACCGCCGACCTGTCCGCCCACCTGAAGACCCGCGTCCTGGCCGGCCTCGGCCCGGTCCAGGACCGCCTCGACCACGCCTCCCGCTCCCGCGAATCCGCCGAACTCGCCCTCAGCGGGCTGCTGTTCGGCCGGGGCGAGCTCAGCAGCGCCACCGTCGACCAGGTCGCCGACGCGGTCGCCCTGCGACACATCGTCGAAGCCCTGCGCGACCTGCCGCTCCCCGTCCGCACCTCGGTCTCCCGGCTGGTCGAGCACGCCGAGCAGAAGGGCGACCGCACCCCGCTGGACGCCCTGCGCGCCTACCTCGACCACTCACGCGAACTCGGCCGCGCCGCCGACACCCTGGGCGTGGCCCGCACCACCTTCGCCAACCGGTTCCACAACAAGGTCCTGAAGATCTCCGGCCTGGACGTCTCCAACTCCGACGCCCGCCTGCTCGCCCACCTCCAACTCCGGCTGCTGGACGACCCCACCACGCCCTGACACCACATCGGCCCGGCGAACCGGTGCCCGGACACCACTCCGCCCTCCTCCCGCCCGCCGCTCGTCCGCCCGCGCACCCCCGGCCCGCCCGAACCGCCGCCCCGCACCGGCCTCACCCGAACGGGCGCCTCCGGCGGTGCACGCACCCTGCCGCACCCGCCGAAACCCGGCGCGGCGGGCACAGACACCAAGGCACCCCGAACCGCACGCTGGAGCCACGGCCCGGAACCACGACCGGGCCCGGTCCCCCTTCCTGCCGACCTCGCGCGGAGCGTGCCCCATGACCGACCACCAGCCCCTGATCGGCGCCGAACGCCGTGAACTCGTCCTCCGCGCGGCCGTCCAGCACGGCCTGCTCGACCCGGAGGACGCCCCGCTCGCCGCCTTCCTCGACCTCGACGCCGTCACCGGGACCGTCGCCGCCCTGCACGCCGCGTTCCCCGCCCGGCTCGACGTGCTGCACGCCTTCGCCGCCAAGGCCAACCCGCTCGGACCGGTACTGCGCCGACTCCGCGGCCTCGGCATGGGCTGCGAGGTCGCCAGCCCCGGCGAGTTCGCCCAGGCCCTGGCCGCCGGCTTCGCGCCGGACCGGATCGTGCTCGACTCCCCCGCCAAGACCCGCCGCGAGCTGACCCTCGCGCTCGACCTCGGCGTCGCCGTCAACATCGACAACTGGCAGGAACTCACCCGCGTCGACGACCTGCTCACCCGCCGCCCCACCACCTCCCGGATCGGCGTCCGGGTCAACCCTCAGGTGGGCGGCGGCAGCATCGCGGCGATGAGCACCGCGACCGCCACCTCCAAGTTCGGCATCCCGCTCGCCGACCCCGGCAACGCGGAACGCCTGATCGACGCCTTCCGGGCCCGCCCCTGGCTGACCTGGCTGCACTGCCACATCGGCTCGCAGGGCATCGACCTCTCCCTGATGGCCGCCGGCGTCGGCGCGACCGTCGACTTCGCCGAACGCGTCAACCGCGAGCTCGGCCGCCGCCAGATCACCGGCATCGACCTCGGCGGCGGCCTCCCCGTCAACTTCACCGACGACCGGATCACGCCCGGCTGGGACACCTACGTCGACGAACTGCGCCGGCACGCCCCCGCGCTCTTCGACGGCGGCTACCGGCTCGTCACCGAATTCGGCCGCTCCGTGCTCGCCAAGGCCGGCTTCACCGCCTCCTACATCGAGTACACCAAGCAGGCCGGCGGCCGCGCCATCGCCGTCGGCCATGCCGGCGCCCAGGTCGCCACCCGCACCGTCTTCATGCCCGACAGCTGGCCCCTGCGCCTCACCGCCCACACCCCGTCCGGCGCCGCCAAGCACGGCGAGACCGTCCCGCAGGACATCGCCGGCCCCTGCTGCTTCGCCGGCGACCTGGTCGCCCGCAACCGCCCCCTCCCCCTCCTCGAACCCGGCGACCTGGTCTGCCTCCTCGACACCGGCGCCTACTACGCCTCCCACCACTTCAGCTACAACTCACTCCCCGAACCCCCCGTGTACGGCGCCCGCACCGACGCCTCGGGCACCATCCACTTCGAAACCCTCCGCCCCGCCCAAACCATCGACGACCTGGTCACCCGCACCACCGCCTGACCCACACCCTGAACAGACAAACGGCCCTCCCCCGCAGCACTCGCGGGGAAGGGCCAACAGCGGGTCCGGAAACTCAGTCAGCGATTCCGGCGGGCACGACCCAGCGGGTCGGCTGCCCGGTGATGGCGGCGATCATGTCGTAGTCGCCGTCGTAGTGCAGGATCGTGGCGCCGTGCCGTTCGGCCGTGGCGGCGATCAGCATGTCGGCCATCGACAGAGCCCGGTGGTTGCCCCGGAACAGGGCACGGCGCTGGATGTCCTTCGCCCGGTCCCAGACCTCGTCGGTGCTCGCCAAGTAGTCGAACCCTCTGAGCAGATGGCTCAAGCGGTCGGCTTCCGCCGCACTGCGGGCGCTGTGCAGAACCTCCATCTCGACTGCCGCGCTCACCGCCAGCAGGCCACGCTGCGACAGGTCGTCGAGGACAGGCCGCACTGTCGGCTTTCCCCAGCGCGCCAGGGCCGACTTGTCGATCAGGAAGCGCTCTCGGCTCACGCCGCCGCCGACTTGCCCGACGTTTCGAGGAGGTCGAACTCCCCACTGGCGATGGCGTCGGCAAGCTCTATCCGCCTGGCCAGCTTCACGGCCTCCAGCAGCGCCGCATTGACCGTGGCGACCTTGGTGGTCGTGCCGAACAGGCGCTGGGCCTCGGCCAGGAGGTCGTCATCGATGTCGATCACAGTCCGTGCCATGGCTGTTCCTTCCGCAGGCAGCAACAAGATAACGATATCAACCCAGGGCCACGCTCGATATCAAAACGGCCCCGTGCTCCGAGGAGCACAGGGCCGTCGTACGACCTGAGGTCAGAGCAGGCCGAGGGCCGGCATCAGGTAGTAGAACGCGAAGACCGCGGCAACCGCGTACATCGGGATCGGGACGGTGCGGGCGCGGCCGGCGACCACGCGGAGGAGGCAGAAGGCGATGAAGCCGAAGCCGATGCCGTTGGTGATCGAGTAGGTGAACGGCATCATCGCGATGGTGAGGAAGGCCGGCATCGCGATGGTGTAGTCGCTCCAGTCGATGTCCTTGATCGAGTTCGCCAGGATCAGGAAACCGACGGTGACCAGCGCGGGCGTGGCGGCCTGGGCGGGGACCATGGTCGCCAGCGGGGTGAGGAAGAGCGCGATCATGAAGAGCGCGCCGGTGACGACGGACGCGAAGCCGGTGCGGGCGCCCTCGCCGACGCCGGCGGTGGACTCGACGAAGCAGGTGTTCGCGGAGGACGAGGTCGCGCCACCGGCGGCGGTCGCGATGCCGTCGATCATCAGGACCTTGTTGATGCCGGGCAGGTCGCCCTTCTCGTCGAGCAGGTGGGCCTCGTCGGCGACGCCGAGGATGGTGCCCATCGCGTCGAAGAAGCAGCTCATCAGCACGGTGAAGACGAACAGGATGCCGGTCAGCACGCCGACCTTGGAGAAGCCGCCGAACAGGCTGACCTGGCCGACCAGACCGAAGTCGGGGGTGGCGACGGGGTTGCCGGGCCAGGCCGGGACGGTGAGGCCCCAGTGCTCGGGGGCGAGGTTCGCGAACTGCTGGATGATCACCGCGGCGGCGGTCATCACGGCGATCGAGATCAGGATCGCGCCGGGCACCTTGCGCACGACCAGCGCCATGGTGAGCAGCAGGCCGATGATGAAGATCAGGACCGGCCAGCCGTGCAGGTGGCCGCCGACGCCGAGCTGCAGCGGGACGGTGGTGTGGGCGGCGTCCGGGATGCGGGAGACGAAGCCGGAGTCGACCAGGCCGACCAGCGCGATGAACAGGCCGATGCCGATGGCGATGGCCTTGCGCAGCCCGAGCGGGACGGCGTTCATGACGCGCTCGCGCAGGCCGGTGGCGACCAGCAGCATGATCGCGATACCGGCCAGCACCACCATGCCCATGGCGTCGGGCCAGGTCATCTTGGGGGCGAGCTGGAGCGCCACGATGGTGTTGACGCCCAGGCCCGCGGCGAGACCGATCGGGACGTTGCCGATGACGCCCATCAGCAGGGTGGTCAGACCGGCGGTGAGCGCGGTCGCGGTGACCAGCTGGGCGCTGTTGAGGTGGGTGCCGTTCATGTCCGTGGCCGAGGCCAGGATGATCGGGTTGAGCACCAGGATGTACGCCATGGTGAAGAACGTGGCGACACCACCGCGGATCTCGCGGGGCAGCGTGGAGCCGCGCTCGGAGATTCTGAAGTAACGATCCAGCGCGCCGGACGAGGGCTGCGGCGCAGGCTGGGTGGGCTCGGGCGACGCGGTGGTCGACTGGGCCTGAGACATTCGGGCGTCCTCGATCGGGTGAGGCAAGGGTGGGGGGAGTGTCAAGTATGGCGATCCCCGTCGTGGACGCGCCATCTTCGCGCGTAGAGCGAGGCCCTTACGATCCCCCCACAACCCCCTTGCGATCAGCATCGGTCGAATACGAAACAGCGGCGCACCCGCCGGACCCCGCCGCCCGCCCGGGCCCGCCCCGTAGGCTAGGCGCATGCCCAAGACCGCGCTGCGCTCCGCTCCCCCGCCGCTCGAGGCGAACGACGTCGCCATTGTCGGCGCCGGCACGGTGCTGTGGTTCGTCGGTTTCGTGGTGCTGCTGCCGTTCCAGGGCTGGCTGTCCGACCACGACCACGGCAGCTGGCCGTGGATCTGCCTGTCCGGCGGCCTGCTCGGCCTGATCGGCCTGAAGTACTGCCGGGCCCGCCGGGACGCGATCCGCCGCGCCCGTGCCGCCGAGGCGGCGGAGAACTCCGACCAGAAGGTGTGACGCTGCACTCGTCCGGCACGAAACGGCCGAGGCGGGGCGCAGCGCCCAAATCACCCACCTAGAGTCGGTGCCATGACGCACCCAGCGGAAGGCACGGCCCCTGCGAGCCCCGGCGCGCACCCCTCCGGCGCGGGCGGGTCGTACCGACCCGGCCTGACGGCGGCCGAGGTGGCGGAGCGGGTCGCCCGCGGGCAGGTCAACGACGTGCCGGCGCGTTCCAGCCGCTCGGTGCGGGAGATCGTCCGGGCCAATGTGTTCACCCGGTTCAACGCGATCATCGGCGTGATGTTCGGCATCATCCTGGTGGTCGGCCCGATCCAGGACGGCCTGTTCGGCCTGGTCATCGTCGCCAACACGGCGATCGGCATCGTGCAGGAGCTGCGCGCCAAGAAGACCCTGGACAGCCTGGCGCTGATCGGCGAGGCCCGCCCGCAGGTGCGTCGCGAAGGCGCGGCCGTCCAGGTCGCCACCAGCGAGATCGTGCTGGACGACACCGTGCTGCTCGGCGTCGGCGACAAGGTCGTGGTGGACGGCACGGTCACCGAGGCGGACGGCCTGGAGATCGACGAGTCGCTGCTGACCGGCGAGCCGGACCCGGTGCACAAGCACCCGGGCGACCACGTGATGTCGGGCTCGTTCGTGGTGGCCGGCGCGGGCGCGTTCACCGCGACCAAGGTCGGCCGGGAGGCGTACGCCGCCAAGCTCGCCGAGGAAGCCAGCAAGTTCACGCTGGTCAAGTCGGAGCTGCGCACCGGCATCGACCAGATCCTGCGGATCATCACGTACCTGCTGATCCCGACCGCGCTGGGCCTGATCATCAGCCAGCTCGCGGTGCAGCGCAACGACTGGCAGGAGGCCGTCCGCCGGATGGTGGCCGGCATCGTGCCGATGGTCCCGGAGGGCCTGGTGCTGCTGACCTCGGTGGCCTTCGCGATCGGCGTGATCCGGCTGGGCCGCAAGCAGTGCCTGGTGCAGGAGCTGCCCGCGATCGAGGGCCTGGCCCGGGTCGACACGGTCTGCCTGGACAAGACCGGCACCCTCACCGAGGGCGGCATGGACCTGATCGACCTGCGCCCGATCGGCGCCGCCGACAAGGCCCGGATCGCCGAGGCGCTCGGCGCGATCGGCGCGGCCGACACCCGCCCGAACCCGAGCATGCGGGCCGTCATCGACGCGTACGGGCCGCCGGAGGAGGGCCGCTGGCGGCTGCTGGAGGCGATCCCGTTCTCCTCGGCCCGCAAGTGGAGCGGCGTGCAGCTGCTGGAGCCGGGCGGCACCGAGGGCAGCTGGCTGCTGGGCGCCCCCGACGTACTGCTGCCGACCGGGCATCCGGCGCTGGCCGAGGTCGACGAGCTCGGCGCGAAGGGCCTGCGGGTGCTGCTGCTGGGCCGCAGCCCGCTGCCGCTGGACGACCCCGACCCGGCGGGCCGGCTGGAGCCGCTCGCCCTGCTGGTGCTCCAGCAGCGGGTGCGCGAGGACGCCGCGGACACCCTGCGCTACTTCCGCTCGCAGGACGTCCGGGCGAAGGTGATCTCCGGCGACAGCGCGGTCTCGGTCGGCGCGGTCGCCGCCCACCTGGGCCTGCCCGGCGCGGAGACCGCGACGGACGCCCGCAAGCTGCCCACCGACCCCGAGCAGCTGGCCGAGGTCGCCGAGCGCACCGCGGTGTTCGGCCGGGTCACCCCGCAGCAGAAGCGGGCGCTGGTCGGCGCGCTGCAGTCGAAGGGCCACACGGTCGCGATGACCGGCGACGGCGTGAACGACGTGCTGGCGCTGAAGGACGCCGACATCGGCGTGGCGATGGGCACCGGCTCGGACGCGACCCGGGCGGTCGCGCAGATCGTGCTGCTGGACGACCGGTTCGCCACCCTGCCGTCGGTGGTCGCCGAGGGCCGCCGGGTGATCGGCAACATCGAGCGGGTGGCCGGGCTGTTCCTGGTGAAGACCGTCTACTCGGTGCTACTGGCACTGCTGGTGGTGTTCACCCAGGTCCCGTACCCGTTCCTGCCCCGGCACTCGACGGTGCTGTCCTCGCTGACCATCGGCATCCCGGCGTTCTTCCTGGCCCTGGCCCCGAACAACGAGCGGGCCCGGACCGGGTTCGTGCGACGGGTGCTGCGGCTGGCGATCCCGGGTGGCGTCATCTGCGGCACCGCCACGTTCGTCGCCTACGCGCTGGCCCGCGCCGACCACGCCACCGAGCTGAAGGCGGACACCTCGGTCGCCACCCTGACGCTGTTCATCTCCGCGATCTGGGTGCTGGCGATCGTCGCCCGCCCCTACACCTGGTGGCGGCTGCTGCTGATCGGCGCCATGTCCGGCGCGTTCGCGCTGGTGCTGGTGGTGCCGTGGCTGTCCGACTTCTTCCAGCTCCAGCTGGTCGGCTGGCGCGACCCCCTGATCGGCGTCGCGATCGCGGCGGTCGCCGGGTGTCTGCTGGAGATCACCTCGCGGGTGTTCGTCGAGAAGAAGGAGGAGGAGGCCCACGCGGCGTAGGCCTCCTCCCGGGGCGTCACTCGTAGTCGCGGGCCGCCAGCAGCTCGTACGCCCGGTCGGGCTCGGTGAGCGCGGCCAGGATCTCGAACCGGCGGTGCCACTGCTGGACGGACCAGGCGAGGCCGGCGGCCAGGCCCTCGGGCGTCGAGGCGTGCAGCAGTCCGGGCACCGGCGGCACCTCGAACTCGTCGTCCTGGTCCGCTTCTTCGACGTCCTCGGGGTCGTAGGGCAGCTCGGGGGCGGTGGCGGCGGTGTCCCAGCGCCAGTCCACCCGGGCGTCCTCTCCGTCGGGGCCGACGACCAGCAGTTCCTCGTGCTCCTCGTACACGGCGGGGCAGCCGGGGAGCAGTTCGCGGACCACGGCGGGGGTGCGGTGCAGGGTGCCCTCGGAGAGCACCCGGCCGCCGGCCACCTCGCTGGCGAGCGAGACGTGCAGCCGCTCGGCGAGCGCGGGGGCGAGCGCGGGGTGGACGGGCAGCACCGGGTGGTCGTGCAGCAGCTCGACCAGGTCGGGGGCGTCGGCGACGACCGCGGCGGTGGCGTCGACGATCACCGTGCGGTCGTCCCGGCGGCCGGTGCCGCCGTCCAGCGGGGCCAGTGCCCGCACCACGTCCAGGCCCTCCACCCGCTCGGCCGGGAGGGCCGCCAACGCGCTGTAGATGCCGTGCAGTTGGCGGTGGGTGACGTCGGACAGCGGGTCGGTGAGGCGGTCGATCAGTTCCTCGGGGCCGTGCGGTTCGGCGAGCAGCGCGGCCAGCGTGGTGCGCACCCCGAGGGCGTGCAGGAACTGCGGGTCCAGGCTCGTCCGGGCCTCGTCGTACAGGCCGCGCAGCAGCGGGTCGGCGCCGGCCGCGCGCAGGCCGGCGGGCTCCCGGCCGTCCAGCACGGGGTGGTCGCGCAACCACCAGGCGGTGTACGACGGCAGGTCGGTGTAGGTGCCGTCGGGCAGCAGGGTGCGCACCGGCGTGACGACGGCGTCCCGGTACGGGGGGCGGGCGAGCAGCGCGAGCGCCTCGGGCCAGGCGTCGTCGGCGACCAGGTCGAGGTCGCGGACGGCGAGCAGTTCGGCGGCGACCGGCGGGACACCCAACTCGCCCGCCTCGTCGGCATGCAGGGCCTCCAGGGCGTCCTCGCACCAGTCGGCGAGGCCGTCGGGGGCCTCGTCGATCAGGCCGGTGGGGGCGCCGCCGGCCGCGCGGTCGGCGGGGGCGGTGGGGTCGAGGCGCTCCAGGTCGTCGGGGTCGAGCACGACGTCCTCGGCGCGCACCAGGGTGAACGTGGTGAGCACACCGGCCGCGGCCAGCACCTCCGGGCCCCAGCGCTCCAGCAGGTCCTCGTCCACGAACGCGGCGTCGTCCTCGCCCGCCAGGTTCGCCAACGGGCTTTCGGGGAGCAGCAGTTCGCCCGCCCGGGCGAGTTCGCCCTCGTCGTCGGGCAGCGCCAGCCGGGCCAGCCACGGGTACTCGCCAGGGGCCGGCGCGGCGGCCTTCACCACCGCCAGCACGGCGTCCGCGAGGTCCACCGCGGCGTCGTAGTCGTCCTCGCCGAGCTCCAGCGAACGAGCAACGGCCGCGCGCAGTTCAGGGGTCTCCAGCAGGCCGCCGGGGGTGGCGGTGGCGGCGCCGAGCTTGGCCAGCAGCGGGTGCGCGGCCTCGGGGTGGGCGAGGCGCAGGTCGAGCAGGTCCAGGGCCTCGGCCAGCGACTCGGGGTAGCCCTCGAAGCCGGCCCAGTCGGCGGCGTCGGACGGAAGCAGGACCCGGCGCGGGCCGGTCACCGTACGGCCGTCGGCCAGCGGGACGGGCAGCGCGCCGAGCGCCTCCGGGTCGGCGCCGGCCAGCGCCGCGTACAGGCTCCGCCACCAGGCCGGATCCCGCTCCAGGCCGCCCAGCTGGTCGACCACCTCGGCCAGCGGCACCCGGCGCACCCCCAGCGTGCGCAGCTCGGTGCGGCGCTCCAGGCCGGCCGGCAGCAGGCCGGGGAAGATCGGGGCGAGCGCCTCCAGCACCGAGTGGTCGGCGCCCTCCAGCACCAGCGCGTCGCGCGGACGCAGTGCCGGGGTGCCCTCCTCGGTGCCGCGCGGGTGCGGCAGGAACGGCGTGCCGGGCAGGCGGTCCAGGATCGCGGTGCGCAGCGCGTTGTCGAGCGCGCTCCCGCCGAGCGGGGACGGCACCAGGTCCAGCGAGTGCGCGTCGGCGCCGCGGGCCCGCAGCAGCTCGACGAAGGCCTCGGCGGCGCGCTCGACCAGGAAGTCGGTCAGCGGGCCGGGCGCGACGTGCCGGCGGGTCGGGTCGAGCGGGAACGAGGCGATCAGCAGCGCGGGCACCCCGAGCGGCTCGTCGCTCGGCGTCGGGGCGTGCACCACGGCCGCGGTGCCGGGCCGCTGCGGCCGGCCCTGCCCGTCCACCGGGACGGCCCAGGTCAGCGTCCACTGCGGCCGGGCCCGCTCCTCGGTGGTGCGGTCGGCCAGCAGCTCCGCCGAGGCCGTCCCGGACGCGCTGACGATCTGCCAGCCGGTGCTCCGCTCCCCGTCGGTGACGGTGACGACCGGCAGCTGCTCGGGCCGCGGCGCCCGCTCACCGCGGGTCAGCGTCCGCACGCCCTCGGCGGTCTCCACCACCACCTCGGCCAGGCCAGGCAGGGTCAGCAGCAGCGCGTCGTCGATCGCCGCCAGCAGCCGGCCCGTCAGGTCCTCGGCGGCACTGTCGCGCAGCGGCAGCACCACCACCGTGTCATAGCCCTCCGGGGCCTGCCCCTGCGCCGGGAACGGCAGCCGCAACAGCGGCACGTGTCCTTCCCGCCGCGTCAACTCCTCGGCCAGCTCCGGCCGTTGCGCGACCAGCGCCCGCGCCTCGACGAGCGACCAGCGCACCCCACCGGAGTGGCTCAGCACCGCCGGCTCGTCACTGACGGCCAGCACCGCGGAGAACCCCACGCCGAACCGCCCGACCACCGGCCGCTCGTCCCCACGCTTCGCGGACGCCCGCAGCGTGGACAACGACTCCACCGCCTCCGCGTCCAGCGGCGCCCCCGTGTTGGCCGCCGCCAGCACCCCGTCCCGCAACGTCAGCCGGAGCCGCCCGGCCACCCCCGCACGGGCCGCCGCATCGGCGGCGTTCTGCGCCAGCTCGACGACCAGCCGATCCCGGTACCCCCCGAGCGCCAGCTCCTCCTCGGCGTTCGCGTCCTCCCGGAATCTCGCCGGCGCAGCCGTCCACGCAGCCACCACGGTGTGCCGCAGCCGAGCCGTGTCGAACACATCCGGCCCCTCGGGTGCCGCCGCGCTGCCGATGATCCGAGACTCCACGTGCCGAGCCGCCCTTCGCGTGGTCTGCCTAACGACTCGGCATTCTGCCAGGGGCCAACGACGGCAAGAGCCACAAGCAGGGAGCGCAACCAGGGGCGCGGGGAACTGCGCGAAGCGGAAGGCACCCCACCGCAAGATCGCGACGCAGGACAATGACCTGCACTTGATCGCGACCTTGCGGACGTGGTGAGCGCTTGTCGCGCAGTTCCCCGCGCCCCCGGTTGTGCTCTCCCTGGTTCTCGCGCCCGCTACGAGTGGCCGAGCTCCTCGGCGGGCGCGTCCGGCTCGACGGAGCCCGAGTCGCGGTCCGCGTGGATGTGCAGCGGCTCGACCACCGTCTCGTCGAGGATCAGCTCGGACGGCACCGGCGGAGCCGGCAGCACCGCGGCCTCGGAGTGCGCGCCGCAGCCGTACGCGAGCGAGACGACCTGGCCGTCGGCAGGACTGAACTCGTTGCCGCAGACGCCGAACGCCTGCCCGAGCGAGCCGCCGATCGGCACCAGGAAGCCGCAGGTGCTGCAGGAGGCGGGTGCGGACTGCGCCATCGGCGTCTGAGGTCCGTACGCGGTCTCCCAGCGTTCGGCGGCCTGGTGCAGGCCCCTCCGGGAGAGCACGCGGGGGCGGCCGAAGCCCAGCTCGTCGGCCACGGCACCGATCTCGGCGCGGGCCGGCGGCGGCTGGATCCCGGCCTCGGTGATCACCAGGTCGTCCTCGGCGGCTTCGACCAGCACCGAGTTCGGGGCGGGCTCGTCCTCGCCGGTCCAGCCGGGCTCCAGGCGCAGGTCGTCCGCGCCGGTGGGCAGCAGGTCGCCGGGGCCGAGGTCGCCGGGCAGCAGGCGCTCGCTCCACGGCACCCACTGGGGGGCGAGGACGGCGTCGGGGCCGGGCAGCAGTGCGATCTCGTCGAGCGTGACGTTCTTGGCGCGCGGGGCGCGGGCCACGGTCACCGCCCAGTGCCAGCCCCGGTAGGCGGGGTCGAGGCACTCGAAGGTGTGGGTGACCAGGCGCTCGGCGTCGGCGTTGGCCTTCACGTGGGAGCCGACGACGGACTCTCCGACGCTCTCCACGGCTGCCTGGCGGGCGAGCTCGACGGCCTCGGCACAGAGCCGGTCAGGGGTACGGCTTCGCATCGCAGCACTCACGGCGTCGGTTCTCTCCCAGTCCTGTCATCCTGCGGTCTGTCCCGAGACGGCCCCCGCACAGGGCGGGCTCGCGCCGGTTGCCGCTGCCACGTCACCAGAGCAACCCCCGCTGACGCGGGACCGATCTATTCTGCTCGACCGGGGACCGCTCCGTGGCCGGGCCGCGCCGCCCCGGTCGGCCACCCCCTGCGCAGGCCGGGCAGGCGCGTAGTGCAGGCTACCCGCCGGTCGGCGGTGGAGCACAGTCCGGGGCCGCGGGGACGGGCGCGCCGCGCCCGTGGCAATCACTCGTACGGCGTGCGTTTGTCGGGCAGGATGGGCTTGTGGCGGAGGAGAACCCCCCGCAGCACGGACTGCGCCCCGGGCAGGACGAGAGCCGGCCGGAGCCGTCGAACGCGCCGCGGCAGCATCCCGTAGCCCCCGGCGAGCCGGAGGCGGACGAGCCACGCCCGACCGCGCGCCAGGAGGACGCGAAGGAACCTCCGACGGTGAAGCCGCGCGGGGTGTGGGCGCGTGGCGCGTCGGCGGCGGGGGCGCGCACGGGGCGGGTGGTGCACGGCACGGGGCGGCGGATCCGGCGGGCGACGTCGGCGGAGGGCGCGGGCGAGTCGGGCCTGGCGAAGCTGATCGAGCTGCACGCGCTGAATTCGTTCGGCGACATGCTGATCACGGTGGCGTTGGCGTCGACCATCTTCTTCTCGGTGCCGACCGGCGAGGCCCGCGGCCGGGTGGCGCTCTACCTGGTGATCACGATGGCGCCGTTCGCGGTGCTGGCCCCGGTGATCGGCCCGCTGCTGGACCGGTTGCCGAACGGCCGGCGTTCCGCGATGGCGATGGCGATGCTGGCCCGGGCGGTGCTGGCCTGGGTGATGGCGGGTCTGGTGCCCGGCGGCGGGCTGGCGCTGTATCCGACGGCGCTGGGTGTGCTGGTGGCGTCGAAGGCGTACGGGGTGGTGCGCAGCGTGGTGGTGCCGCGGCTGTTGCCGGCCCAGTTGTCGTTGGTGAAGGCGAACTCGCGGGTCACGCTGGCGGGGCTGGTGGCGACGCTGGTGGCGGGCGGGGTGGGCGGGCTGCTGCACCTGATCGGGCCGGACTGGCCGCTCCGCGGGGCGTTCGTGGTGTTCGTGATCGGCACCCTGATGGCGTTTCACCTGCCGCACCAGGTGGATTCGGCGAAGGGCGAGCAGCGGGCGGAGTTGCTCGCGGAGCCGTCCGAGGCGCGTCCGAGGGGGGTGCTGCGGGCGGTCGGGCCGTCGGTGATCATGGCGCTGCGCGGGGTGGCGGGGCTGCGCTGGCTGGTCGGGTTCCTGGTGATGTTCCTGGCGTTCCTGATCCGCAAGAACCCGCCGGGCGGGCTGCCGGAGACGGTGGCGCTGGGCGCGGTCGCGGCGGCGGCGGGTCTGGGCAACGCGCTGGGTTCGGTGCTGGGTTCGTGGCTGCGCACCCGCGGTTCCGAGGTGACGGTGACGGTGATGCTGGCGCTGGCGACGCTGGCGGCGGGTGCGGCGGCGCTCTGGTACGGCATCGTGACGGTGACGGTGGTGGCGGCGACGGCGGGCATGGCGGCGTCGCTGGCGAAGCTGGCACTGGACGCGCTGATCCAGCGTGATGTGCCGGAGGCGGTGCGCACGTCGGCGTTCGCCCGCTCGGAGACGGCGCTTCAGCTGAGCTGGGTGGTGGGCGGCGTGGTGGGCATCTCGCTGCCGTTGAACGCGGAGCTGGGTCTGTGGCTGGCGGCGGGGGTGACGGCGGCGATGCTGCTGTGGACGTTCCGGTCGCTGCTGCGGATCGGGCCGCGCCGGTCGGCGGCCCGTCCGCGCGTGGCGTAACCTCGCGCGACTCGGCCACCCCGCTGTTACGTGATCACGGAAGGCGAGTAGCCTCTTGCGCATGAGCCTCAGCACCAGCGTCACCGCCGGACTCGCAGCCGCCACCGTCGTCGGTGCCGGCCTCGTCGGTTTCGGCGTCTACCAGGCCGTGGACAACGGCAAGCCGCCCAAGAACGAGGCCACGCTGGTCGTCGGCACCTCGTCGGTCCGGGCGGAGCCGACCTGCTACAACGGCGGCAAGGCGATCTCCGACGCCGACCTCGCCAAGTGTGCCCAGCAGGCCTCGAAGGACTCCGAGCAGAAGAAGCTCACCAGCCTGGACGTGCGCGCGAGCGACCGCGTCGGCGTGGGCGTGCCGAAGGACCTGGCGGACAAGGGCTGGTACGCGTTCACCGGCTCGGGCCAGAACCGCGCCCCGATCATCACCGACGCCAGCGGCCGGACCTACTCGGGTTCGGTGTCGGCCTCCGGTCTGATGACCAGCGACGAGACGACCATGGTGACGGTCGCCGCGGTCGACAAGGACACCAACGAGTACTACGCGGTGTGGTTCTTCAACATGAACAACCAGAAGAGCTGAATCTCCGGTCGATGACCGCTGAGCGTCCCGACGAGCAGTCCGGCCCCGCCGCCGGACTGCTCGTCGTTGTTGCCGTGCCCGCGGAGGCCGAGGCGGTCCGCCGGGGGCTGGGCGAGGGCGCGCCGGTCGAGGTGCTGGCGGCGGGCGTCGGCCCGGCCGCCGCGGCGGCCGGTACGGCGGTGGCGCTGGCCCGCGGCCGGTTCCGGCTGGTGCTGTCGGCGGGCATCGCGGGCGGTTTCGCGCCCGCCGCGCCGACCGGGTCGCTGGTGGTGGCGGACGCCCTGGTGGCGGCCGATCTGGGTGCCGAGACGCCGGACGGCTTCGCCGACGTCACCGAGCTGGGCTTCGGCACGGTGCGGCACGCGGTTCCGGGCGGTGTGGTGAAGCTGGTCGCGGCGGCCACCGGCGGTGCGGTCGGCGAGGTGCTGACGGTCTCCACGGTGACGGGTTCGGCGGCGCGCGCCGAGCAGCTGAGGGCTCGTCATCCGCGGGCGCTGGCCGAGGCCATGGAGGGGTTCGGGGTGGCCGAGGCGGCCGCCCGTTTCGGGCTCGCGGCGGGGGAGCTGCGGGCCGTGTCCAACGCCGTCGGGCCGCGCGACCGCGCGGCGTGGCGGATCGGTGAGGCGCTGGCGGCCCTGGAGCGGGCCTTCGCGGCGCTGCCGGTGTCCCGTCTGCTCCAGGAGGTCTGACCCCATGGCCGAGCCGCTGAGTGTCGCCTACTCGCCCTGCCCGAACGACACCTTCGTCTTCCACGCCTGGGCGCACGGCCAGGTCGCCGGCGCGGACGCCCCCGAGGTGCGGTTCGCGGACATCGACATCACCAACGGGCTGGCCGAGCGCGGCGAACTGGACGTCCTGAAGATCTCCTACGGCCAGCTGCCGTGGGTGCTGGACGAGTACGCGCTGCTGCCGTGCGGCGGGGCACTCGGCCGGGGCTGCGGGCCGCTGGTGCTGACCGCCGGGCCCGTCGACGCGGCCGGGCTGGCCGGGCGGCGGGTGGCGGTGCCGAGCGAGCGTTCGACCGCGTACCTGCTGTTCCGGCTGTGGGCGGCCGAGGCGGTGCCGGGCGGGTTCGGCGAGATCGTGGTGCTGCCGTTCCACGAGATCATGCCGGCCGTCCGGGACGGCCGGGTGGACGCCGGGCTGGTGATCCACGAGGCCCGGTTCACGTACCAGCAGTACGGCCTGCACTGCCTGGCCGACATGGGCGAGGCGTGGGAGGCGGCGACCGGGCTGCCGATCCCGCTGGGCGCGATCGTGGCCCGGCGCTCGCTGGGCGCCGAGCGGCTGCGCGAACTCGCCGCCACCGTGCGCTCCTCGGTCCGGCAGGCCTGGGCGGACCCGGCGGCCTCCCGGGAGTACGTGCTGGCGCACGCCCAGGAGATGGACCCGGCCGTCGCCGAGCAGCACATCGGCCTGTACGTCAACGAGTTCACCGCCGACCTCGGCGAGGACGGCTACGCGGCGGTGCGCGGCCTGCTCACCCGGGCCGCCGAACAGGGACTCGTCCCCGCCGTCGACCCGGGCGCGCTGGCGTTCCCCTGAGCCTGCGTCACACGTCGAACTGGTCGGCGATCGCGCGCAGCACCATGGCGATCTTCTGGCCCTCCGGCTTGCTGGGGTAGCGGCCGCGCTGCAGGCCGGGCAGGACGCTGTCCAGCTTGGTGATCAGGTCCTGCACGATCGGGGCCATGTCGTCGGCGCTCTTGCGGTTGGCCACGGCCAGCGACGGCAGCGCGTCCAGCAGCGTCACACTCATCGCCTGGTCGCCGCGGTGCCCCGCGGCGATGCCGAACTCGACGCGCTGCCCCGGCCTCAGGGTGGTGACGCCCGCGGGCAGCGCCTTGGTGTGGACGAAGACCTCGCCGCCGTCGTCGCGCGACAGGAAGCCGTAGCCCTTCGTCTCGTTGAACCACTTGACCTGGCCGGTGGGCATCTCGAAAAGTCCTCGGTGTCGGGTGCGAGCGACCTCGTCGGGTCGCGGATGGATGTGCGGCTCGGCTGCCGGGACTGGCGGCCGGTGCCACTCAGTGCGGCAATGATCCCTCAGCGTGCGCCTCAGCGGCGACGGGATTCCGGACCGGGGTGCGGCCGTGCCTCGCGCCTGTCGCGCCCTCCATCGGTCCACACCCCCCATCGGTTCCGGGCGGGTTACTCGTGGACCAGCCGCTGGTCCGCCCGCGCGATGGCTGCATACCCGGCCCCGACGAGGGTCGAAACTCTTCGCGCGCACCGAGTTGCGCGCAGTGACGCCGGGCCGGTCAGGAGGGGTTGGCCAGGTGGTCGCCGAGCCAGCCGAGCGAGGCCGGGAGCATCCGCGACCAGGTGTTGAAATTGTGCCCGCCGGTGTCCAGCGTGATCGCGCTGACGGTGGTCGCGGTGCCCTTGGCGGCGGCCCGGAACCGCTCCGTCTCGGAGAAGTAGTCGCCGTCGCCCTCGCGGCTGCCGCCGACCAGCAGCGCGGTGCCCGGCGCGGGCAGGTGCGCGAGGCGCCAGTTCAGGTCGGCCTCCTCGCGGCGCTGCTGGTCGCCGCCGAACAGGTCGCCGGTGGTCGGGTCGTCGGCGGCCTTGTAGTAGCCGGACAGCGACACCGCCGCGGAGAACACCTCCGGGTGACGCATCGCCAGCTTCAGCGCGCAGTACCCGCCGGTGGAGTTGCCGATCACGCCCAGGCTGCCCGGGCCCTCCGCGATCCGGTACGACGATCGCAGCGCGGCCGGCACGTCGGCGCTGAAGTAGCGGTCGGACTGCGGGCCGCCCGGCACGTCCTCGCACTCGGTGTCGCGGGGCATCGCCGGGGACGGGCGCATCAGCACCAGGACCGTCGGCTTGGCCTTGCCCTCGGTGCTGAGCTTCAGCTGCACCGCCGGGTAGTTCAGCTTGGTGATCAGGTTCTTGGCGTCGCCGGGGAAGCCGGTGATGGCGATCGCCGCCGGGAAGTGCTTGTCCCGGAAGGCGGGCTGGAAGTACTGCGGCGGCAGGTACACGTAGCCCTCGGTGGACAGGCCGGTGGCCGCGCCGGGCAGCCGGACCTTCTCCAGCCGGCCGACCTGCGCCGGGTCGCGGCCCATCGCGCCGGTGTCGCGGACGTTCTCCGAGCTGATCTTCTCCACACCCTTGGTGCGGCCCAGCATCTGGTTCTGGATGGTCACCGGGCCGTCGTCGTTGGTGCCCAGCAGGTCGGCCCAGCTGCTGTAGAAGGCGAAGTAGTTGTTGGCCACCAGACCCAGGGTGCACATCACGGCAAGCTGGGTGCCGATGATGGTGCCCAGCCGGCCCAGCACCGCCTGCCAGCTCTTCTTGGCCAGTCGGGGCCACAACCAGACGGTGCCCGCGATCATCAGTGCGGAGAAAAGTGCCGACAGCGCAAGCACCTTGTGACTGGTAAGACCCATAACCGCGCGCGACCTCGCTCCCCGCCGTTTTCCCCCCAGAGGATCAGAATGCCTGAGAGTTTCCTGGGAACCCTGAGCGTTCAGGTGGAGCGCGAACCGTCACGCCCCCGCCGATCGGCGGGGGCGAACGTGGGAAACTGGCACAAAAGACCGCACGAAGGAGTGCAGAAGTGACCCGTCAGTCCCGCGACGCCGGCGACACCCTGGTCCGCGTCGGCGGAGTGGTGTTCGTCCTCGGCATGCTCGCCGTCATCGCCACCTTCGTGCCGTACGTCCTGGACCTGCCGCGCCTGCCGTCCATCGCCTGGGGCCTGTCCATCGCCTGGGGCCTGTCCATGATGATGCCGTTCGGGCTGCTGGTGACGCTGGTCGGGCTGTTCGTCACCGCCCGCACCGAGTCCCGCCGCCGGCGCGCCGCCCGGGAGGCCGCCGCCGCGCGCTGACCGGCCCGTCAGGCCAGGTGCGCGGACAGCCAGCCGGGGAACTCGGTGAGGTCGCCCAGCACCACGTCCGCGCCCGCCGCGGCCAGTTCGGCGGCGCTGTACGGGCCGGTGGCCACGCCCACCGCGACGGCCTCGGCGGCCCGGGCGCCCCGGATGTCGCCCAGGTGGTCGCCGACGTAGACGTTCGCGCCGTGCGCGCGCAGCGCCTCGCCCTTGCCCTCCGCCCACAGGTCGCCGAGCAGCACGTCCACCTCCAGCCCCATGCCGTCCAGGTGCCGGCGCGCGTTCGGCTCCCACTTGCCGGTGATCACCAGCACCCGGCCGCCGACCGCCCGCACCGCCGCGACCGCCGCCAGCGCGCCGGGCAGCTCCAGCGCCACGGGCACCGCGTGCTCCACGTACAGCTCCCGGTAGCGGGCGACCATCGCGTCCAGCTGCTCCGCCGGGAACCAGTGCGCCAGCTCCTGCGCCAGCGGCGGACCCAGCCGGCTCGCCGCCAGCTGGGAGTCGATGAAGGTGCCGGTCTCGGCAGAGAGCACGTCGTAGGTGTCCTTGATGCCCGGGCGGGTGTCGAGGAGTGTCATGTCGAGGTCGAAGCCGACGGTGAGAGCCATGCGCTCCAGCGTAACCAGCCGCCGTTTCCGGCCGGAAAAACCGGATGTACGGCTACATTGCGGACATACTGCCGAGCTCCCCACCGGAGGTCCCTGGTGCCGCCCCTGTCCCGCCGCGCCGCCCTCACCGGGCTCGGCGCCGCCCTGCTCACCGGTTGCGGCCCGCACGCCCTGCCCGCCGGGCCGCCGCCGCAGACCGCCACCGGCTCCGCGCCGCCCTCGCCCACGCCCAGCCCGACGCCCAGTGTCACCGTCAACGGCGCGGACGGGGCGGTCGCCGTCCCCGGCGGGGCGACCCGGGTGATCGCCCTCGACACCGCCGAACTGGACTCCGCGATCACCCTCGGCATCCCGCCCGTCGGCGCCGCCAAGGCCCCGCTCGACCCCGGCCTGCCCGACTACTGGCCGCCCTCCTGGCTGGCCCGGATCGCTGTGGTCGGCGACATCGGCGACCCGCCCGTCCCGGCGGCCATCGCCCAGCTGCGCCCGCAGCTGATCCTCTCCAACCGCACCCGCGACGCCGCCCACCTCGACACCCTGCGCGGCCTCGCCCCGACCGTGCTCACGCAGACCACCGGCGCACCCTGGAAGGAGAACTTCCAGCTGCACGCCGCCGCCCTCTACCGCCACGAACAGGCCGCCGCCGTGGTCGCCGCCTACGCCCGCCACCTCGACCAGGCCACCCGGGCGCTCGCCTCCGCCGGCCTCACCGGGCAGCGCGTCAGCCTGGTCCGATTCGTCGAGGACTCCCCCACCGTCCGCCTGTACGCCCGGCAGAACTTCCCCGGCAGCGTCCTCACCGACCTCGGACTGCCCCGGCCCGACCCGCAGAACACCGACCAGTTCGCCGTCGAGACCGCCCCCGACCAGCTCTCCGCCGCCGACGGCGACCTGCTGTTCTACTCCGGCTACGGCCACCCCGACCGCAACGGACTGGGCGCCGCCCTCGCCTCCCCCGCCTGGCAGTCCCTCGGCGCCGTCCGCGCACACCGGGCCTTCCCGGTGAACGACCAGCTCTGGTTCCAGGGCATCGGCTACACCGGTGCGCACTTCCTGATCGCCGAACTGCTCCACCTGCTCGGCGCGAGCTGAGACGCCTGCCGGCCGATACGGCAGTCGGACCCCGGACGGATCACCGCGCGGGCACCTCGCTGCTAGGCCTTGCGGCGGCGCAGCGTCACCGCCAGCAGGAACAGCGCCGTCAGTACCGCCGCCGCCCGCAGGACGTCCGGGGCGGCTGCCCAGGTGGCGTGGCCGGCGTCGGTGCCCGGGGTCAGGGGGGTGCCCCAACGGCCCTTCTCGCGGCCCCAGTTCCATATCGTCAGACCGGTCACCGTGATCAGCGGGATGCCCAGGACGGCGAACTTCTTCAGCAGGTCGGACAGTCCGCTCGACAGGTAGGCCACGCCCCAGCCCGCCAGCATCACCAGCAGCGAACCCGTCACCGCGCCGGCCACCAGCAGCACCGCGCCGAGCACCAGCAGCGGCGCGGGCCGCCGGGCCCCGCCGCCCGTCGCCGGGGCCTCGGCGGGGGCGGCCTCCGGCGCGGGTGCGGGCTGCGGCTTGCCGAACAGGGCGCGCAGGGCACGCATCGCCAGCCCCGGGCGCGGTTCGGCCGGGGGCTCGGGTTCGGGTTCGGGCTCCGGCTCGGGCGTGGCCTTCGGCTCCGGTTCGGGTTCCGGCTCCGCCGGCAGGTCGAAGTACACCTCCGTCCAGCCGGGGAAGACCGAGGTGACGTCGGCGCGGCCGCGTCCCTCCGCCCAGTGCGCGGCCCGCTCCACCTCGTCCGCGGACGGCCCGGGCGGCAGCTCGAACTCGACGGGGGGCGGCACCGGCTTGTCGAACTCGACGGGGCGCCGCGGCGGGGGTGCCGCAGGCATCGGCGGGACGGCCGGTACCGGCGGCGGCTCCGCCGCCTGCGCGGGCACGTACACGCTGTCCCCGCCGTCCGAACCCTCCGCCGACCCGCCCTCGCGCCACCACGAGCCGCCCGCCATCGCCCCGCCACCCGCCCTCACGTCGCACTTCCCGCCGCATCGAGACGGTACCCACCCGCGGCCGCCCGAAGCGAGCCCGCTCCACTGGCCGTCGGGCCCGGACTGCCCCGGTTTCGCCGGGAGTTCTTCCGCCGTTCTGGGCCTCGGCCGGGGGCGTTGACTAGGCTGGACCGGATGACCGCACCGCGCGCCGCCCGCACAGGCGCCCCCCGCACGCTGGCCGAGGAACTCCGCGGCCGGGAGGACGACGCTGTCGCCGCGCTGCTCCGGGCCCGTCCCGACCTGCTGAACCCGGTGCCGACCGACCTCACCCAGCTGTCCGCCCGGCTCTCCAGCCGGGCGTCCGTGCTGCGCGCGCTGGAACGGCTCGACCGCTTCACCCTGCAGACCGTCGAGGCGCTGGCCGCCGCCCCAGAGGGCGCGTCCGAGACCGCGGTGCGCAACCTGCTGGCCGGGCCCGCCCGGGTCAAGCCGCACCCCGGCGCCGAGCCGGTGGACCGCGCCGCCGTCACCGCCGCGCTCCCCGGCGCGCTCGCCCGGCTGCGCGAGCAGGCCCTGATCTGGGGCCCGGACTCGTCACTGCGGCTGGTCCTCGCCGTCCGCGAGGCACTCGCCCCGAGCGCCGCCAACCCGGGCCGCACCGGTCTCGGCCCGACCCTCGCCGAGGCCACCGTCGGCATGTCGCCCGCCCGCCTCCAGCAGCTGCTGGCCGGCGCCGGACTGCCGCCCACCCCCGACCCGGTCACCGCCGTCGCCGCGCTCACCGCCCTGCTCGGCGACCGCAAGCGCCTGACCGCGCTGCTCGACCAGGCCCCGCCCGCCGCCGTCGGCCTGCTGGAACGCCTGGTCTGGGGGCCGCCCACCGGCACCGTCCCGGACGCCACCCGGCAGGTCACCGCCGACGACGCGCGCGGCCCCGTCGAATGGCTGCTCGCCCGCGGCCTGCTGCTGCCGTCCAGCCCCACTTCCGTGGTGCTGCCCCGCGAACTCGCCCTGCACCTGCGCGGCGGCCGCACCCACCGCACCGTCGAACCCGCCCCGCCCGCCGTCGCCCCCGTCGTCACCCGCGACCCCGCGATGGTCGACCGCACCGCCGCCGGACAGGCCGCCACCGCCGTCCGCACCCTCGAAGAGCTCCTCGAAGCCTGGAGCGTCACCCCGCCGCCCACCCTGCGGGCCGGCGGCCTCGGCATCCGCGACCTCAAGCGCGCCGCGACCCTGCTCGAAAGCTCCGAGTCCGACGCCGCGTTCTGGCTCGAACTCGCCTACACCGCAGGCCTGTTGGCGCCCGACGGCGAGATCGACGAAGTGTGGGCGCCGACCCCCGCGTACGACCAGTGGCGGCAGCAGGACACCGCCGAACGCTGGACCCTGCTCGCCCGCACCTGGCTCACCGCCACCCGCGTCGGCCGCCTGACCGGCACCCCCGACAGCAAGGGCCGGCCGCGTGCCGCCCTCGGCCCCGAACTCGACCGCACCCTCGCCCCGTCCGTCCGCCGCGCCACCCTCACCCGGCTCGCCGAACAGCCCCCCGGCACCGCCGCCGGCGCCGACGCCGTCCTGCCCGCCCTGCGCTGGCACCGCCCCCTGCGCGGCGGCCCCACCGGCCCCGACGGCCACGACCTGCGCGAGACACTCACCGGCTGGACCCTGCACGAGGCCGAACTGCTCGGCATCACCGGCCGCGGCGCGCTCGCCGCCCCCGCCCGCGCCCTGCTCGCCGGCGCAGATCCCACCGCCGTCCTCGCCCCGCTGCTGCCCGAACCCCTCGACCACGTCATCCTGCAGCCCGACCTCACCGCGATCGCCCCCGGCCCGCTGCTCACCCCGCTCGCCCAGGCACTCGCACTCTGCGCCGACATCGAGTCCAAGGGCGGCGCGACCGTCTACCGCTTCACCCCCCAAACGATCCGCCGCGCCCTCGACGCCGGACGCACCGCCGCCGACCTGCAAGGCTTCCTCGGGCGGCACTCCCGTACGCCCGTCCCGCAGCCGCTCGCCTACCTGATCGACGACGTCGCCCGCCGCCACGGCATCCTGCGGGTCGGCGCCGCCTCCTCCTACCTGCGCTGCGACGACCCCCAACTGCTCGGCGAAGTCCTCGCCGACCGGCGCGCCGCCGAGCTGCGCCTACGCCTGCTCGCCCCCACCGTGCTCGCCGCCCAGGCCCCGCCGGACACCCTGCTCACCGTGCTGCGCGCCATGGGCTACGCGCCCGCCGCGGAGTCCGCCGAAGGCGACGTCGTGATCACCCGCCCCGACGCCCGCCGCACCCCGCCACGTGCCGCGCCCACGCCCGTCCCCGACGGCCCCGCCCGCCCCGACGACACCCTGCTCACCGCCGCCGTCCGCGCCATCCGGGCCGGCGACCGCGCCGCGACCGCCCCCCGCAAGGACGCTGTCGCGGGCCCCGCGAACGCGGTCGTCCCGCGCACCGCCGCCGCCGACACCCTCGCCTCCCTGCAGACCGCCGTCCTCCTCGGCGAACGCATGTGGATCGGCTACCTCAACGCGGAAGGCCTCTCCTCCCAGCGCGTCATCGACCCCGTCAAGGTCGAGGGCGGCTTCGTCACCGCCTACGACCACCTCTCCGACGAGGTCCGCACCTTCGCCCTCCACCGGATCACCGGCGTGGCCGAGGTCGACGACTGAAGGGCGCGAAGACTGCGCGGACGCGCGGCTTCGCGCCCGCTCGCCTACCAGCCAGCTAGACGTACTGCTTCGCCACGTCCCCCTCCACCTTCTGCTTCTTCGCGTCGTCGTCCGCCGACCTGTGCTGCTTCGCGTCCTCGTCCGCCTTCTGCTTCTTCGCCTCTTCCATGATCGCGTGCGGGTCCGGCATCTTCGGCTCCACGCCTGTGAGCAGGCCGGTGCCGGTGAAGGCGAGGGTCCCGAGCAGGCCGCCGGGCTGGCCGACGTCGGCGACCTGGTCGAGGGCCGGGGACTCGCCGGCGGCGCTCGCGGGGGCCGCCCCGAGGGTGGTGGCGAGGGCCGCGCCGGAGAGCGCCAGGCCGGCCAGGAATCGGTTGCGCATGGTCATGGCCTGCCCAACGATCCGACCGCGTGCGGGTCACTGTTGTGGGGGGCCGGGCTCCGCTTGACGATCTGCGCCGGGCGTCTCACGGGTGGCCGTTAGACTGCGGAGCGGCCGGGGGTGGGAGGGCTTCACCCGTGCCGGAACCGGGCCTTCGCCGGCCCCCGACAGGACCGGAGCCGTAACCATTTCCTCCGCTCTGCAGACCTCGGTCGCCCGTGCGGCGACCGGCCGCATGTCCGGGGTCCGGCTGACCCGTCGGCGCCGGACGGCCCTGTTCACCCTGCTGAGTTTCGCGGTCTGTCTGGCGCTGGGCGTCCAGCAGTGGACCTCGCTCCAGCTGGGCGGTTTCGACCTGGGGATCTTCGACCAGGGCATGCGCGGTTATGCGCATTTCGGGCTGCCGGTGTCGACGTTGAAGAGCGTGCACCACGAGTTCCCACCGGGCTTCTCGTTGCTGGGCGACCACTTCTCCCCGGTGCTGGCGCTGCTCGCGCCGCTGTACTGGGTGTGGGACGACCCGCGGATGCTGCTGGTCGGGCAGGCGGCGCTGTTCGCGGCGGGTGTTCCGCTGGTGCGCCGGATCGCGAGCCGGGCGTTCGCGGGCGCCGACGCGCGGGTCCGTACCCGGGTGATGGACGTCGCGGCGCTGGTGTACGGACTGGGCTGGCCGCTGCTGATCTCCTCGCGCGGCGGGTTCCACGAGGTGGGGTTCGCCGTCCCGCTGTTCCTGCTGCTGTTCGAACGGGCGGGGGCGCGGCGCTGGGGGTGGGCGGCGCTCGCGGCGCTGCTGCTGTGTGCGACCAAGGAGGACCTGGGGCTGGCGGTCGGGGCGTTCGGCGCGGTGCTGCTGTGGCGTGAGCGCGGCGGCACGGACCGGTGGGCGAAGGTGCTGGGCTGGTCGCTGCTGGTGTGCGGTCCGCTGGCTGCGGCGGTGGAGATCGCGTACGTGATACCGGCGATGGGTGGCGAGCCGGGCTACTACTGGAACTACGGGCAGCTCGGTGCGGACGGCGGCGAGGCGCTGCGGCACGTGCTCGGCAATCCGTGGCTGCTGGCGGAGTCGGCGTTCTCCAGTCCGCTGAAGCCGATGCTGCTCGGCTGGCTGGTGCTCACCACGGCGGCTCTGCCGTTCCGCTCGGCCACCATGCTGGTCGCGTTGCCGCTGCTCGCGGAACGGATCCTGTCCGACAATCCGAACCACTGGTCGATCGCCCGGCACTACGACGCGTTCCTGTGGCCGATCCTGGTCACGGCCGCGATCGAGACCCTGGGCGTTCTGTGGGCCCGCGGCCGACACCGGCAGGCCCGCCGCCTGGGCGCCACCGCCGCCGTGCTGACCCTCGCCGCATCCGGCGCCCTCGGCCTGTACCACCTGGTCCTCCCGTACGAGTGGCAGCCGAAGGCCCCGACGGCGGCGCTGGCCCGGGCGGCGAAGCTGATCCCGGACGGCGCCACGGTGGAGGCCGACAACCAGGTCGCGCCGCGGCTGACCAACCGCACCCACGTGATGCTGGCGGACGGCACCCCGCGCGGCCAGGAGTACGTCATCCTGCGGTACACCCAGCGCGCCTTCCCGTTCCAGAAGGACCCGGACCAGGCCGCCTACCGCGCTTTCCTGCTCGCCCACGGCTACCAGGAACTGTTCGACCAGGAC
The DNA here is from genome assembly GCF_043200475.1 of Kitasatospora sp. NPDC048407. Taxonomy (NCBI): domain Bacteria; kingdom Bacillati; phylum Actinomycetota; class Actinomycetes; order Kitasatosporales; family Streptomycetaceae; genus Kitasatospora; species Kitasatospora sp. NPDC048407. The sequence continues at coordinate 90,491 of NZ_JBICXW010000003.1, read as the reverse complement.
GGCGTCACCCTCCTCCACCACACCGGCACCGACCCCGTCCCCGGCACCCACCTCCCCGGCCCCGGCTCCACCCCGTACCAGGAGGTCATCCCCCCGGACGTCGGCCACAACTTCTTCCTCGGCTGACCGATTCAGGTCCCGGAATGTCACACGCCGCGCGCGTCCCGCAGTCGTTCCACCAACTCGTCGACGTTTGTCCACGGGTTGGTGCGATGTGCGTCCTCGCTACGTGCCCGAAGCAGGCCGGCACGCTCCCGCGCCTTCAGATACCGCTCGTCGTCCGGGCCCCGGAGGCCGACGTAGTCCAGGTGTTTCCGCTGGGCGCTGTAGCCGCACGTGCCGGCCTTTTCCAGGGCGGCCTGCGCGGCTGCGGTCGTCTGGTAGGACGTCAAGTTGCAGAGGTGCAGCAAGAGCCAGAGTTCGAAGCACGGATTGGTCAAGGCCACCTTGACGCCTGCTCGCCGGGCCAGCACGAGTGCCTCGTCAAGGGACGGGTGTGCTTTGGGTGCCTCCACGTCCACCACACACCAGACCTCGTCGTAGGCCGTGTGCCGGTCGGCCGCTGTGAACGGGGCCCGCTCCTTGTGGCTGATCGCCGCCCGGATTAAGGACTTCGGCTCGCCGTGGTCCGCACCCAGGCATATTGTCACAGGAAGGGACTTGAGGTCGTTCCTGAGCCCCTTGAAGTACATGGACTCCGTGCACTCGCCCTCGCAGTAGATCAGGAACCGGCGCTGTTCGGCACGCGTGCTCTTCCCTCGCTGGAGCGACTTGCCGCGCCTCATGCGTTCCCGCCGACGACGATGCTTCGCCCAATTTTGCCCAACAATTCGTCGTCCAAGGATGGAACGGCACCATATCGCCCGGAAAGATAGCGCTTCTCCAGATTTTCGATGGAGTCCCGCACATGAAATTCCGTCAGTGGGAAAATCCTGGTCGAGAGCGTTTCGTGACTCTTCTCGGTGAACCAGACCTGATCGCGGTAGAGCTCCGTGCGTACGTTCTTCCCCAGCAGCGCGGCCTCGTGCGTGCTGAAAATGAGCTGCGCCCCAGTCCTGTTCACTTCGGGTGACTGGAACATCCCCACCAGTGCGTCCACGAGGTACGGGTGCAGGCGCGCGTCGAGCTCGTCCACGCAGAGGACCGATCCTGCGGACAGGACGCCGAGGATCGGCCCTATCAGCCCGATCCAGGTCTTCGTCCCGCTCGACTCCTCGTTCAGGTCCAACGGGAAGACGCCGCCGTCCGTCCGGTGCTCCACACGCACCGTGTGCAGGCCCGGAGACTCGACCCGGACCCGATCGCCCAGAACGTCCCGCATGACCTGACGGAGCCGCCGGTACTCGTCCATCACGGATTCGTCGGGTTCCTCGACCGCGAGTCCGGAGACCCCGAGGTCCGCATACTTGAGCAGTTGCATGACGGGCGACGAAGTGCCGCCGCCCGCTTCATCATCGAGTAGCAGCCGGACGGTGCTGTCCATCCTAGCTCGATAGTTTCCATCGGTCGCCAGTTGCAGACCCGATCGGAACCACCGGAAGATCTCCCCGAGCTGGGCGTGGTTCTGGGCAGCAGCGACGGAAAGGTAGAGGCTGTTCGGACGCAAGAGCTCAGAGATGATCTTCTTTCGCCCGGTAAGCGAACGCCCGAACACGACAGTGCCGTCCGCTTTGCGTTCGTACAGGCGATTGGCCTTGCGCTCCGGGTAGTAGTACAGCCACTCCTCCAGGATCTTCTCGTCGTCGACGGAGAAGCCGAACTCGTGACGAACCCCGTGCACCACAAAGTCCACGCTGAAGGTCGAGGGCCAGGACGCAGTGTCGGGACGCAGGGCGAAAGGACGACGGGGAACGCCGCCTTCCGGGTCCCAGCTCCGGAAGGACGAGAGGACAGCCGAGCGCATCCAGCCGATGGCATCGATGACGTTCGACTTGCCCGAAGCATTCGTTCCGTAGATGGCAGCCACCGGAACCACCCGGAAACCGCCCGCGCCTTCGACGCCACGCTCCGCCCGTTCGGGGTGACGATCCGCCGCAATCAGGGAGAGTTCTTGCTCATCACGCAGTGAAGCATGGTTGGCCACTCGAAACCGAAGCAGCACGACAACCTCCACATGCATCCAGGCATGCTTTGTAGATGCCTCTCACGTCAAAAAGTGACGATACAAGCTCTCTGGGCGCATCTCTAGGGGGTTCACCCGTACGCGGACACTCAGTGCTGACAAATCCGCAGAGAATCATCCGTACGGCCAGCCTCACCCGATGCGGCACACTGGAGGTTTGGCCCCGCGCGGAAGGGATGCACAGGCGTGAACGGACCGCTGATCGTGCAGAGCGACAAGACGCTGCTGTTGGAGATCGACCATCCGCAGGCGGCGGAGTGCCGGCGGGTGATCGCGCCGTTCGCCGAGCTGGAGCGGGCGCCGGAGCACATTCACACCTATCGGGTGACGCCGCTGGGGCTGTGGAACGCGCGGGCGGCGGGGCACGACGCCGAGCAGGTGGTGGACGCGCTGGTGACGTACTCGCGCTACCCGGTGCCGCACGCGCTGCTGGTGGACGTCGCGGACACCATGGCGCGGTACGGGCGGCTGCAGTTGCAGAAGCACCCGGTGCACGGGCTGGTGCTGTCCACCACGGACCGGCCGGTGCTGGAGGAGGTGCTGCGGTCGAAGAAGATCGCGCCGCTGGTCGGGGCCCGGGTGGACCCGGACACGGTGGTGGTGCACCCGTCGGAGCGCGGCCAGATCAAGCAGGTGCTGCTGAAGCTGGGCTGGCCGGCCGAGGACCACGCCGGGTACGTGGACGGCGAGGCGCACCCGATCCACCTGGAGGAGGACGGCTGGGAGCTGCGCCCGTACCAGCGGCACGCGGTGGACGGGTTCTGGCACGGCGGCTCCGGCGTCGTGGTGCTGCCGTGCGGCGCCGGCAAGACGCTGGTGGGTGCGGCGGCGATGGCGGAAGCCAAGTCGACGACGCTGATCCTGGTGACCAACACCGTCTCGGCCCGGCAGTGGAAGCACGAGCTGATCAAGCGGACCTCGCTGACCGAGGACGAGATCGGCGAGTACAGCGGCGCCCGCAAGGAGATCCGCCCGGTGACCATCGCCACCTACCAGGTGATGACCACCAAGCGGAAGGGCGTGTACGCGCACCTGGAGCTGTTCGACGCCCGCAACTGGGGCCTGGTGGTGTACGACGAGGTGCACCTGCTGCCCGCGCCGGTGTTCAAGTTCACCGCCGACCTGCAGGCGCGCCGCCGGCTCGGTCTGACAGCGACGCTGGTGCGCGAGGACGGCCGCGAGGGCGACGTGTTCTCGCTGATCGGCCCGAAGCGCTTCGACGCCCCGTGGAAGGAGATCGAGGCGCAGGGCTACATCGCGCCCGCCGACTGCTGCGAGGTGCGGGTGACGCTGTCCGACTCGGAGCGGCTGATGTACGCGACCGCCGAGCCGGAGGAGAAGTACCGGTTCTGTTCGACCACGGTGACCAAGCGCCGGGTGGTGGAGCGGCTGGTGGAGAAGCACAAGGGCGACCAGACGCTGATCATCGGCCAGTACATCGACCAGCTGGACGAGTTGGGCGAGGCGCTGAACGCCCCGGTGATCAAGGGTGAGACCTCGAACGCGCAGCGCGAGAAGCTGTTCGAGGCGTTCCGGTCGAAGGAGATCAGTGTGCTGGTGGTCTCCAAGGTCGCGAACTTCTCGATCGACCTGCCGGAGGCCACCGTGGCCATCCAGGTGTCGGGCACGTTCGGCTCCCGCCAGGAGGAGGCGCAGCGGCTGGGCCGGGTGCTGCGGCCGAAGGCGGACGGGCACGCGGCGCACTTCTACTCGGTGGTCGCCCGGGACACCGTGGACCAGGACTTCGCGGCGCACCGCCAGCGGTTCCTCGCCGAGCAGGGCTACGCGTACCGGATCGTCGACGCCGACGACCTGTAGGCGAGGGGCTACATCTTGACGCCGTCGCGCCCGAGGAAGAGGACGCGCGCGGCGGTGTCGAGGACGATGCCGACGTTGCGGAAGGCGGCGGCCACCGGGCCCCGGCGGCGCTCCGAGACACTGTGGGCGCCGTTGACCTGCGGGTTCATTCGTTCGTTCGTCATGTCTCCATGGTGGGTCCGGGGGCGGTCGGCGGGCATCAACCGGAAGGCCGTACCTGGCGGGCGGTTGGTCGTCCTGGAGGTGGACCGACCCCTACGCCCGTCAGGGGGTGATCCCCCAGGGGTGGGGGGAGGGTCGTCCCTGAGAAAACGGATTCGCTCCCGGGCAGCGGCGGGTCTAGGATCGTCCGTCTGCCCCTCCCGAACCGTGGTGCCGCGTCGGCAGCCGTGGGAGGTGCCGGCCGCTCGGAAACCGGCCGGTGTCCTTCACCGTGAGCCAAGACGAGTCCGCCGCCCCTGGATGCCGGGCGGCCGGGAAGGTCCGCCGTGCACTCCCCCACCCCCACCGACACGTTCGCCGCCGACACCGACCCGCTGGGCCGCGAACGCTCCCACCTGGCCGCCTCCCGGGCCGCGCTGAAGGCGATGCGCGAGGACGTCGAGGCGCTCGACCTGCGCGACGTCACCGGCACCTGGGTGTCCGCGCGGGTGCTGCAGAGGCAGATCGACGACCGCATCAAGGCGCTCGCCGACCTCGCGCACACCCCGCTGTTCTTCGGCCGGCTGGACTACCTGCACGCGATCAGCGAGGCCGAGTCCGAGGGCAGCGGCGGCGAGCAGTTCTACATCGGCCGCCGGCACGTCCACGACGCCGACGGCGACCCGATGGTGATCGACTGGCGCGCCCCGGTCTCCCAGCCGTTCTACCGGGCCAGCCGCAAGGACCCGCTGGACGTCGCCAAGCGCCGCCGATTCGGTTACACCGGTGGCGAGTTGACGGCCTACGAGGACGAGAACCTGTCCGACCCCGACGAGGGCGACACCCGCTCCGCGCTGCTCGCCGCGGAGATCGAGAAGCCCCGCGTCGGCCCGATGCGCGACATCGTCGCCACCATCCAGCCCGAGCAGGACGAGATCGTCCGCGCCGACATCACCGGCACCGTCTGTGTCCAGGGCGCCCCCGGCACCGGGAAGACCGCCGTCGGCCTGCACCGTGTCGCCTACCTGCTGTACGCGCACCGCGAGCGGCTCGCCCGCACCGGCACCCTGGTGGTCGGCCCGAACCGGTCCTTCCTCCAGTACATCGAGCAAGTCCTGCCCGCCCTCGGCGAGTTGGACGTCGCCCAGGCCACCGTGCAGGAACTCGTCGGCCACGTCGAGGTGCGCGGCACCGACACCGCCGACACCGCCCGGATCAAGGGCGACGCCCGAATGGCCCAGGTCCTGCGCAACGCCGTCCGGGCCGGGATCACCGTCCCCACCGAGCCCTGCGTGGTGGTCCGCGGCTCCCGCCGCTGGCGCGTACCGGCCTATGAACTCGAGGAAATCGTCCGCGAGTTGATGGACCGCGACATCCGCTACGGGGCTGCCGCCGAGGCCCTCCCGCAGCGGATCGCGCACGCCGTCCTGGTCAAGATGGAACACGGCGGCGAGGCCCCCGACGACCGGGTGCAGGACGCGGTGGCCCGCAACACCGCCGTCAAGGCCGTCGTCAAAGCCAGCTGGCCCGCCGTCGACCCGGTGAAACTGGTGCACCGCCTGCTGAGCGACGCCGAATTCCTGGCCGCCGCGGCAGACGGCATCCTGGACGCCGACGAACAGGCCACCATCCTGTGGGCCAAGGCGCCGCGCTCCGCCCGCACCGCACCCTGGTCCGCCGCCGACGCCGTCCTGATCGACGAGACCACCGACCTCGTCCACCGCACCGCCTCGCTCGGCCACGTGGTCGTCGACGAGGCCCAGGACCTCTCCCCCATGCAGTACCGGGCCGTCGGCCGCCGCTGCACCACCGGCTCCGCGACCGTCCTCGGCGACCTCGCCCAGGGCACCACCCCCTGGGCCACCGACAGCTGGCAGGAAGCCCTGCACCACCTCGGCAAGGACGGCGCCCACATCGAGGAACTCACCCAGGGCTTCCGCGTCCCCGGCGAGGTCATCGCCTACGCCTCCCGCCTCCTCCCCGCGATCGCCCCCGGCCTGGCCCCCGCGACCTCCGTCCGCGACACCCCCGGCTCCCTCACCATCCGCCACGTCCCCGCCGGGCGCGACGAAGCCGTCCTCGCCGCCTGCCAGGACGCCCTCCGCCACGAGGGCTCCGTCGGCCTGATCGCCGCCGACGCGCGCATCCCCGCCCTCACCGAGATGCTCGGAGCCGCAGGGCTGCCCTGCCTGGAACCCGGCACCGAAACCACCGCCGACGCCCGGCTGACCCTCGTCCCCGCCTCCCTCGCCAAGGGCCTCGAATACGACTACGTCGTCCTCGACGAACCCACCGCGATCATCGCCGGCGAACCCGACCACCGCACGGGGCTGCGCCGCCTCTACGTGTCATTGACGCGCGCGGTCTCGGGGCTGACGGTGCTCCACACCGACCCGATGCCGGACGAGCTGAGTTAGAGCACCACCAGGGGCGCGGGGAACTGCGCGAAGGGGAACGCACCACGTCCGCAAGATCGCGACGCAGGACAATGACTTGCACTTGATCGCGACCTTACGGACGGGCCTGCGCTTGTCGCGCAGTTCCCCGCGCCCCTGGTTGCGCACCTCACTACTCCCCGATGAGCTCCCGCCACTGCGCAACTCTCGCCGCGTCCACCGCCCCCGCCCAGCCACCGGTTCGCGCCGCCCCGCCGATGTGGAACGCGTCGAAGCCGGCCGCACGCAGTTCGGGAACGTGCTCGGCGCGGAGGCCGCCGCCGACCAGGATCTGCTGGCGGTAGCCGGGGTTGCCGGACTTGGCGAGTTCGCCGAGGAGGACTTCCCGCCCGGCGTCGACGCCCGCCGGGGCGCCGGAGGTGAGGAAGGTGTCGAGTCCGGGCAGGTCGGCGACGGCGGCGCGGACCTCGGAGCGGTCGGTGCTGTGGTCGATGGCCCGGTGGAACGTCCAGCGGCAGCCGGTGACGGCGTCGGCGACGGTTCGGGTCGCGTCCAGATCCACCGCACCATCGGGGGTGAGGAAGCCGAAGACGAACTCGTCCGCGCCCTCGGCGCGCAGCGCGGCGGTCCGGGTCAGCAGCAGCTCGAGGTCGCCGGGGGTGAAGCCGTCGCGGATGCGGAGCATGACGCGGAGCGGGAGCGAGACGGCGGCGCGGATCGCGGCGAAGTCCTGAACGGTGGGGGTGAGCCCGTCGGCGGCCATGTCGGTGACCAGTTCGAGGCGGTCCGCGCCGCCCGACTCGGCGGCCCTGGCGTCCTGGGCGGTCAGCGCGATCACTTCGAACATTGGTCTAGACATATCCGATAGCCTGCCACATCGGTCCGCCCCGGGCGACCCCCCTCGTCCGTTCGGCCCCGCGTCCTCCTCCGTTCGCTCCCCGCCGGCGCCCGTTCGCCCGCTTCCCTCCCCGTTCAGCCCAGCGGGCCGTTCAGCCCAGCGGGGCAGCGATCTGACGCTCCGTCGGACGGGTGGAGGCGAGCAGTCGGAACACCGCCAGCAGCGCCAGCCCGGTCGCGAGCGCGTAGGGCGCGGCCCGCCACACTCCGCCGAGCTGCTCCCAGAGCGAGAACAGGCTGAACGCGGCGGTCAGCGGCAGCAGCGCGACGCCGAGCGCGGCGGGCAGCAGCCGGTCGCGGGCGGCGAACAGCATCAGCAGCAGCGGGAGCAGCAGCAGCGCGGTCGGCCACCAGCCGTCCATCAGGTAGCGGGTGTCGTAGTAGCCCTGGGCCCGGGTCAGGGCGAATCCGGCGGCCGCGCCGGCCAGGACCAGCAGCCGGTCGGCGCGGCCGCGGGAGTCGCCCGGGCCGGTCGGTGCGACGGCCAGCAGCAGGCCGCCCAGCAGGTAGGGCAGCAGGGCGGTGGCGGAGTACAGGAAGAACCATCCGATGCCGGGTTGCGGGCCGAACAGGTCCAGCGCGGCGTACCCGATCCGGACGGTGCCGAGCAGCGCCACCACGGCGCCGAGCAGTCGGACGGCCCGCCAGGCGCCGAACATGGCGGCGGCGGCCAGCAGCACCGGGACGACGACGAGGCCCAGCACGGCGAGGTTCTCCACCAGTTGGGCCCACGGGAGGTCCGTTCCGGCGTGGGCGGCGCCGGTGATCCCGTACTCCCGCCAGTCGCCGGTGCCGGGCAGGGTGCCGAGGCCGAGCACGGTGCCGGCCAGCAGCGGGGCGGCGGCGACCAGCAGGCGGCCGGGGAGCGCGGTCTCGGTCAGGCCGGTGCGCAGCCGCAGGCCGTAGGTGGCGAGGTCGAGGGCCTCGCGGGCGGTGGCGAGGCGGCCGGAGCCGGCGGTGGTGTCGGCGAACACCTCGGCGAGTTCGGCGCCCCGGTCGCGGCGGTAGCGGGCGGGGTAGAGCGCGAGGGCGGTGCGCAGGGCCATGTTCATGCGGTCGCCCCCCGCGGACGGACGGCGCCGCCGAGGCGGCGCTGCGCCTCGGCGGCGACGGTGCGCAGCCGTTCGGCCTCGGTGGCCAGGACGCCGCGCCCGGATTCGGTGAGGGAGTACGTGCGGCGGGCCCGGCCGTCGACGATCTCCTCGGCGGCGACCTCGATCAGGCCCTGCTGGAGCAGCCGGTCGAGGGCGCCGTACAGGGTCCCGGTGCGGAGCTTCACCCGCCCCCCGGAGATCGCGTCGACTTCCTGGATCAGCGCGTATCCGTGCCGGGGGGCGTCCGCGAGGGCGGTGAGCAGCAGCAGGGTGGGTTCCTGCATGGCGCGTTCAGTCATACGACTACATATATCGCCGACCTGCCTATCCGCGCCATCCCGCGGGGGCGTCCCGGCGCAGCGCGCCGAGCAGGCCGGCCAGCACCGGCAGCGCCAGGGCGAACAGCGCGATGGTGGCCCACGGGACGTCGGCGGGGTTCAGCACGGGGGGTGCGCCCATCTCCCCGGCCACCCGGGAGCGCAGCAGGGCGTACGCGGGGACGAAGCCGCTGATGGTGCCGAGCAGGGCGCCGAGCAGCGAGATCAGTCCGGCCTGGAGCCCGGCGACGGTGCGCCGGGTGCGCGGCCGGGCGCCGATCGCGGACAGCAGGACGCGTTCGCGGCGGGCGTCGTCGGCGGCCAGCGCGGTGGAGACCACGGCCGCGCCGAGCACCACCAGGGCGGCGAAGCCGCTGAGCGCGACCTGCACCACGCTGCTCTGCGGCCGGAAGCCGCGTTCCACGCCGAACTCGGAGTGCGGGGCGAGTCGGGCGACGGTGGCGGCGGCCCGCTGTTCGGCCTTGTCGGCGACGGGCGTGGTGGGCAGCCAGATCGCCCCGGCCGGCACGACCTTCAGACCGAGTCCGCGGATCGTGTCGGGCGAGATCACCAGCGGTGCGTAGCGCTGCGCGGCGGGCCGTTCGAGCAGGACGGCGTCGACGGTGACGTCCTTGGGCTCCATGTTGTTGCCCAGCATCCGCAGCACGGCCTTGCCGTCGTGCAGGTAGGACGGGTCGGTGACCACGGCCTTCCCGGCGAGCAGCGCCGTCTCGGCGGCCTGGTCGCGCACCGCCAGCAGGTTGCGCAGCACCTTGGCGTCGCCGACCACGACCGACCTGGTGACGTCCCGGCCGTAGCGCTGCCCGCCCTCCGCGGACACCACGCTGGAGCAGCCCTCGCAGAACACGTAGTTGGCCTCGTACAGGTCGGCCCGTTCACCGAGGTCCGGCAGGTCCTGGACGATGGCGGTGCGCAGCTGGGGCATGGTGTCGGCGTCGCCGTGCAGGGTGAGCCGGACACTGCCGACGGGCTGTTCGAGCCGGTAGGAGGCGCGGTCCTGGGCCTCGGCACCCGCGGTGTGCACGCCGACCGCGACGGCTCCGGCGACGGCGGCCAGCACGGCGGCGACCGCGGGCCCGGTGCGGGAGCGGTGCCGGGCGGTGTCGCGCAGCGCGAGCCGCGGGCCGACGGGCAGCAGGCGGGCGAGCCTGCCGAGCAGGGCGAGCAGCAGCGGGGTGAACAGCAGCAGGCCGAGTTCGGCGAGCGTGGCGCCGCCCAGCACCGACAGGGTGCGCGTCGACAGTCCGGCGACCACCGGCATCCCGCCGGTCGGGGCGGCCACCGCGCCGTACAGCGCGAGTCCGATGCCGGCCAGCACGACCGCCAGGCCGAGCAGTGGCGTCCAGCGGGCGGAGCGGCGCACCGGGTCACGGTCCGTCAGGCCGTCGAGCACCTCGCGGCGTCCGGCCTGCAGGGCGGGCAGCAGGGCGGCCAGCAGGGCGGTGACCATGCCGACGGCGGCGATCCCCAGCAGGTCGGACGGGTTCAGGGTGAGCCCGCCGAACCGGCTGCCGCCCCACTCCTCGATCCGGGTGCGCAGCACGGCGACCAGGGCGGCGCCGACCACGGTGCCGAGCACCGCGCCAGCCGCGCCGAGCACCAGTCCGCCGCCGAGCACCACGGCCCGGACGTGTCCGGGGCGGCCGCCGGCCGCGCCGAACAGGGCGAGCTGGCGGCGGGCGCGCCGGGCGCCGACCGCGAAGGCGGGGCCGGCCAGCAGCGCGACCTCCAACAGGGCCATCGCGGCGGTGGTGGCGACCGTCATCAACCGGCGTTCGCGGGCGTCCTGCGCGCCGACGGCCTCCTCCACGGCCGGCACGTCGGCCGGCGGGTGGGCGGCGACCTGGCGGCTCGCCAGGGTGTAGCCGTAGCGGTTGAGTTCGCGGACCTGCTCCCAGCCGAGGCTCGCCCCGGCGGGCAGCCGGACCAGCCAGGCGGCCTTGTTGGCGGCGGCCTGCTCGGCGCCCGGGTTCTGCGGGGCGAGTCCGGCGGTGACCTGCGCGGCGTCCAGCTGCTGGTACAACTCGCCGGGGCGGGCGACCAGTTCGGACTTGTTCAGGTCATCGGGGAGTTCGACGGTGCCGGTCAGCGTGAACGGGGTGGACTCCAGGCCGCGGACGGTGACCCGGTCGCCGATCCGCAGGCCGGTGCCGGTGAGGAACGCCCGGGTGGCGGCGGCCTCGTGGGCGGCGGCGGGGGCCCGGCCGGAGACCAGGTTCAGCCGGCCCTGCCAGAGCTCGCCGGTCAGATCGGCCTCGAAGGTGTCGACGGGGGCCAGGCCGTCGTGGGTCTGCACGGACGCCACCGGGCCGGTGCGGGCCGGGATCAGGGTGCTGCCCTTCGGGAGCAACTCGCCGAGCAGCACGGTCGGTTCGGTGCCGATGGCGCGCTTCTGCTCGGGCGTCTGGTTGTCCGGGCGCACCGGCAGGGTGCGGACGCCGTCGGCCGGGAACACCGCCTGCTCGATGCTCCGGCCCGGGTCGTAGGCGCCGATCAGCGCGTCGGAACGGCCCATCAGCCGGTCGGAGCGCTCGGCGGCGCTGAGCTGCCCGCTGCGGTGCACCACGTCCACGCCGGTCGCGCCGAGCACCGGCAGCGCGATCATCGCGACCACCAGGGCGCTGCGGCCCTTGGCCCGCAGGGCGTCGCGGCGCGCCATCCGCAGCACCGCCCGCCAGGCGCTCATCGGCCGGCCCCGGTGCGCTGCGCCGCCTCGCGGAGGTACCGGCCGTCCCGGAGGAACACCACCCGGTCCGCCCAGGCCGCATGCGTGGGGTCGTGGGTGACCATCATGGCGGCGGCGCCGGCGTCGCAGCGCGAACGCAGCACCTGCAGCACGGCCTCGCCGGTGGCCGAGTCGAGCGCGCCGGTCGGCTCGTCGGCGAGCACCAGCCGGCGCTCACCCGCCAGCGCCCGGCCGATCGCGACCCGCTGCTGCTGGCCGCCGGACATGTCCTCCGGGAACCGGTCGGCGAGTTGGGCGATCCCCAGCTCCTCCAGCGCGACCAGTGCCTCCGCGCGGGCGGTCCGGGCGGAGACGCCGTCCAACTCCCTTGGCAGCGAGATGTTCTCGGCCGCCGTCAGCGACGGAATCAGGTTGTACGACTGGAACACGTAGCCGACCGAACGGCGACGCACATCGGCCAGCTTGGCCCGGCTCAGCCCCTCCAGCGGGGTGCCCTCGACCAGCACCCGGCCGGCCGACGGGCGGTCCAGGCCGCCGGCCAGAGCGAGCAGCGTGGACTTCCCGGAGCCGGACGGCCCCATCACGGCCAGGAACTCCCCGGCCCGCACTTCCAGGTCGATCGGGTGCAGGGCGTGCACCTGGGCCTCGCCCCGGCCGTGCACCCGGCCGACTCCCTCCAGGCGCAGCACGGCCTGCGCGCTCGATCCGGTCATGGCTCCCCCTCGGAACAGCGGAACGTCTTGCATACCGAGTATGTATAGCCTCCGAGCGACGACTACTCAAGTCTGCGTCATAAGTCGGTGAACTACATATAGTCTGGATCACATCGCGGGCCGAACCATGCCACCGCACCACCGGCAGGGAGCAGAATGACCGTCATGACCGCATCGCTGTCCGAGCGCTGGCACGCCCTGCTCACGCGCTGCGGCGCCACCGTCGACCCGGAGCCCTACGCCCGCGACCTGCTCGCCCGCTGGGCCGAACCGCAGCGCCGCTACCACACCACCGACCACCTGCGGGCCGTCCTGGACCGGATCGACGAACTCGCCGACCACGCCGAGAACCCGGACGCCGTCCGGCTGGCCGCCTGGTTCCACGACGCCGTCTACCGGCCCGACCGCTCCGAGAACGAAGAACGCAGCGCCGCCCTCGCCTGCCGCGCCCTGCGCGAGGCGGGCCTGCCCGAACCCCTGGTCCACGAGGTCGACCGCCTGGTCCGACTCACCGTCACCCACCACCCCGCGCCCGGCGACCACAACGGCGAAGTCCTCTGCGACGCCGACCTCGCCGTCCTCGGCTCACCCCCCGACCGCTACGCGGCCTACACCGCCGCCATCCGCGACGAATACTCCTTCGTCCCCCCGAACGCCTTCCGCGAGGGCCGCACCGCGATCCTCCACCACCTCCTCGCCCTCCCCGCCCTCTACCGCACCCCCGAGGCCCACGCCCGCTACGACGCGCAGGCGCGGGCGAACATGCAGCACGAGCTCAGCGAGCTGGCCGGGTAGGAGGGCGGGCGCGAAAACTGTGCGGGTGCGAGACCAGGGGCGCGAGCGGATGCGAAACGCCTGCTGTCAGTCGAGCTCCCCCACCGCCGCGACGATCAGACCCTTCTTGCCGCACACCCAGTGCGGATCCGCCCCCAACTCCGGCTCCACGCCCAGCGCGTGCGGGTCGTCCTCCGCCGCACAAGCCGCGCACAACGGCCACCGCCCGTACGACTCCAGCAGCGCGTCCTGCACGTCCTGCGCGATCAGCCCGAGCACGAACTCGCAGCCGTCCGGCCACTGTTCGAGCCACCAGCGGCGGTGGGTGACGGCGTCCTCGACCAGCGAGACGATCGCGGCGTCGGCGACGTCCCGCGCGGTGAGGTCGGCGAGGATCAGCGCGCGGGCGCTGTGCAGGGCGGCTTCGATCTCGTTGCTGGACATCCGCCCATTGTCCCAAACCGCCGCCACAACCCGGAAACGCCGCAAGGGCGGCCTCCCGAAGGAGACCGCCCTCACGGCGTGAGACTGACCGATCCAACCGGTGAGGTCGGATCAGAAGTCCATGTCACCGCCCGGCATGCCGCCGCCGGCGGCCGCGGAGGCCTTCTCCGGCTTGTCGGCGATGACGGCCTCGGTGGTGAGGAACAGCGCCGCGATGGAGGCGGCGTTCTGCAGGGCGGAGCGGGTGACCTTGGCGGGGTCGATGATGCCGGAGGCGATCAGGTCGACGTACTCGTTGGTCGCGGCGTTCAGGCCGTGGCCGGCGGGCAGGTTGCGAACCTTCTCGACCACGACGCCGCCCTCGAGGCCGGCGTTGGTGGCGATCTGCTTGATCGGGGCCTCGAGCGCCACGCGGACGATGTTGGCGCCGGTGGCCTCGTCGCCGTCCAGCTCCAGCTTCTCGAACGCGACACCGGCCTGCAGCAGGGCGACGCCACCACCGGCGACGATGCCCTCCTCGACGGCGGCCTTGGCGTTGCGCACCGCGTCCTCGATGCGGTGCTTGCGCTCCTTGAGCTCGACCTCGGTGGCCGCGCCGGCCTTGATGACGGCCACGCCGCCGGCCAGCTTGGCGAGGCGCTCCTGGAGCTTCTCGCGGTCGTAGTCCGAGTCGGAGTTCTCGATCTCGGCGCGGATCTGGTTGACGCGACCGGCAACCTGGTCGCTGTCGCCGCCACCGTCGACGATGGTGGTCTCGTCCTTGGTGATGACGACCTTGCGGGCGGTGCCCAGCAGGTCGACGCCGGCGTTCTCGAGCTTGAGGCCGACCTCCTCGGAGATCACGGTGCCGCCGGTCAGGATGGCGATGTCGCCCAGCATGGCCTTGCGGCGGTCGCCGAAGCCCGGGGCCTTGACGGCGACGGACTTGAAGGTGCCGCGGATCTTGTTCACGACCAGGGTCGACAGGGCCTCGCCCTCGACGTCCTCGGCGATGATGACGAGCGGCTTGCCGCTCTGCATGACCTTCTCCAGCAGCGGGAGCAGGTCCTTGACCGAGGAGATCTTGGAGTTGGCGATGAGGATGTACGGGTCCTCGAAGCTCGTCTCCATGCGCTCCAGGTCGGTGGCGAAGTAGGCGGAGATGTAGCCCTTGTCGAAGCGCATGCCCTCGGTGAGCTCGAGCTCCAGGCCGAAGGTGTTGCTCTCCTCGACGGTGATGACGCCTTCCTTGCCGACCTTGTCCATGGCCTCGGCGATGAGCTCGCCGATCTGGGTGTCGGCGGCCGAGATGGAGGCGGTGGAGGCGATCTGCTCCTTGGTCTCCACGTCCTTGGCCTGGGCCAGCAGCTGGTCGGAGACGGCGGCGACGGCCTTCTCGATACCGCGCTTCAGGGCCATCGGGTTGGCGCCGGCGGCGACGTTGCGCAGACCCTCGCGGACGAGCGCCTGGGCCAGCACGGTGGCGGTGGTGGTGCCGTCACCCGCGACGTCGTCGGTCTTCTTGGCGACCTCCTTGACGAGCTCGGCACCGATCTTCTCGTACGGGTCCTCGAGCTCGATCTCCTTGGCGATGGAGACACCGTCGTTGGTGATGGTGGGGGCGCCCCACTTCTTCTCCAGAACGACGTTGCGACCCTTGGGGCCGAGCGTGACCTTCACGGCGTCGGCAAGCTGGTTCATGCCACGCTCAAGGCCGCGGCGGGCTTCCTCGTCAAAGGCGATGATCTTGGCCATTAGAAGTGGTCCTCCGGGACACGGTCGACTGCTCGGACCAAGGGGGTGCCCGCGACGGACGGCCCAGGAGAGCGGGGGTCTCGTCCCCTACCGCTTCCGGGGCCTCACCGGCCCGGTCCGTTGTCACTCTCACGCTGTGAGTGCTAACGCCAATGATTAGCACTCGGGGGTGTCGAGTGCAAGCCCATTCGCCGCGCTCCGATGCCCCTCCCGGGAAACCCGCAGGCGGGCCCGGGAACGCCGACAGGCCCGGACCCGGACGCGTCGCGCCGGGGCCGGACCTGCCGGGTCATAGCTGTGGTGTGTGCGGTCTACCGGGCCGTCAGGCGCCGGCGGCGCGGACCATGTCGGCCTGCGGACCCTTCTGACCCTGCGAGATCTCGAACTCGACCCGCTGGCCCTCTTCCAGGGTGCGGTAGCCGTCCATCTGGATCGCGCTGTAGTGGACGAACACGTCCGCTCCACCGTCGACCGCGATGAAGCCGTAGCCCTTCTCGGCGTTGAACCACTTGACGGTGCCCTGAGCCATTCCGAACTCCCCTTGTGCTGTGCTGGCCCTTCAGAGATCCGCGGGACGCGGACCCGGAGGTCTGGAAGGCCGGCCTGTGGGGACTCCCCCCCGCACGGCGCAGCCTCGTGTCGCGGCTGAATGTATCCGGATATGCGCCCTCTGCAACAGGCCCTAATTTCGCGGAAAGTCCGCACCCCACACCGGATATGACGGGTCGAAAGGTATATGGCCCGACAATTGCCACCGGACATAACGGACGTGTCGCCGCAAATCGTCGAAAGAATTCTGACGGCGGCCTGACAGGTCGGGCGGTGAACGGTCCGGCGCATGTCTCAGAGCGCGGGACGGGGACGGGGCCGGCGCGAGGTGCGCTGCGGGAAAATCGAGGATTGGAACGGGCCGTGGCGGGGAACGGCTCCACCGGCACTCTACTCCCCCGCGAACGCGGGAATTCCAGCGACCCGCCAGGTCGGAATCACCGCTGCCCGCGCGCCCGGCCGATGCGCGAAGCCGCCGCCGGGCGGCTCGGAAATCGAATTCCGAGCCCGCGCCCGACGGCGGCGGAGCGAATACGCGGGGCGGCCCCACCGGCCGCCCGGAGCTGCCTCAGCAGCCGCCGGCCACCGCCGGAATGATCGACACCGAGGCGCCGTCCTTGATCTCGGTCTCCAGGCCCTCGGCGAAGCGCACGTCGTCGTCGTTGACGTACACGTTCACGAAGCGGCGCAGCTTGCCGGTGTCGTCCAGCAGGCGGGCGGCGATGCCGGTGTGGTTCGCCTCCAGGTCGGCGATGACGGCGGCCAGGGTGGCGCCCTCGGCGGTCACCTCGGCGGCGCCGCCGGTGTAGGTGCGGAGGATGGTGGGGATGCGGACGGTGGCGCTCATGGGGGTGCTCCTAGAAGAAAGTCGTGGGGGGATCAGGCGGAGACGAGACCGGCGGCGCGGAAGGACTCCAGCGTCGGGCGGATCACGGCGGTCATGCCGGAGTCGGCGACCGCGTCGAGGGTCTTCAGGCCGTCGCCGGTGTTGATCGCGACGGTCTCCTTGCTCGGGTCGAGCTGCCCGGTCTCGACCAGCTTCTTCAGCACGCCGACGGTGACGCCGCCCGCGGTCTCGGCGAAGATGCCCTCGGTGCGGGCCAGCAGCTTGATCGCCTCGACCACCTGCGCGTCGGTGACGTCCTCGACGGCGCCGCCGGTGCGGCGGGCGATGTCGAGCACGTACGGGCCGTCGGCGGGGTTGCCGATCGCCAGCGACTTGGCGATGGTGTCCGGCTTGACCGGCTTGATCACGTCGCGGCCGGCCTTGAAGGCGGCGGAGACCGGGGAGCAGCCCTCGGCCTGGGCGCCGAAGATCTTGTAGGGGCGGTCCTCGACCAGGCCGAGCTTGATCAGCTCCTGAAGCCCCTTGTCGATCTTGGTGAGCTGGGAGCCGGAGGCGATCGGAATGACGATCTGCTCGGGCAGCCGCCAGCCGAGCTGCTCGCAGATCTCGTACGCCAGGGTCTTGGAGCCCTCGCCGTAGTACGGGCGCAGGTTGACGTTGACGAAGCCCCAGCCCTCGCCGGCCGGGTCGCCGATCAGCTCCGAGCAGAACCGGTTCACGTCGTCGTAGTTGCCGTCGATGCCGACCAGCTCGCCGCCGTACACCCCGGCCATCACGACCTTGCCCTGCTCCAGGTCGTGCGGGATGAACACACAGGACTTGAAGCCGGCCCGGGCCGCGGCGGCGCCCACCGCGCCCGCCAGGTTGCCGGTGGACGAGCAGGACAGCGTGGTGAACCGGAAGGCGCGGGCGGCCTCGATCGCGCAGGCCACCACCCGGTCCTTGAACGAGTGGGTGGGGTTGCCGGAGTCGTCCTTGATGTGCAGCTGCGCGGTGAAGCCCAGCTCGCGGCCCAGGTTGTCGGCCTTCACCAGCGGGGTCCAGCCCGGGTTCAGGTTCGGCTTGCCCGCGACGTCGGCCGGGACGGGCAGCAGCGGGGCGTAGCGCCAGATCGACGCCGGGCCGGCCTCGATCCGCTTGCGCAGTTCCTCGGCGTCGTAGCCGGCGTAGTCGTAGGCGATCTCCAGCGGGCCGAAGCACTCCAGGCACGCGAAGCTCGGGCCGAGCGGGAAGCGGGTGCCGCACTCGCGACAGGACAGTGCGGTGGCCGGACCGAGGTCGACGGCGGCAGGTGCGGGGGTGTCAACAGCCATGATGGCGAGGCCCTTTCTCCTCATCTTCCCCGGGACGCGGTCGCGCCCGGGCCGGAATTGGCACCTGTCCCGCCGGGCCTGCTGGGCCGCGCGGGAGGGTTGCCGGGACTTCAACGGGCCGTTCCCTCAGTCCCTCTGGATGAGCTGTATGAAGTTGTGGTCGTACGCTGCGAGCGACCCCGGCGTGCGAAGGTCCGAGCGCAGTACGAAGACTGTAACGGAAGGCCGGTGCGGTCGAACCCCACCGTCCGACAACCGAGACAGAGCGAGACAGGGAGCGAGATCTTGGCCGAGCAGCCCGAGCCCGGGATACTGCCGGAAGTGGCCGACTGGCTGCGCCGCCGGTCCTGGACGGCCACCGACCGGCCGCTCGACCGGCTGCTCGCCGCCAAACGCGCCGCCGGCCCGGCCGGCACCGTCAGCGTGGTGCTGCCCGCCCTGGACGAGGAACCCACCGTCGGCGAGATCGTCACCACCATCCGCACCGAACTGATGGAACGCGTCCCGCTGGTCGACGAACTGCTGGTGGTCGACTCCGGCTCGGTCGACGGCACCGCCGCCGCCGCAGCCGCCGCCGGCGCCCGGGTGGTGCACCGCGACGCCATCCTGCCCCGGCTGCCCGCCGCCCCCGGCAAGGGCGAGGTGCTGTGGCGCTCACTGCTCGCCAGCAGCGGCGCGATCGTCTGCTACATCGACGCCGACCTGCGCGAATTCGACCCGGCGTTCGTCTCCGGCATCATCGGCCCCCTGCTCACCGACCCCGACCTGCACCTGGTCAAGGCCATGTACGACCGCCCGTTCGAGGCCGACGGCGCCGTCGTCCCGGCCGGCGGCGGCCGGGTCACCGAACTGGTCGCCCGCCCCCTGCTCAACCTGCACTGGCCGCAGCTGGCCGGCTTCGTCCAGCCGCTCGGCGGCGAGTACGCGGCCCGCCGCAGCCTGCTCGAACAGCTGCCCTTCCCGACCGGCTACGGCGTCGAACTCGGCCTGCTGGTCGACGCGTTGGAACTGGTCGGGCTGGACGCGCTGGCCCAGGTCGACGTCGGCGTCCGGCACCACCGCCACCAGGACGGCCAGGCCCTCGGCCGGATGGCCGCCACCATCTACCGCACCGCCCTGGAACGCCTCGACCGCGCCCACCGCCTCAAGGCCGACCCCGACCTGGTCCGCCCCCTGCTCACCCAGTACACCCGCACCGCCACCGGATTCACCCCCCGCACCCACCCCGTCCCCGCCGCCGAACGCCCCCCGATGATCACCGTCCCCGAGTACCGCAACCGCTGACCGACGACCCGCGTCCGTCCCGGCATGGCCCCCTCCCCGGAACCCGGACCCGACGCCGAAGCCGAGGCCGGACCCGACGCCGAAGCCGGACCCGAAGCCGAACCCGGACCCGCGTCCGCTCCCGGAAGCACCGGTGCCAACGTCGGCATCGGCTGTCTCGCTCTGCTGCTCGCACCCGTCCTCGGCCTCCTGGTCGAGTCCCGGGTGCTGCGACTGATCGAGGACACCTGGTCCGGCTGCCTGAACATGGCCTGGCAGGTCACCTACGACCTGACCGACGACGCCCGGTTCAACCTGCTCAACTCGTACGAGTGCAGCTACCTGTTCCTGCCGCCCCTCGCCGTCCTGCTCGCCCTGTACCTCGCCCGCCGCTCCCCCTGCCTGCTCACCCGGGCGCTCGCCGCGGCCTTCGCCGCCCTGCTCACCGCACTCGCCGTCGCCGCCGTCGACCTGGAGCACAACCTCACCCCGCCGCGCGGGTGGTACCTGCCCGGGAAGTGCCCGGACGGCCGCCCGCCGTGGCTGCCCGACTTCCTGCCCGCCCGCGACTCCGGCCCGCCGACCGACCATCGCGGCTGACGCCCGCTGTTCACCCGTCGCGGGCCGCGCCGGGTGGTTTGGTCGGCTGGTCGCACGGCAAGGTTGGCTGTATGGCCGATCACGCGTCCGAACGCCCCACGCAGTCCGGAGCCGCCCCGATCCTGGTGGCCTCCAACCGCGGCCCGGTGTCCTTCCGCACGGAGGACGATGGCACGCTGAGCCTCCGCAGAGGCGGCGGCGGCCTGGTCTCCGGGCTCTCCGCGATCGACGACCCGAACGCCGTCTGGGTCTGCGCCGCCCTCTCCGACGCCGACCGCGCCGCCGCCCGGCAGGCCCCCGACGGGCGCCTCGACCGGGCCGGCCACGACGTCGGCGGACAGGCCGTCCGGATGCTGGACATCGATCCGGAGACCTTCGCCCTCGCCTACAACGGCGTCGCCAACTCCACCCTGTGGTTCGTCCACCACCTGCTGTACGACATCCCCACCAAACCCGCCTTCGACGCCGACTTCCGCACCGAATGGGCCGCCTACCGGGCCTACAACACCGCCTTCGCCGAGGCCCTCGCCGCCGAGGCCGCCCCCGGCGCCGCCGTCCTGGTGCAGGACTACCACCTCTCACTGACCCCCGCGCTGCTCCGCGAACTCCGCCCCGACCTGCGCATCGGCCACTTCTCGCACACCCCCTGGGCGCCGCCCGAGTACTACCGGCTGCTGCCCGACGACGTCGCCGCCGAAGTCCTCCGCGGCATTCTCGGCGCCGACCGCGCCGCCTTCCTCACCCGCCGCTGGGCCCTCGCCTTCGCCGACTGCTGCGAAGCCGTCCTCGGCGCGAGCGTCGACCGCGATGTCCTCGCCGTCACGTACGCCGGCCGCACCGCCCGGCTCGGGGTCCACGGCCTCGGCGCCGACGCCGAGTTCCTGCGCGAACGCGCCCACCGGCCCGACGTCGACGAACGCCTCGCCGCCCTGCGCGAAGCCGTCGGCGACCGCCGCACCATCGTCCGGGTCGACCGCACCGAACTCAGCAAGAACATCGTCCGCGGCCTGCTCGCCTACCGGCACCTGCTGCGCGCCCGCCCCGAATGGCACGACCGGGTCGTCCACATCGCCTTCGCCTACCCCTCGCGCACCGACCTCGCCGAGTACCGCGAGTACACCGCCGAAGTGCAGCGGCTCGCCGAGGAGATCAACGCCGAGTTCGCCACCGCCGACTGGCAGCCGCTCATCCTGCACGTCGACGACGACTTCCCGCGCTCTCTCGCCGCGTACCGGCTCGCCGACGTCGCCCTGGTCAACCCCGTCCGCGACGGCATGAACCTGGTCGCCAAGGAAGTCCCCGTCGTCTCCGACCACGGCTGCGCCCTGGTCCTCTCCCGCGAGGCCGGCGCCTACGCGGAACTCGCCGACGACGCGATCACCATCAACCCCTTCGACGTCATCGCCACCGCCGACGCCCTGGCCCAGGCCCTCACCATGCCCCCCGCCGACCGCGCCGACCGCACCAAGCGTCTGGCGTCCGCGGCGACGGCACTGCCTCCGCAGCAGTGGTTCCTGGACCAGCTCCACGCGCTGTAGGGGCGGTTGGGCGCGTAAGCGGGCTTGCGCTTGTCGCACCCCCGCTTACGCGCCCAACAGCTCCGCCAGCTCACTGAGCAGGTCCACCACCCCCGCCGGCCCCGCCACCACCAGGTCCGCGCGATCGGCCAGCTCGCGGACGGGGGCCTCGCCGGTGACGGGGCCGCTGCACACCAGCAGGCCGGGGTGGCCGTCCTTCCGGCGCGACTCGACCTCCTCGTACGCGGCGACGTCCCCGAGATCGTCGCCCGCGAACAGCACCGGCCCGGCTTCCCGTTCGGCGAGGAACTTCCGCAGGGCGACGCCCTTGTCGACGCCGGGCGGGCGCAGTTCGAGGACCATCCGGCCGGGTTCGACCACCAGGCCGTGCCGCGCGGCCAGTTCGGCCAACGGGGCGCGCAGGCGCGCGAGTTCACCGTCGGGGTCGTCCGCCCGCCGGGTGTGCACCGCCAGCGCCCGTCCCTTGTCCTCCACGGACACTCCGCCGGCAGCCTTCAACTCCCCCAGCAGCGAAGGAAGTTCACCCCGGACGGCAGCAACCCCCGGCGGCGCCGGCGCCGCCGTGACGGCACCGGTCCGCGCGTCCCAGCGTTCCGCGCCGTAGTGGCCGAGGACGGTGAGGTGCTCGAGCCCGGCGACAGCCCCGAAGCCGCCGTACGCGGCAGCGGTCGCCGCGGGCCGACCGGTGACGATGACGACCGAGCCGACCAGCGGGGCGAGCGCGGTGAGGGCGGGGACGACGCCGGGGTGGGCGCGGGCCCTCTCGGGGTCGGCCACGATCGGGGCGAGCGTGCCGTCGAAGTCGAGTCCCACGACCGCGGAGCGCGGGTCGGCGAGCAGGCCCGCCAGTCCGGTCCGCCCTGCCTGGGACGTGATCTGCTCAGCAATTCCCATGGCCCCGACGCTACCCGGCCGGGGCCCCCGGTGGGCCCTGATCGCGCCACTACCGGGCGTCACGCCGCCCCTGCCGCACCCGCCGCAGCCGGTTGACCAGGACGGGTGCGTGGGCGAGTGCCTCCGGCCGGTCGAGCAGGGCGTTGAGCAGCTGGTAGTAGCGGGTGGCGGAGATGCCGAGTTCCTGCCGGATCGCCTGCTCCTTGGCGCCGGCGGTCCGCCACCCGCGTGCTTCCAGTTCGAGTACCGCCCGGTCGCGGTCGGTCAGTTCGGCCATGCGTCCAGGCTAAGCACCAGGACCGTCAGCCCCCGGCCGGGCGCCGCGCCGCGGCCGTCAGCCCTTGCGGGCCCGCGACGCCTCGGCCGCGGCGGCGGACTGGAGGTCGCCGAGCACGTCCGTCGTGCCGGGCCGCACGGCCTCGCCGATGCGCTGCTTGAGCATGCTGGAGACCTTGTCCCAGGACGGGTCGCCGAGCGGGTAGAAGTTGGCGCTCGGCAGCGCGTTGAGGAACTCGTTGAGGTCCTTGTGCCCGGGGTTGGCGGACATCTCCTCGAGGGTGTCCTGGGTGACGGGCAGCATGTTGTACTGCTCGTCGAACTTGATGGTGTTCTCCTTCGTGTAGGCGAAGTCGAGGAACTTCTTGATCTCCGCCCGGTGGCCGTTCGCCTTGAACGCCATCACCCAGTCGGCGACGCCGAGGGTCGAGGGCTTGACGCCGGTGTCCTTGCGCGGGATCACCGCGGTGCCGTACTGGATGTTCCCCGCGACGGCCTTGCTGATCAGCCCGGGGTGGCCGTTGAGCATGGCGGCCTTGCCGGCCCCGAAGTCCGCGAACGCGGCCTTGCGGTCGACCTTGGCCGGGTCGTCGTAGGTGAGGCGCTTCTCGACCAGGTTGGTGCGCAGCCAGTTGAAGGTGGCGCGGTTCGCCTGGCTGTCGATGGTGTAGTTGCCGGCGACGTCGGAGAGTCCGCCGCCACCGCTCATGGTCCAGATCATCGCCTCGCCCTGGGCCTCCTCGGGGCCGAGCGGCAGCGCGTACGGGATGACGCCGGGGACCTTGGACTTGATCAGTTCGGCGTCGCGGCGGACGTCGTCCCAGGTGACGGGCGGGTTGGCGATGCCGGCCTTGGCGAAGATGTCCTTGTTGTAGAAGAAGACCCGGCTGGAGGAGATGAACGGGATGCCGTACTGGCTTCCGAGCACCTGGCCGGCCTTGGCGAAGGAGTCGAGCAGGTTGACCTGGGTGCGGTTGGAGAGCACGTCGCCGGCCGGGTAGAGGCGGTTGGCGGCGACCTGCTCGGCGTAGCCGCCGGTCTGCGCGATGTCGGGGGTGTTGCCCTTGGCGATCAGGTCGGCGAGGTGCTTGTCGATGTCGTTCCAGCTGACCACGTCGACCTTGACCTTGATGCCGGCGTTGGCGGCCTCGAAGCGGCGGGCCAGGTCGTTCCAGTAGACCGAGCTGGAGTTGGCCTCGTTGTCGCCGTAGTCGGCTGCGACCAGGTTGAGCGTGACACCCCCCGACATGTCCAGGACTCCGCAGCCGGTGAGCAGCAGGGATCCGACGATGGGCAGGGGGAGCAGCGCTGATCGCTTCACGGATGGACCGCCTTCGTAAGGGTTACAGCGTGACCCTGACAGGCGTCCGACGGCCCGGTCCAGGCTTGCCGGAACGGAGTTAACGAAGTGTCACATCCAGTTGCGCTCAGTGTGACGGACCATCAGAAACTGTCCGATTATAGGACGTTCACGCCTTCAGAACGGTGACCCCTGCGTCGGCGAAGGCGGCCGCCACCGGGTCGGGGACCTGGTCGTCGGTGACCAGGATGTCCACCCGGGCCAGGCCGCAGATCCGGGCGAAGGCGCGATGGCCCAGCTTGGAGGAGTCGGCGGCCACCACCACCCGGCGGGCCCGCTCGGCGAGCAGCCGGTTGACCGCCGCCTCGCCCTCGTGGTGGGCGGTGGCGCCGTGCTCGGCGTCGATCGCGTCCACGCCCAGCACCGTGGTGTCCAGGGTGAGTTCGCCGAGCACCTGGGCGGCCAGGGGGCCGATCAGCTCGTACGACTGCGGGCGGGCGACGCCACCGGTGACCACGATCTTCACCTGCGGGCGGACCGTCAGCTCGTTGGCGATGTTGAGCGCGTTGGTGACCACGGTGAGGCTCTGCCCGTTCTCGGGGTGCTCGGCCAGGTCGGGGCGGACGGCGAGGGCGCGGGCCACCTCGGTGGTGGTGGTGCCGCCGTTCAGGCCGACCACTTCGCCGGGCGCGATCAGGCCGGCCACCAGGGCGCCGATCCGCTGCTTGGCGTCGGCGTTGCGGGCGGTCTTGTAGCGCAGCGGCAGATCGTAGGAGACGCTGTGCGCCACCGCGCCGCCCCGGGTGCGGGTGACCATCTGCTGGCGGGCCAGCTGGTCGAGGTCGCGCCGGATGGTCGCGGCCGAGACATTCAGCGCGCCGGCCGCCTCCTCGACGTCCAACTTGCCGTGCTCGGCCAGCAGTTCCAGCAGCGCGTTCCACCGTTCGTACCTGGACACCGTTCCGCTCCTTCCGCGCTCGCCACCGCGCGCCCCGCGGCTCGGTCGGGACAGCTTCGCACACCGCAGTCACGGCGGATGCATTGCGCAATGCTGCGCGAAACAGCTATAAAACAATCAGATTTGCGCACAGCTCGCCCGCTCGCAGGAATGCGCCGCGGGAACGCCGCCGTCCGGTGACAGCCGAAGGAGTCCGCACCCATGCCGCACCCGTCCCTGACCGGCGAGGAGATCGCCACCCAGCCCGAGAACTGGCGCACCGCCGCGGCGCTGGCGGCGAGCGGCCCGGCCGGCCTGCCGCAGCGCGGCGAGCGCGTGGCCGTGGTCGGCTGCGGCACCTCGTGGTTCATGGCGCAGGCCTACGCCACGCTGCGCGAGTCCGGCGGCCACGGCGAGACCGACGCCTTCGCCGCCTCCGAGTTCCCGCACGGCCGCCGCTACGACCGGGTGCTGGCGATCACCCGCTCCGGCACCACCACCGAGGTGCTGCGGCTGCTCGCCGACACCGACCTGCCGAGCACCGCGATCACCGCCTGCCCGGACAAGCCGGTGGCCGCGGACGCCGGCCACCTGATCGACCTGGGCTTCGCCGACGAGCGCTCGGTGGTGCAGACCCGCTTCGCCACCACCGTGCTGGCCCTGCTCCGCGCCCACCTGGAGCTGGAGGAGGCCCGCCCGGTGGGCGTCGCCACCGTCGCCGAGGCCGCCGCGGACGCCGAGCGTGCCGTCGCCTGGCAGGTGCCGCAGGAGCTGGTCGAGCTGGAGCAGATCTCCTTCCTCGGCGCGGGCTGGACCAACGGCCTGGCCCAGGAGGCCGGTCTGAAGATGCGCGAGGCCGCGCTGGCCTGGACCGAGGCGTACCCGGCGATGGAATACCGGCACGGCCCGATCTCGATCACCGCTCCGGGCCGCGCCGCCTGGGCGTTCGGCGCGCTGCCGGCCGGTCTGGCGGACGAGGTGGCGGCGGTCGGCGGCCGGCTGGTGGCCGACTCGGGCGCGGGCGGTCTGGACCCGCTGGCCGACCTGGTCCGGGTGCACAAGCTGGCCGTCGCGCTGGCCGCGCACCGCGGTCTGAACCCGGACGAGCCGCGCAACCTGACCCGTTCGATCATCCTGACCTGACCGTCCGCCAAGCCCCCGAAAACCCCCAGGAGTCGGCAAAGAGCGACAAAGCTCACCTCTCAGGACCAGACCAATCGAGCAACTGGACTAGACCTCTTCGACCTGGCCAAGGGAAACTGTCCCCCGTGAAGCACGTCATCGCACTCGATGTAGGCGGCACCGGCATGAAGGCCGCGCTGGTCGCCCAGGACGGCTCCGTGCTGTACGAGGCACGCCGACCGACCGGGCGGGAGCACGGCACCGACGCCGTCGTCGCCACCATCCTCGACTTCGCCGCCGACCTGGCGCAGGAGGGCCGCACCCGCTTCGGTGCCGCCCCCCTCGCGGCAGGCGTCGCCGTGCCGGGAACGATCGACGAGAGGAACGGGATCGCGGTCTTCTCCGCCAACCTCGGCTGGCGGGAGCTGCCGATGCGCAAGCTGCTCGGCGAGCGCCTCGGCAACATTCCCGTCGCCCTCGGCCACGACGTCCGCTCCGGCGGGCTCGCCGAGGGCCGGATCGGGGCCGGGCGCGGAGTCGACCGCTTCCTGTTCATCGCGCTCGGCACCGGCATCGCCGGCGCGATCGGCATCCACGGCACGATCGAGGCCGGCGCCCACGGCTACGGCGGCGAGATCGGGCACGTGGTGGTCCGCCCCGGCGGCCCGCAGTGCGGCTGCGGCGCCCGCGGCTGCCTGGAGACCCTGGCCTCCGCCTCCGCGGTGTCCCGGGCCTGGGCCGAGACCACCGGCGACCCCGAGGCCGACGCCGCCGCCTGCGCGCTGGCCGTCGACGCCGGCGACCCGGCGGCCCTGGTGGTCTGGCAGGACGCGGTGGACGCGCTCGCCGACGGCATCGTGATCGCGCAGAGCCTGCTCGACCCGTCGACGGTGATCGTCGGCGGCGGGCTGGCGGAGGCCGGTGACACCCTCTTCACGCCGCTGCGCGCGGCGGTGACCGAGCGCCTGACCTTCCAGATGCCCCCGAAGGTCGTTCCGGCCATGCTCAAAGACACCGCCGCGTCCCTGGGCGCCGGTTTGCTCGCCTGGGATCTGCTCTCCATGGAGGTGACCGCGTGACCGCGGACCGTACTGCACTGGCCGGAGCCCGACTCGTCGTTCCCGGCGGGGTGATCGAAGGCGGCCGGCTCACGGTCGAGGGGCCGCGCATCGCGGACCTCGGCGGCGAGCGGGCACCCGGCGACCTCGACCTGACCGGGTACACCGTCGTCCCCGGCTTCGTCGACCTGCACGTGCACGGCGGCGGCGGCGCCTCGTACGCGTCCGGCGTGGCCGAGGAGGCCCTCACCGCCGCCCGCACGCACCTGGAACACGGCACCACCACGACGATGGCCTCCACCGTCACCGGCGAGATCGACGAGGTCTGCCGCCAGGCGGCCGTGCTCTCCGAACTCGTCGAGGACGGCGTCCTGGCCGGCATCCACTTCGAGGGCCCGTTCATCTCCCACAACCGGTGCGGCGCCCACCGCCCCGACCTGCTGCGCGACCCCGACCCGGCGCTGGTGCGCAAGCTCGCCGACGCCGCCCGCGGCCACGCGAAGATGTTCACCCTCGCCCCGGAGCTGCCCGGCGGCCTGGAGTCCGTCCGGATGCTCGCCGACCAGGGCATCATCGCCGCCGTCGGCCACACCGACTCCGACTACGCGGTCACCCTGGAGGCGATCGACGCCGGGGCCACCGTCGCCACCCACCTGTTCAACGCGATGCCGGGCATCCAGCACCGCGCCCCCGGCCCGATCGTCGCGCTGCTGGAGGACGAGCGGGTCACCGTCGAGCTGATCAACGACGGCATCCACCTGCACCCCTCGGTGCTCGAACTCGCCTACGGCACCGCCGGTGCCGAGCGGGTCGCGCTGATCACCGACGCGATGGGCGCGGCCGGCATGGGCGACGGCATGTACCCGCTCGGCCCGCTCCAGGTCCGGGTCGAGAACGGCGTCGCCCGCCTCGTCGAGGGCGGCTCCATCGCCGGCTCCACCCTCACCCTGGACGTCGCCTTCCGGCGCGCCGTCACCGTGCTCGGCCTGTCCCTGGACCAGGCCGTCACCTCGCTGTCCACCGTCCCGGCCCGGCTGATGGGCCTGGCCGACACCCTCGGCTCCCTGGAGGCAGGCAAGAACGCCGACCTGGTCGTCCTCGACTCCGACACCTACGAGCTCGCCGCGGTGATGCGCCGCGGTGAGTGGATCGTCGGCGCGGACCGCTTCACCAGGGCCGGCAACCCGGCCTGACCCGACTGGGGTTCGCCCCCGGTCGCTCCCGCCACGGGGAGGGTGAGCAGCGGAACCTGCGCCTCGTTGCTCACCCCACCCGGGAGACCCCCTTGCCGCTCGCCCCTACCTCCGACCTGCTCGCCTCCGCCGCCGCCGACCGGCGCGGACTGCCCGCCTTCAACGTGATCACCCTGGAGCACGCCGAGGCGATCGCCGCCGGCGCCGACGCCGCCGGCACGCCCGTCGTGCTCCAGCTCAGCCAGAACGCGATCGCCTACCGCGACGGCCGCCTGCTGCCGATCGCCCGGGCCTGCGCGGAGATCGCCGCCGCCGCCCGCGTCCCCGTCTCGCTCCACCTCGACCACTGCGAGGACTTCGACCTGCTGCGCGCGGCCCCCGCCGCCGGCTTCTCCTCGGCGATGTTCGACGCCTCCGCGCTGCCGCACGACGAGAACGTCAAGGCCACCGCCGAGGCCGCCGCCTGGGCGCACCGCCACGGCCTGCACCTGGAGGCCGAACTCGGCAAGGTCGGCGGCAAGGACGGCGAACCGCCGCTGTCCGCGCACGCCCCCGGCGCCCGCACCGACCCGGCGGAGGCCGCCCGCTACGTCGCCGACACCGCCGTGGACGCACTGGCCGTCGCCGTCGGCTCCTCGCACGCGATGACCTCGCGCACCGCCGACCTCGACCTCGCCCTGATCCGCGAGCTGGCCGCCGCCGTCCCCGTCCCGCTGGTCCTGCACGGCAGCTCCGGCGTCCCCGACGAGCAGCTCACGGCGGCGGTCGCGGCCGGCATGGTGAAGATCAACATCGGCACGGCGCTCAACCTGTCCTACACCGCCGCCGTCCGCGAACACCTGACGGCCCACCCCACCGTCACCGACCCCCGCAAGTACCTCACCGCCGCCCGCGACGCGATGACCCGCACCGTCGAACAACTGGCCCGGGTGGTCAACACCTCGGCCTGACGACACCCGCTGCGGCCCGGACCTGCACGGAGGCCCGGGCCGCGGCCGGCCCATGGTCGGGCCGGATCACCAGCCCTGGGGCTTGGAGGTCCCGTTCGGGGTGACGGCGATCTGGTCGAGCAGGAAGCCGCACTGGTTGCCGGCCTGGCAGGACACCGAGATGGTGTGGTGGCCGGGCTGGGCGACCGTTCCGCTGACCCAGGACGAGTACCAGGAGCTGTCCGGCGGCAGGCCGGGGCTGTAGTTGTTCAGCTTTATAGGGGTGTAGGTGGGCTGGCCGTCGACCGCGACCGTCGCGGTGGCGTTCTGGCCGCTGTTGTTGAAGCGCAGCCAGATCTGGAACTGTCCGGCGGCGGGCATGTCGACGTCCCAGGAGACCGACGCGCCGACCGCGCCGAGGCCGTCGACGTACTTGCCGCCGGCCGCCTTCGCGCCCGCCACCTGGTTAGCGGCCGTGCTGCCTCCGCTGAGCTTCAGGCCGGCGGCGTCGGCGATGTCCGTACCGCCGGAGAGCGTGCTCGGGCTGGGCGCCGCGCTGGACGGCGGCGCCGACGAGGTGGGCTCGGCGGGGGCGGACGGGCTGTGCGTGGCGCCGCCGGCCTGGTTCTTGCCGCCGTCCGGGTCGCCGGTGGACAGCGCGACGCCCGCGCCGATGGCGATCGCGGCGACCACCGCGACGGCGCCGATCACGGCGGCCTTGCCGCGGCCGGCCGGCCGGTCCTCGCCGGGCCGGGGCCGGGAGCGCTCGGCGTACCGGGACTGCTGCGGCGGCAGCGCGGTGGTCTCCTGCCCGGGCGCGGCCTGCGGGTAGCCGGGGGGCGGCGGGGCCTGCGGGTGGACGGGGCGCTCGCCGTAGTTGGCGCGGCCGACCTCCATCGGGCGGCTGTAGCCGGTCCGGGGCCGCTCGGGCGCGGGCTCCTCGCCCTCGGCGGGGCGGTAGAGGTACGCGAACGGGTCGTCCTCGTCCGCGCCGTCGTTGCTGCCGGCCGTCGTCACGGTCAACTCCCCAGGACTGGATGCTCTCGTACCCAGGGCACCCTACCTGCCGTGCTCGAACACGGTGTACGCGGTTCAGCCCGCCCGGCGGTGCGAGCGCTCGCCGCGCGAGCCGCGGGCCGCGCCGCCGCGGGTGCGCTTCTCGTCGTACATCCGCTCGTCCGCGGAGTGCAGGACCTCGTCGATGCTCATGCCGCAGCCCGCCCAGCCGATGCCGAGGCTGACGCCGACCCGGACGGCCCGGTTGTCGATCCGCATCGGCGGCAGGATGGCGCTGCGCAGCCGCCCGGCGAGCTCCTTGGCCTCCTCGCGGCCGATGGCGTCGGCCAGCACCACGAACTCGTCGCCGCTCATCCGGGCCACCGTGTCGCCCTCCCGGACGACCTGCTGGAGCCGGCGGGCGATCTCGATCAGCACGGCGTCGCCGGCGTTGTGGCCGTAGCGGTCGTTGACCAGCTTGAAGCCGTCGAGGTCGCAGTAGAGGACGGCGAGCCCCTTGTCGGGGCCGGGGCGGCGGTGGCCGTGCCAGAGTTCGCCGCCGGGCGGGTCGGCGGGGACGACGGCGTGCACGTGGTGCGCGGGGGCGCCGTCGTCGTGGAAAGCCTCGCCGGCCGCGAAGGCCTGCCGGGCGCGGTCCAGGGCGCCGTCGGGCGGCGCGTAGCCGTGCGCGAGGGGGACGGGGGCCACGGGCACCTGCGGGCCGTCCAGGAGGCCGTGGCCGGGCGGCAGTGCCTGTCCGTGCGGGCCGGGGGCGGGCAGCGGGGGGCGGGAACAGAGCCGGCGGGCCAGCCGGGCCCGCAGCTCGGCGCCGTTGGGCAGGCCGGTGAGGGCGTCGTGGCTGGCCCGGTGGGCGAGCTGGAGCTCGTGCCGCTTGCGGTCCTCGATGTCCTCGACGTGGGTGAGCAGGAAGCTGGGCCCCTCGGTGGCGTCGGCGACCACCGAGTTGCGCAGGCACACCCACTGGTAGCCGCCGTCGCGCCGGGACAGCCGCAGTTCGGCCCGGCCACCCTCGGCGCTGGTGCGCAGCAGCAGCTCCAGGTCGTCGGGGTGGACCAGGTCGACGAAGCGCTGCTGGCGCAGGGTGGCCCGGGGGCGGCCGAGCAGGCGGCACAGGGCGTCGTTGACGCGGGTGAGCTGGCCGGTGCCGTCGCCGTGCAGTTCGGTGATGGCCATGCCGCTGGGGGCGTACTCGAAGGCCTGCCGGAAGGATTCCTCGCTGGCCCGCAGGGCCTGCTGCTCCTTCTCCAGCCGGGCCAGGGCGCGCTGCATCTCGGCCCGCAGCCGGGCGTTGCCGATGGCTATGGAGGCCTGGAGGGAGAACATCTCCAGCGCTTCGCGGGTCCACGCGCCGGGGCGTTTACCGCTGCGCGGGCGGTCCACCGAGAGGATGCCGAGCAGGTCGCCGCCGGCGCTGTACATGGGGGCAAGCAGGATGTCGGCGGGGTGCCAGTCGTTGTCGTAGACGGGCATCGGGCCGTCGCCGGTCCAGGTGGGGATGTCGGCGCCGATGGCCCAGCCGCGGTCGTGCGGGAGGAAGCGCAGGGTGCCCCAGTGGTCGGCGACCTGGAGCATCCGGTCCCAGGATTCGCGGGAAGCGGCCTGGCCGAGCAGGACGGCGGGGCCGCCGAAGGTGCTCTCCTCGATCTCCCAGACGGCGGCGATCACCAGGTCGCCGTCGGGCCGCACCAGGCTGACCGCGGCGGCGTCGAATCCGAGTCCGTGGACCGCTCCCTCGACGACGGCCTGCAGGGTTCCCGCCAGGCTCCGGGCAGCGTTGAGGTCCGCCACGACCCGGTGCAAGGTGCGGAGGGTCGCGAGGCGGACGTAGGGCTCCGACTCGGCTTCCATGCGGGGGCTCCCCGGCTGCTTCGGATGGTCTTGAAAGGTTGTCGTCCGATTGCCAGAAGAACTGAATCACAGCGAGCACTCCGATAGGCACGCTCGGTCAGCAATAGGCTGTCAGTGTGACTCAAATCACATAATGATGAAGTGATGATCGTATTCGGAAACGGCAGGGAACGACAGGACGCCCGCCAGGCGACTTCCAGCGACGCGCCTCCCGTGCGCTCGGCCCAGCGACCGAGCCGACCTACGACCAGGGCCCGATACCGGCACGACCGCCCGGCGACTACCGTGCGGTACGTGTACAGCTCCCCCCAGTCCCCCACCTCCCCCACCGCCCCCGTCGCGGATGCCGGCGCCACTCCCGAGGAGTTCCGCGCCGCCCTCGGCCAACTGGCGGCCGGCGTCTCGCTGGTGACCGTGCACGACCCCGAGGAGGACGAGGACGCGGGCATGACCGCCACCTCGTTCCTGTCGGTGTCGCTGGAGCCACCGCTGGTGCTGATCTCGGTGCGCGAGGACTCCCGGATGGACGACCTGCTCACCCGGGCCGAGACCTGGGCGGTGTCGCTGCTCGGCGAGGAGCACCGCACGCTGGCCTCCCGGTTCGCCATGAAGGGCCGGCTCAGCGACCGCCTGCTGTTCGCCGACGCCGCCTGGCAGCGCGGCCCGCACTCCGGCGCCCCGCTGATCGACGGCGCGCTCGCCACCGTCGAGTGCCGCACCGAGCGGCGCATCCCGGCCGGCGACCACACCCTGGTGCTCGGCCGCGTGCTGGCCGCCCGGGTGCCCGCCCCGGCCGAGAAGCCGCTGGTGTACTTCCGGGCCGGCTACCGCCACCTGGGCTGACCGGGGCAGGCCCCGGCCGTCACTCCGGCTTGATCCGGCCCCGCCCCTGCTTCAGCGTGGCGCGGTGCCGCTTGTTCTCCAGCCGCCGCTCGACCATGCCCCGGCTCGGCTTGGTGGCCCGCCGGGCCTTCGGCGGCGGCGCGGTGGCCTCGCCGAGCAGCGAGGCCAGCCGGGCGGCCGCGATCTCGCGGTTGCGCCACTGCGAGCGGTGCTCGGAGGCGCGCACCACCAGCACCCCGTCGACCAGCCGGGAGGCCAGCCGCTCCAGGGCGCGGTCCTTCCACACCTGCGGCAGCGCGTCGGAAGCCGCCAGGTCCCAGCGCAGCTCGACCTTGCTGTCCGAGGTGTTGACATGCTGGCCGCCGGGGCCGGAGGAACGGGAGAAGCGCCAGACGAGCTCGGCGTCGGGGACGACCACCGAACCCCGTACGCGCACGGGCTCAGTCATACCGCCATCATCCCGCCCGGGCCCGGCGGCCGTCACCCGATTAACCCGGCACAATGGCGGGCGTGATCGAGCTCGGCTACTCCCTGTCCAACCGCTTCCCCGACCCCCCGCAGACCGACTACCGCACCGCGCCGGTCCGCGCGCTGCGGCACGACCTGTTCGCCGGGGACGTCTACCTGGAGACCGACGACGGCGCCGGCGTGGAGACCCGCTGGAGCTGGGTGCCGGTGCTGGACTTCGCCTGGGCGCTGTGCGACATCGTCGAGCGCCTGGACGAGGACCCGCGCGGCAGCCGGGAGGCCCGGGTGCGCACCGAGGACCTGGACTTCACCCAGAACACCGAACTGCTGCGCTTCGCCCGCCGGTTCGGCTGGGTGGAGATCACCGCCACCTGGCGGCCGGACGACGAGCCGCTGGTGGTCCGGCACGCCGAACTGCGCCGGGAGGCCCGGGACTTCCTGCAGGACGTGCTGGCCGACCTGTTCGAGCTGCACGAGGACCTGGCCGACAATCCGAACATCTGGACCGTGCAGGGCCGGTACCCGCGCATCTGACCCGGCGCCGGGCGGCCGATCGGGGGAGAAATCCGTCCGTTCACGGAGCGGTGGAACCAACGGCCGCCCGTCCCACGTTCTCCGGTCAAAACCGACCGAAGGGACACCACAGACCATGCCCGTGAGCCTCTCCAAGGGTGGCAACGTCTCGCTGACCAAGGAAGCCCCCGGCCTGACCGCGGTCACCGTCGGCCTCGGCTGGGACGTGCGCACCACCACCGGCACCGAGTTCGACCTGGACGCCAGCGCGATCGTGCTGAACGGCGAGGGCCGGGTCTACTCCGACCGCCACTTCGTCTTCTTCAACAACACCAGCACCCCGGACAGCACCGTCGTGCACACCGGCGACAACCGCACCGGCGAAGGCGCGGGCGACGACGAGTCGATCAACGTCAACCTGGCCGCGCTGCCCGCCGACGTCACCCGGATCGCCTTCCCGGTGTCGATCTACGACGGCAACACCCGCGGCCAGAGCTTCGGCCAGGTCCGCAACGCCTACATCCGGGTGCTCAACCAGGCCGGCGGCGCCGAGATCGCCCGCTACGACCTCTCCGAGGACGCCGCCACCGAGACCGCCATGGTCTTCGGCGAGCTGTACCGCAACGGCGCCGAGTGGAAGTTCCGCGCCATCGGCCAGGGCTACGCCTCCGGCCTGGCCGGTATCGCCCAGGACTTCGGCGTCAACGTCTGAGCAGCCGCCGGCACGTGAAAAGGGCCCCCGCTCCGTCCGGAGCGGGGGCCCTTTCGCGTCGTCAGGGGCGGCCGGCCCGCAGCTCGGGCAGCTCCAGCACCTCGGTCTCGTCGTGCGCGGTCAGGTCGACCACCTCGACGGGCTCGGTGTCGGACTCCGCGTGCTGGTGGCTCGGCGGCTGCTCGACCGCGCGGTGCGCGGGCTGCGCGGCGTCCACCGGCGCGGCGTCCAGCACCGCGTAGCGCTCGCTGTCGGCCATCGCCTCGTCGCCCACCACGTCCGCCAGGTCGCCGACCGCCGGGGCCGGCGCGGCCGCCCGCAGCGCGGCCCGGGCGGCGCCCGGCCGGCCGAAGAAGCTGAACGCCGCCGCCCGCGGCCGCTGCGGGGCCGCCGGGGCCTCCTGCTCGACGTCCTGCGGGCGCGGGGCGGGCAGCGCCGGGCCGACCGGGCGCAGCGCCGCCGAACCGGTGGCCGGCACCGGCTCGGGCATCCGCGGCCGCAGCTCGACCTGGGCCCGCTCGTCGACCGCGCGACGCGCCTCGGCCGTCACGGCCTGCCGCTCCAGGTGCCGCAGCGCGGCCTGTGCGCGGACGAACGCGGCCGGGGTGGCCGGGTTCTTGGGCCGGGTCGCCTCGAGCGCCCGGCGGGCCGCCTCGGCCTCCTTCAGCGCCTGCTCGGCGACCAGCACGGCGCGCTCGCGCAGCAGCCGGGCGATCTCGGTCTCCGCCTTCGCCAGCCGGGACTTCTCCGCGGTCAGGCGCCGCCCGAAGCGGGTGGCCCGCTCCTCGGCGACCTCGGCCGCGTACTCGGCCTCGGCGATCTGCTCCTCGTAGCTCTCCTCGGCGCGCAGCCGGCGCACCATGGCGACCTCGGCGGCGTTCCGGGCGGCCCGGTCGCGCTGCCGCAGCACCAGCGCCAGGCCGACCACCGCGACCACCGCGGCGACCCCGACCGAGCGGGCCACGATCTGATCCGGACTGGCCACCAGCGCGGCCACCGCCGCGACCACGAGCACACCGGAGGCGACCGGTGGCAGCGACCGGCCAAGGACGGAGGAATGACGGTGGCGTCCGCGAGACATGGCTAGAAACTAGCGTGCGAATCGAGGCGCTGTCAGCCTCGGCCCCCATTCCGCCCTTGACACGCCGACAGAAACACGGGCCGCGTACGTCCCACCACGCAGCGCGACCGGATCCGGCGGGGAGATCAGCGCGAGGACGCGGCCGTGCCGCGCGGGTGGTCCGGGTCGTCGTGGTCCTCGGGAAGCTTGCAGATGTGCTGCAGCCACAGCGCCACCGCGATCACCGCCGCGCCGGCCAGCACCGAGAACAGCGCCGTCGCGGCCTGCGCCCGGCGGGCGGCGACCTCCAGCGAGCCGAGCAGGAACACCCCGACGCCCGCGTACACCCCGGTCACCACCGCCGACACCAGCGCACTGGCCTGGCCCAGCACCAGCGCCCGCGCCGCGTGCAGCGGATCGACCCGCTTCGCACCCGGCTGCCGCTCCCGGATCGCCTTCAGCCGCGACCGCAACGAGATCGCCACGGCCAGCAGCACCACGGCGATCGCCGCCAGCACGAACGGCGCGTACGCGGGTACCCCGGGCAGTGTGCCCAGCGAGTCCCACAGCCGGGCGCCGCCCCAGGACAGCAGCCCCGTGATGGCGGTGATGCCGAGCAGCAGGCGGAGACGGAGCGGCTTCACGCGGACGGGCTTCCTTCCCAGTGGTTCGTCCCGGCCTCTTCACGGCCCGGAGGTCCGGCGGGTCACGGCGACCAGCCCACCGTACCGGCCGGGCCGCACCCGCAGGGAGCTACGCCCGCACCCCGCCGGAAGTTCCCGGGCCGCTCACTCCGGCAGTCGCAGCTGCAGGTCGGCGCGCAGCCGCACGCCCTGGCCCTCGGCCCCGCCGAGGCCCGCCAGCAGCTCCGCGACCGGCCCGTGCCCGGGCACCTCGGCCTGCGGGTCGGCGTCCTGCCACGGCGCCAGCACGAACGCCCGCTCGTGGGCACGCGGGTGCGGCAGGGTCAGCTGCGGGTCGTCGCTGAGCACGCCCTCGTAGGTGAGGAGGTCGACGTCCAGGGTGCGGGAACCCCAGCGGACGGTGCGTTCCCGGCCGAACGCGTCCTCCACGGCGTTGGCCCGCTCCAGCAGGTCGCGCGGCGGCAGCGAGGTGCGCAGCACCGCGACGGCGTTGAAGTAGTTGGGCTGGCCGGCGGGCCCGCCCACGGCGTCGGTCTCGTACACCGCGGACAGCGCGGTCACCCGGACACCGGGGGTGTCCTCCAGCGCGTCGACCGCGCCCTGCAGGGTCTCCAGACGGTTGCCCAGGTTGCTGCCGAGCGCGACCGCGGCGGTCCGCGACTCGTGCAGGGTGGACTCCACGCGGTCCACCTTGCCCTGCAGGTCGAACGTGGTCCGCGTGGCGGTCGGGTCTGTGGTGGCCATGGGAGTTCCCTCCACTCGGGCTCCACCGGACGCCATCAGGCGCGGCTCCGGCGGATCGTGATGGTGACGTCGTCGAACGGGACGGCGATCGGGGCGTCGGGCTTGTGCACGACGACCTCGACCTCCTCGACCACCTCGTGCCGCAGGCACTGGTCGGCGATCCGCTGGGCCAGCGTCTCGATCAGGTCGACCGGGTCGCCCGCGATCGCCGCGGTGACCTCCTCCGCGATCACGCCGTAGTGCGCGGTGCGGGTCAGGTCGTCACTCGCGGCGGCCGGACGGGTGTCCAGGAACAGCGTCAGATCGACGACGAAGGTCTGCCCCTCGATCCGCTCCCGTTCGAACACGCCGTGATGGCCGCGGGCACGGAGCCCACGCAGAGTGACGCGGTCCAGCAAAAGAATCACTGCTCCCAGCTGACGGCCCCGCCACGGCGGGGACCGGCGGGCACCGTCGCCCGCCGCCCCTCGAATCTACCTTCGAGTGCTGACCGCCCCGGACCGCCTCCCCGGCTGCCCACCCGATCGGACCGGCCACCGCGGCCCTTGACGGACGGCCCTCACTCCTCCTCGTCGTCCTCGTCGTCGCCGCTGGTGAGAACCGGCGAACCGTGGTGCGACCACAGCTTCCAGCCGTCCGAAGTACGCCGGAACAGGTTCGTCGACACGACCTTCCCGCCGACCAGCGGCCCCAGTTCGCCCTCCTCCTCGGGCTCCCCGCCGGACAGAATGTTCTCCGTGCAGGTGACGAGCGCCACATCTCCCTGCACGTCCACCTCCACATCCGTCAGGAAGAACTGGATGTACTCGGTGTTCGCCATGATCAGCATGTACGAACGCGTCACCTGGGCCCGGCCGACCAGCATCGGCCAGCCCGGGTGCACGCAGAACACCCCGCCCTTGTCGTCCGCCTCGCCCGGGCCCAGCCAGATCGACTCGACGGCGTCCAGGTCCCCGTTCTCCAGGGCCTCGTACAGCGTCTGATTGGCCGCCAGCACGGCTTCCTCGTCCGGTTCCAGCGCCGCTGCCCGGTCGTTGCCGCTCACTGCCTCCGCCACGCCTACCCCCTCTGCTCCGCCTGCTCCCAGGCCGCGACGACTCGTACGGCGTCAGCCGTGCCGGACACGTCATGCACCCGGACCGCCCAGGCACCCGCCTTCGCCGACAGCACCGAGACCGCCGCCGTGGCGTCGTCCCGCTGCCGCGCCGGGCGCAGCTCCCCGGTTTCCGGGTTGGCCAGCAGCGTACCCAGGAAGCGCTTGCGCGAAGCCGCGACCAGCACCGGCCGCCCCAGCGCCGTCAGCGCGTCCAGCCGGCCCAGCAGCGCCCAGTTGTGCGCACTGGTCTTGGCGAACCCCAGGCCCGGGTCCAGGATCAGCTGATCCTCCTTCACCCCCGCCGCGAGCAGGTCCTCCACCCGGACGGTCAGCTCCCGCACCACGTCCGCGACCACGTCCTCGTACACCGCCAGCGCGTCCATGTCCGCCGACTGCCCGCGCCAGTGCATGACCACGAACGGCGCGCCGGTCTCGGCGACCACCCGGGCCATCTCCGCGTCCGCGAGTCCTCCGGACACGTCGTTGACGATCTTCGCCCCCGCCTCCACCGCGGCCCGCGCCACCCCCGCCCGCATGGTGTCCACCGACACCACCACCCCCGCCCGGGCCAGCTCGGCCACCACCGGCACCACCCGGCGCAGCTCCTCCTCCTCCGTCACCCGCAACGCCCCCGGCCGGGTCGACTCCCCACCCACGTCCACCAGGTCAGCCCCCTGCGCCACCAGCTCCAGCCCATGCGCGATCGCCTTCGCCGGATCCAGCCACATCCCCCCGTCCGAGAACGAATCCGGCGTGACATTCACCACCCCCATCACCGCACAACGGTCCAGGACGGGCAGGCCAGGGAGGTTTTCGCTCATACGACCCATTATCGATGCTGAGGAGAGGCAACCAGGGAGAGCACAACCAGGGGCGCGTGGGGGCACCTCCCAGCCCCCTAGGGCTGGGGGAGAACTGCGCGAGCGACCACGCACCCGACAGCCAGGTCGCGAACACGTGCAGGCCACTGCCCTGCGTCGCGATCTTCCTGTCGGGGTGCCTTCCGCCTCGCGCAGTCCCCCGCGCCCCTGATGGTGCTCTCCCCGGTTTCGCCCTACGCGGCCTTGCCCAGCTGCGCCGGAACCTCCGGCATGAGCCCCTGCCGCTGCCGCTTGCGCCCGAACCGCGGCATGCCGAGCGTGATGAACGCCTCCGCCTGCATCGCGGCGAAACCGATCCGCGGGAGGTCGCGGGTCTGCTGGTAGACCAGGAACCGGGGCTCCCAGACCGGCTGGAACTTCGCGTTGAACTTGTACAGCGACTCGATCTGGAACCACCGCGACAGGAACACCAGCAACCCGCGCCAGGCCCGCAGCACCGGCCCGGCGCCGATCCGCTCGCCGCGGGCGAGCGCCGAGCGGAACATCGCGAAGTTCAGCGAGACCCGCCGGATGCCCATCGCCCCGACCTCCTGGAGGGCGGCGACGATCAGCAGTTCGTTGAGGCCGGGGTCGGCCTCCCGGTCGCGGCGCATCAGTTCCAGCGAGATGCCGTCGTCGCCCCACGGGACGAAGTGCAGCACGGCCTTCAGGTCGTCGCCGCCGGAAGCGCCCTCCCCCTCCTCGGGGGCCTTGTGCGCCGTGACGACCACGCAGTCGTCGTCGCCGGCGTCGCCGAAGCGGCCGAGCGCCATGGAGAAGCCGCGTTCGGTGTCGGTGCCGCGCCAGCGGGCGGCCGCGTCGGCGATCTGGCGCTTCTCCTCCAGGGTGAGGTCGCCGACCCGGCGGACCTTGCAGGAGTAGCCGTTGCGTTCGATCCGCTTGACCATCTGGCGGACGTTGCGCATGGCGCGGCCGGAGAGCGAGAAGGTGGAGGTGTCGACGATGGCCTCGTCGCCGAGTTCGAGCGCGTCCAGGTCGGCCTCGCGGGTCCACACCTCACCGCCGACCTCGGAGCAGCCCATGACGGCGGGCACCCAGGCGTGTTCGCGGGCGGTGGTCATGAAGACCTTGATCGCGCCGGGCCAGGCCTCGACGTCGCCGACCGGGTCGCCGGAGGCGAGCATCACGCCGGAGACCACCCGGTAGGAGATCGCGGCCTTGCCGGTGGGCGAGAACAGCACGCTCTTGTCGCGGCGCAGCGCGAAGTAGCCGAGCGAGTCGCGCTTGCCGTGCCGGGCGAGCAGTTCGCGGACCTTGAGTTCGTCCTCGGGGGTGAGCTCGGGTTCGGGCTTCTCGGGGCGCAGCGCCAGGTACGCGGTGGTGAGCGCGGTGACCAGGCCGAGCGCGCCGAGCGAGTAGCCGACCAGGTCGCTGATCCGCTCGCTGGTGTAGTGGATCGGGCCTTCGAAGCCGAACAGGCCGTAGCCGACGTGCTCCAGCCGCTGGTACAGCGACGGGTCGCCGATCTCGTACTTCCACCGGACGGAGACGATCGCCATGCCGATCAGCACCGAGACGGTGCCGAGCACGACGAAGTTGAGCGCCGCGCGCCAGCGGGTGCGCGGGTCGGCCTTGGCGTAGAACTCGCGCTGGTGGATCAGCATCACCACGAACAGCGCCAGCGAGATCGCGGCCTGGACGAACTGGTGCCAGCGCAGCATGTGGAGCGCGGCACCGATCGGCAGCAGCACGCACACGGCGCGCCAGGCGCGCCGCTTGCGGCGGCGCAGCGCGTGCGCGAGCAGCACCAGCACCATGCCGACCATCAGGGTGCCGGCGGCGGCGAGTGTGGTGGTGCCGCCGGGCAGCTGACCGGCCCAGGTGTGCATCCGGGTGGCCCGGAACCGAGGGAAGACCGCGGAGGTGATGTCGATCAGGCCGATCGCCAGACAGGCGTACCCGACGACACCCGGCAGCCACTGCCTCGGTACGGCGGAGGCTTGGGACCGGAGCGCCTGCAGCCCCCGCCGGCGGGGCTGGTCGGATGTCGTCTCAGCAGACACGGGAGCGCTCATGGGAACCCAGCCTAGAGGCACCCGGGCGCTGCTCGCGCACCCCGGGCGCCGGGTTGTGATG
Source organism: Kitasatospora sp. NPDC048407 (assembly GCF_043200475.1). Classification (NCBI taxonomy): domain Bacteria; kingdom Bacillati; phylum Actinomycetota; class Actinomycetes; order Kitasatosporales; family Streptomycetaceae; genus Kitasatospora; species Kitasatospora sp. NPDC048407. The sequence continues at coordinate 49,613 of NZ_JBICXW010000003.1, read as the reverse complement.
AACCTTCATGACTGTTCCTTTTTCTGGCAATCCGCACGTCAAGAGGGGTACACCGGGCGGAGCAAGGGGCCCGCCCGGGGCTCGGTTCGAACGGCTGCGCTCATTGGACCGGGGGACGCGGCGGGTACCACCGATGCCGCACCTGTGGCCGCCGGCCCGGCGGTTCGGCGCGATTCCAACCCGTGGACGCCGCATTCTAGGGCGACGGTTCCCGTTCGTGCAGTCATCCGGTCGTACTGGTTTCCGACGCTCGGTCAGACTACCCCCACTCGCACCCGACGGACCGTCAAACAACGTTGACCGAGCGGGAGTCGAGGAGGGCCGGACGGCATGGAGCTGACCAGCCGGACACTGGTGTACGTGCTGACCGTGGTGGGTGTGGCGGCCCTGATCGCGACCCTCTGGCTGTGGCCGCGACTGTCCCGGCAACGGCCGCTTCCGGTGCTGGGGCGACTAGGGCTACTGACCGTCACTCAAGTGGCGGCGCTTTCGGTGCTGCTCCTGTCGGTGAACAACGCCTACGGCTTCTACACCTCCTGGAACGACCTGCTCCGCCCCGGCAAGGCCGCCCCGCTGGCCCTGAACACCGGGCGCTCCCCCGGCGCCGCCCCCGAGACCGACAAGCTGGTGCAGCCGACCACCGACGGCGGTCTGGAGACGGTCAAGGACGTGCTGCCGGCCGGGCCGCCCGAACAGGTCGGCCGGGTCGACTCGGTGCGGCTGACCGGCACCGAGTCCGGCCTGTCGGATCAGATGTTCGTCTATCTGCCGCCCGAGTACTTCAACCCCCGCTACAACCGCGAGCACTTCCCGGTGCTGGTCGCGCTGGCCGGCTACCCCGGCCCGACGCTGCACCTGGTCGAGAACCTCCAGCTGCCACAGACCGCCGCCGAACTGCAGCGCACCGGACAGATGGCCCCCACCGTGATCGTGATGGCCCGCCCCACCGTCGCCCCGCCGCGGGACACCGAGTGCGTGGACGTGGCGGGCGGCCCGAAGACCGAGACCTGGTTCGTCAAGGACGTGCCGGCCGCGCTGCGCTCCGCGTACCGGGTGGGCCGTACGGCGGAGTCCTGGGGCGTGTTCGGCTACTCCACCGGCGGCTCCTGCGCGCTGCGGCTGGCGATGCGTCACCCCGACGTGTACCGGAACGCCGCCGGGATGCACCCGGACTACGTCGTCCCGAACGACCGGTGGACCGACGGCGACCTGTTCGGGGGCGACGCGGACGCCGCCAAGCACGCCGACCTGAACTGGCGGCTGAAGAACCTGCCCGCACCGGCCTCGACCCTGCTGGTGGTCTCCACCCACGCCGAGGACGACTACCCGGCGACCGAGAAGTTCCTCAGCGCCGCGAAACAGGCCGCCGCCGACCACCCGGAATTCCTGATCGACTCGCTGCTGCTGCCGGACGGCGGCCACACCTTCGACACCTGGCGCCGCGAACTGCCGGCCACCCTGGAGTGGCTCAGCGACCACCTCGCACCCCCGCAGGACCGCGAACCGCGGCCCTGACGGGGGCATCCCTCCCCGGTACTGCCTCTATCGCCCGATGATGAGGCTCATCGCCTCGGCCCGGGTCGCGGGGTCGCGCAGCTGGCCGCGCACCGCCGAGGTGACGGTGGTGGCGCCCGGCTTGCGGATGCCGCGCATCGACATGCACATGTGCTCGCACTCGATCACCACGATGGCGCCGCGCGGCTCCAGGATCCGCATCAGCGCGTCCGCGACCTGGCTGGTGAGCCGCTCCTGCACCTGGGGGCGGCGGGCGAACACGTCGACCAGCCGGGCCAGCTTGGACAGGCCGGTGATCTTGCCGCTGACCGCGGGGATGTAGCCGACGTGCGCGACGCCGCGGAACGGGACCAGGTGGTGCTCGCAGGTGGAGTACACCTCGATGTCCTTGACCAGCACCATCTCGTCGTGGCCGAGGTCGAAGGTGGTGGTGAGCACGTCCTCCGGCTGCTGCCACAGGCCCGCGAATATCTCCCGGTAGGCACGCGCGACCCGGGCGGGGGTCTCCAGCAGGCCCTCCCGGTCCGGGTCCTCACCGACGGCGATGAGCAGTTCGCGGACGGCGTTCTCGGCCCGCTTCTGGTCGAACTCGCGGACGGGGAACTCACCGTCGAGCGTCACCGGATCGATCATGCGTGCCTCGCTGCTCGTCAAAGGGGAAAACAGTGTCCGTGCAGCACGAATGCCGCGCCTCCAGGGTACAAACCCCGGAAACGCGGCATCCATTCCGAACAGGTGCTCGGTCGGTCAGCTCTCGACCTGGCCGCCGTCGGCCGGCGGCAGCTTCACGGTGTCGACCGGGCTGTCGTTGCCGGAGACGGCGCCGTTGCTCAGCGCCAGCTCCTTCGGCGACTGCACCGGCGGCCGGGTGGACGGGGTGCGGCGGGCCGAGCCGGTCCACGCCGGACGCGGGGGACGCTTGATGACCGGAGCGAAGACCTCGGCGATCTGCTCCTTGTTCAGCGTCTCCTTCTCCAGCAGTTCGAGGACCAGGTTGTCGAGCACGTCGCGGTTCTCGACCAGGATCTCCCAGGCCTCGTTGTGCGCGGTCTCGATCAGCTTCTTGACCTCTTCGTCCACCAGCCCGGCGATCTCCTCGGAGTAGTCGCGCTGGTGGGCCATCTCGCGGCCCAGGAAGGGCTCGGAGTCGGAGGTGCCGAACTTGATCGCACCCAGGCGCTCGCTCATGCCGTACTGGGTGACCATGGCCCGCGCGGTGGCGGTGGCCTTCTCGATGTCGTTCGAGGCGCCGGTGGTCGGGTCGTGGAAGACCAGTTCCTCCGCCGCCCGGCCGCCCAGCATGTAGGCGAGCTGGTCGAGCATCTCGTTGCGGGTGGTCGAGTACTTGTCCTCGTCCGGCAGCACCATGGTGTAGCCGAGCGCGCGGCCCCGGGACAGGATGGTGATCTTGTGCACCGGGTCGGAGTAGTTGCAGGCCGCCGCGACCAGGGCGTGACCGCCCTCGTGGTACGCGGTGATCTTCTTCTCCTTGTCGGACATGATCCGCGAGCGCTTCTGCGGACCGGCCACGACGCGGTCGATCGCCTCGTCCAGCATCAGGTTGTCGATCAGCTTCTTGTCGGAGCGCGCGGTGAGCAGCGCCGCCTCGTTCAGCACGTTCGACAGGTCGGCACCGGTGAAGCCGGGGGTGCGCTTGGCGACGGCCGACAGGTCGACGTCGGGCGCGATCGGCTTGCCCTTCTGGTGCACCTTGAGGATGTCCAGCCGGCCCTGGAGGTCCGGGCGGTCGACGGCGATCTGCCGGTCGAAGCGGCCGGGGCGCAGCAGCGCCGGGTCCAGGATGTCGGGGCGGTTGGTGGCGGCGATCAGGATGACGCCACCCTTGACGTCGAAGCCGTCCATCTCGACCAGCAGCTGGTTGAGGGTCTGCTCGCGCTCGTCGTGACCGCCGCCGAGACCCGCACCGCGGTGCCGGCCGACAGCGTCGATCTCGTCGACGAAGATGATCGCCGGGGCGTTGGCCTTGGCCTGCTCGAAGAGGTCGCGGACCCGGCTGGCGCCGACACCGACGAACATCTCGACGAAGTCCGAGCCGGAGATCGAGTAGAACGGGACGCCCGCCTCACCCGCGACGGCGCGGGCCAGCAGGGTCTTGCCGGTACCGGGCGGGCCGTACAGCAGCACGCCCTTGGGGATCTTCGCGCCGACCGCCTGGAACTTGGCCGGCTCCTGCAGGAACTCCTTGATCTCGTGGAGTTCCTCGACGGCCTCGTCGGCGCCCGCGACGTCCGCGAAGGTGGTCTTCGGGGTGTCCTTGGTGAGCAGCTTGGCCTTGGACTTGCCGAACTGCATGACCCGGGAGCCGCCGCCCTGCATCTGGTTCATCAGGAACAGGAAGACCACGACGATGATCACGATCGGCAGCATCGAGAACAGCAGGCTGACGAAGGTCGACTGCTTCTCGGGGCTGACGGTGTAACCGTCCGGGATCTGCCCGCCGGCGTACTTGGTCTGCAGGTTCTTGGCCAGGTCGGCGGCCTGAACGTCGCCGGTGTAGGAGGCCTGGAAGCGGCTGCCGGACGGCGACTTGCCGTTGGCGCCCGGCTTCAGCTTCTGGTTGTCCTGCAGCTGGATCTTGATGAGGTTCGAGTCACCGGTGGTGAGCTGCGCCGACTTCACCTGGTTGTTGTCGATCGCGCTGATGATCTGACCGGTGTCCGCAGTCTTGTAGCCGCTCGAGTCCGAGACGAGCTCCATCAACGCGAACACGGCGAGGGCGGCCAGCACGACCCACATGATCGGCGCACGGAAGTATCGCTTGACGTCCATCCATGCGGGGCGTCACCGCCCCGTCCCTCCTGCCATTCAACGGGCGCTGGTCGGCCGTGGGCCGTGGCGCATCCGATATGTGCTCGTCAGACGAGCGGTTGATTGGACCGTACCGCAGCGGCCCCCGCTCACGACGGGATCACACCACGGTGCAGCCTATTTTCCTACCCCCGCACAACGGGCGGGAACAAGGCACTGTTCCCACCCATCGCCCGAACGGTTCAGCCCCCGTAGACGTGCGGGGCCAGGGTGCCGATGAACGGCAGGTTGCGCAGCTTCTCCGCGTAGTCCAGGCCGTAGCCGACCACGAACTCGTTGGGGATGTCGAAGCCGACGTACTCGACGTCGATCTCCACCTTGGCGGCGTCCGGCTTGCGCAGCAGGGTGCACACCTTCAGCGAGGCCGGGCCGCGGGAACCGAGGTTGCCGAGCAGCCAGGACAGCGTCAGGCCGGAGTCGATGATGTCCTCGACGATCAGCACGTCGCGGCCGGCGATGTCGGTGTCCAGGTCCTTCAGGATGCGCACCACGCCCGAGGACTTGGTGCCCATGCCGTACGAGGAGACCGCCATCCAGTCCATGGTCACCTGGCTGTGCAGGGTCCGGGCCAGGTCAGCCATCACCATCACGGCACCCTTGAGGACGCCGACCAGCAGGAGGTCCTTCCCGGCGTAGTCCTGGTCGATCCGCGCGGCCAGCTCCACCAGCTTGGCGTCGATCTCGTCCTTGCTGATGAGCACCTTCGCGAGGTCTGCGCCCATGTCGTTCTGGTCCACCGGGGATACGTCCTCAAACGTTCGGGGTCTGGGTTCGGCGGCGGCGGTACGACTGGTTCGTGCTCAGTCGCCCTGCCGCCGAAACACCAGCGTGCCACACCGGCGCACGGCTTCGACGCCCCCGGGTAGGTGCAGGGGGCCCTGGCCGCGCCAGCCGGTGACCAGCAGGTCCACGGTTTCCAGGTGGCGGGCGAACAGGTCGCCGGCCGGGCAGCCCGCGCGCAGGGCCGCGCGACGCAGCACCCGACGGCGCACCGCGGGGGGCAGTTCGGAGAGCTTGCCCACGTCGAGGGCCTCGTCGGGGCCGCGCAGGTCGCGTTCGGCGAGGGCCGCCCACTGGTCCAGCGCGTCCGCGTCGTCGCGGAACAGCCGGGCGGTGCGGGCAAGCGCCTCCACCACTCCGCCGCCGAGGTGCTTCTCCAGGACCGGCAGCACCTCGTGGCGGACCCGGGAGCGGGTGTAGGCCGGGTCCGCGTTGTGCGGGTCGTCCCAGACCGGGATGGACTGCGCGGAGCAGGCCTGCCGGGTGGCGGCCCGGTCGAGCTCCAGCAGCGGGCGGCGGTAGCGGCCCTTCTGTGCGGGCATCCCGGCCAGCGAACGGGCGCCGGAGCCACGGGCCAGGCCCAGCAGCACCGTCTCGGCCTGGTCGTCGCGGGTGTGGCCGAGCAGGACGGCGAGCGCGCCGTGGCGTTCGGCGGCGGAGTCCAGCGCGGCGTAGCGGGCCTCCCGGGCGGCGTTCTCCGGGCCGCCCTCGCGGCCGACGTGCACCGCGACCGCCTCCACCGGGTCAAGGCCCAGTTCGCGCAGCCGGACGGCGACCTGTTCGGCGCGTTCCGCGGAGCCGTCCTGCAGGCCGTGGTCGACGGTGACGGCGCCGACCCGCAGGCCGAGCTTGGGGGCCTCGAAGGCGGTGGCGGTGGCCAGGGCCATCGAGTCGGCGCCGCCGGAGACAGCGACCAGCACCAGCGGGGAGCCGGGGGCGGCCGGGGTGCGGGGCAGGCCGGAGGGGTGGCGGCGGGCATTGCCGATCAACGTGCCGGGCACCGTGGCGGTGGTGGCAAGCGCGGGCAGCGGGGCGGCCTGCGCCGGCGGCGCGGTGCGGACGGCGCGCACCGGCTCTCCGGGGGTGACGCCCGCCTCGGCGGCGAGCTCGGTGAGGGTACGGCGGACGGCGAGGCGTATCGCCGCGACAGCGGGGTGTGGGCCCATGGTTGGCACTCCTTGGCGGAGGGGGGGGTACGTCGGCCGCCTGTCAGCTCTCTGTCACCAGGCGCTCACAGATGGTCGCAGAATCCGGCCACCGCCCACGCCCTCCGCGCCAACGGCGGATCCACGGTCCCACGTACGGGTGAATGGAGAAACGTTACGTCTGCCGCCAGGTGTACGACTCGCCCGGTTGACCGTCCACCGCGGGCCCACCTGCCGCCCGACCGGGCGTTCCCGGACATCCGCCTCAGCCGACCACCCGGGCCACCCAGGACGCCGGGTCGTGGATCTCGTCCTTGGTGGGCAGCGTGTTCGGCGAGGTCCACACCCGGTTGAAGCCGTCCATCCCGGCCCGCTCCACCACGCCGCGGACGAACACCGCGCCGTCCTGGTACTGGCGCAGCTTGGCGTCCATGCCGAGCAGCCGGCGCAGCACCAGGTCGAGCCGGCCGCTGCCGCGGTCGCGGCGGCGCTGGAACTTCTCCCGGATCTCCGCCACCGAGGGCACCACGGCCGGGCCGACGCCGTCCATCACTACGTCGGCGTGGCCCTCCAGCAGCGACATCACGGCGGTCAGCCGGGCCAGGATCTCCCGCTGCGCGGGCGTCTGCACCAGGTCGACGAGGCTGCCCGCGGTGGAGCCGTTGCCGCGGCCGCCGAAGCCCGGCAGGCCGCCGAGCGCCTCGCGCAGCCGGTCCAGCAGCGCCGAGGGGTCGACGTCGGTCTGCGCCAGGAACTCCTGCACCTCGGACTGGATGTGGTCGCGCAGCCAGGGCACCGCGGTGAACTGGGTGCGGTGGGTCTCCTCGTGCAGGCACACCCAGAGCCGGAAGTCGTGCGGGTCGACGTCGAGTTCGCGCTCCACCTGGACGATGTTCGGCGCCACCAGCAGCAGCCGTCCGGGCGGCATCGCCAGGCCCCGGCGCGGCTGGTCGAACAGGCCCTCGGGGCTGTCCGGGGCGGTGGGCAGCTCGGCGGGGGCGAAGGTCTCGTACTGGCCGAGCACCTTCGCCGACAGGAACGCCAGCACCGCGCCGACCTCCACGCCGGTGGCCTTGGCGCCCACCGAGCCGACCGCCGCCGTGCCCGGGCCCTCCGGGCGGCGGGCCGCCAGCCGGTCCGTCAGCGGGCGGACCACGGTACGGAAACCCGCCACATTGGCCCGCACCCAGCCGGGCCGGTCGACCACCAGCACGGGGGTGCCGGGGGTGTCCTCGCCCGTTCCCATCCGGGTGAACTCGCGCACGTGCCGCTCGGCCTCGACGGCATGCCGGCGCAGTTCGGAGACCACCGCACGGGCCTCCTCCCGGCCGATCCGGGGCCCGGGCCGGGCCAGGCGCACCGCGGTCGCCACCGCGAGATCCCAGTCGACCATCTCCGCACCGCTGTTCGCGCTCGTCATGCCCTCACGGTACGTGCTCGCCCCCGCCCCCGGGAGACAACTGGGCGTCCGGACAGGCCCTTGGTCTGTCCGGCGGCCTGTCCGGCCCGTTGACGGCGGGTCAGCGGGCCGACGGGGTGTCACCGGGTGATCAGCACCCGCAGGCGGCGAGCTTCGCGACGATCCGGTCGACCGCGGCGCGGGCCGCGGTCGGGTCGGCGCCGGTGCGGGTCATCAGCGCGAACGCCAGCACCCGGCCGTCGGCGTCGACCACGGTGCCGGCCAGCGTGTTGACGCCCTGCAGGGTGCCGGTCTTGGCGCGCACGATGCCGGCCGCCTCGCCGGCCCCGGACTTGGCGCCGAACCGGCCGGCCAGGGTGCCGGTGAAGCCCGCGACCGGCAGGCCGGTGATCACCGGGCGCAGCTCCGGGTGCTGCGGGGAGGCGGCCTCGGCGAGCAGCTTCACCAGGGTGATCGGCGGGATCAGGTTGGCCTTGGCCAGGCCGCTGCCGTCGGTGAGCACCACGCCGGTCATCGGCACCCCGAGCTTGCCGAGTTCGGCGGTGACGGCGCTCGCGCCGCCCTCGAAGCTGGCGGGCTGCTTGGCGGCGAGCGCGGCCTGCCGGGCGACGGCCTCGGCGAGCTGGTTGTCGGAGGTGGTGAGCATCCGCTCCACCACCCGTCCGATCTCCGGCGACTCCACCCGGGCCAGTTCCTTGGCCCCGGCGGGGGCGGTGGCCTGGCCTGCCTTGTTCTGGACGGTGACGCCTTCGGCCTTCAGCAGGTTCGCGAAGGTCTCGGCGGCCTGCCCGGCCGGGTCGAACACCCGGGCCGGGGCCTCGTCGACGGAGCGCGGGTCGATCCGGCCCTCGTCGACCATCAGTGGGGTGACCGCGGCGATGTTCATCGCGTCGTGGTCCTTGTGCAGCAGCGGGCCGCTGTACAGCGAGGTGTCGTAGGACAGCTTGACGCTCGTGGTGCCGGCCGCCTTCAGCGCGGTGGCGGTGCGGCGGGCCAGGTCGGCCATCGAGGCGGGTGCGCTGTCCGCGTCCACGGGGGCGCCGCCGATCCGGATCTGATCGGTGGGCAGCGCCGTCAGGGTGGGGTCGCCGCCGCCGACCAGGGTGATCTCACCGGGGGTGGCGCCCTGCACCACGGTGGTGGCGATCCGGTGGCCGGCCGGCAGCAGCGCCAGGGCGGCGACCGCGGTGGCCAGCTTGGTGGTGGAGGCGGGCGTGGCCGGGGCGTTCTCCTGCGCGCCGAACAGCAGCTCGCCGGTGGCGGCGTCGGCGACCGCGAAGTTCAGGGTGCCCAGCGACTTGTCCTGGACGGTGGCGCCGAGCGCGCCGCGCAGCCCGCTGCCGGTCGGCGGGTGGCTGTCGCCGGCGTCCCCGGCCGGCAGCACCGGGCCCTTGACCGGGACGGCCCGGTGCCGGTCCCCGCGCCGGTCCTGCTTGCCGCGGCCGTTGCCCTGCCCGTCCCCGCCCTGCCCGTGCCCGTCGTCGGCGTGCTTGCCGTGCCCGTCCGAGCGGCTGGCGCCCGGCGAGGGCTGGGCCAGTGCCGGATCGGCGACGGTCAGCACTCCCGCTGCCAGCGCCACCCCCAGGACCCCGACGAGCGCCGTCCTGCGCCCGCGTCCCACCCCTGTCCCTGATCTCACCGACCGGCCCCTTTCCCGAGCACTCCCTGCCGTAGGAGACACTTGGATTCTGTCAGTCCCCACCCTTGGAGGAAGCGTTGGAGTTCGACGTCCTGATCGAGATCCCGAAGGGCTCGCGCAACAAGTACGAGGTCGACCATGAGACCGGTCGCCTCCGTCTGGACCGCATGCTCTTCACCTCGACCCGCTACCCGGCCGACTACGGCTACGTCGAGGGCACCCTCGCGGACGACGGCGACCCGCTGGACGCGCTGGTCATCCTGGAGGAGCCGACCTTCCCGGGCTGCCTGATCAAGTGCCGCGCCATCGGCATGTTCCAGATGACCGACGAGGCCGGCGGCGACGACAAGCTGCTGTGCGTCCCGGCGACCGACCCGCGCTGGTCGCACCTGCAGGACATCAACGACGTGTCGGAGTTCGACCGTCTGGAGATCCAGCACTTCTTCGAGGTCTACAAGGACCTGGAGCCCGGCAAGTCCGTCCAGGGCGCCGACTGGGTCGGCCGGGCCGAGGCCGAGGCCGAGGTCGAGGCCTCGATCAAGCGCCTCCAGGAGCAGGGCGGCCACTGAGCCGTCACGCCCTTCGGGGTGGCCCGCAGTGCCCGTGCGAGGGGCGGGAGTCCGACACCGGACTCCCGCCCCTCGCCGGTTTCCGGCGGCCGGTCAGCCGTCGTTGTCGTCGAGCCTGAACCCGACCTTCAGGCCGACCTGGAAGTGCTTCACCGCCCCGTCCTCGATGTGGCCGCGGACCTGCACCACCTCGAACCAGTCGAGGTGGCGCAGGGTGCGGCCGGCGCGGGCGATGCCGTTGCAAATGGCGGCGTCCACCCCCTCGTGCGAGGAGCCGACGATCTCGGTGACCCGGTAGGTGTGGTCGGACATGGCAGGTACTCCCTGTGCGGCGGTGGCGGGCACTCCCCCGCCGTCCACCGTGCACCAGAGCGCCGGGGCGGGCATCCCGGCTTCGCCCGACGGGGCGTCAGAACGCCGCGCGGACCTCGCCGACCACCGCGCCGCCGCCGTGCAGCGGGGCGGAGGCGATCCGTTCCAGCACCGGGTCCTGGACGCCGAGGCGGCGCAGCGCGGCCGCCAGCACCGGGCCGCGGGCGCGCTCCGCGCCGTCCTCGATCTTGAACGCCAGGGCCCGGCCGTCGGCCAGCGCGACCACCTGGACGGCCTCGGCGCCCATCTTGGACAGCGTGCCGGGCACCGCAAGCATCAGCCAGGTGTCGGCCCGGCGGGTGCCGGCCACGTACTCGGGGTGGGCGCGCATCGCGTCGGCCACCCGGCGCTGCACGGTACCGGGCTCGGCCAGCACCAGGGCGCGGTAGCCGCGGGCCAGGCCGGTCAGCGAGACGGCCAGCAGCGGGGCGCCGCAGCCGTCGGTGCCGGTGTGCGCGGCCGGCTCGCCGGTGGTCTCCTCCAGCGCGGTACGGGCCAGGCGCTGGATCGGGTGTTCGGGGTCGAGGTAGGACGCCAGGTCCCAGCCGTTGGCGGCGCAGGCGGCCAGCCAGCCGGCGTGCTTGCCGGAGCAGTCCATCATGATCGGCGCCCGTTCCCCGCCGGAGCGCAGCAGTTCCTCCGCCTCGACCTCGTCCAGCGGCAGCTCGGCGGGGGTGCGCAGGGCGGCCTCGGTGAGGCCCGCGTCGGCCAGCATCCGGCGGACCGCGGCCCGGTGGAAGGGCTCCGCGGAGTGGCTGGAGGCGGCCAGTGCGAGCTGCTCGCCGTGCAGCTCCAGGCCGGCCCGCAGGGTGGCCATCGCCTGGAACGGCTTGGCGGTGGAGCGCGGGTAGACCGGCAGATCGGGGGTGCCCAGCGTGTACGCGACGGTGCCGTCGGCGTCGAGCAGGACCAGCGAACCGCGGTGGCGGCCCTCGGTGAAACCGGAGCGTATGACCTCGGCGAGGGCGGGCAGGGCGGACTGCGACACGGGTGGTCTCCAGGACGTGCGGTGAGGGTGGGTGGGCTCCGGCCGCGTCCCGACCGCTCAGCCTCCGCCGAGCAGGTCCTCGACCCGGGCCTCCCCCTCACGGTACCTGCGGGTGATCTCCGCCCCGCAGTCGTCCGCGGTGCGCTGCAGCGCCTGGCGGCGGCCGGACACCTCGCGCTCGTGCTCGGCCAGCCGTTCGACGGCGGACAGCAGGTCGGCGGTGGCGTGCGCGCCGAGGTCGGCCAGTTGGACGTCGCCCATCAGGGCGTCCGCCTCCAGCCGGTAGCGCTCGCCGCGGGGCGGGCCGAGGGTCAGGTGCCGGGCCGGGCGGCGGGTCGCGGACGGGGCGTCCGCCAGGATCGCGGGCAGCCGGTCGAGCAGCGCGCACTGCGCCTCGCTGGCGCCGGCCAACGGGATCTCCCGGCGCTGGAGTTCGGCCCGCAGGATGTCCATCCGGCCGTGCAGCAGGCGGCGCAGGTACGACAGGTCGGCCTCCTGCTCCAGGGCGTCCCGGCGCAGCACCCGCAGTTCCTCCAGGGCCAGGCCGGCCAGCCCGTCGAGCGCGCTCACGTCCATCAATCCGACCACCTGCCGTAGTACCTGTGCCCGCCGATCGCACGGCCGCCCGCCACTCAGGGTTCCCCCCGGCGGGCGATGCCACTCGTGCGGGTGACGCGGTTCGCCGGGACGACGGACGCCCCCTCGGGGCCCGGATGGCTCCGGGCCGTCGGACAGCGTGCCACCCCGGGCCCCGGCGCCGCACGCCCGTGTACCCGGATGGCCCCCTGGCGAACACCCCTGGCTAGTACGAAGAATTCGCGCCATGGGTTCACCTGCACCGATCGGGGCGCATCACGTGCGACCCCGGCGTGCAACCGGAGGGTGCGCGCCCCCGGTACGGACGTGCGGGCACAATGGCGGCATGCGAGCAGTGGTGCAGCGGGTCGCCGAGGCGGCCGTGACGGTGGACGGCGAGACGGTCGGCGCGATCGAGGGGCCGGGCCTGTGCGTCCTGGTCGGCGCCACCCACGAGGACACTCCGGCGCAGGCCGCCCAACTGGCCCGCAAGCTGTGGACGCTGCGGCTGTTCCCCGGCAGCCCCGAACAGTCCTGCTCGGAACTCGGCGCCCCGCTGCTGGTGATCAGCCAGTTCACCCTGTACGGGGACGCCCGCAAGGGCCGCCGCCCCACCTGGAACGCCGCCGCCCCCGGCCCGGTTGCCGAACCGCTGGTGGACGCCGTGGTCGCCGAGCTCCGCGCCCTGGGCGCGAAGGTGGAGACCGGGCGGTTCGGCACCGACATGAAGGTGTCGCTGGTGAACGACGGGCCGTTCACCGTCCTGCTGGAGGTCTGAGAACCGGTCAGGCCGGGACGATCACGTCCTGGCTGCCGGGCACGCCGTCGGCCAGCAGCACCGCGTCGACCGGGGTGTTGCGCTTGACCAGGGCCAGCGCGACCGGGCCGAGCTCGTGGTGGCGGGCCGAGGAGGTGACGAAGCCGACCGGACGGTCCTGGCCCTCGACGCGGACCTCGGCGCCGTGCCCGGGCAGCTTCTCCTCGGTGCCGTCCAGGTGCAGGAAGACCAGCCGGCGCGGCGGGCGGCCCAGGTTGTGCACCCGGGCGACCGTCTCCTGGCCGCGGTAGCAGCCCTTGTTCAGGTGCACCGCGCTGCCCAGCCAGTCCACCTCGTGCGGGATGGTCCGGTGGTCGGTCTCGAAGCCCAGGCGCGGCCGGTGCCCCTCGATCCGCAGCGCCTCGTACGCCCACACGCCCGCGGCCGGGCCGAACCCGGCGACGGCCTCGGCGAGTTCGGCGCGCGGGACGAACAGGTCGCGGCCCCACGGGAGTTCGCGCACCGCGGCGGCCCGGTCGGCGGGGGCGGTGGAGCCGGCCGGCAGGAACACCACGGCGTAGTCGGCGGTGGCGTCGGTGACCTCGGCCCGGTTCCAGAACTTCATCGACTCCAGGTACTTCACCAGCGCGGGCGCGGTGCCCGGCTCGACGTGGATCCAGGTGGTGGAGCCGTCGTCGACCAGGTAGAGGGCGTGCTCGACGTGCCCGTGCGGGGACAGCACCAGCGCCTCGGTGGCCTGCTGCGGCGGCAGTTCGCTGACGTGCTGGGTGAGCAGCAGGTGCAGCCAGCTCAGCCGGTCCGGGCCGGTCACGGTGATCACGCCGCGGTGCGACAGGTCCGTGAAGCCGCGCCCGGCGGCCAGTTCGCGCTGCTCGCGGAACAGGTTGCCGTAGTGGGCGGCGACCCCTTCGTCGGGACCTTCGGCGGCGACGGCGCCGGGCAGCGCAAGCAGCGGGCTCTTCATACCGGCCAGCCTAAAGCCTCGCCGTTACGACCGGCCGTCCTCCAGCTTCGCGGTGCAGTCCGCGCAGCGGCCGAAGATGGCGAAGTGCTTCAGGTCGGTGTCGAAGCCGTGCTCGGTGCGCAGGCTGTCGATCAGCGGCGCGGCGATCGCGGTGTCGGTCTCGGTGACCTGGTCGCAGTCCCGGCAGACCAGGTGGAGGTGGGTGTGCCGGCCCGCCAGGTGGTAGGTGGGCGCGCCGTGCCCGAGGTGGGCGTGCGAGACCAGGCCGAGCTCCTCCAGGAGCTCCAGCGTCCGGTACACGGTGGAGATGTTGACGCCGCTGGCGGTGCGGCGGACCTGCGCCAGGATCTCGTCCGGGGTGGCGTGGTCGAGCACGTCGACGGCCTCCAGCACCAGCTGGCGCTGCGGGGTCAACCGGTAGCCGCGCTCGCGCAGGTCGGCCTTCCAGTCGGTGGTGTCGGTGTTCGCCACGGTGTCCCTGCCCGTTGAGAGGTCGTGCCGACCAGTGTAGGGACCGACCGCCGGGTCGGTCCCCCACTCGTCCACGCCGGTCCGCTCAGCGGAAGAACGCGATCCCGTCGTCCGGGAGGTCGTTGACGTCCTTGATCAGCTGCGCCGGGTTGAGCACCTTCTTCAGCTGCGCCGACATGTACGGCCGGAGCGGCACCTCGGGGGCGGCCTTCTCGCCGACCCACAGCAGCTCGTCCTTGACCAGGCCGAACAGGCGCTTGCCGCCGCTGTACGGGGCCGCGCCCTCGATCCGGGCGACCGCGTCGGTGGCCAGGTCGATCTGCGGCTTGCCGTCGTGCAGCTTGCCGTACCAGATCTCCACAGTGCCGTCGTCGCGCACCGAGGAGACCTCGATCTCGCGCTCGCCGCTGGTCCCGTGCTGGTTGCTGGTGACGCGCCAGAACGCGTGCTCCATCTCCAGCGGGCGGACCTTCTCGCCCTGCTCGTCCAGCACCCAGGTGCGGGAACGGAACTCCAGGAAGGGTCGTCCGTCGTGACGGAAGACGATCTCCTGGCCGAAGTTGCACTTCTCGCTGCCGGGGAAGTCATGCACACCCGCGCCCTCCCAGGTACCGAGGAGGAAGGCGAGCGGGACGACGTCCCGGTGGAGGTCGGAAGGAATCTCGATCATGATCCTGGCTGCTGTCGTCGGGCGGTTACCGGCTCAACCGTACGGCAGTGCTCAGCGCTGGCCCTGGTAGAGCTTCATGACCGAGAAGATGGCGAACCAGGTGATCAGCACGGCCACCAGAACCAGGACACTTTCGAAGAAGATCTCAAGACCGGACACGGTGTGCTCCCAGGGGCGGGTTCGACGGAGGAACGGGGCTTTCCACTACGGCCGGGAGTCTATCGGGCGGCCCCTGCGGCCGTAGTCTCTGGGGCATGTCGAAGAAGCTGGTCATCAAGGTCACCGCCGGTGCGGACGCGCCGGAGCGCTGCTCGCAGGCCTTCACCGTCGCCTCGGTCGCGGTCGCCAGCGGCGTGCCGGTCTCGCTCTGGCTCACCGGTGAGTCCTCGTGGTTCGCGCTGCCCGGCAAGGCCGCCGAGTTCGAACTGCCGCACGCCGCACCGCTGCCCGACCTGCTGGAGGCGATCCTCGCCGCCGGCACCGTCACCCTGTGCACCCAGTGCGCGGCGCGCCGGGACATCGGCCAGGCGGACGTCATCGAGGGCGTGCGGATCGCCGGCGCGCAGGTGTTCCTGTCCGAGGTGATGGCGGACGACGCCCAGGCGCTCGTCTACTGAGCGTCCGGGGGCTCCCGGTCCGGCCGGTCGCGGTCGTGGCCGGGCTGCTCCCAGTGCGGGTCGTCCCAGCGCGGGTCGTCCGCGCCCTCACCGCCCCACGGGTCCGTGGGCGGCTCGTGGTCCGGCCGGTCCCGGTCGTGGCCGCGCTGCTCCCAGCGCGGGTCCTCCCAGCGCGGGTCGTTCCACCAGTCGTCGTCCTTGTCGCGCTTGTTGGCGAGGACGGCGGCCAGTGGCGGTATCAGCATGGCGACCACGCACATGCCGATGGCGGCGCCGACCGAGAAGAAGCGCACCACGCCCCAGGCGAGGACGAACAGCCCAAGGCAGACGCCCATCATCACGAAGTAGCGCACATGCCGCCGGTGTGCCTGCACGCTTCCAGGGTAGGCCGAAGGCCCCGGCCGCCAGAAGACGACCGGGGCCCTCACCACGGTCGTCAGACCGCGATCGCGACCTCGGTGAACTCACCCTGGGTGGCGACCACCTGGCGGTCCACGGTGGCGCCGGGCACCAGGGCCCGCAGGGTCCACTTGCCCGGGCGGGCGAAGAACCGGAACTGCCCGGTCGCCGAGGTCGGCACCTCGGCGGTGAACTCGCCGTTCTCGTCAAGCAGCCGCACGTAGCCGTTGACCGGCTCCTCGTTGCGGGTCACCGAACCCTGGATGATCGTCTCGTTCGCCACGTCAACTCCTGCCAGGTCCGGGCCGCCGGCCTTCGCACCGCACATGTCTGTTCTCCCTCTTCCTTGCTTCGCGCGAGCCGGGGCTCAGTTGCCGAGCTCGATCGGCACGCCGACCAGGCTGCCGTACTCGGTCCACGAGCCGTCGTAGTTCTTGACGTTCTGCTGGCCGAGCAGCTCGTGCAGGACGAACCAGGTGAGCGCGGAGCGCTCGCCGATCCGGCAGTAGGCGATGGTGTCGGTGGCCAGGTCGACGCCCTCGGCCTCGTAGAGCGCCTTCAGCGCGTCATCGCTCTTGAAGGTGCCGTCGTCGTTGGCGTTCTTCGCCCACGGGATGTTCTTGGCGCTCGGCACGTGGCCGGGGCGCTGCGACTGCTCCTGCGGGAGGTGGGCCGGGGCGAGCAGCTTGCCGGAGAACTCGTCGGGCGAGCGGACGTCGACCAGGTTCAGGGTGCCGATCGCGTCGATCACGTCGTCGCGGAAGGCGCGGATCGAGGAATCGGCCGGCTGCGCGGTGTACTGGGTGGCGGCCCGCTCGGGCTGCTCGACGACCAGCTCGCGGGAGTCCAGCTCCCACTTCTTGCGGCCGCCGTCCAGCAGGCGGACGTCGCCGTGGCCGTACAGCTTGAAGTACCAGTAGGCGTAGGAGGCGAACCAGTTGTTGTTGCCGCCGTAGAGCACCACGGTGTCGTCGTTGGCGATGCCCTTGGCGGACAGCAGCGCCTCGAAGCCGGCCTGGTCGATGAAGTCGCGGCGGACCGGGTCCTGGAGGTCCTTCTTCCAGTCGATCCGGACCGCGTTGCGGATGTGGTTCTTGTCGTAGGCGGCGGTGTCTTCGTCCACCTCGACGATGACGACCTTCGGGTCGTCCAGGTGGGCCTGGACCCAGTCGGCATCGACCAGGACGTCGCTGCGGCTCATGTGCTGTTCTCCATCCGGGGGCGGTTGGCGGAAGGCTGCTGGAGGTTCTCCCGGGCCGCGTTGTCCGCACACCTGTCCGCATGCTGGGACGGCGTTAGGTGCGGCAGAGCCGGGGGAGTTGATCGTGAGGTGTGCTCGTCGTCCCCGACGCACCGGTGCGCAACTGCTACCGGTTTGCGGCGTCGGAACGGGGGCGGGCTTGCCGTGACTGGGGTCAGGACCGCCCGGTCAGCGCATTCGACAAAGGCAGCTCGACACGCGGCAGTGGTCTACCGCCCGCCGCTTTGTGAGGTCTGCCTGTCGCTTCATGACGACGATGCTAGGGACTCCGGAGGGGCGCTGTCATCATCGTGTCAAATAATGAGACCGGATCACTCGAATCCTGAGATTCACCGTCTTTCCGCCGTGCACGCACACACACCGGGGGGCCCGGACCCCCGCACGGGGGCCGGGCGAATCGGTGCTGCGAAGGATTTTTCCGGCGGCGCTGGACAGCGCGTCTCGCCCACCGGACAGGCACCGAGGAGCCTCAGTGCCCCAGCGACGTGCCGGGGGCGACCGTGAAGCGCAGCCGCACCCCGCCCGCCTCCGGGGTGGCCTCGGCCAGCGACAGGCCCTTGGGCAGGCCGGCCAGGTGGTACCGCTGAGGCTTCAGCCGGTCGCCCGCGACGCCCTTCAACACCGAAGCGGCGCCGGTCAGTTGGAGGTTGTCGACGACCAGGTCGTTGCCCTCGCTGCGCAGCTTGCCCTCGATCCCGCCACCGGGCACCGCGGCCTTCACCGTGCCGGGGCCGGCGTACTCCAGGCCGAGCAGGCCGCTGCCGTTCATGAACTTGGCGAGCTCCTTGTAGTCGACCACGCCCTGGCCGTCACCGCGCCCGACCGTCACGCCCCGGTAGGAGTCCGTGAACTTCACCTGGGACAGGCTGGCCCGGAACGAGTGCACCGTCACCTTCTCCTTGCCGTCGGTGACGGTCATTCCGTCCGAGGAGAGGCTGACCTGGTCGAGCTCACCGGCCACCGCGCTGGTCAGGAAAGGGATGTCGCCGATCTCGACGTCCGGCTTGCCGGTCAGCCAGCCGGAGGAGACCGCGGCATCGGCGGCCTGGTCCTCCGCGACCCCCACGGCCACCCGGTCGGCGGCGACCAGCAGGGCGCCCACGACCCCCAGGCCGATCAGCAACTTCACCGCGCCACGCATCGCTTCCCCCTGAAACGCTCCGGCCGGGCCGCTCCGTCGACGAACCGGCCCCGAAGACAGGACGATCGCACGGATGCCCGGGTTCCGGCGCGGTACTCGGGCAAATGCGCGCTCAGCCCCCGGCGAACGGCGGCAGCACCTCCACCGTGCCGCCCTCGGTCAGCGGCACCGCGGCGTGCTCCCGGGCGCCGACCGGATCGCCGTCCACCAGGAACGAGCACATGGTCAGCACCCGCAGCAGCTCCGGCCGCCCGGCGTGCGCGGCCCGCACCTCGGCCAGCGCCTCCGCCAGCGTGACGGCCAGGTACGGCTCCTCGGCCCGGCCCGCGGCGGACTTGGCTGCGGCCCAGTAGCGGACCGTCCCACTCACCCGCACAGGTGAATCCGGCGTGGGACGGGCATCGGCGGTCCCGGTCACGGCAACCCCTCTCGGTGGTCCTCGCCCGGTCGGCGGCCGGCCCGGTGCGGCCCCCATCATCGCCCCCGGCCCCCGCCGCCGGGCAAACCTCCCAGGTCATCACGGGGGCACAAGGTGTCGTACCTCACCCGTTCCGGAGCCGGTCGCGGGCCCGCGCGCCGCTCGAGCCACTCCCGGCCACGCGAGCGGTCGGCTATCCTCGATTCCGTAAGGGATCCGGGCAGAGTCGCCCCCGGGTCCTTTTGTGCTTTCAGGACGCCAGTAGGACGTTCTTGCGACCGGTGCCCCACCCGCACCGGCCGCCGGACCGGCCCCACCGCCGGGCGCACGACGACGTGTCGGCCGCCGGCGGACAGAGCGGAGGGTACGCCGATGGACGAGGCACCAGTGGGACGCCAGGGGTTGCGGGATCCCCGGCCGGCCACCGCCCCGTCCACCGCCGCACCCTCCGGACTGTCGGCGCTCCCCCGCCCTGTACCGCGTCCGCCGTTCCCCCCGGCGGCCGCGACCGCGACGACCCGGAAAGGGGACTAACCGGGTATGAGTTCACTGCTCCTGCTGACCAACGCCCTGCAACCCTCCGCCGAGGTGCTGCCCGCACTCGGACTGCTGCTGCACAGCGTCCGGGTGGCCCCCGCCGAGGGGTCCGCCCTGGTCGACACCCCGAGCGCCGACGTGATCCTGGTCGACGGGCGCCGCGACCTGCCGCAGATCCGCAGCCTGTGCCAGCTGCTGCGCTCCACCGGCATCGGCAGCCCGCTGATCCTGGTGGTCACCGAGGGCGGCCTGGCCGCCGTCACCGCCGAATGGGGCATCGACGACGTGCTGCTCGACACCGCCGGACCGGCCGAGGTCGAAGCCCGGCTGCGGCTCGCCCTCGGCCGCCTCCAGGTCGCCGTCGACGACTCCCCGATGGAGATCCGCAACGGCGAGCTGTCCGTCGACGAGGCCACTTACTCCGCCAAGCTCAAGGGGCGCGTCCTCGACCTCACCTTCAAGGAGTTCGAGCTGCTCAAGTACCTGGCCCAGCACCCCGGCCGGGTGTTCACCCGGGCCCAGCTGCTCCAGGAGGTGTGGGGCTACGACTACTTCGGCGGCACCCGCACCGTGGACGTCCACGTGCGCCGGCTGCGGGCCAAGCTCGGCGTCGAGAACGAGCAGTTGATCGGCACCGTGCGCAACGTCGGCTACCGCTTCGTGGTCCCCGAGCGGGCCGACAAGGGCACCGACCGGGCCGAGCCGAGCAGAGCCGCGGCACGCCGCGGACGCTGACCGGCCGTCGGACGGGCCGGGCGGCGGCACCCCTCGCCCGGCCCGCCCGGCTTGCCCGGATCGGTCCGATTCGGTCCGGAAAAGCGCCCCGTCCCACCGGGCAAGACCCCGGCGAGAGGCACCTGACCACACGCGTAGACTCCCCCCGTGGCCAAGGTGACGCGCGACGATGTAGCCCGACTGGCTGGGACCTCGACCGCGGTCGTCAGCTATGTGATCAACAACGGTCCCCGGCCGGTCGCCCCGGCCACCAGGGAAAAGGTGCTCGCCGCGATCGAGCAGCTCGGGTACCGCCCGAACTCCGTCGCCCAGGCGATGGCCTCCCGGCGCACCAACCTGATCGGCATGGTCGTCCCCGACGCCCGGCAGCCGTTCTTCGCGGAGATGGCGCACGCCGTGGAACGCGCCGCCTCCGAGCGCGGCAAGCTCGTGCTGATCGGCAACTCCGACTACGTCGACGACCGCGAGGTGCACTACGTCCGCGCCTTCCTCGGCATGCGGGTGTCCGGCCTGATCCTGGTCAGCCAGGGCCCTTCGCAGCGCGCCGCCGAGGAGTTCGCCGCCATGGAGGGCGCCAAGGTGGTGCTGCTGCACCGCCGCCCCGAGGCGATCGACGACGTCGCCGTGGTCACCGACGACGTCGGCGGCTCCGAACTGGTCGTCCGTCACCTGCTCGAAGTGCACGGTCACCCGTACGTGGCGTGCTTCGGCGGCCCGGTCGAATCGCCCGCCCCCGGCGACCCGGTCATCGACCACGTGGCCGGCTGGGAACTCGCCATGGCCGCGCACGGCCTGCCCACCGAGCCGCACCTGATCGACGCCCCGTTCCACCGCTACGGCGCCTACCAGGTCGCGCTCGAGCTGCTCGCCTCCGACCGGCGGCCGCCCGCGATCTTCTGCTCCACCGACGACCAGGCCATCGGCGTGCTGCGGGCCGCCCGCGAACTCGGCCTGAAGGTCGGCGAGGACCTCGCGGTGGCCGGCTTCGACGACATCCCCGAGGCCGGGTTCGCCGACCCGCCGCTCACCACCGTCGCCTCCGACCGGGACGCGATGGCCCGGGCCGCCGTCGACCTGGTCCTCGACGACTCGCTGATGGTGCCCGGCAGCGACACCGAACGGGTCCGCAAGTTCCCGTCCCGGCTGGTCGTGCGGCGTTCCTGCGGCTGCTCCGGCGAAACCGACTGACCTCCGGCCTGACCAGGCTTTATGAGAAGCTGACGCGCTTCTCGGGGAACTCGTACCGCCCTCTCATCGAACGTTCATGAAACGGGCGGAACGTCATCTCCATGAGCGACCAGTACCGCAGCACCCACGAGCCCCACCCCCAGGACGGCGGCGCGGGCTGGCTCCCGCCGACGCCGCCCGCCTTCCACGGCCCCGAAGGCCCCGAACTGCCGCCGCCCCCGCACGGCCACCGTGCCCGGCGCGGCCTGCTGAAGAGCCGCGTCGCGCTGGCCACCGCCGTCGCCGCGGTGGCGGCCCTGCTCGGTGGCGTCACCGGCGGCGCCCTGGTGAACGAGCGGAACGGCTCCGGCAGCGCCACTGCGAGCGCCCTGGTCCGCCCGGTGGCGGCCAACGCCGACGGCAGCGCCAACGTGTCGGCGATCGCCGCCGCGCTCTCCCCCGCCGTCGTGCAGATCACCGTCAAGACCGGCAACGGCACCGCGACCGGCACCGGCGTGATCCTCACCGCCGACGGGCAGATCCTCACCAACTACCACGTCATCTCCGGCGCGGTGAACGGCGGCCGGGCCACCGTCACCTTCCACGACGGCCGGACCGCCTCCGCCACCGTCACCGGCACCGACAAGTCCCTGGACACCGCCGTCATCACCGCGTCCGGCGTCAGCGGCCTGACCACCGCCGTGCTCGGCGACTCCGACGCCACCGCCGTCGGCGACCCCGTGGTCGCCATCGGCAACCCCGAGGGCCTCACCGGCACCGTCACCTCCGGCATCATTTCCGCCAAGAACCGCCCCGTCACCGTCCAGGTCGACGAGGGCACCACCAGCGGAAACGGCGGCTTCGGCCTCCCCAACCTGCCCGGCCTGCGCGGCTCCACCGGCGCCACCGGCTCCGAGACCGCCACCTACCAGGCGCTGCAGACCGACGCCGCCCTCAACCCCGGCAACTCCGGCGGACCGCTGATCAACGCCGCCGGCCAGGTCATCGGCCTCAACTCGGCCATGTACGCCGCGAGCGGCTCCGGCTCCACCGGCGGTACCGAGGCCGGCAGCGTCGGACTCGGCTTCGCCATCCCGATCAACAGCGTCAAGCAGGTGCTGCCGCAGCTCCAGGCCGGCAAGAACCTCTGACACCCGCCGGTTCCGTCTCCCAGCGACGGACAATGGCCACGACCGCACCGGACTCAGAAAGGGCCCCGCGCCGATGACTCCCCCCGCCGACGACCGCACCCCTGCCGAGGCCCCGGGCGGCGGCGCCCGCGTCCTCGTGGTCGACGACGAACCCGCCCTGCGCGACGCGCTGGAATCCAGCCTCGCCTTCGAGGGCTACCACGTCACCACCGCCACCGACGGCTACGAGGCCCTCACCGCCGTCGACCGCGAACACCCCGACCTCGTCCTGCTCGACATCATGATGCCCCGCATGGACGGCCTCACCGCCGTCCGCCGGATGCGCTCGCGCGGCGACACCGTCCCCGTCCTGATGCTCACCGCGCGGGACGCCGTCGGCGACCGCGTCACCGGACTCGACGTCGGCGCCGACGACTACCTCGCCAAGCCCTTCGAACTCGACGAACTCCTCGCCCGGGTCCGCGCCCTGCTCCGCCGCAACGCACTCGCCACCGAGGCCGCCGCCCGCACCGCCGCCGACGAGGACGGCGGCGAGGTGCTCGCCTTCGCCGACCTGCGGATGAACACCGCGACCCGCGAAGTCACCCGGGCCGGCACCACCATCGAGCTCACCCGCACCGAATTCATGCTGCTGGAGATGTTCCTCTCCCACCCGCGCCAGGTGCTCACCCGCGAACAGATCCTCAAGGCCGTCTGGGGCTTCGACTTCGAGCCCTCCTCCAACTCCCTCGACGTCTACGTCATGTACCTCCGCCGCAAGACCGAACAGCACGCCATGCCCCGCATCATCCAGACCGTCCGCGGCGTCGGCTACGCGCTGCGCACCGCCACCAGCGGCGCTGCGGCGTGAAACTGATCGGCCGGTTCACGGGGTGGTTCCGCAGCAGGTCGCTGCGGAGCCGACTGGCCATGCTCACGGCTGCCGCGGTGGCGGTGGCCATCGCGGTGGTCAGCTTGGCGAGTTGGCTGCTGGTCCGCGAGCGGCTCTACCAGGAGCTGCACGACACCCTCTCCGCCGCCCCCAGGAGCCCGGTGGCGCCGCCCGACCGGGGGCAGCTGCACTGCGGCGCGACCCCGGCCGAGGCGCTGGCGAACGTCCCCCCGGGGGGCAGTGGCCGGCTCGGCCCGCAGAAGTACGACTTCCAGTACGTGCTGCCCGACGGCACCATCTGCCTGACCGGCGACGCCACCCGGGCCATCCAGGTGGCGCCCGGCGACAGCGCACCGCTGCCCCGGAACACCACGGTCTACCGCACCGGCCACTACGTGGACAGCGACGAGCACGCGCAGGTGCGGCGCACCAACAGTGCCGTCCTGCTGCCGAACGGCATCCTGCAGCCCGCCGTCCTGCTGACCGCCCTGCCGACCCAGGGAGTGCAGAACTCGCTCAGCTCTCTCGCCCTGCTGATGACCGGCGTCGCCGGCCTCGGCGTCCTCGGCGCGGGCGTCGCCGGGCGGGTGGTGGCCCGGTCCGCGCTCAAGCCCGTCGACCAACTGACCGGCGCCGTCGAGCACATCGCGCGCACCGAAGAAGTCGGCACCACCATCCCCGTCAACGGCAGCGACGAGATCGCCCGGCTCTCCACTTCCTTCAACTCGATGTCCACCGCGCTCGCCAACTCCCGGGAGCGGCAGACCCGCCTGATCGCCGACGCCGGGCACGAGCTCCGCACGCCCCTCACCTCCCTGCGCACCAACGTGGACCTGCTGATCCGGTCCGACGCCCAGGGCCGGGCGCTGCCGCCGGAGACGCGGGCCCGGATGCTGGGCAACATGAAGGCGCAGATGCAGGAACTCACCGTGCTGATCGGCGACCTGCTGCAGCTCTCCCGCCCGGACACCCCGAACCCGGAGGCGGTGCGCACCGTGGTGCCGTTCCACGAGACGGTGGAGCGGGCGCTGGAGCGCGGGCGGCTGCGCGGCCCGGCGCTGACCTTCGTCACCGAGGTCAACCCCTGGTACGTACACGGCGATCCGGCCGCACTCGAACGGGCCGTGATCAACCTGCTGGACAACGCGGTGAAGTACTCGCCGCCGTCCGGCACCGTCGAAGTACGCCTGCGCGCGGGCCGGTTGACGGTCCGCGACCACGGCCCGGGCATCCCGGCCGAGGAGCTGCCGTTCGTCTTCGACCGGTTCTGGCGTTCCCCGTCCTCCCGCCAACTGCCGGGCTCGGGCCTGGGGTTGTCGATCGTCGCGCAGACCGTCCGGGACGCCGGCGGCCAGGTCTCGCTGGGGCCGGCGGCGGACGGCGGCCCGGGGACGCAGGCGGTGATGGTGCTGCCGGGGCAGCCGGACGACCCGCGCTGAGCACGGCGAAGGGCGGAGCACCGGAGTGCCCCGCCCTTCGCCGTGACTGGTTCGTCAGCCGGTCTGGCCGACCGCGATGACCTTGATCCGGTTCTGGGCCGGCGGGGCGATCGGGGCGGTGGCGGTGCTGTGGCCGGACAGGTACGCGTTGAAGACGTCCAGGTCCGAGGCGCCGACGAGCTTGTCGGTGCCGGCCGCGAAGGCCGGGAAGCCGTCGCCGCCGCCGGCCAGGAACTCGTTGGCGGCGACCCGGTACTTGGCGTTCGGGTCGACGGGGGCGCCGTTCAGGCGGACCGAGTCGAGGACCACGCGGTCCGCGCCGGCCTTGTTCAGGTCGAGCGTGTAGGCGAGGTTGCCGGAGATCTGCAGGATCTTCGGGGAGGCCGCGTTGGAGCCGGAGACCTGCTGCTGCAGGACCTGGATCAGCTGGGCGCCGGTGAGGGTCTTGATCTGCATCATGTTGGTGAACGGCTGGACGGTGAACGCCTCGCCGTAGGTCACCACGCCGTCGCCCTCGCTGCCGGACGCCTTGTAGACCAGGTCCGAGCGGATGCCGCCGGGGTTCATGAACGCGACCTGCGCGCCCCCCTTGTCGGCGGGCGCGAGACCGGCGAGCTGCGCGTCGGCGATCAGGTCACCGAGCGGCTTCTCAAGGTCGGTCGAGCCGCGGCCGTTGATGTCGCTGCTGATGTAGCCGACGGCCCGGTTGGCGATCGGCGCGGACAGCTGCCGGTACCGGTCGATCAGGGTGGTCATGTCCGGCGCCTTGGGGACGTCGCGGCGCACGATGTGGTTGGTCGCGGTCACCGACGGGCGGACGATGCTGCCGGTGCGCTTGTCCAGCTTGAGGTCGATCTCGGTGTACAGGCGGCCGAACGAGGCGGCGCTGGTGACCGAGCGGGGCACGCCGTTCGGGTCCGGGATCATGCAGGCGTACGAGTTGTGGGTGTGGCCGGTGACGATCGCGCCGACCGCCGGGTCGAGGCGCTTGGCGATGTCCACGATCGGGCCGGAGATGCCCGAGCCGCCCGAGCCGCAGTCGTAGTTGTAGACGCTGCTGGCCGGCAGGCCGCCCTCGTGGATCAGCGCGACCACCGAGTTGACGCCCTGGCGCTTCAGCTCGGCGGTGTACTTGTTGATCGTCTCGACCTCGTTGCCGAACTTGAGGCCCTGCACGCCGGACGCGGTGACGATGTTCGGGGTGCCCTCCAGGGTCACGCCGATGAAACCGACCTTCACGCCGCGGACGTTCTTCACCCAGTACGGCTTGAGCAGCTGCTTGCCGGTCTTCTCGTTGGTGACGTTGGCCGCCAGGTACGGGAACTCGGCGCCCTCGAAGGTGCGGCCCGGCTCGTAGCAGCCGTCGGTCGGGTGGCAGCCGCCGTCCTGCATGCGCTTCAGCTCGGCCGAGCCCTCGTCGAACTCGTGGTTGCCCACCGAGGTGACGTCGAGGCCGATCTGGTTCATCGCCTCGATGGTCGGCTCGTCGTGGAACAGGCCGGAGATCAGCGGGCTGGCGCCGATGATGTCGCCGGCCGCGACGGTCACGCTGTTCGGGTGGCCCTCGCGGGCGTTGCGCAGCGCGGTGGCCAGGTACTCGACTCCGCCGGCGGGGGTGGCGACGGTCTTGCCGGTGGTCGCGTCGATCTCGTTGATGGTGCCGGACGAGCCCGCCGGCGGCTCCAGGTTGCCGTGCAGGTCGTTGATGGCGAGGAGCTGCAGGTCCTCGAGCTTCGGCTTGCCCTGGCCGTTGGCCTCGGCGGTGGCCGGCAGGGCCATCGAGCCGAAGAGGGCAACAGTCGCGGCGACCGCGAGCGCGGTCCTGCGGCGGCCGGTCGAACCGGAAATGGGCATGAGGGTCCCCTGCACCGTCGGGGCCGCGACGGACGGCGGCCTGGCGTTGTATCGGGGAGCAGCCTAGGGTCCACGCGCGTAGCTGTCAGGAACCCTGGGGTAACGAGCTGGTATCCGAAGCCTGACGAGTTTTCCGCTGACGCCTGCTCAGCCCGCCTGCGGAGGTCAGATCCTGGGCTGGGCGGCCAGCTGCTGCTCGGCCCGTTCCCGCTCCTCCATCGCGTCCTCGGTCATCGCGCGGTCGGTGTACACCAGCGGGCGCTCGGCCTCGGTGATGATGTGCTTGACCACCTGCACATTGCCGTTGACGTCCCACACCGCGATGCCCGGCGACAGCGTCGGAATGATCTCCACCGCCCAGCGCGGCAGGCCCAGCACCCGGCCGGTGGCTCTGGCCTCCTCCGCCTTCTGCATGTAGATGGTGCGGGTGGACGCCATCTTCAGGATCGCCGACGCCTCCTTCGCCGCCGCCCCGTCCACCACGTCCGACAGGTGGTGCACCACGGCCACGAAGGACAGGCCCAGCCGGCGTCCGAACTTCAGCAGCCGCTGGAACAGCTGCGCCACGAACGGGCTGTTGATGATGTGCCAGGCCTCCTCGACCAGGAAGATCCGCTTCACCCGGTCCGGCCGCAGCCAGGTGTGCTCCAGCCACACCCCGACGATCGCCATCAGGATCGGCATCGCGATCGAGTTCCGGTCGATGTGCGACAGGTCGAAGACGATCAGCGGCGCGTCCAGGTCGATGCCCGCCGAGGTCGGGCCGTCGAACATTCCGCGCAGGTCACCGTCGACCAGCCGGTCCAGCACCAGCGCCACGTCCAGGCCCCAGGACTGCACCTCGCCGACCTCGACGCCCAGCGACTCCACCGCCGACAGGTCGGGGCTGCGCAGCGTGTCGATGATGTCGTTCAGCACCGGCTGACGGTCCTTCACCGTGGCGTGCACGTGCGCGTGCGCGGCCTTCAGCGCGAAACCGGCCCGCTCCTCCAGCGGACGCGCCATCGCCACCTCGATGATGGTGCGCAGCAGCGACAGCTGACCGGTGGTGGTGATCGCCGGATCCAGCGGGTTCAGCTTCACCCCGCCGTCCCGAGCCGCCATCGGGTCGAGCCGGATGGACTTTATCCCCAGCGCGTTGGCGATCAGGTTCCATTCGCCGACGCCGTCCTCGCCCTGCGCGTCCAGCACCACCACCTGGCGGTCGCGGAACCTCAACTGCCGCAGTACGTACGTCTTCTCCAGCGCGGACTTGCCGTTGCCGGACTCCCCCAGCACCAGCCAGTGCGGGGCCGGCAGCTGCTGGCCGTACAGCTGGAACGGGTCGTAGACGTAACCCTTGCCGCTGTACACCTCGCGGCCGATGATCACCCCGGAGTCGCCCAGGCCGGGCGCCGCCGTCGGCAGGTACACCGCCTGTGCCTGGCCGCTGGAGGTGCGCACCGGCAGCCGGGTGGTCTCCACCTTGCCGAACAGGGCGCTGGCGAAGGCGTCGGTGAGATTGCCGAGCATGTGCGGGCCTCCGAGAGGGTCAGCGGCGGATGCCGGTGGCGAACGGCAGGGTGTTGGCGAACGCCCGGTGGTGCTCGCGGTCGCACCACTCGAGCTTCAGGTAGCTCTTGCCGGCCGAGGCGCGGATGGTCCGCTTGTCCCGGGCCAGCGCCTCCGGACTGCGCGAGGACACCGTCAGGTAGCCCACCAGGTTCACCCCGGCCGCGCCGGACGCCAGGTCGTCGCCGCGCTGGTCCACCCGGCCGGTGTGCGCCAGGTCGCGCGGGTCCACCGTGCGGTTCATCTTCGCCGCGCGGCTGGCCTCCGCCTCGTCGTTGGTCTTCTCGGTGAGCATCCGCTCGATCGCCACGTCGGTCGGCTCCAGGTCCATGGTGACCGCGACCGTCCGGATCACGTCCGGGGTGTGCACCAGCAGCGGCGCCAGGAAGTTCACCCCGACCGGGGTCAGCGGCCACTCCTTGATCCACGCGGTGGCGTGGCACCACGGCTCCCGGGTCGCCGACTCCCGGGTCTTCGCCGTCAGGTACTGCGGGTGCGTGGCGTCCAGCTCGGCCGGCCAGGCGTTGCGCCGGCTCATCGCCTGGATGTGGTCGATCGGGTGGTCCGGGTCGTACATCGAGTGGATCAGCGACGCCAGCCGGGCCTGCCCCAGCGGCTGCCGCACCCGGATGTCCGCCTCCGCCAACCGGGCGCAGATGTCCGTCAGTTCACGCGCCATCACGGTCGCCAGACCGTCGTCGCCGCGGTCCCGCTTGCCCTCGTCCCGCCCGTACGCGGTCCGCCCCATCGCGTGCGCCTCGGACGCCAGGTCACGGGTGTACTGCATGCACGCCACCAGGTACGCCCGGTGCTGCTCCGAGGAGGTCGACACCATCGACTGCAGCTCGTCGTAGCTGTCCTGCAGCCAGCGCGGCGCCGCGTGGTCGCCGCGCCGCTCCACGTCCTTGGCGTGCGCGTCCGGGTCGGCCGGCAGGGTGCGGGCCAGGATCTGCAGACGCGTCACGAAACCGTCGCCGTTGGCCACGTGCTTCAGCAGCGTGCCGAACCGGTCGACCAGCGCCTCCTGGTCCTCCGAGTCGCGCAGGCCCACGCCCGGACCCTCGATCTCGATCGCCGCCGTCACCGTACGGCGCTCCAGGTGCATCAGCACCGTGACCTCGTCCGGCCCGAACGGCGCCGTCAGCCAGCGCAGCCGCCCCACCCCCGGCGGCGGGCCGATCTCCACCTCGCGCCCGTCCAGCCGCGTCCCGGCCTCGTGCACGTCCGGCTTCCACACCGCCCGACCACTGCGCACCGTACGCCGGTACGTCCGGTTGATCTCCACCCACTTGTAGAACGTCCGCCGCCGGTACGGCACGTACACCGCCATGATCGCCAGCAGCGGGAAGCCCACCAGGCCGGCCAGCCGCAGCGTCAGGAACGGCACCCCGAGACCCCACAGCATGCCCAGGCCCGCGCCGGCGATGATCAGCACGATCTCGCCGGTCTCCCGGTTGCGCCCGATCGGCGCGTTCGGACGCGCCTTGCCGATCAGGTAACTGCGACGCGGCTGGGCATAAGGCTGGGCGTACTGGGCGCCGTACTGGCCGAACTGTTCGCTGCTCATCTGCCCGTCACCCTCCCTTCGGGTTGTTGACCGGGGCCTGGGACTGCGCGGGCGGACCGGCCTGCCGGCCGGGACCGGCGGGCCGGGACGCGTGCGCGGCGATGCCCGGGGCCACCCCGCCACCGCCACCCGCGCCCGGGGAGCCGCCCCCGCCCTGCGCGTCGCCACGCGAACCGTGCGTCGAAATACCCTGCTTCACGAAGTTCGCCGGGCCGTTGATCATCGCACTGCCCGCCTGCACCGCACTCGCCCGGGCCTGCCGCATCGACAGCAGCTCGTCGCCGAAGCCCGGCACGAACCGGTACACCGCGGCGCTCGCGAAGATCGACAGGAACAGGATCGCCAGCCCGCTCAGCACCCGCGCGAAGTCGTCGTCCGCGCCCGCACCGGTCGCCACCGCACCCGCCAGGCCCAGGATGATCACGATGATCGGCTTCGCCAGATCTATCGCCAGCATCATCGCCGCCCATCGGCGCACGTGCTTCCACAGCTGCTTGTCCACCAGCCCCGCGTACACCGCCGTCCCCAGCAGCGCGCCCACGTACAGCATCGCCGCCCGGATCACCAGCTCGATCCACAGCACCGCGGCGGCCAGCACCGCCACCAGCGACACGATGATCAGAATCAGCGGGCCACCGCCCATGCTGCCCTTGTCCAGGGTGTCCGCGAACCCGCCCAGGTACGTGCCCGTGTCGGACTTCGTCCCCGCCGCGATCGCATCCGTCAGCCCGTCGGTGACCGTCACCACCGTGTACAGGATCAGCGGCGTGAACGCCGAAGCGATCACCGTCAGCCACAGGAACCCGACCGCCTCGCCGAACGCCTGCCCCAGCGCCGCACCGCGCACCGCCCGCTTCGTCACCGCCAGCAGCCACAGCACCAGCGTGACCACCGTCGACACCGCGAACACCACCGCGTACTGCTGCAGGAACGCCGCGTTGGTGAAATCGACCTTCGTCGTCCCGTCGATCGCCCCCGCCAACTGCCGCACCACCCAGGCCGCCGCCTGCGCACAACCCTTGGCCAACGACCCCAACGGATCCGTCACCGAGGAGACCGTGTCCCCGCCGACCACCGGCACCCCAGGGGGAAGGCACTGGCTCCCGGCCCCGGGCAGCGGCACGTTCTGGGCGGCACACGTGGAGGACGGGGAGGGCGAAGGATCGGCAGCGACCCGCTGCGCGACCACCAGCGCGGTGAGTTGAAGGCTGCTCAGCGCGGCGCCGAGCACCCCGGCCCGGCCCAGGAAGCGCAGTCTGGACGCGTCAGCGGGCATAGCGGAACCCTCCGAACTGCTGGACGGCATCGGCGATCTCTTTCGCGGTGGCCGCCTGCTGGTCGCCCGGCAGGGGGGCGGGGCCCGCGGCGCGGGAGTAGTCGGTGAGCTTCCAGTCGCTGCCGGTCCAGCGCATGGTGACGGTCAGGGTGTACCAGTCCTGGCTGACCGGGTTGGTGGAGTCCTCGCCGGCCAGGCCGTAGAGCCCGGTGCACCAGACATCGACCTTGGTGGCGGTGTCGGCGCCGTTGGTGGTGTGGGTGCCGACCGGGACGATCCGGCTGACGAAGGTCTGCCCCTTCGGGGCGCGGCCCTGCGCGTCCAGGCCGAACCGGGTCACCATCTCCGGGGAGAACGCCTGGTCCAGGCGGGTCTGGAGGGTGGGGAGGCTGGTGGGGTCGGCGACGGTGGCGAGGATGGTGTGGCGGGTGTCGGGGCGGAACATGTCGGTGGAGCCGAGCGCGACCGCGTAGTTGGCGGCGGCGGACTGCGCCCCCTGGTCGGTGTGGGGGTAGCCGGTGCCGATGCCGTTGGTGGTGGTGGTGACGGGCTGTTGGCCGGTCGCGGCGGTGCGGTCGGCGGCGGGGGCGGTTCCGCCGCGGGCCTGGTCGCCGGAGGTCGCGGCGGGGGTGCGGCCGGGTAGGGCCTTGTCACGGTTGGCGATGGCGACGGCGATCACCAGCAGGGTGACGATGCCGAGGATGGTGAGGAGGGTGCGCAGGGGGCGGGCCTGGCGGCCGGCCGCGGGGGCGGTCTGTTCGGCGACCGGTAGCCGCGTACGGGTGTGCGGCTGGTCGTCGGACAACGGCACGGGGGCCCTCCTGGTGCGGCGTCACCGCGCGGGGCGCGGCGGCGTGACGGGTGTTCTCGGTGTCGGCGCGCGGAGCGTGGATCTGCGCGAGGTGGACGGGAGTTGTCCGATGGTCAGATCGCCATGCCGTACACAATGGTGAACAGGGTGCCGAGCGAACCGATGATGAACACGCCGGTCAGGCCGGCGATGATCAGCCCCTTGCCCTGTTCGGCGCTGAAGGTGTCACGCATCGCGGTGGCGCCGATCCGCTGCTTGGCGGCGCCCCAGATCGCGATGCCCAGGCAGACCAGGATGGCGACGGCCATCACGACCTGGACCATCACGCGGGCCGAGGAGCCGAGTGAGGCGAACGGGCCCCAGTCGGGGGCGATGCCGCCGATGATGGTGTCGATGCCGGCCTTCTTCGGCGGGTCTTCCGCCAGGTACCCGATCACTGCGCTGTCCACGTTCAGGTTCATCCCATCTCACCGCCCGATCAGGAAAATTCAAGGCCCCGGACCACGGTCGAGCGAAGGGGCAGGTCCTATTCTTGGCCAGATCTGACGCCGACTTGGCTGCTTCTCGCGGATTGCTCGTGGTGGCCGGACGCCTCCGCCAAGATGTCCGGTAGTCCGAGGATACTGCCCTCCCTTGGTATCTGTGATGATTGCACCGGGCAATAACGCAACAGGACATGACTGCTGACGATCCGTCGGGATGGTGCGGGATGGTGCTCCGGAAGGCTCGGCTCGCTGGTGCCGCGACCGCGGTGGTGGCCATCGGGTTCGTCGGGGTGGTGACGCTGGGGACGTACGCGGCCAGCGGGGCGCCGGAGCAGGCCGGTGAACTGACGCTGTCCGGTGGGACGGTGCCCGCGCAGTACCGGGCGCAGATCCAGAAGTGGGGCGCGCTGTGCCCGGAGATCTCGGCGCCGATGCTGGCCGCGCAGCTGTACCAGGAGAGCGGTTTCGACCCGCTGGCGAAGAGCCCGGCGAAGGCGTACGGGATGGCCCAGTTCCTGGAGGGGACGTGGGCGACGTACGGGACGGACGGCAACGGCGACGGCAAGCCGGACATCTGGAACCCGGACGACGCGATCGCCTCCGCCGCCACCTACGACTGCGCGCTGGCCCGGGACGTCGCCAAGGTGCCCGGGGACAAGCAGGCCAACATGCTGGCCGCGTACAACGCCGGGCCGTATGCGGTGATCAAGAACAACGGGGTGCCTCCGTACAAGGAGACCCAGGGGTACGTGAAGAGCATCCAGTCGCTGGCGAAGTCGTTCACCGCGCCGCCGAAGGCGGGGGCGCAGATCGCGCTGTCCAAGGAGGCGGCGGGGGCGATCTATTACGCGCAGAGCAAGCTGGGCATCGACTACATGTGGGGTGGCACCGGGCAGACCTGGGAGGACGGGCGGTTCGACTGCTCGGGTTTGACCCAGGCGGCGTTCAAGAGTGTGGGCATCGAGCTGCCCCGGGTGGCCAACGACCAGTGGTACAGCGGGCCGCACCCGTCGCGGGACCAACTCCGGCCCGGCGACCTGGTGTTCTTCGCCAATGACCTGGAGGACCCGCGGACCATCCACCACGTGGGTCTGTACGTCGGCGGCGGCTACATGATCGACGCCCCGCACACCGGCGCCAAGGTGCGCTACGACAAGATCGACCAGCGGGACTACATCGGGGCGACCCGGGTCACCCCGGACGGTGCGGCCGCGCTGCCCAACCGGAACACGAACGACGGCACCATCACGGCGGGTCAAGGACCGGTAAAGAGCTGACGGGCCGTCCGCTCGGCATGTGCATGCGGGGTGGACGGTGAGTCAAGTTTGCATAACAGCATGTTTCGGACGGAACCCCCGGTGGTCTCGATCGCGTTGACTCAGGAGGCTGCCGGACGTCCGCACCCGGCCGCACTGATCGGGAACCACTGCGGAGATGCGGACAGGGAGGTACGGCGTGGCCACGCTGCTCGCCGATGCGGGAACCGGTTCGGGTGACCCCGACCTCGGCCTGCTCAAGGCAGTCAACGGCCTGGCCGCCGACGCGCCCGGCTGGCTGGACTCACTGGTCGCCTGGACCGCCGAGTACGGCATCCTGCTGGGCCTGGCCGCGATCGGGTTGACCGCCTGGCTGAGTGCCCGCCGTCGCCCCGATGCGCCGGTCGCCGTCGCCGGGGTGCTGTGGGCGCCGATCGCGGTCGCCATCGCCGAGCTCGCCAACCTGCCGATCTCGGCGATCGTCGACCGGCCCCGCCCGTTCGTCGACCACCCCGAGATCGACGTGCTGGTGCCCGGCAAGGAGGACACCCTCTCCTTCGTCAGCGACCACTCCGCGATGTCCATGGGCATCGCCGTCGCGCTGTTCCTGGTCAACCGCAAGCTCGGGGTGGCCGCCGGTGCGCTCGCCCTGTTGCAGGGCTTCTGCCGGATGTACGTGGGCGTGCACTACCCGACGGACGTGATCGGCGGCTACGCGCTGGCCACCGCCGTGGTGCTGCTGCTCGCGCCGATCGCGATGGCCGTGCTGGTGCCGCTCTGTCACGCGCTGTCCCGGACGGCGCTGCGGCCGCTGGTGGCGGCCAAGGCCCCCGCCGCGGCCGGTGGCCGGCGTCGGTCGGCCGGTCAGGGCAGCGGGCGGGCGGCCCGTTCGGGCCGGCGTGCGGAGCGCGACCGGGAGTCCGACCTGGCGGCCTGACCGCCTCACGGAAGCAGCGAGTCAGTCGAGCGGCTCCGGGTCGGCCAGGTGGTCGGCGGCGTCCCGCCGGGCCCGGTCGCGGGAGCGCCGCCCGGGGGCGAACCAGCCGCAGTCGCACTGGGCGAAGCAGAAGGATCCGCGCTCCACCACCTCGGGTCGATGGTCGCTGCACGCTGCCACGCCGGTCGTCTCCGGCTGCCGGTCTGCCACGTCCTTCACGGTAATCCTCCCTGGTCGCACGCCGGTACGTGTTCGGCGAAGGGTCGATCGCCCGTAACCTTCCGGACCCCAATTCGTTTGCCTGGCAGGCGCGCTGTCCATCCGGGGCGGCTGCTGGCCGGGCCTTCCGGGGCCAGGGGGTTGTCGAAGTCGTGAAGAAGCTCTACCGGGCCGCTGCCGCGGCCGCGCTCGCCGGTGTGCTGACCGCCTGCACCGGCGGCGGGCAGAACCAGGACAGCTCCGCCGACCAGCTGTCCGCCGACCCGCTGACCGCGGTCCGCTCCACCGCCGACATCACCGGCCGCACCGGCTCGGCGCACGCGTCCACCGAGCTGAGCACCGAGTCCGCGGAGAAGAAGGCGGTGTTCCACGGCACCGGCGGCTACGACTACGTGAAGCGGCTGGGCCGGCTGGAGATCGACGTCCCGTCGGGGGCCGCCGCCGGCGGGAAGATCGTCGAGGTGGTGCTGCCGGGCACGGTCTACCTGCAGAACAGCGGCGCCAAGATCCCCGAGGGCAAGTGGGTCAAGCTGGACGTCCGCCAGCTCCCGGACGGCAATCTGGTGAGCTCCGGCGCCACCGACCCGGCGTCCGCCGCGGGTGCGCTGCGCGGGGCGCAGAGCGCCGAGCTGGTCGGCTCCGAGACGGTGAACGGCGTGGAGCTGAAGCACTACAAGGGCACCCTGGACCTGGTGAAGGCCGCCGACGCCACCGGCGGCCGCGGTGCGGACGGCCTGCGGATGGCCGGGCAGACCTTCACGGTCAAGGAGGTCCCGTACGAGGTCTGGCTGGACGGCCAGGGCCGGCTGCACAAGGTGGTGGAGAACTTCACCTTCGCCGGGGTGGCCGGCTCCACCGCCGCGAAGGACCAGGTGAAGGTGGTCTCCACGCTGGCGCTGACCGACTTCGGCAAGCCGGTGGAGGCCGCCGAGCCGTCCGCCGCCGACCTCTGGTCGATGTCGGCCTCGCCCTCCCCGAAGTGACCGTCCCACCCGTTTCGGACACCAGAGATGGCCCGTCCGTGCCATGTGGGCCGGCCTCCCGCTGCCTACGCTGGTACGGGGCGGGTAGTCGGCACGGACGGGGCGCGGAAGGGGTGGAGGCCAATGGCAACCGGGGAGAACGGCACCGGCGGCCACGACAGCACCGCGCTGGACGAGATCGACCTGGCCGGTGAGCTGATGATCGCCGCCTCGGCCAGCCGCGCCGAACGGCTGGCCGCCGAGCAGATCGACCAGGTGCTGCTGCGCAGGGACGACGAACAGCCGTCCGGCACGGACGGCTGAGCGGACGTCAGGACGACCGGGCGTCAGGTGCGGAGCAGTCGCGCGATGGCCGCGCTGGCCTCGGAGACCTTGGCGTTCAGCTCCTCGCCGCCGTCCTCCGCCGCCGCGGCGGCCGCCACGCAGTGCGCCAGGTGCACCTCGAGCAGGGACAGCGCGAAGGCCTGCAGCGCCTTGGTCGACGCGGAGACCTGGGTGAGGATGTCGATGCAGTAGACGTCCTCGTCGACCATCCGCTGCAGGCCGCGGATCTGACCTTCGATCCGGCGCAGTCGCTTCAGGTGTGCTTCCTTGTCGCTGCTGTAGCCGTGCGGCCCGGCGCCCTGCGCCGCTCCGTGGCACGCCGGTGCGGTGTCGGTGCTGGGGGTGTCGATGGTGGTCATCCCGGTCCGCCCTCTTGGTTTCGGTACTCGGCCCTCCCCCAGCCTTCGGCCGGGAGGTGCCCCCAGTGTCCAACATCCGGCGCCGGTCTGGTGTTCCGCCGTCCGGGCGTCAGGGCACAGATCCCCCTGCAGAGCGGGAGCAAACCGGCGTGTCGTGGGACACACTTAGGGCGCGCGTCGGCGGCCCCGTGTCCGGACACGGCGGACGTGCGCCTAGCATCGTCAAGTACCGACCCCGCACATCGGAGATTTCCGTGCGTTTTAGCCTGACCCCGAAGGAGACGAGCTTCTACGACATGTTCGCCGCCGCGGCGGAGAACCTTGTCGTCGGATCCAAGCTCCTGCTGGAACTACTGGGCTCGGACGTGTCCGCCCGCGCGGAGATCGTCGAGCGCATGCGCGCCGCCGAGCACGCCGGGGACGACACCACCCATGCGATCTTCCACCAGCTGAACTCCTCCTTCATCACCCCGTTCGACCGGGAGGACATCTACGCGCTGGCGTCCTCGCTGGACGACATCATGGACTTCATGGAGGAGGCCGTCGACCTTGTCGTCCTGTACGACATCGAGACCCTCCCGAACGGCATCGAGCAGCAGATCGAGGTGCTGGCCCGGGCCGCCGAGCTGACCGCCGAGGCGATGCCCAACCTGCGCTCGATGGCCAACCTCACCGAGTACTGGATCGAGATCAACCGGCTGGAGAACCAGGCGGACCAGATCCACCGCAAGCTGCTGGCCCACCTGTTCTCCGGCCAGTACGACGCGATCGAGGTGCTGAAGCTCAAGCAGGTCGTGGACGTCCTCGAAGAGGCCGCCGACGCGTTCGAGCACGTGGCCAACACGGTGGAGACCATCGCCGT
Organism: Kitasatospora sp. NPDC048407; assembly: GCF_043200475.1. NCBI lineage: Bacteria > Bacillati > Actinomycetota > Actinomycetes > Kitasatosporales > Streptomycetaceae > Kitasatospora > Kitasatospora sp. NPDC048407. The sequence continues at coordinate 12,677 of NZ_JBICXW010000003.1, read as the reverse complement.
CAAGGAGTCCTGAGCTCCGTGGACATGGCAGCACTGATCGTCGTCGTCGGCGTGGCGTTCTTCTTCACGTACACGAACGGCTTCCACGACTCCGCGAACGCGATCGCCACCTCGGTCTCCACCCGGGCGCTGACCCCCCGGGCGGCGCTGGCGATGGCCGCGGTGATGAACCTGGCGGGCGCCTTCCTCGGCAGCGGGGTGGCGAAGACCGTCTCCGAGGGGATCATCGAGACCCCGACCGGCTCCAAGGGCATGGCGATCCTGTTCGCCGCGCTGGTCGGCGCCATCGCCTGGAACCTGGTGACCTGGTACTTCGGCCTACCGTCCTCCTCCTCGCACGCGCTGTTCGGCGGCATGGTGGGCGCGGCGCTGGCGGGCGGTACCGAGGTGATCTGGCACGGCGTGGTCGAGAAGATCATCCTTCCGATGGTCATCTCGCCGGTGGTCGGCCTGATCGGCGGCTTCCTGGTGATGCTGGCGATCCTGTGGATCTTCAAGAAGGCCAACCCGCACAAGGCCAAGCGCAACTTCCGGGTGGCGCAGACCGCCTCGGCGGCCGCGATGGCGCTGGCGCACGGCCTGCAGGACGCCCAGAAGACCATGGGCATCGTGGTGATGGCACTGACCATCTCCGGCCACCACTCCGGCACCGGCATCCCGATCTGGGTGAAGATCTCCTGCGCCATGATGCTCTCGCTGGGCACCTACGCGGGCGGCTGGCGGATCATGCGCACCCTCGGCCGGAAGATCATCGAGCTGGACCCGCCGCAGGGCTTCGCCGCCGAGGCGACCGCCTCCGCGGTCATGTACGTCACCTCGTTCGTCTACGCGGCACCGATCTCCACCACCCACGTGATCACCTCGGCGATCATGGGTGTGGGCGCCACCAAGCGGGTCCGGGCGGTCCGCTGGGGCGTGGCGAAGAACATCGTGATGGGCTGGTTCATCACCATGCCGGCGGCGGCGCTCGTGGCCGCCGCGATGTTCGGCCTCACCAACCTGCTGGTCCTCTGACCGCGTCAGAGTAAGCGACAGAGCGGAAGGGCCCGCCCCCACAGCACGGGGGCGGGCCCTTCGTCGGCTCCGCGGCGGCACCGCCATGCAGCACCGTGGAGCAGCTGGTGTGCTCCGCCACCGGAAGGCGGCGGGGCCGGTCAGCCGAAGCGGCCGGAGATGTAGTCCTCGGTGGCCTGCACCGACGGGTTGGAGAAGATCCGCTGGGTGTCGTCCAGTTCGATCAGCTTGCCGGGCTGGCCGACGCCCGCCAGGTTGAAGAACGCGGTGCGGTCGGAGACGCGGGCCGCCTGCTGCATGTTGTGGGTCACGATCACGATGGTGAACTGCGACTTCAGCTCGCCGATCAGGTCCTCGATGGCGAGGGTGGAGATCGGGTCGAGGGCCGAGCAGGGCTCGTCCATCAGCAGCACCTCGGGCTCGACCGCGATCGCCCGGGCGATGCACAGGCGCTGCTGCTGGCCGCCGGACAGTCCCGCGCCGGGCTTGTTCAGGCGGTCCTTGACCTCCTTCCAGAGGTTGGCGCCCTGCAGGGACTTCTCCACCACGCCGTCCAGGACGGACTTCTTCTTCACGCCCGCCAGCCGCAGGCCGGCCACCACGTTGTCGTAGATCGACATGGTGGGGAACGGGTTGGGACGCTGGAACACCATGCCGACCGAGCGGCGGACGGCGACCGGGTCGACGTTCGAGCCGTACAGGTTCTCGTCGTCGAGCATCACCTTGCCCTCGACCCGGGCGCCGGGGATCACCTCGTGCATCCGGTTGAGGGTGCGCAGGAAGGTGGACTTGCCGCAGCCGGAGGGGCCGATGAACGCGGTCACCGAGCGGGGCTCGATGGTCATCGAGATGTCCTCGATGGCGCGGGTGGAGCCGTAGTAGGCGGACAGTCCGCTGACGTCGATGCGCTTGGCCATGATCTTTCGTCTTCTCTCGTCTGTTCGTACGTCAGTCGGGGTCAGCGTCCGCCCTTGGGCGCGCGCCAGCGGGCGATGCCCCGTGCGATGAGGTTGAGCCCCATCACGAAGGCGATCAGCACCAGCGCCGCGCCCCAGGCGCGCGAGTAGCCGTAGTCGTTGTTGACCTGCGAGTACTGCTGCCAGATGTAGAGCGGCAGGGACTGCTGAGGTCCGTTGAACGGGTCGCTGTTGATGAAGTCGGCGCCGAACACCAGCATCATCACGGGGGCGGTCTCACCGGTGATGCGGGCGACCGCCAGCATCACACCGGTGGTGATTCCGCCGATGGCCGTCGGGAGGACGATCCGCAGGATGGTCTTCCAGCGCGGCACGCCGAGCGCGTACGAGGCTTCCCGGAGCTCGTTCGGGACGAGCTTGAGCATCTCCTCGGTCGAGCGGACCACGACCGGCATCATCAGGATCGCCAGCGCGAGGCTGCCGGAGAAGCCCGAGTACTGGAAGCCGAGGAGGATGTTCCAGAGCGAGAGGATGAACAGACCGGCGACGACCGACGGGATGCCCGTCATCACGTCGACGAAGAAGGTGACCGCCTTGGCGAGCCGGCCGCGGCCGTACTCCACCAGGTAGACGGCGGTGAGCAGACCGATCGGCGCGGCGATCAGGGTGGCCAGCAGGACCTGCTCGACGGTGCCGATGATGGCGTGGTAGATGCCGCCGTCCGGGCTGAGGGTGGCGACGACGCCCTTCATCGAGTGGCTGAGGAACTCGGGGCTGATCGCCCCGATGCCCTGCTGCACGGTGTAGAAGGTCAGCGCGACCAGCGGCACCACGGCGCAGATGAAGGCGACCCACACCAGCGAGGTGGCGAAGCGGTCCTTGGCCTGCCGGCGGCCCTCCACCGAGGCGGAGACGGCGTAGCTGGCGACCAGGAAGAGCAGGGCGGAGATCAGGCCCCACTGCAGGTGGCTCTTGAGGCCGGCGACGGCGCCGAGGCCGCAGCCGACGGCGATCGAGGCCGCGGCGATGCCGGCCGGTGCCCAGCGGGGCAGCCGGGCCGCGGTCAGCCGGTGGCTGAGCTGCGGAACGGTGGCGTCGGTGACGGTCGAGACGGTACTCACGCGGCGGCCCCCGAGTACTCCTTGCGGCGGGCGATGATGACGCGGGCGGCACCGTTCACCAGCAGCGTGATCACGAACAGGACGAGGCCGGAGGCCATCAGGGCGTCCCGGCCGAGCGGCTGGGCCTCGTTGAACTTCAGCGCGATGTTCTCCGCGAAGGTGCCGCCGCCCGGGTCGAGCAGGTGCAGCGACAGCTTGCTGTTGGTGGACAGCACGGTGGCGACCGCGATGGTCTCGCCGAGCGCGCGGCCCAGGCCGAGCATGGACGCGGAGATGATGCCGGGGCGGCCGAACGGCAGCACCGCGGTGCGGACCATCTCCCAGCGGGTCGCGCCGAGCGCGAGCGCAGCCTCCTCGTGCATCCGCGGGACCTGCCGGAACACCTCGCGGGTGACCGCGGTGATGATCGGCAGCACCATGATCGCCAGCAGGATGCCGACGGTGAACAGGTTGCGTGGCAGGACGCCGGCGCTGGACTGGTCGAAGATGTACGTCCAGCCGAGGTACTGGTCCATCCAGCTGGTCAGACCGTCCATGTGCGGGACCAGGAACAGCACGCCCCACAGGCCGTAGACGATCGACGGGACGGCGGCCAGCAGGTCCACCAGGTAGGCGAACGGCTGGGCGATCCGGCGCGGCGCGTAGTGCGAGATGAACAGCGCGATGCCGACCGCGATCGGGACCGCGATCAGCATCGCGATGAGCGCGCTGACCAGGGTGCCGAAGGCGAGCACGGCGATGCCGAACACCGGCGTCGCGGCGTCCGGCGTCCACTCGAAGGTGGTGAGGAAGTTGCCCTCGTTCTTGCCCAGGGCGAGGGCCGAGCGGTAGGCCAGGAAGCCTGCGATGGCGGCCATGATGACCAGCAGCAGGATGCCCGCACCGCGGGAGAGGTTGAAGAACACGGCGTCACCGCGGCGGCTGTCGCGGCGTCGTGGGGTCCGTCCCCGCGCGTCGGCGGGGGAGGAAGAAGTCATGATCGTTTACTCCGGTCTGGCGGCGCTGCCCCGCGGAGGGCGGCACCTTGGCGGCGGTGCCCCGGACGTTCTGATGGTGGGTGGTGCTGGTGTTACAGGTGGTGCGCGTGGCGCACGGCCGGCCGGGCAGCCCCTCCCCCTCCTTCGGGGGCCGCCCGGCCGGTCGTCGCTCAGCCTCAGGCGAGGGCGTCGATCTGGGTCTTGACCTTGCCGGCCAGCTCCTTCGGCAGCGGCACGTAGCCGACCGCACCGATGGCCTGCTGGCCCTCGTCGCTGACGGTGTAGTTCAGGAAGGACTTCAGGGCCGGCAGGGTGTCGGCCTTGTTGCCCTTGTCGCAGACGATCTCGTAGGTGACCAGGGTCAGCGGGTAGGCACCCTCGGCCTTGGTCGCGTAGTCGATGTCCAGCGCCATGTCCGCACCGGTGCCGGTGATCTTGGCGTTGGCCAGCGTGGTGGCGGCGTTGGCGGCGTTGGCCTCGACCGGCTTGGAGGCGCCGGTGGCGATGGACGCGCTGTTCAGCTTGTTGGTCTGGGCGTAGGACAGCTCGACGTAGGAGATCGAGTTCTTGGCCTGCTTGACCTGGGCCACCACGCCGGCGGAGCCGTTCGCGGACTGGCCGCCCTGGCCGGCCCAGCTCTTGGCGGCCGGGTACTTCCAGGCGCCGTTGCCGGCCTTGGCCAGGTAGGCGGTCAGGTTCTGGGTGGTGCCGGAGTCCTCCGAGCGGTGGATCGCCTGGATGTCGGCGGCCGGGAGGTTGACGCCCGGGTTCAGGGCGGCGATCTCCGGGGCGTTCCACTTGGTGATCTGCGAGTCGAAGATCTTCGCCAGGGTCGGGGCGTCCAGGGTCAGCTTGTCGACACCCTCGACGTTGAAGACGATCGAGATCAGGCCGCCGACCATCGGCAGGTCGATGCCCTGGCCGCCGGTGCAGACCTGCTTCGAGGCGTCGATCTCGGCCGCCTTGAGGGCACCGTCGGAGCCCGCGAAAGCGATCTTGCCCTGGTTGAACTGGGTGACACCCGCGCCGGAGCCGCCGCCGCTGTAGGTCAGGCTGGTGCTGGAGCAGGCGGCGCCGTAGGCGGCCTTCCAGACCTCGATCGCCGGGGTCTGCGCGGTCGAACCGGCCGCCAGCAGCTGGCCGCCCTTGTCGGAGCAGGCGATCTTGGCGGCCGGGGCCCCGCCGGCGGACGAGCCGTTCGCGCTGGGCTTGGAGTTGTCGTCCGTGCCGCAGGCCGACAGCGACAGCGTGGAGACGAGCGCGACGGCACCGATGGCGAGGGCCTTGGAGCGGCCGTTCCGCAGGTTCACAGGGTGTCCCTTTCTGAGGCAATACCGGTCCACGGGTGACCGGATTTGCTGTGGTCCGGGGCCCTTCCGGCCCTCCGGTAACCCCGAAGTTAGGCAGGACAGGTGACGCGTCAGCCCGTCACAAATGAACGGGGAGTGAACCTCGGACGGATGTCAGGAAACCTTGGCCAGTAGTAACGGTTGCGTCACAGGTCGGGCGCGGGCAGATCACCCGTCCCGGCCGTACGGAACAGGCCGGGGCGCTCAGCCGAGCAACAGCTCCAGCAGCGCGTCGATCAGCACCCGGTCGCGGGGGTGGGTCAGCCGTTCCTTGGCCCGCCGCGGCGGCAGCCACTCCAGCCGGTCCACCTCCCGGTTGGGCCGGAACGCCCCGCCGGTCGGCACCGCGGCCCAGTACCGGACCTCCTTCGGGCGGCCCTGCACCAGGTAGTGCTGGGTGGGCAGCTCCAGGCCCAGCACGCAGCGCATCCCGGTCTCCTCCCACACCTCGCGCAGCGCCGCCGTCCGCCAGCCCTCGCCGGGGTCGAGCTTCCCCTTCGGCAGGCTCCAGTCGTCGTACTTGGGCCGGTGCACCAGCGCCACCCGCGGCTTCTTGCGGCTGCCGTCCTTGCGCAGCGGCCCGGGCACCCACAGCACCGCGCCCGCCGCCAGCACCGTCGACCGCGCACCGGCCGCCGGGCGGCGGTCGGTGCGGGCACCGCCCGCCCGGGGGTGGGCGCGGTCGGACGGGGACGGGTGATCTGGGAGCTGCGGCACGCGGTCCATCCGGGTCGGGGATCCAGGGTTCAGTCCGACGCCACCGCTGCCGGGCCGGCCAGCCCGGGCGCCAACGCCGGCCACTGGCGCCCGAAAGCGTACCGGGCGGCCTCCACGTCCAGCCGCTGATCGGCGTGCACCACACCCAGCACGTATGCCGTCGCCGGGGTGATCCGCGGCGTGCGGGCGGCCGCGGCGACCGTGGCCGCCGCGTCCGAGGCGTCCTGGTGGTGGCCCAGCACCCGGTCCAGCTCAAGCAGTTCGCCGTCCGGCGCGCTGCACACCTCCAGCGCGTACCGGGCCCGCTTCACCAGGATCCGGGCCCGCAGCCACGGCGCGTCGTCCGCCGCCAGCGCCACGTCCGCGGTGTCTCCGGCGCCGCGCGGTACCGGCACCGTGTCCGCCGGGGCCGCACCGAGCCGGTGCAGGCCCGCACCGGCGTACGCCTGCGCGGAACGCTGCCAGGGCAGCCGCTCGGCCGCCGCCACCAGCGCCGCCAGCGCCGCCGCCGTCCGCGGCAGCAGCGCCACCGCCGGCTCGGCGGCGGCCTCCGGCGCCAGCGGCAGTTCGCCGGCCAGCAGCGTCATCCGGTCGGCCAGCGCGTGCAGCCGGGCCGAGCGCAGCTCCTGCAGCAGCGCGGTGTGCGAACGGGTCCGGGCCAGCGTCAGCTGGCGTTCCAGCAGCGCCCGGGCTTTCGGCGCGCCCGGGTGGCCGGCCAGCATGCCGGCCCCGTCAGGGGCGGTGTCGGCCAGCGAGTCGACGGCGCCGAGCAGCCGGTCGGAGCGGCGCCGGTAGCCGGGTTCCTGGGTGAGCAGGTCGATCAGCCAGCGCAGTTCGGTCCGTGACTCCTGCGCCCACACCGGGTCGAAGGCAGGCCCGAAGGTGTGCAGTGCCCCGCCGATCCGGCGCACCGCGCGCAGCAGGTCGTCCGCGGCCTGTGCCGACGCCGGGAGCGCACCCGGTCTGGAGCCCGCCTCGCCGACCGCCTGCGGCAGGGCGCGCAGGAACACGCCCGCCTGTGCGGTCAGGTAGCCGGCAAGGACCTCCCCGGCGGTCGCGGCGCGCGCCACCGGGGCCGTCGTCGGCGCATCGGTCATGGCTGTGGCTCTCCCCGATTCCGTCCCCGGGCCTGCCCCGGGGCTGCATGCCGCCCGCGCCGGGAGGGCTCCCGGCGCGGGCGGGGTGCCGCTCAGCGTGCGGCGGCGGAGCCGCGGTTGCGGCGGCGTGAGTCGATCAGCAGGTCCTGGACGTGCCGCAGTGGGCGGCCCTCGGCGTCCTGCGCGTGGCGGATCCAGCTGCCGTCCTGGCCGAGGTGCCAGGAGTCGGTCTCGTCGGAGACGCCGAGGTCCAGCAGCCCGTTCAGTTCGGCCCGGTGGGCCGGGTCGGTGACCCGGACCAGTGCCTCGATCCGGCGGTCGAGGTTGCGGTGCATCATGTCGGCGCTGCCGATCCACACCTCGGGGTCGCCGCCGTTGCCGAACACGAACACCCGGGAGTGCTCCAGGAACCGGCCGAGGATGGACCGCACCCGGACGTTCTCGCTCAGCCCGGGCACGCCCGGCCGGATCGCGCAGATGCCGCGCACCCACACGTCCACCGGCACGCCGGCCTGCGAGGCCCGGTACAGGGCGTCGATGACCACCTCGTCGACGATCGAGTTGACCTTCATCTTGACGGAGGCGGGCCGGCCGGCCCGGTGGTGCGCGATCTCGCCGTTGATCCTGGCGACCAGGCCGTCGCGGAGCCCGCGCGGCGCGGTCAGCAGCCGCCGGTACGACTCGCGGCGCGAGTAGCCGGACAGCCGGTTGAACAGGTCGGAGAGGTCCGCGCCGACCTGCGGGTCGGAGGTCAGCAGCCCGAGGTCCTCGTACAGCCGGGCGGTCTTCGGGTGGTAGTTGCCGGTGCCGACGTGCGAGTACCGGCGGAGCGTCTCGCCCTCCTGGCGGACCACCAGCGACAGCTTGCAGTGCGTCTTCAGCCCGATCAGGCCGTACACCACGTGGCAGCCGGCCTCTTCCAGCTTGCGGGCCCACTTGATGTTGGCCTGCTCGTCGAAGCGCGCCTTGATCTCCACCAGGACCAGCACCTGCTTGCCGGACTCCGCGGCGTCTATCAGCGCGTCCACGATCGGCGAGTCGCCGGAGGTGCGGTACAGCGTCTGCTTGATCGCCAGCACGTGCGGGTCGGCGGCGGCCTGCTCCAGGAACGCCTGCACGGAGGTGGAGAACGAGTCGTACGGGTGGTGCAGCAGCACGTCGCGCTCGCGCATCGCGGCGAAGATGTCCGGCTGCGAGGCCGACTCGACGTCGATCAGGCCGCGCGCGGTGCCCGCCACGAACTTCGGGTACCGCAGCTCCGGGCGGTCCAGGTCGGCGATGCCGAACAGGCCGGTCAGGTCGAGCGGGCCGGGCAGCGGGAAGACCTCCGCCTCGGTGATGTTCAGCTCCCGCACCAGCAGGTCCAGGATGTACGGGTCGATGGACTCCTCGACCTCCAGGCGCACCGGCGGCCCGAAGCGGCGCCGCATCAGCTCCTTCTCCAGCGCCTTCAGGATGTTCTCGGTGTCGTCCTCCTCCACCTCCAGGTCCTCGTTGCGGGTGACCCGGAACGCGTGGTGGGCGAGCACCTCCATCCCCGGGAACAGCTCCTCCAGGTGCGCGCCCATCACGTCCTCGAGCGGCACGTACCGCTGCGGCGAGGCCTCCAGGAAGCGCGACAGCAGCTGCGGCACCTTCACCCGGGCGAAGTGCTTGTGGCCCGTCACCGGGTTGCGCACCACCACCGCCAGGTTCAGCGACAGCCCCGATATGTACGGGAACGGGTGCGCCGGATCCACCGCCAGCGGCGTCAGGACCGGGAAGATCTGCTGCCGGAACAGCGTGTGCAGGCGGGACTGCTCGGTCTCCGCCAGGTCCGGCCAGCGCACCAGCTCGATGCCCTCGGCCGCGAGGTCCGGCAGCACCTCCTGCTGGAACGTCGCCGCGTGGCGGGCCATCAGTTCGCGGGAGCGGCGCCAGATCTGGTCCAGCACCTCGCGCGGCTGCAGCCCCGACGCCGACCGCTGGGCGACCCCGGTGGCGATCCGGCGCTTCAGGCCGGCCACCCGCACCATGAAGAACTCGTCCAGGTTGGACGCGAAGATCGCCAGGAACTTGGTCCGCTCCAGCAGCGGGATGTTCGGGTCCTCGGCGAGCTCCAGCACCCGCTCGTTGAACGCCAGCCAGCTGCGCTCACGGTCCAGGAACCGGCCCTGCGGCAGCTCCGCCTCCTCGGCGCCGCGCCCGTCCGCGCTGCTCGCGACGGCTGTGCTGCCCGTGCTGCCCACGCCGCCCACGCCGCCCGCGCTGCCCGCCAGGAAGGCCGCCGGCAGTGCGGTGGTCGCCCGGAGCGGCTCGGCCGGCGCCGGCGGCTCGGCCTTGGCGCGCGCCGCGGCCCGGGGCTTCGACGGCTTCACCGGACCACCGGCCGGGTCCTTGGCCGCGGACCTGCCGCCGGACCTGGGCCCGGCCTTCGCGGGCCCGGCCTTAGCGCCGGACCGGGCGGTCGGCTTCTGCTCGGTGCTGGACTCGGCCGCTGCCGAATCGGAGACGGGGCGCGGGATGCTCATCTGTTCCAGCTCCTCCTGCAGGACACGGTCCCGGCGGGACGAAGGACACGCCTCCGCTCGCTGCTCGTCCTCGTCGACCCACGGCCACCCACCCGGCGCAGCCGGAACCGGCCCGGCCGGACGGCGGGTGGAGCGGTGACGCGGACGGGGCAATACGGACGACATTCTGTGATCTTCGCGGCGCCAATTGAATCCACGGTAAACACCGCATGGCCGGGAGGAAAGCTGAGTCCGTCACCCCTGTGGCAGTTACCGGACGGCTCCGTCCGCCCGGTACCCGCCCCGAGCCCGACCGGCTCAGCGGCCTGCGGACGGCTCCCAGCGGTACATCAGGTCCACCTCGTGGACGGCGAAGCCCAGCCGCTCGTACACCCGGACGGCCGCAGCGTTGTCCGCGTCCACGTACAGCATCACGGTCGGCACCCCGCGCTCCAGGATCAGGTGCCGCAGGCCGGCCGCGGTCAGCGCCTTGCCCAGGCCGCCGCCCTGCTCCGCCGGGTCCACGCCCACCACGTACACCTCGCCCAGGCCGTCCGGCTGGATCTTCGTCCAGTGGTAGCCGACCAGCCGGCCGTCGCGCTCCGCCAGGAAGAAGCCCTTCGGGTCGAACCACGGCTCGGCCATCCGCTCGGCCAGGTCCTGTTCCGTCCACGAGCCCTGCTCGGGGTGGTGGGCGAACGCCAGCGCGTTCAGCGCCAGCCAGGCCTGCTCGTCGCGGCCCGGCTCGAACGTCCGCAGCTCGACGCCGGCCGGCAGCGGCACCGGCTCCGGGGCCTCGGAGGTGCGCCGCATCTGCCGCAACTCCCGCACCAGCACCGCCCCGTGGGCCTCGGCCAGGTGCCGGGCCGAGGGCAGGCCGCCGTGCGCCCAGAAGTTCAGCTCGCCGTCCGCCCCGTTCAGCACCGCGTCCACCAGCGATCCGCCCAGGCCCCGGCCGCGGTCGGCCGGGGCCACCGTCAGCTCGACCGTCCCCGGACGCTCGCCCTCGAGCTGGGCGTACCCCGTGACCCGGTCGTCCGCCAGCTGCACCAGGTGCCGCACGCCCGGGCGGGGGCTGTCGGGGCGAATGCGCAGTCGGCCCGCCTCCGAGACCGCCTCCCGGCCGTCCGTCCGGGCCGCCTCCGCCAGCAACTCCCGTACCGCCTCGGCCTGTTCCGCCGTCAGCACCTCGACGCGTTCGACCCGGCCGCCGCCTGACGTGTTCTCAGCAGTCTGCATACTGCCGAGCGTACGTCCTCCGGCCCGCTTTCAGGAGGCGATACTGCCTGCGCCCACAACGGGCCAGGCCGCCATGGCCAGTTCGGCCGTCGCCGCCAGCTCCGCCGTGTCCGCGCCGTCCCGGGAGCGCTGCGACATCCCCTGCAGCACCGCGCCGAAGTACCGTGCCAGCGCGGCCGGTTCCGCGCCGGGCGGGAGCTCGCCGAGCCGTTGCGCGGAGGACAGCCGCTCCTCGAACGCCGCCAGGTTCGCGGCCCGCAGCTCCCGGAGGAACACCGCCACCTCGTCGTCCTGGGCGGCCACGTTGGTGGCCGCGCTGATCACCAGGCAGCCCGCCGGGTGCTCCGGATCCGAGTAGACCCGCGCCGCCTCCCGCAGGATCCGGGCGAACGCCGCCCGGACGGTCGGCTCCTCGGCGAACGCCAGCCCCACGAACTCCCCCGCCGGGGACTGCTGGTACGCCCGCACCACCTCGCGGAACAGCGACTCCTTGTCGCCGAACGCCGCATACAGGCTGCCCGGCTTGATCCCCATCGCCCCGGTCAACTCCCCCACCGAGGTGGCCTGGTAGCCCCGCTCCCAGAACAGCCTGGTCGCCGCCGCCAGCACCGCCGCCCGGTCGAAGGCCGGCGGGCGGCCGCGTCTCGCACCTGCACTCGTCGTCATGCCATCCATTTTAGAGCGATCACTCAAAAAGTGTGCCGGGCCGTGCTACGGTCCTTCTTGAACGGTCACTCAACAAATGAGGGATGGGTCAACCACCATGTCTGCTCGCGCACTTGACGGCAAGATCGCCCTGGTCACCGGCGCCTCCCGCGGCATCGGCCGCGGCATCGCCGAACGCCTCGCCCAGGACGGAGCCACCGTCGCCATCGGCTACGCCCGCGACCACGACGCCGCCACCACCGTCCTGGAGAAGATCCGCGCCAACGGCGGCCGGGCCTTCCTGGTCCACGCACCCCTCGGCAGCCACGGCGACGCCGCCCGCCTCTGGGAAGCCTTCGACCGGGCCGGCCGCGAGTACACCCCCGACGGCGGGCTCGACATCCTGATCAACAACGCCGGTATAGGCCGCAGTTCCGCGCTCCCCGAGCTCACCGAGGACGAGTTCGACGAGGTCTTCGCGGTCAACGTCCGCGCCCCGTTCTTCATCACCCAGCAGGCCCTGCCCCGGCTCCGCGACGGCGGCCGCATCATCAACATCTCCAGCGGCGTCGCCCGTATCGCCATGCCCGAGATCATCGCCTACAACGCCACCAAGGGCGCCCTCGACAACTTCACCCTCAACCTCGCCGCCCAGCTCGGCCCCCGCGGCATCACGGCCAACTCGGTCCGGCCCGGCATCATCGACACCGACGTCAATGCCTTCTGGCTCCGCGACAACCCCGCCGCCCAGGCCCACGCGTCTTCCCTCTCCGCGCTCGGCCGCATCGGCCAGCCCGACGACATCGCCGACATCGTCGCCTTCCTGGCCACCCCCGACTCCCGCTGGATCACCGGCCAGACCATCGACGCGACCGGCGGCTCGCACCTCTGAGGCGTGCCGGCCCGGGCCGGTGGGGCGGTCCGGGCCGGTGGGGCGGTCCGGGCCGGGCGGCGTCGGGAATTCTCTGGAAACGCGAAAAAGCCCCCCGCCAGAAGGCGGGGGGCTTTCCCTGAATGATTGTTCGGCGGCGTCCTACTCTCCCACAGGGTCCCCCCTGCAGTACCATCGGCGCTGTGAGGCTTAGCTTCCGGGTTCGGAATGTAACCGGGCG